>JAYFPE010000040.1:0-78390 GCA_034928145.1 Candidatus Pelethousia sp. | reverse complement strand
CAAAGCCCCGGCCCCGGTGGGAAGCATCCAGCCGCAGCACCGTGGCCCCGTGCTCATGGTTGACGATGGCCATATCTTCATAGCAAAGGCCTGCGCCGCGCGCGAAGCGGCTGTAGTTTTCCAGCACATCCGGCTCGCAGCCATCCTTATCCCAGTGCAGGTTGAGAGAAGCGAAGGGGCCCTCGCTCACCCCGCCCTCGCGGGTGGAAAAGCCGTGTGAGAGGCCGGGCAGCAGCAGGGCGCGCGCCTTGTAAAGGCCGGTTTCGCCATTTTTTTCGTAAAAAAAGCCGTGCTCAAACCGCGCGGCCTTACCAGGGTAGTCTGTAATTTTGCGGTACATGCTATTTTTCATCCAAAAGCAGCTTGAGCTCCTCCATAAAGGTGCTGATATCTTTAAATTGACGGTAAACCGAGGCAAAGCGCACATAGGCCACTTCGTCTAAATCTTTGAGCCTGCGGATAACCATTTCGCCGATGGCATTACTGGGCACTTCCTGTTCCAGTGAATTAAAGACCTCGCGCACCACGCTATCCACCAACAACTCCTGATCTGCAGAGGATACGGGCCTCTTTTCGCATGCTTTGCGTACGCCGGAAAGGATCTTCGAGCTGTCGAAAGGCTCACGGGAGCCATCCTTTTTGATCACCCTGATGGGGATCTCTTCGATCTTTTCATAGGTGGTAAAGCGCTTGCCGCAATTGATGCACTCGCGCCTGCGGCGGATGGAGGTGCCGTCATCCGTGGGCCGGGAATCCACAACCTTACTATCTGTGCTCAAACAATAGCGACATTTCATTAAAGTGTGCCTCCTGCATGCGCGCGGCATATAATATATGCTCTATTTTATTATGATAGCACATAAATCGCCTATTTTCCAGCTTCCAATTTAATATTATATACAAGAAAATTCGCAGGCATTCACAGCATCACGTCTACCAATATCACATCATCGCCGATCTTGGTGATGCGGTTAAAGGGGATAACCAGCTCCTCGTCGCTGCGGAAAAGGCCAAAAAAGCGCGGCGGCCCAGGCACCACGATGGAGCGCACCAGTCCGGAGCAGGCGTCTATCTCAAAATCGCAGATGCAGCCCAGCCGCGCTCCGTCTCGAAGGTTGATTACTTCCTTGCGCCGCAAATCGCAGAAATTCGTCATCGCCATTGCCCTCGCCTCCCGTTTCCTTATATCCTATGCAACTTCCTGTCAAAAAAGTGGTGCGCCGGCGGGCGTCAAAAAGCCCGCCTATATAGGCGGGCTTTAGCGCGATTCTATTGCGGTTTGATTATGCCGACGCGGGCTGCTTTATCCGGGAAGGACGGAATGGTTGATCCCGAATATATCGTATGCCGGAAGCTTATGGTTAATACTTGCGCTTCCTAGCCGCTTCAGCCTTCTTTTTACGCTTTACGCTGGGCTTCTCGTAATGCTCACGCCGACGCACCTCGGCCAGAACGCCGCTACGGGCGCATTTACGCTTAAACCGTTTGAGAGCACTCTCCAGAGACTCGTTTTCACCTACGCGAATTTCCAAATCTTTCCCCTCCCCTCTCCGTTGCAGCATGGCAACCCTTGCCGCTTTGAGGCATAAACCAAACACATGATATTATACTGGAAGCGCGCGGTTTCGTCAACTACCGATGAGAAATTTAGCCTATATACCGTATCTCGATGCCGCCGAACACCACATCCCCAGTCAAAGTGAGCACGGATGTGGGGTTCGCAGGGCCGCCTTTAATCTCCACCCCGCCGAATACGCAATTGGCCTTGTTTTCCACCCGGATGTGCGGCGGCAGGAATATGCTGCACCCCGCAAATACCACGTGGACCTGCAAAGCGGCTGCTGCGTTATCCCCCAGAGCCTTGACGCCTGTGAGATCCAACTCGCCGCCGGCGAAAACATAATCCACCTTGCCGCCCGTAAGCTTTTCCATTCGTACCCGGCGGTTGCCCTGACCAAAAACAGCCCGTACATAGAGAAAGCCCTCGTCGCTCTCGCTGTATTCCATGGCTTCCTCCCCACACCTATGGCGCTGCAGCCACCTTTCGTGCCAGCGGTTGCCCCAGCGGAAGCAGTCGATCAGCACGCCTAAGCCCAGCAGCACCAACCCTGCCGGCCATATCAGATCCCAATCCAGAATAAAGGGCAGCGGCTGGCCCACATTGCGCAAAAGGTAATAGAAGCCGATAAAGGCCACGCCCAGGCCGATAGGAGCGATCTCCCCTACGAACCAGGCTACGCCCAAGCCGATCACCGCGGCCGGCCAAACGATATCCCACACGCTGGGCGTAAGGCCAAAGTGGCGGCATAGCAGGAAAACAACCCCCAGGCCGATGAGCAGCAAGGCAAAGCCCAGGCCGTGCCACTTGCCGCGACGGCCGTTATCCCCACCGCAGCAACCAAAGGGACCATAGTATACGCTATCCGCCTGCTCAGGCGGGGCCTCCTGCGGCTGCGGTTCTTCGAACTGCATAGGTTCCGCCGGACGCTCTACGCCCAACAGATCGTCCACCGTTACATGGAACAGGGAAGCCAGCGTAGGCAGGATGGAGATATCCGGGCAGGAGATGCCGTTCTCCCATTTGCTCACAGCCTGCGGCGATATGCCCAGCTTTTCCGCCAGCTGCTCCTGGGTGAGGCCCGCCTCCTTGCGCAGGGACATGATCTTTTTGCCGATGGTCATATTATTGAGTTGCTCCATATTGATTTCATCCTTTCCCGCATTGGCCGATGCTGTTTTTCTTTTCTGGCCGGATTATCCCATGGGCGGCGCAAAAAAGCTATCAAACATTTGGCGAACCGGGCTTTCAACCGCCGGTTGATTATGCAACCTGTAGTTGAATCGCGGGCGTTAGGACGGTGAAATCAGTATATCACGCCGGTTACGGCTGGGCAACCGCCGCATCCGGAAGCCGGGCACTTGCTAGGGGCCGTAAAATGGATTAATATAAGAAGGATAAAGATAAGGAAAAGGAAACGCTTGCCATGAAATGGACGGAGATTACGGTGTTTACCACGGAAGAAGGGCTGGATGCGGTCTGCGGTCGCCTCTCCATGCTGGGCATCGACCAGGTACAGATCGAGCAGGGCCGGGAAAGCATCGAGCAATTTTTACGGGAGAGCGCGAAATACTGGGATTATGCAGACATCGATGCGCTCGTGGCCGGAGAAGAGCCCTGCGTCAAGGCCTATCTATCCGAGGCGCCGGATAACGGCAGCCTGGTGGCGGAGGTTTTCGCCGCATTCGAAGCGCTTAAATCGGTCGATGTGGGCTTTGATTTGGGCAGCCTGCGGGTGGTCGTGCGCCAAACGGATGAGGAGGACTGGGCCAACAACTGGAAGATATACTACAAGCCCTTGGCTATTGGCGAGCGGCTTTTGGTATGCCCTAGTTGGGAGCGGGCCGAACCGGATGGCCGGGTGTTCCTTTCTCTCGACCCGGGCATGGCCTTTGGTACGGGCGGGCACCATACCACCCGCATGTGCCTGGAATACCTCGAGCAGCGTGTGCGGCCGGGCGACGAGATGCTCGATCTGGGCTGTGGCAGCGGCATCCTTTCCATCGCCGCCCTGCTTTTGGGCGCCGCTCACGCCACCGGCGTGGATATCGACCCTATGGCGGAAAAGATCGCCGGGGAAAACGCCGCCCTCAACGGCATCGGCCCCGTTGCCTACACCGTGCTGGCCGGCGATGTGCTCACGGACCAGGCCCTCAAAAAGCGCCTTTCGAAAAAGCAATATGACGTGATTGCCGCCAACATTGTTGCGGATGTGATCATCGCCCTCTGCCCCCTGGTGCCGTCCCTGCTTAAAGATGGCGGCTGTTTCATCGTGAGCGGCATAATCGCGGATCGTCTGGAGGATGTGCTCTCGGCCCTCTCCGCGAACGGCCTCAAGGCCATAGATGTGAAGGCCGGCGAGGATTGGCGGGCCATTTTGGCGGAAAGGGCATAGTATGAATCGTTTCTTTGTAGACCCCGTGCAGATTCAAGGGGATAGAGCCCGCATTGTCGGCGAGGATGTGAAGCATATCAGCCGGGTGCTGCGCCTGGCTGTCGGTGATGAGATCGTGCTCTGCGATGGCGCCTGCATGGATTATCTGGCCCGCATTGACGAGGTGCAAAAGGAATCCGTGCTGCTCACCATCCTGCGCAGCGGCTCTTCCGTAACCGAGCCGCAACGCCGGGTTACCCTATACCAGGGCCTGCCCAAGGCGGGTAAGATGGAAATCATCCTGCAAAAATGTGTAGAGCTTGGCATCTGGTCCGTGGTGCCTGTGGTAGCCCGGCGCAGCGTAGTCAAGCTGAGCCCGCAGGAATTCGAGCCCAAGCGGCTTCGCTACCAGCGAATCGCCTACGAGGCCGCCAAGCAAGCCCGCCGCGGCATCATCCCCCAGGTCACCTCCCTCTCCCCTTCCTATGAAGAAACGGCTGTTAGCCGCCATGACCTTTTGCTTATCGCGGATGAGGAGGAGCGCACAGCCTCCCTTAAAGAAGTCCTCCGGGCCAACCAGAATGCGCTGGATATCGGCCTGATCATCGGCCCCGAGGGCGGGCTGGAGCGCTGCGAGGTAGCCAGCCTGCGGCAGCGAGGAGGCCTTTGCCTCACCATGGGGCCGCGCGTGCTGCGCACGGAAACGGCCGGCATGGCCGCGCTGGCTATGATCCTCTATGAGCTGGGGGATATGGAATGAGCCGGCGCATCGCCTTTTTTACCTTGGGCTGTAAGGTGAACCAATTCGATACCGACGCCATGCGGGAGCTATTCGTGCAGGCCGGTTATAAGACTGTGGATTTTGACGAATCCGCGGATATTTACCTGATCAATACCTGCACCGTCACCAGTACGGGCGATCAGAAATCCCGCCAGATGATCTCCCGCGCGCACGCCAAAAACCCAGCGGCCAAAATCGTGGTGGCCGGCTGCTACGCCCAGCGCGACCCCGAGCGGGTGCGCCTGCTGCCCGGCGTTTCCCTTTTGATCGGCTCCAAGGAGCGCAGCCGCATCGTGGAACTGGTGGAAGGCTTAAAAGAGGGCCAGGCCCCCCTTTCCGTTGTGGGCGACCTAGCCGGCGAGCGCGCCTTCGAGGTTCTGGGGGCAACCCGCGAGAGCCGTACTCGTGCCCAGTTGAAGATCCAGGAGGGCTGCGACCGCTTCTGTTCCTATTGCATTATCCCCTACGCCCGGGGCCCCCTCCGCTCCCGGCTGCTGGCGGATATCCGCAGCCAATTCGGCCAACTGGCTGAAAATGGCTATTTGGAGGTGGTGCTCACCGGCATCCACCTGATGAGTTATGGCAAAGACCTTCAGGATGGAACAACCCTGCTGGATGCGATCGCAGAGGCAGACGCCTTCCCCGCCATTCGCCGCATCCGCCTGGGTTCTTTGGAGCCGCAGCTGCTTTCGGATGCATTCGTTTTCGGCCTGGCGAATAATCCCAAGGTGTGCCGCCAGTTTCACCTTTCCCTGCAAAGCGGCAGCGCGGGCGTGCTACGCCGCATGGGCCGCCGCTATACCCCGGCGGAATATGCGGCTTGCGCGCAGCGCCTCAGACAGGCCATGCCGGGTTGCGCCATCACTACAGATGTAATCGTGGGCTTCCCTGGCGAAACGGAGGCGGAATTTGATGAGACCCTGCGCTTTGTGGAGGAAGCGGCGCTCTGTCGCATCCATGTGTTCCCCTACTCCCGCCGCGAGGGCACAGCCGCGGCTTCCATGCCCGGCCAGCTTCCCCGCGCAGTCAAGGCTCAGCGTGTCCGGCAACTATCCGCGCTGGCGCACAGGCTGGAGCAAAGCTACCTCGAAAGTATGGTGGGCACGGCCCAGGAAGTGCTCTTTGAAGAAGCCGAGGATGGTTTTCTCGAGGGTTACACCGGCACCTACGCCCGAGTGCGGGCCGATGGCGGCCCCCCGGAGCTTGCGGGCCGGCTTTGCCAAGTGGATATCCGGCAGGTCGAAAACGGCTTTTTGCTGGGCAGCATCATAGATTCATCGCATAAGGAGGAATAACCATGGAGAACTGCATCTTTTGCAAGATCGCCGCGGGCGAGATCCCATCCACCAAGGTCTATGAGGATGATGTAGTGATGGCCTTCCATGACCTGAACCCCCAGGCCCCCGTGCACGTGCTGATCATTCCCAAGAAGCACTATACCAGCGTCCTTGATATCGAGGCGGATGGCTCGCCCATGGGCCATATCTGCAAGGTGGCGAAGCAACTCGCTAAAGAGCTGGGCGTGGATGAAAAGGGCTTCCGCCTGGTAATCAATACAGGCGACGACGGCGGGCAAACCGTGAAGCACTTGCACATGCACCTCACGGGCGGCCGGTTTTTCGGCTGGCCCGCAGGTTAAAGGAAAAGCAAAAAAGCGCCGGATATTCTCCGGCACTTCTGCATGTCAAAAAAGTGGCTACAGCCACTTTTTTGAGTTTACAAGGCTTTCTTGTGCCTGACTTTTGATGCAAGCAGTTCCACGCAGATAAGCGAGCAAAGAAACAGCTGGGTTTGGCCCGCAGGCCTTATCCCTCCTTGAACTTGTTGAAAATGCCCTTGCGCACGGGTTTGGAATCTGAAACCTTATCGCCAAGCGAATCGGCCAGGCGCTTGACCATCTCCCGCTGCTCATCGCTGAGCCGCTTGGGGATGCTCACGTTGGTGCGCACGAAAAGGTCGCCCCTGGTGCTGGAATTGAGCCTGGGCACGCCCTGCTCCTTGAGGCGGAAAGTAGTGCCGGGCTGGGTGCCCTCGGGCACCGTGTATTTCACATTGCCCTTGAGGGTGGGTACCTGAATCTCTCCGCCCAGCGCGGCCACGGTCATGGGCACATCCATATCGATATACAGATCGGTGCCCTTGCGGGTAAACAGCTTGTGCGGCTTTACGGTTATGGTGATGTAAAGGTCGCCCGCAGGGCCGCCCCGAAGGCCCGCCTCCCCCTCGCCGCGCATATTCAGCGTTTGCCCGTTGTCGATGCCGGCGGGTACGCTCACGGCGATGCGCTTGGATTTATTGACCCGTCCCCTGCCCTTGCAATCCTGGCAGGTTTCCTGGATGATCTTGCCCGAGCCGTTGCAGGCTTCGCAGGTGCGCACCGTGGAAAAAGAGCCAAACACCGTGTTCTGCTGCACGCGCACCTGGCCCGAGCCGCCGCAGGCCGTGCATTGCGCGGGCGAAGTGCCGGGCTTCGCGCCCGTACCGCCGCAAGTGGTGCAATTCTCCTCGCGGGGCACGAGGATCTCCTTCTTTACGCCAAAGGCCGCTTCTTCGAAGCTGATGGTCAGGTTATAGCGCAGGTCGCGACCCTGCATGGGGCCGCTGCGGCTCTGATTGAAGCCGCCGCCAAAGCCGAAGCCGCCCGTAAAGGCGGAAAAAATATCCTCAAAGCCAAAGCCGCCATAACCCCCGGCGGTCGCCGCCGAAGGATCAAAGGCCGCATGGCCGAATTGGTCGTACTGCGCGCGCTTCTTTTCATCGGAGAGAACCTCGTAGGCCTCGTTGATATCCTTGAATTTCTGCTCCGCTTCTTTATCGCCCGGATGCAAATCGGGGTGATATTGCTTTGCCGCCTTGCGGAAAGCGCTTTTGATCTCCGCGTCGCCGGCGTCCCGATTCACGCCCAAAACTTCGTAATAGTCCGCTTTTGCCAAATTCCCCAACGCTCCTATCTAGCCAGCCCGGCTGCGGCCTGCCAGTATGCACGGCCATAACGGGGCAAAAATCGATCCGGTGAATCGATTTTTGCGCCCCCCGGGAGCCGCCCTTTTTCAGGGCGGCCGCCTCGGGCTGGTATGCTCTTATTTTATGCCCGCAAGGCGCTATTTGTTGTCGTCATCTACGACTTCGTATTCCGCATCCACCACGTTGTCATCGTGGGGCGCGCCGCTGCCGCCTGCCGCGTTACCGCCCATATCGGGGCCGGGCTGGGCCGTGCTGCCCTGCTGCTGGTAAATCTTACCGAATGCCTCGTAGGAAACCTCGGTCAGCTTTTCGCTGGCCTCCTTGATAGCCGCATTATCCGTTCCCTCCAGGGCCTTGCGCACATTGGCCACCTCGGCCTCGATCTTGGCCTTATCCTCGCTCGAAAGCTTATCGCCCAGCTCCTTGATGGTCTTTTCGGTGGAGTAGACCATGCTGTCCGCATGGTTGCGCACCTCGACCTCCTCCTTGCGGGCCTTATCCTCGCTGGCGAACTGTTCGGCCTCACGCACGGCCTTATTGATCTCATCCTCGCTTAGGTTGGTGGAGGCGGTAATGGTTACCTTCTGCTCGTTGCCGGTGCCAAGGTCCTTTGCGGAAACATGCACAATGCCGTTGGCGTCGATATCGAAGCTGACCTCGATCTGGGGAACGCCGCGCGGCGCGGGCGCGATGCCGGCCAACTGGAAGCGGCCCAGGGTTTTGTTATACTGCGCAAGCTCGCGCTCGCCCTGGAGCACGTGCACCTCGACGCTGGTCTGCCCATCGGCCGCAGTGGAGAAAATCTGGCTCTTCTTGGTGGGGATGGTGGTATTTCGGTCGATCAGGCGGGTGAACACGCCGCCTACGGTCTCGATGCCCAGGGAAAGGGGCGTTACATCCAGCAGCAGCACGTCTTTGACTTCGCCGCCTAACACGCCTGCCTGGATGGCCGCGCCTACAGCCACGCACTCATCCGGGTTGATGCCCTTGAAGGGCTCCTTGCCGGTGACCTTTTTCACCATCTCTTGCACGGCGGGCACGCGAGTGGAGCCGCCAACCAATATCACCTTATCGATCTGGTCGTTGCTCAGGGCCGCGTCCTTCATGGCGATATGCATGCAGTCGCGGGTCTTGTCGATCAAATCCGAAATCAGCTCGTTGAACTTGGCGCGGGTCACGGTCACATCGAGATGCTTGGGGCCACTCGAATCCGCCGTGATAAAGGGCAGGTTTACATTGGTCTGCGCCATGGCGGAAAGCTCGATCTTTGCCTTTTCCGCGGCTTCCTTGAGGCGCTGCATGGCCATGCGGTCCTTGCCAAGGTCTATGCCGCTATCCTTCTTAAACTCAGCGATGATGTAATCCATCAGGCGCTGGTCGAAATCGTCGCCGCCCAGGCGGTTGTTGCCGTTGGTGGCCAGCACTTCGAAAACGCCGTCGCCAATCTCCAGGATGGATACGTCGAAGGTACCGCCGCCCAGATCGTAAACCAGGATCTTTTGATTGTTTTCCTTATCCATGCCGTAAGCAAGAGCGGCCGCCGTAGGTTCGTTGATGATGCGCAGAACCTCGAGGCCAGCGATGCGGCCCGCGTCCTTGGTGGCCTGGCGCTGGCTGTCGCTGAAATAAGCGGGTACGGTGATAACGGCCTGGCTCACGGTTTCGCCCAAGTAAGCTTCGGCGTCATGCTTGAGCTTTTGCAGGATCATGGCGCTGATCTCCTGCGGCGTGTAGTCCTTGCCGTCAATGTTCTTTTTGTAGCCGCTGCCCATCTCGCGCTTGATGGAGCTGATGGTCTTATCCGGGTTGGTGATGGACTGGCGCTTTGCCACTTGGCCTACCATGCGCTCATTATCCTTAAAGGCCACCACGGAAGGGGTGGTACGGGAACCTTCCGCATTGGGGATGACAACGGGTTCGCCGCCTTCCAGAACCGCCACGCAGGAATTTGTAGTGCCCAAATCGATGCCGATGATCTTTGCCATAATATCCTCCTAAAATCTATGCTTTCTCTTTACTCTATTTATTTACTGCGCGACCTTCACCATGCTGTGGCGGATGATGCGCTCGTTTACCTGATAACCCTTCTGGAACACCTCAACGATCGAGCCCGAGCAGGCGCCCTCGCAGGCTTCCTGCATCACGGCCTCATGCAGATTCGGATCGAACATGCCGTCCGCCGGGACTTCCTTGAGACCACATTTGGCCAGTGTATCCATAAGTTGGCGGTACACCAGCGCCACGCCGGATACATAGCTTTCATCCACGCCTTCGGCGTTTTCCAGCGCCCGGTCAAAATTATCCAGCACAGGCAGAAGGCCGAAAATCACGCTGCGCACCCCTTCCTCCCGGCAATCCGTCATCACGGTGCTGTTGCGGCGGCGGTAATTATCAAAATCCGCCTGCACGCGCTGGGCCAGGCCCTTCATTTCATCCCGCTCCTTTTCGAGGCCCGAGATATGCTCCTTGATCTGCAAAAACTCTTCCTTTTTCAACTCGATCAGTTCGGGCAGCTCGCTATCGGCTTCCACGGCGGGCACATCCTGCTCCGCCGCCCGGCTCTCCAGCTCCTGATCCATTTCCAGCTCCCGACCGGTCTCCTTTTCCTTGCTCAACGCCTATCGATCCTCCTCAAACATACTGGTGAGCACCTCGCCCACACTCTTGCCTATATGCCGCAACAGGGCCATGACCCTGGCATAATCCATGCGGACCGGGCCGATGATGCCCAGTGAGCCGATGGTCGGCCCCACCTTATAGGTAGCCGTAACCACCGAACAATCCTGCATATCCTTATCCTCGTTTTCTGCGCCGATCCGGATGGAAAACTCCACGTCCGTCGCCTCGGTAAGAAGCTTGTAGAGCATATCCTTGGTTTCCAGGGCGGCAAGGAAGCCGCGTGCCTTTTCTACGTCGTTATATTCGGGGTAATTGAGGATATTCGTCGCCCCGGCCAGTTGCACGCCCCCAGGCCCGGTATCCAGGCTTTTATGCAGGGCGGAGAGCGCCTCATCGAGAAACTCGCGCTGGCTATCCAGCGCTGCGCGCAGCTCCGGTATGCGGCGGGCGCTTACATCCTGCAAGGCCGTGCCTTGGAAACGCTCCGTAAGGATGTTGGACACGCGCTCCATTTGGCTGTAATCCATGCCACGGGGCACGTTGATGATGGTATCGCGCGTGGCGCCCAGATCCGTAACCACCACGGCCAGCGCCCTGCCCTCGGAAACGGGCACCAACTGGATGCGCTTGACCTTAACGGACCGCAGGGCAGGCTTCAACACCATGGAGGTATATTTGGTCATGCTGGAAAGCACCCAGGCCGTTTGCCTGATCACCTGGTCGAGTTCATCGAGAGTATTGGAATAGCAGCCTTTAATGAAGCGCTTTTCCGCCTCCGTCAGGTGCGCCTGGCGCATAATGGAATTCACATACAGCCTGTATGCCTTTTCGCTGGGAATGCGACCCGCAGAGGTATGGGGCTGCTCCAGGTAGCCCATCTCCTCCAGGTCGCTCATCTCATTGCGAATGGTAGCAGAAGAAAGGGAGATATCGGGCAGCTTGGAGATGGTGCGGGAGCCTACCGGCGTTGCCGTGAGGATATAGTCGTCGATGATCGCCTGCAAGATGCGCATTTTACGCATATCCAGTTCCATTTCCATCCGCCTCCTTTCCCGCGGTTATTGTTTTTTACCTGGGATCCGTATTAGCACTCCTGTGATTCGAGTGCTAATCACTATGAATAAAAATAGCACCGCGGCCCATTTATGTCAAGGGAAACGGCCCCGTGCAATGTGAACAAACGGCAACATCAGCATGAATTATCGGCCGGGCGTAAAAAAATGCTTATTTCCCTGGCCTTTTCAGCTGCTCTCAATCCTCGAGGAAATAAAGCAGGGCGCTGTTTTCCATGTCGAGCCCGGCCTGTGTGAGGCGCAGGGCGTCGGGCGTTGCCTCCGCCCAACCCAAGGCGGAAAGGGCCTCAACGGCCTCGGGGTAAGCAGCGCACACATCCAGGCCAAAGCGCGCCAAAAAGGCAGGCCGCTCCACGCCCTTTAGCATGCGCAGGCCCAGCATCACGCATTCAAACATCTCCTCGGTGCGCGGTATGCGCCGCTGCTCCCAAACGGGCAGTTCCTCCCGCTCCAAAGCCGCTAAATAGGCGTTCATTTCGGCGTGGTTGCTCCAGCGCCGCCAGCCGCCGATCTCCATGGCGGAGTGGGCGGCCAGCCCAAGGCCCAGATAGGGCCCGTTCTGCCAATAATTCATGTTGTGGCGGCAGGCAAAGCCGGGCTTTGCGTAGTTGGATATCTCATAGCGCGCATAGCCCAGCTCAGCCAGCAAGGCGCGGCCGGCGTCCTGCATATCACAGACTTCGTCCTCATCCGGCAAGAACGTTTCCCCCGCTTTTACGCGCATGTATAAGGGCGTACCTTCCTCCAATATGAGGGAGTACGCGCTGACGTGCTCCGGCCCCAGGGCCGTTACTGTTCGGATAGTCGAGAGGTATTGGTCTAAGTTTTGGCCAGGCAGGCCATACATCAGATCGACGTTGATATTCGCAAAGCCCGCCTCCCGGGCGAGGCGAAAGCTTTCTTCAAACTGGGCAAAATCATGGATGCGTCCGATGACGCGAAGAAGACCGTCCTCCGCGCTTTGCAGGCCCAGTGAGATCCGGTTCACGCCCCCCTTCCGGTAGGCTTGCAGCTTTTGCGCATCCACCGTGCCCGGGTTGCATTCGACGGTGTATTCCGCCCCCGGCGCGATAGCGAACGCCGACCCAAGAGCGGCCAGCAGGCCAGCCATATCTTGCACGGATATTATCGAGGGCGTACCCCCGCCGATGAAAACGGTGTCATAGGCCGCGGCCGGGAAGCGCCGGGCGGCCAGGCCGATCTCTTTTGCTAAAGCCGAAAGATACGCCTGCCGCGGCTCCGGATCCGCAAAGGAAATGAAGTCGCAGTAGGCGCATTTCTGCACGCAAAATGGTATGTGAAGATACAGGCCCGCCATGGTTAGTTGATGCGCAGCACGCTCATGAAAGCATCGCTGGGTACGCTCACCGTGCCGACCTGGCGCATGCGCTTTTTGCCCTCCTTCTGCTTTTCGAGCAGCTTTTTCTTGCGGGAGATGTCGCCGCCGTAGCATTTGGCCAGCACATCCTTGCGCAGGGCGCGCACGGTCTCCCGGGCAATCACTTTGGTGCCAATGGCTGCCTGGATGGGCACCTCGAATTGCTGGCGCGGGATGACCTCCTGCAGCTTTTCGGCCACAGCCCTGCCCTTGGCATAAGCCCGATCTTTATGGACGATGGTGGAAAGCGCGTCGCACATATCGCCATTGAGCAGGAAATCGAGCCGCACAAGGTCGCTCTTGCGATATTCCTTCAACTCATAATCGAAGGATGCGTAGCCCCGGCTGCGGGATTTTAGCTGGTCGAAAAAGTCATAGATGATTTCGTTAAGGGGCAGGTCGTATTTGAGGTTGACGCGGGTCTCCTCCAAATAGGTCATATCGATGAAAATGCCCCGCCGCTCCTGACAAAGCTCCATGATGGTGCCCACATATTCCGAAGGGGTCATGATATGGGCCTCCACCATCGGCTCCTCCATGGATTGGATCTCCGTGGCCGGGGGCAGGTTGCTGGGGTTGTCTATCACCAGCTCCGCGCCGTCGGTTTTTACCACCCGGTAGATGACGCTCGGCGCCGTGGTCACAAGATCGAGGTCGAATTCCCGCTCCAGGCGTTCCTGGATGATCTCCATATGAAGCAGGCCCAGAAAACCACAGCGGAAGCCAAAGCCCAGGGCCAGAGAGGTTTCCGCCTCATAGGTGAGGGAAGCATCGTTGAGCACCAGCTTATCTAGGGCGTCGCGCAGGGACTCATAATCCGCCCCATCCGCCGGGTAGATGCCGCAAAAGACCATGGGGTTGGCGTGCTTATAGCCCGGCAGGGCTTCTTTTGCGGGGTTTTCCGCATCCGTAATGGTATCGCCCACTTTGGTTTCCGCCACGCTTTTGATGGAGGCGGCGATATAGCCCACCTCCCCCGCGCTCAATGAATCCGTAGGTTTGAGGTTAGGCGTGAACACCCCTACCTCCGTTACGTCGAATTCGTTTTTCGTAGCCATGGAGCGGATGCGCATGCCCGCCCGCACGATGCCGTTTTTAACACGTACGTAGCTTAAAGCGCCTTTATAATTATCGTAAATGCTATCGAAAATCAGGGCTTGCAGAGGCGCGGTCTCATCCCCGGCCGGGGCGGGTACCATCTCCACCACCTGGCTCAATACAGCTGCCACGTTGGTGCCGTTTTTCGCGGAGATCAGAGGCGCGTGCTCTGCGGGCAGGCCGATTACATCCTCAATCTCCTTGATGACGAACTCGGGCTGGGCGCTTGGCAAGTCGATCTTGTTGATGACCGGCACGATCTCCAAATTATTATCCAGCGCCAGGTATACGTTGGCCAGCGTTTGCGCCTCGATCCCCTGGGTGGCATCCACCACCAGTATGGCCCCCTCACAGGCGGCCAGCGCCCGGGAGACCTCGTAGGTGAAGTCCACATGGCCCGGGGTGTCGATCAGGTTGAGCATGTAGCGCTTGCCGTCCGTATGGGTATAAAACATGCGCACGGCGGAGGCCTTGATGGTGATGCCCCGCTCCCGCTCGATCTCCATGGTATCCAAAAGCTGGTTTTCCATATCCCGCGCGGATACGGTTTCTGTCAGCTCCATCATCCTGTCCGCCAGGGTGGATTTACCGTGGTCGATGTGGGCGATGATGCAAAAATTGCGGATCAGTTCCCTTTGGTAAGCCATCCTATCCTCCATTCTAAAAATGCACAAAAAGAATTTTCCAAATTGAATGATACTGGAAAGCAGCCCAAATTGCAAGAGCGGGCTTTGCGTGATAAAATATAGCCAAATCATTTCTCTTTGGGGAGGTATCTGAAAATGTTCTGCCAGGATTACGATAGGCTTGTCCATACCTTTGAAAAGCGCGGCTTTATCGTGCATTCCGCCGCTTCCGCCCAAGAGGTCAAGGCGCTTATCCTCTCCCTCGTCACGCCTGGCGCCAGCGTGGGCCTGGGCGGCTCCATGACGCTGGGCGCCCTGGGCGTTTACGAGGCGCTTACGCAGACCGGTCATCCCGTATATGACCACGCCCATTCCAAAGAGGCGGAGATCTATCAAAAAGAGAATGCGGCGGATTGGTACATCGCCTCCACCAACGCCATTACCCGCGACGGCAGGCTGATCAACATCGATGGCCGTGGCAACCGGGTGGCCGGCATGATTACCGGCCCACGGGAGGTTATTTTGGTCATCGGCAAAAACAAGCTGGCCGCAAACGAGGAAGAAGGCCGCCTGCGGGCTCAAAATGTGGCGGCGCCCCGCAATGCCAAGCGTCTGAATCTAAAAACGCCCTGCGTGGCGGATGGCAAATGCCACGACTGCGCCTCGCCGGACCGTATCTGCTGCGTGACCTCCATCATCGAATACAGGCCGTATTGGGTCAACGCCTTCCATTTGATCTTGGTGGATGAAGAACTGGGCTATTGATGTATTACGCCTATCTTCTGCATTGTGCGGACGGCACCTTTTACGCGGGCTATACGGACAACCTTGATAAACGGCTTACCGCCCACAATGCCGGTCAAGGAGCAAAATATACCAGGGGCCGGCTACCGGTCTCCCTGGCCTATTGGGAAGCCTTTGAAACCAAATCCGAAGCCATGCGCCGCGAATGCGCCTTCAAACGGCTTTCCCGCGCAGAAAAGCTATCCCTCATACAAACGACCGAGGCGGGCGATTAGCCCGCCACAGCCATTTCTTTGATTTGGTTCGGGTTCGTCCTCTTCCCTTAGCAGCAGCCGCAATTGTTGTTGTTGTTGCATCCGCAGTTGTCGTTATTGTTCCCACAGCAGCTAAAGAGGAGAAGAAGGATGATAATCCACCAGCAGCTGTTATCGCCGATGCCGCCAATGCCGCCGTTATTGTTGCAGCCACCATTATCGCCGCCACAGCCGCAAGCGAGAAGCAGAAGGATGATCCACCAACAGTTGTTCCCACCCAAAATACCGCCATTACCGCAATTGCACATATAGTTGCCTCCTTGTTTAATAAGCGCGCAGCGCTCTTGCTACGATATAGTACGCGAATCCGACAATTTGTGTGCCGCCCGGCCTGGAAAATTACTGTCGGCGCGCCAGATTATGGGCCGTGCGCTATTGAAGTGGCCGCACGACTATGGTATGATAGGATAACTGTTTCGAGAGGGTAATTATTTTCCGGAAGGAGACGAGCATATGACAAACTTCAGCATGGATAAGGTCGTGGCCCTTTGCAAAAACCGGGGGTTTATCTTCGCCGGTTCCGAAATATACGGCGGCTTGGCCAACACCTGGGATTATGGCCCGCTGGGCGTAGAGTTCAAAAACAATGTAAAAAAGGCCTGGTGGCGTAAATTCGTTCAGGAAAGCCCTTACAATGTTGGCATGGATTCCGCGATTCTCATGAACCCCGAGGTCTGGGTGGCTTCCGGCCATGTGGTCAACTTCAACGACCCGCTAATGGATTGCAAAAGCTGCAAGGCCCGTTTCCGTGCTGATAAGATAATCGAAGAACATGCTCTGACCCACAAGCTCGATGTCCATCCCGACGGCTGGAGCCACGAGCAAATGGCCGATTATATCAAGGAGCAGGGCATCGCCTGCCCCGAGTGCGGAAAAACGGAATTCACCGGCATCCGCAAATTCAATATGATGTTTAAAACCTTCCAGGGCGTAAATGAAGATACGGCCAGCCAAATTTACCTCAGGCCCGAAACCGCCCAGGGCATCTTCGTCAATTTCCGCAATGTGCAGCGCACCACCCGCAAAAAGCTGCCCTTCGGCATTGCCCAGGTTGGTCACTCCTTCCGCAACGAGATCACCCCCGGCAACTTTACCTTCCGTACCCGCGAGTTCGAGCAGATGGAGCTGGAGTTTTTCTGCCAGCCCGGCTCGGAGCTTGAATGGTACGAATACTGGAAGGCTTTCTGCAAAAAGTGGCTGCTTGACCTAAATATGGCCGAGGATCATATCCGTATGCGCGAGCATGAAAAGGCGGAGCTTTCCCACTACAGCAACGGCACGACGGATATCGAGTTCCTCTTCCCCTTCGGCTGGGGCGAGCTTTGGGGCATTGCCAGCCGCACGAATTTCGACCTCAAGGCCCATTCGGAGCACAGCGGCACCTCCCTGGAGTATCAGGATCCCTTCACCAACGAACGCTATATCCCCTTCTGCGTAGAGCCCTCGCTGGGCGCGGATCGCGTGGCCCTGGCCTTCCTGTGTGACGCTTACGACGAAGAAACCCTGGAGAACGGCGATATCCGCAACGTGATGCACCTGCATCCGGCCCTCGCGCCCTTCAAGGCCGCCGTGCTGCCCCTGCAAAAGAACAAGCTTGGAGAAAAGGCGCTGGAAGTCCACGCAAAGCTTGCGCGCCGCTTCATGGTGGATTACGACGACGCGGGCCAGATCGGCAAGCGCTACCGCCGCGAGGACGAGATCGGCACGCCCCTGTGCATCACCATCGACTTTGATACGCTCGAAGATGACACCGTTACCGTACGCGATCGCGATACCATGGCGCAGATTCGCCTGCCTATCGCTTCGCTCGAGCAATACATTCAGGAAAAGACGGATTTCTAACCCATCAAAAATAGGTGCGCAAAAGGCGGGGCATTTGCCCCACCTTTTTATGTGCCCGCTAAAGCGGTCGCTTTATGATTTTATTTTGCCGCCGAATTTATTCTTAAGGATGCGTGCCGTTTGAACTGCCAGCTCTTCCAAATAGCCCTCATCCCGGCCTTCGAGCATGATGCGGATCAACGGCTCCGTGCCGCTGGCCCGCACCAGGATGCGACCGCCGTCGCCCAGCCTAGCTTCGATCTCATGAATCTTGGCCAGCAAATCTTCATCCGCCATGGCTGTAACCTTTTGCTCGTTCTCCAGGATCACATTTACCAATAATTGCGGGTAGATGGGTACTTCTCCCGCTAAGGCGGACATGCGCTTGCCCGAGCTTTTGAGAATGTTCATTATCTGGATGGCTGTGAGCATGCCGTCGCCGGTGGTATTCTGGTCGAGGAAAATCACGTGGCCGGATTGCTCGCCGCCCAGGCTATAGCCTTTTTCCAGCATGCGCTCGAGCACGTAGCGGTCGCCTACCGCGGTTTCCGCCACGCCGACGCCGATGCTTTGCATATATTTCTTGAGGCCGATGTTGCTCATCACCGTGACCACCAGCGTATCGCCCTTGAGGCGGCCATCTTCGTGCATCACCTTGGCGCAGATGCCCAGTATGCGGTCGCCATCCACGATATTGCCCCGCTCATCCGTGGCGATGACGCGATCCGCGTCTCCATCAAAGGCAAAGCCTACATCCGCCCCGCTTTCGGCTACCATCTCCTGTAAAAGCTCGGGGTGGGTGGAACCGCAGCCGTCGTTGATGTTGCTGCCGTTAGGCTCATCCGCCCGGGGAATCACCCGCGCGCCCAATTCCGAGAACACCTCCGCAGCGATGCCTGCGGACGCGCCATTGGCGCAGTCCAGCACCACTGTGATACCCTCGAACGATGCGGTCGCTGTAGATTTTAAAAATTCCTTATATTCCTCCCTGGCGCGCCGAGCCGTTATGGCATGGCCTACATCCTCCCCTATCGGCCGGTCAAAGGACACACCCTCGCGGATCATGCGCTCGATCTCATCCTCCAAGGCGTCCGAGAGCTTGAATCCGTCGCCATTGAACCATTTGAGGCCGTTGTATTCCATGGTGTTGTGGCTGGCGCTGACCATCACCGCCGCATCCGCCTCATACAGGCGCACAAGGTAAGCCAGGGCAGGCGTGGGGATCACACCTACGTCGAGCACATCGCCGCCCACGGCGCAGATGCCCGCCGTGATGGCGGCAGTGAGCATATCCCCGGAGCGGCGGGTATCCCGGCCAACCAGAATGCGAGGATGGTGCACCTCGCTGGTAAGCACCTGCGCTCCGGCCATGCCGATCTGCATAGCCAACTCGCAGCTTAGGTCCCGGTTTGCAATCCCGCGCACACCGTCCGTACCAAATAGCCTTGCCATTTCGTTCCTCCAAGCATGTTAATGATATGGTTGTCTCGTCTATGCATTTTTCATGTTTATGCTCTATTATACCGCAGGATGCGCCATTGCACAAACAAAAAGGCGCGATGAGAGCCGCCGCCGCCTCGTTGACACGCCTTTGCCAGGTATGCTACTATAACGAAAAATGAATGGCTGGGAGGTATTGAAATGGCCGAGGATAAGATCAAACAAGCGCCCCAAAAGGAAGAATTCAAATTGAACGACGCCGCCTGCTCCCCTGAGTTTAGCAACGAAGGATGCAAGTTCCCGCCGGAAAGCGACGAAGAATAAACCAAACCGCACATTGTGTAACAAAATGCCCCCGGCGCGTAAGCGACCGGGGGCTTTGCCGGGCTTTCACATCATAAATCTCCAGCTAGGCCGGTGAGAATAAAAGTCTTCATACACAAAGAGGCCGGGAACCGGCATTGCTGCCGTGGAAGCCCCCCTTTTATGCCTATCTCCCCATGCGTTTTACTCAGCATTTCCAGTCGATTTGGGCCGGATTAGGCTCATTTTCCACGGCAACGGCGCGCAGGGCGGCTTCCATACAAGCGCACTCTTTTGCGGCGCACTGTTCGATCTGTGCCCAGGGTGCGGCAGTCCCCAGACGGTCATAGGCAATTGCCAGCGCTCCATAAAAGGCAAGCCCGATACAATGCCGGGCCGAATGAATTGTGGATGCGCATTGACCGATCGCCCGGGCGGCGGCTTGCGAAACAGCATTCCCCTCCGCTTCACGGGCAGCCGCATGGCACCCGAGGATTTTAGACTTCGCCTGCGGCAGTTTGCTTTCACCAGAGAGCCATTCGCGGGCGGCATGTAAAGCGTTTTCCGGGCGCGGGTCATCCGGCTGGTGCTTGCTCCACAGCGGCATTAACGCCTGTTCCGCATAATCAACCGCCCAATGCGCAAGGGTTGCCTTGCTCTGCGTCTCAATTAATCTCATAAGCGACTGGATATACGGCGCTTTCCAATTGCTGAGCATCTTTCGTGTTTTCGCCATAACATTCCCCAATCCTGTTTATGCGCGGAGGGTATGCGCATATATTTTATATTCGCGTGGCTTCAACAGGACGGTTTTATAAGGCCTGTTGGTTTTTGTCCCCCTCTTCGGTAAAAAGAAAGCCCGTAAACATGCGGGAGACCGCGTGAATACAGGCTTTTTTGATACAAGGTAATTATCTCTTGGAGAACTGGGGCGCACGGCGGGCAGCTTTGAGGCCGTACTTTTTGCGCTCCTTCATGCGCGGGTCGCGGGTTAGGAAACCCGCTTTCTTGAGGGCGCCGCGCAGCTCGGGATTGGCCACGATCAGGGCGCGGGCGATGCCGTGGCGGATGGCGCCGGCCTGGCCGGTGGTACCGCCGCCGTACACATTCACGCGCACATCGTATTTATTGAGGGTGTCGGTGAGCGCCAGCGGTGCGCGGGCGATCATCTTGAGGGTTTCATAGCCAAAGTAATCGTCGAGGTCGCGCTGGTTCACGGTAATAACGCCGGTGCCGGGAACGAGACGAACGCGAGCAATGGACTTCTTGCGCCTGCCGGTGCCGAGATACTGGGTGATGTTAGCCATTTCTTGTTGCTCCTTTCCCTTATTTGAGCACGAGCGTTTCGGGCAGTTGGGCTGCGTGTTGATGCTCGCTGCCCGCGTAAACACGGAGCTTTTTGAGCATCTGGCGGCCTAGAGGGCCCTTGGGCATCATGCGGCGGATGGCCTCGTATACGGCGAATTCGGGCTTCTTGTCGAGCAGGTCGCGGTAAGAGGTTTCACGCAGGCCGCCGGGATAACCGGTGTGGCGGTAGTATTTCTTTTGATCGAGCTTGTTGCCCGTCATGGTGACCTTGCCGGCATTGATGATGATGACATGGTCGCCGGTGTCCACATGGGGGGTATATATGGGCTTGTGCTTGCCGCGCAGGATAGCGGCTACCTGGGATGCGAGCCGGCCGAGTACCATGCCGTCCGCATCGACCACGAACCACTTGCGCTCGACAGTCTCACCCTTGGCCATATAGGTCTTCATGGCTGTCCTCCTAAAAAGCATTGTGAAAATTACGTTGCATTCGTGGGAGGTACCTTGCTTCCGGGGCTGTGGCCGCAAATACCGATCCTAAAGAACACACAAGTGATATTCTATCCAAAATACGACCGCCTGTCAAGCCTTTCAAGGCGAAAAACAGCCGCCTTTCTGAAATTTTATACCATATCTGGAAAGCCTGCCTGCCGCAGGGCTTCATAGAGCACGATGGCCGCCGAATTGGAAAGGTTGAGCGAGCGCTGGCCCGCTTTCATGGGGATGCGGATGGTATCCGTCGCGCGCCGTCTAAGCAGAGCCTCCCCCAACCCCGCCGTTTCCCTGCCGAAAACGAGGAAGTCCCCATCCTGATAGGAAACCTCGGCATAGGAGCGGGTGGCGTGCGTAGAGGTGAGGAAAAAGCGGGCCTGCGGATAGGTGGCCTCCACCTCTTCAAAGGCGTCGTAATAGTGCACCTCCAAACTGCTCCAATAGTCTAGCCCGGCCCGCTTAAGGGCTTTGTCATCCAGATCGAAGCCAAAGGGACGCACCATGTGCAGGGCTGTGCCCGTTACTGCGCAGGTGCGCGAAATGTTGCCGGTGTTCGGGGGGATCTCCGGCTCCACCAAAACGATATGGAACATGGACGGGGCCTCCTTTTTGATGCAAAAATCGAAGCTCCGTCCATTGTATCATGGTTTTCCGTTTTTGTCCTTTGCGAGCTGACGCACCTTGTCGAGGTAGAGATCCGTCAGCTCCTTGGCGTATTCCGCGTTATAGCTGCCGGCGATGATGCGGCAGGCCGTGAAATCCCGGTTGGGCCGCACCAAGATCCAGCCATTGTCGCTTTTCACCTTTACCCCGTCGATCAGCTCCACCCGGCTGTTTGGCTCTGTTTCCACCAGACTGCGCAGCACCCTGCCCATCTCCTTCCAGGAACAGCCTACGCTGGCCTCGGATTCGTAAGCCTGTGGGATCTCGTCAAGATACCTGCCCAGCTTCTCCGCCCTGCATAGCTCCGCCAGGCGCAAAATAGCCGCCTCGGGCTCGAACAGCTCCGGCAGATAACAGCCCTCCTCCAAGGCCTGCCGCCGCCACTTAGCCCGGTGGTCCGGGCAGCGCCGTATCCGGCAGCCCCGCCCTTCGAGGAAAGCCGCATATTCCTCACTCACGCGTACGGGCAGCACCGCTTCCCCCCTAAGCCGCCCTTCGACCAGGGCGCACAGGATGAAGATGGTGATGCGCTCGCCTTCGCGCAGGTATCGGTCCCGCCAGATGCAAGTCATCTCCCCCTCGCCCCCGGCGGCGGCTACGAACCCTAACTCCGCACCCGCGTGCACCATGGCCCCGTGCAGGCGCTCAGGATCCTTTTCATCCATATATTGCACCGTATATCCGGCGGGCAGCAGCACCCGGGCCACCGCATCGTAGATATCGCCGCCCCTGCCCAATACCAGCTTCACATCGTTGGTTTCCGGAACGCGGGCAGTGGCGATGGATTTGGCCAGATGCGCCTCATAGGCCCGGGCCGCCCCGCCCAGAGGCTGCAAAATACCCAGGCGCTGGGCGGTTACCGGGTGGTGCGGCCCCATCAATAGCTCCTGGCGGAAGGCGCGAAAGGCCCCGCCCGTGAGCTGGCAGCCCATATCGTCGCAGAGCACCAGCTCGGTTTCATGGGGGCTTTGCCCGCCGTGGCGCACGTAGGCCCCGCCCTCCATGCCGAAGCTGAACACCGCGTGCTCAAAGGCCGAATAGGCGCAATAACCCAGATCGCATACATCCGCGCCCTGGGCTAATATGCCGGAGAGCAGTGCATGCTTGAGCATCACAGCCTGCTGGCTGCCATCCGTGGCGATGGCCAGCTCCTTGCCCGCGGCCTTTCGGGCAATGGCCAGGGCCGCTCCCACCCGGGCCGCCCGCTCCGGCCCCAGATCATGATCCGCAAAACCTTTCACGCATGTGTCAAGGCCGCTCTTTTGCAGGCCATCATCCCACACCACGTCCTCCGCGCAGCGGGCGTCGTCCTCTAGGCGCTTGTTGGGCCAGAGGGAAGCCCCGGCGGTGATGGCGCAGTTCTTGCCCACGCTGCTGCCCGCACCCAGAGCCGTATGGGCAAAGACCTGCGCGCCGCTATCCACATGCGCGCCTTCGCAGAGAATGGCCCCGCGTATCTCCACGTTTTCCCGCACCCTGGCTCCGGGCATGAGCACGGAGCGCTTGATGCTGCTGCCTGTGCCCACCCGGCTGCCGCTGCAAAGCACGGCGCCATCCGCCAGCACGGCCCCGGCCGCTACCTCCGCGTCCCGCCCGATATAGCAGGGGGCGATCACCGCCGCGTCCGAGGATATCCTGGCCCCGTGTTCGATCCAAATGCCCTCTCGCTCCACAGCCAAGGTCTCAAATGCGCATTTGCCCAGCAGCATATCCCGCTGCGCGCCGAGGTATTGCTCGAGGTCACCGATGTCGCACCAATAGCTTTCCGTTATATAACCCTCAATGCGCATATCCGCCTTGAGCATTTTGGGGAAAAGATCCATGCTGAAATCGTATTTTGTATCTTGTGGGATCATCTCGACCGCTTCCGGTGAAAGCAGGTAAATGCCGGTATTAGCCAGGTCGCTAAAGACCTCGGAGAGTTGGGGCTTTTCCAAAAACCGGGTGATGCGGTTGGTTTCATCGAGGATGGCTACCCCGTATTCCGTGGGCACCTGCACGCGTTTGAGCACGATGGTGGCCGCGGCGCCGCTTTTGGCGTGCCGCTCGGCCAGAGCGCTCAGGTCGATATCCGTCATTGCGTCCCCGCTGAGCACCAGCACAGGCCCTGACGCCGCATCCCCCACGGCCGCACGCACGCTGCCTGCCGTGCCCAGCGGCTTATCCTCCACGCTATAGCGGATATTCGCGCCAAAGGCCCTGCCGTCGCCCAAATGCTGCGATATCATATTGGGCAAATAATGAAGGGTGGCCGCGATATCGGCAATGCCATGGGCCGTGAGCAGCTCCACGCAATAATCGATCACGGGTTTGTTGAGCAAGGGAACCATGGGCTTGGGCATGGTGCAGGTGAGGGGGCGCAACCGCTTGCCCTCCCCCCCCGCCATGATGACTGCCTGCATACGAAAAATACCGCCTTTCCAAACGAAGTAGCGGTATTATTCTTTGCCGGTATGGTTCTTTCTATTTGCGCATAAAGGGGCGCTATTTGTAGAAAAATACGTTGCCGCCAAAGGTGGCGTAGTAATTGTAGCCGCTGCGGCTGGTGCCGCGGCTGGCGGCTTGGAAATACAGCACCTCGGCAGGAAGGATCAGGTTCTTCTCCACGAATATCTGCTGCACGGCCGCCTTGGCTGCGCTGGAGGGCGATTTGAGGCTGTCGGTGGAAAATTGATTTTTCTGATAGACCACGTCATAGATCGTATCGGGGAAGCGGCTGCTCTGCACCCGGTTGTAGATCACATTGGCCACAGCCACATAGCTTTCGCTGTCTCCTTCTTTATAAACGACCTGGGCCGCCAGATACAGCTCGTCCTCATCGGAAAAAGAGGCGCTGGGCGCTTCGGTCGCCACAGGTTCGGGGGTGGCGGTGGCCCTGGGCTTGTCCGTCGCTTTGGGGGTAGGCGTGGGCGTGCTGCCGATGGTCACATACTCCATCAGCATGTAGCCTCTAAGGCCATCCAGCTTCACCCGGTACCATTCCTCACAGGTGCCCGTAACCAGCAGCTCGTCGTAGCGCTCATACTCGCCCAGCACTTCGTAATCCGTGCCCGGCCCTTTGCGCAGGTTGATGGTTTTGGAATTCACATAGCCGTCGAGGTATTCCTCCAGCTCTTCCACCGTGTAGTCCGGGGTGGGCGAAGGCTTCGCCGTTTGCTTGGGCGTGGGCGAGGGTTCCTCTGTGGGCGCGGGGGAAGCCGAAGCTTCCGGCTCCGCAGCCTCCCATGGGGAGGCGGCAGGCTCCGGCGCGACCGTATCCGGCGGCGGGGAGATCTGCACCAGGTAGCCTTCCACGCCCGGCTCCAGCAGCGTTTCCACCGGCAGCGCCGCCTGCGCGGCAACAGGGGTCAGCGGCGCGGGCGTTTCGGCAATGCGGGGCGGCTCGACCAGCACCACGTTAGCCGTGGTGGCGGCGGCCGCGCAGCCGGAAAAAAGCAGCGCCAAGGCTAGGCAGAGTATGCGGTTGAAGAGCCTTCTCGTTTTCATCACAGAATAAACTTTTGCAGATCCTCGCTTTGGTATTGTTTGGATATATGCTCCTTTACATAGGCTTCGTCTACCTCCACCTTGGTGATAGGGTAATCGCCGCCCGCATTGAAGGAGATGTCTTCCAATAGGTTTTCCATAATGGTGTGCAGCCGCCGCGCGCCGATGTTCTCGCTGGTCTCGTTGGCGTTATAGGCATATTGGGCGATGGCGGTGAGCGCGCCCTCCGCAAAGGTTAAAACGATGTTGTCCGTTTTGAGCAGAGCCGCGTATTGCTTGGTGATGGCGTGCTCCGGTTGGGTGAGGATGCGCTTGTAATCCTCCGCCGTGAGGGCGGCTAATTCCACCCGAATGGGAAAACGGCCCTGCAACTCGGGGATCAAATCCGTCACCTTGGCCACGTGGAAGGCCCCGGCGGCGATAAAGAGCATAAAGTCCGTTTTCACGGGGCCGTATTTGGTATTCACCGTGCAGCCCTCCACGATGGGCAGGATATCGCGCTGCACGCCCTCGCGGGAAACATCCGGCCCGCCCATCTGCTGGGCAGAGGCGATCTTATCGATCTCGTCGATAAAAATGATTCCGTCCTGCTCGGCCTTTTCTACAGCCTCTCTTGTGACCTCATCCATATCGATGAGCTTTTCCGTTTCATCCTGGATGAGGATGCGGCGGGCTTCCTTGACGCTGACCCGGCGCTTTTTCTTTTTGGGCGGGATCAGGCCGCCCATCATCTCGTTAAGGTCGATATCGATGCCCATGGCCATCATCGCGCCGCCGGTGGGCTGTTGCTCGACCTCCACCTCTATCATTTCGTCTTCCAGTTGCCCGGTGCGCAGCTTGGCGGCCACTTCCCCGCGCAGGGTGGATCTGCGGGCCTTTTCTTCCTCGCTAAGCTCGGGCTCGGCGGGCTGGCCGCCGCCGCTGCCCAACAAGAATTGCAGCGGGTTCACCGGGCCGGAAGCCCCCTTTTTCTTTTGCCCGGGAAGCAAAAGCTCGATCAACCGCTGCTCCGCCGCGGCCTCGGCCACAACGCGCATGGCCTGGGCCTTGCGCTCCTTGCAAAGACGGATGGACGCCTCTACCAGGTCGCGCACCATGCTATCCACATCCCGGCCCACATAGCCTACCTCTGTGAATTTGGTGGCCTCCACCTTAACCAGCGGCGCATCCACCAGCTTGGCGAGCCTGCGGGCGATCTCGGTTTTACCAACGCCAGTCGGGCCCATCATAATGATGTTTTTGGGGGTAATTTCCTCGCGCAGCTCCTCGGGCAGGCGGCTGCGGCGGTAGCGATTGCGCAGGGCGATGGCCACCGCGCGCTTGGCCTCATCCTGGCCGATGATGTATTTATCCAGTGCCTCGACTGTTTCTCTCGGCGTCATCATCATACTTCCTCCAGCGTGATATTGCCGTTGGTAAACACGCAGATCTGCGAAGCGATTTCAATGGCCTTTTGCGCGATCTCTTTTGCGCCAAGGTCTGTATTCTCTTTGAGGGCTTTTGCTGCGGCCATAGCGTACATACCGCCCGAGCCGATAGCGGCGATGCCGTCGTCCGGATCGATGACCTCGCCCGTGCCGGAGATGATAAGCAGTTCCTCGGCGTCCGCGGCAATCAGCAGGGCCTCCAACTGGCGCATGGCCTTATCGCCCCGCCAATCCTGCGCCAGGCTCACGGCCGCCCGCTTCAGGCTGCCGCTATATTTGGTAAGCTTGGTTTCAAAGCGTTCGCAGAGCGAAAACGCATCCGCAACAGAGCCTGCGAAGCCCACCACCACTTTGTCGTTGTAGAGCCTGCGCACCTTGCGGGCCGTGCCCTTCATGATGGTCTTCTCGCCCATGGTCACCTGGCCATCCCCGGCTACAGCGCATTTGCCATCCCGGCGTACGGCCACGATCGTCGTTCCCTCCAGCGTCATATATTCCTTCCCTTTCGATCTTTTCGATCAAACAACGCGCCTTGGCGCAGGTTTTACGTGATTCGGTTTTTTACAATAATACCATAGATTCGCGCTTGGCGAGACCCTCCTCTTTTACCTTTACAGTTTATTCGCAATTATGTCATCTATCACCTGCAAGGCACGCTCCGCGATAGCCGTATAGCGTTCGGCCTTACCGCGCGGCGCATTTGGCAAATCCGCCATGATGCCGAAGTTGATGTTCATGGGCTGAAAATCCGCGCCCGCGTATTCCGCCACATAGTGCGCCATGGCGCCCAGGGCCGTTTGCGTCGTGAAATCCAAAGGTTCTTTGCCGTCTAATTCCCGGGCCAGACCGATTCCCGCCAAGAGGCCCGAGCCTGCGCTTTCCACATAGCCCTCCACACCTGTGATCTGCCCGGCAAAGTAGAGGCCCGGCCGCTTCGTTACGCTGTAGCGCCAGTCCAGCTTGCCCGGGGAGGGCAAAAAGGTGTTGCGGTGCATCACGCCGTAGCGCACGAACTCCGCGTTTTCCAGGCCCGGTATCATGCCGAATACGCGGCGCTGCTCGCCAAATTTGAGGTTGGTCTGAAAGCCCACCAGGTTATAGAGCGTACCCGCCGCGTCATCCTGCCTAAGCTGCACCACGGCGAAAGGTTTTGAATCCGTCCGCTGATCCCGAAGGCCCACGGGCTTGAGCGGGCCAAAGGTCAAGGTCATCTCCCCGCGCCCCGCCATGACCTCCACGGGCATGCAGCCCTCAAATACCCGGGGCGTTTCAAACTCGTGCAGGGGGGCTGTTTCGGCAGCAATGAGCGCCCGCACGAAAGCGAAGTATTCCTCGCGCGTCATAGGGCAATTGATGTAGTCGCTACCCCGTTCATAGCGAGATGCGCGAAAAGCCTTTTCCATATTGATCGATTCCAGCGTTACCACCGGGGCCGCGGCGTCATAAAAATGCAGGCCCGGGCCAAACAGGCCTTGGATGGCGTCCAGCATCGGCCCATCCGTGAGCGGGCCGGTGGCTACGATGGCCGGGCCAGAGGGCAGGCTTTGCACTTCCTCGTGCATCACTTCGATATTGGGGTGGGCCTCGATCCGCTGTGTCACCAGGCGGCTGAATCCTTCCCGATCCACGGCCAAAGCGCCGCCCGCCGGCACGCGGGTTTGATCCGCGGCCCAAAGGATCAGCGACCCCAGCCGCCGCATTTCCTCCTTCATCAGGCCCGCCCCGTTTTGCAGCCTATCAGATCTGAGGGAATTGGAGCATACCAACTCCGCGAAGGTATCCGCCTTGTGGGCAGGCTGGCGCCTGTGCGGCTTCATTTCATATAGGCGCACGGCTAAGCCGCGCTCAGCAAGCTGAAACGCGGCCTCACAACCGGCCAGGCCGGCACCGATCACAGGAATAGGCGTAGACCCTGTCCGCAATGGGCTGTTAATCATTCTCGTCCTTATCCTTTTTTTGCGGCCGCACCACATGCCCGCATTCTTTATTGGTGCAAACGGTATAGCCCCCGTTCTGGCCCAGCTTATGCACCATCATCTGGCCGCAGGCCGGGCATTTCTCCTTGGCGGGCCGATCCCAGGAGACGAAGCTGCAATCCGGGTAGCGTTCGCAGCCATAAAAGACTTTGCCGCGCTTGGACTTGCGCTTGATGAGGGCCGCGCCGCATTGCGGGCAGGCTACGTCGATCTTTTCCACGATCGCCTTGGTGTTGCGGCATTCGGGGAAATTGGGGCAGGCCAGGAACTTGCCGAAACGGCCCATCTTGTAGACCATCATGGCCCCGCACTTTTCACAGGGGATATCCGATACCTCGTCCGCGATGACTACCTTCTCGATGCTCTCAGAGGCCTTGACCACCGTTTCCTCAAAGGGGCCGTAGAAGCGGCGGATTACGTCTTTCCACTCCTGCTCGCCATCCTTGACCCGGTCCAGCTTGGTCTCCATATCGGCTGTGAATTTCACATCCACGATATCCTGAAAGTTTTCCTTCATGATCTGTGTGACCACGAAGCCCAGCTCTGTGGGGATCAGCTGTTTTTTCTCCCGTTGCACGTAGCCCCGCTCGATGATGGTGGAGATGGTTGGCGCATAGGTGCTGGGGCGGCCGATGCCCTTCTCTTCCAGCGTTTTAACCAAGGAAGCCTCCGTATAGCGGGGCGGCGGCTGGGTGAATTTCTGCTCTTGCTCTATGCGTTCGAGGGCTAGCTTTTCGCCCATGCTCAGCTTGGGCAGGGTGGTCTCCGCTTCCTCGGCCTCGTCCCGGCCTTCCGTATAAACGACGGTATAGCCGTTGAAGAGGGTGCGCGTGCCTGTGGCTTTGTAGGTGCAGCCGTCAGAGCCAAAGGAAACGGCGCTTACCTCATATTTGGCCTCGCTCATCTGGCTGGCCAGGAAGCGCTCGTAGATCAGCTTATAGAGTTTGTATTGGTTGTTGTTGAGGGAGGCCTTCACGTCCTGCGGCCTGTTGAGCACGCTAGAGGGCCGGATGGCCTCGTGCGCATCCTGCGCGCCTTTGCGGCCCTTATATAGATTAGGCTTGGCCGGTACATACGGCGCGCCGTAGGCAGCGGCGATATGCTCCAGCGCCTGGCTCTGCGCCTCCTGGGCGATGCGCACGGAGTCCGTACGGATATAGGTGATAAGGCCCGTCACGCCCTGGCCGGCGATCTCCACGCCCTCGTAGAGCTGCTGGGCGATGAGCATGGTAAGCTTGGTGGTGAAGCCCAGCTTGCGGCTGGCCTCCTGCTGCAGGCTGCTGGTGGTAAAGGGCGGCGGCGCGTGGCGCACCCGCTCGCTAACCTTGATATCCGTTACTGTAAAATCGGCCCGCGTGGAGGCATCCACCACGGCCTGGGCCTCTTGCGCGTTGTGAATATCGGTTTTTTTATCGCCATAGCCATAGAACTTGGCGGATAGGGGCTTGCGGCTGTCCTTATGCTTCAAAAGGGCGGTGATGTTCCAGAATTCCTCCGGAATGAAATCCATAATCTCCTTTTCGCGGTCGCACAGGATGCGGCAGGCCACGGATTGAACCCGGCCCGCGCTCAGGCCCCGGCGCACCTTGGCCCAGAGGATGGGGCTGATCTTATAACCGACCAATCGGTCGAGCACGCGGCGGGCCTGCTGCGCGTCCACCAAATGCATATCGATAGCTCTGGCGGATTTTACGCTGTTTTTCACTGTGTTCGCGGTAATCTCATTAAACTCGATGCGGCACTTGGAATCCGGATCCAGCTTGAGAATCTGCGCCAAATGCCAGCTGATGGCTTCCCCTTCCATATCGGGGTCGGTTGCGAGATATATCTTTTTGGCGGCCTTGGCCTCTCTGCGGATGGTCTCGAGCACATCGCCCCTGCCTCTGAGGGTGATGTATTTGGGCGAGAAGTCATGCTCCACATCCACACCCAACTGGCTCTTGGGTAGATCCCGCACGTGACCGTTGGAGGCCACCACCTTATATTTCGTACCTAAAAACTTGCCTATCGTCTTGGCCTTTGCCGGGGACTCGACGATCACTAACGTTTCCGCCATCTAAGCGACTACCTCCACATGCTGCACACCGTTTGCAATATTTTGATCAATTTTAGAATCGATTCCCTTGATCGGTGACCGCGCCGCTCACAGGCTATAGAGCCTGCCGCGCGATTGCTTAATTATTCCCGAAAATTCCATGTCTGTCAAGGCGAAATTTAAAACCGAGGGGGAAAAGCCCGTCATTTCGGCCAAATCGTCGGCGCTGCGCTCCCCCGCCTGCAGCAGCCTAAGGATCAGCGTTTGCTCAAAGGAAAGGGCGCTTTCATCCACCGTTTTCACAGGCTCTTTCGCTTTTATTTCCACGCCGTATTCCTCTAAAATATCTTTAGCGCCGTTTACGGCTTTGGCCGTGCCTTCGCTGATCATGCGGTTGGCGCCCTCGCTGGTGATATCCGTGAGCCTGCCCGGCAGGGCGAACACGTCCCGCCCCTGCTCAAGGGCGCAATCCACGGTGATGCTGGTACCGCTTTGCTTTGCCGCCTCGATGACGACCACGCCGCGGCTGATGCCGCTGATGATGCGGTTACGCTGGGGGAAATGCGCGGCCAGCGGTTTGGTGCCCGGCAAATGCTCGGATACCACGGCCCCCCGCTCCACGATCAGGTCGTATTCCCTTCGATTGGCAGCCGGGTAAACCACATCCACCCCGCCGCCCAGCACGGCGATGGTCGGAAAATCGTTCCCCTCCGCTGCCAGCGCGCCCTGGGCGCAGAGGCAGTCAATGCCGTAAGCGAGGCCGGATACCACGCATACGCCCTGCTCCGCCAGCTCTTTGGAAAGCGCCAAGGCCATCTGCCTGCCGTAATCCGTGCATTTGCGCGAACCGATCAGCGCCAGAGGCAGCGGGATGCGCTTGGGCAATCGCCCCCGCACATACAGCGCTGTGGGCGGGCGGTAGATGTGGCGCAAGAGCGCAGGGTAGTTTTCATCCTCCAGCAGCACGGCCTCGATGCCGTGGCGGGCCATATACCCTAGGCATTGGTCGATATAGGCTTCACTGGCCTTCTGCTGCAACAGGGCATTCCCCTCCAACTCCCGCTGGATCGCGCCGGGCAGGCAGCCCAGCGCCGCCTCGCGGAAAACGGCCTTGCCGTCGCCCTCGTATGCATCCAGCAACGCTTGAACGCGGGCGTGGGCCGTGCCCAGCACAAAGCTGAGCCAAAGGCGGTATCTGCGCGCTTCCTCCTGCATGGCCTATCCTCCCCAATATTTGCGATCTAAACTCCGATATTGCACAGCTTCGGCGATGTGCTCCGGCCTTATGACCTCGCTGCCCTCCACATCGGCGATGGTGCGGGCCACCTTGCGAACCCGGCCGTAAGCCCGGGCGCTCAGGTCAAGCGCGGTGAAGGCCCGCCTCAAAAGAGCCTCGGCCTTATCATCTAAGGGGCAAAAGCGCTGCATCTGCGCCTCCGTAAGCTGGGCGTTGAAGAGGATGCCCTCGCCCTGGTAGCGCGCCCGCTGGCGGTCGCGCGCAGCATCCACCCGGGCCCTAATGGCGGCGCTGGGTTCGCCCGGCGCACGGCCCGCGATATCCTCATAGCCCACCTCCGTCATTTCCACATGCAGGTCGATGCGGTCCAGCATCGGCCCGGAGATCCGGCCACGGTAGCGGCTGATCTGGGCGGGCGTGCAGCGGCACCTGTCCTGCCTGCCGCCATAATAGCCGCAGGGGCAGGGGTTCATGGCGGCCACCAGCATGAATTGCGTCGGGTAGCTTGCCCGCATGGCCGCCCGGGTGATGGTGACCATACCATCCTCCATGGGCTGGCGCAGGGCTTCGAGCGCGTCTTTTTGGAACTCCGGAAATTCATCTAAAAAGAGTACGCCGAAATGCGCCAGGCTGATCTCGCCAGGCAAGGCCTTAGAGCCGCCGCCCACCAGCGCAGCCGTGGAAGCGTTATGATGCGGCGCTCGGAAGGGCCGCCTGAGGGCAATGGAGTCAGAGCCCCGCAGGTTGCCCATGATGGAGTGGATTTTCGTGATCTCCAGCGCTTCCCCAAAAGTGAGCGCCGGCAAAATGGAGGGGATGGCCTTGGCAAGCATGGTTTTGCCGCTGCCCGGCGTGCCCACCAGAAGCAGGTTATGCCCGCCCGCCGCGGCAATCTCGGCAGCCCGCTTGGCTCCCTGCTGGCCCTTAATATCGGCAAAGTCGTTATACCCCTCCGTAGCCTCGCCCTTCCACTCGCCCCGGGCGATGGGTACAGACTCCGCCTGGCCGCGTAAAAGGGCGGCGGCTTCGCTGAGGCTTTTCACGGCATAGGCCGAGATATCCCCGATGTGGGCGGCCTCGGCCGCGTTCTCCGCGGGTACGACCACCCTTTTTATGCCGCTCTCCCGGGCGCTGATCAACATGGGCAACACGCCGTTTATGCCCCGCACCGCCCCATCCAGGGCCAGCTCGCCCAAGAAAAGATAGGATGCCGCCGATTCCGGCGGTATCTGTTCCGTGGCGGCCAAAATCCCCAAGGCGATGGGCAGGTCATAAAGGGTGCCTTCTTTTTTCATATCCGCCGGGGCCAGGTTGATGGTGAGGCGGCGCATGGGAAACTCAAAGCCGCTGTTGCGCAGGGCGGAGCGCACCCGCTCGCGGGATTCGCGCACGGCGGCATCCGGCAGGCCCACGGTATCGTATGCGGGCAGGCCCGCGCTCACGTCCACCTCTACCTCCACGGCAAAGCCAAGCAGGCCGCTTAGGCCAAAGCTATGTATTTTTGCAAGCATAGTTTGCCTCCCCCGCCCGCCGGGCTGCAGATAGCAGATAACGGAAGCGCTGCGGGCGTTATTTGAATACGAAAAGCTTGTTGGCGATGAAATTGACCAGCATCACAAAAACCGTGACGATACCCTTGGCGACGAGGTTGCTCTCGATGCCCAGCACCTCATAGCACAGGCGAAGCAAAAGTATGGAAAGGACCAATGCGCAAAGGTTGACCAGCAAAAAGCGCAGAAATTCTTTTTGCGTGTATTTCTTCTCCTGGCGGAAGGTCCAGCGGCTGTTGAAAAAATAGCTGTTGAGCAGGCCGCAGCTATAAGAAAGGCATTGGGCCAGAACATAATGCAGGCCCAGCCACACCAAAAGCTGGTAGGCGCCAAAATCCACCAGGGTATTTAGCACGCCCACCAGGCCGAAGCGCAGCAGTTGATACAAATTTTCCTTTTGCAACATAAGCCTTCCTCAATAGCCCAAAAACGTCCAGCTGGGCAACCATTCCAACCAGTGTATATACCACTCTGGCGCGGCCAGGCCGGAGATCACCGGGTAAAACAGCGCAAAGAGGGCGATGCTTACACCCAGCCACAGCCATTTGAACGGGGCGATGGATGGGCGCCGCGCCTCCGCCTCCCACAAGAGATAGCCCGTACACAAAATCAGGAAGGGCACCGTGGCGAAATAGTGGTAGGCAAAGGTGCAGCGGGTCACCAGCACCCACGGCAGATAGTTGGCGCAAACCGCCACCATCAGCACGAACATGCCCTTTTCCTGGCGGATGTTGCCCAGGATCAACCGCACCGCTAAAATCAATGTCCCCAAGGAGCAGGCCCACCATACCGCCGGGTTGCCAAAGGCGGAAATGGTGGAGGCATAGCCCGCGCGCACATCATAACCCACATAATACCATACGGGCCGCAGGTTGAGCGGCCACTGCCACCAGGGGGATTCGTAGGGGTGGGTAGCCGTAAGGTTGCTGTGGTAATCGAACATGAACTTTTGGAAATCCCAAATACCACCAAGGTCATAGTGCATTTCGGAAAGCACATAGGGCAGGTAGGATGCCAAATAGATGCACACCGGCACCAATATGTAGAACAGGCAGCACCATAGAAGAGTCAGCGCCGCCTGCCGCCAGAAGCGCGCTACCTGGGCTCGCTTTTTCACATCCCCGCTGCGGATCTGCTTGCGGTATTCCATATAGCGCTGGCCCAGGGAGGTGAAAAAAATCACCGCCAGGCCGCCCCCCGCGTAGATGCATATCCACTTGCTGGCAGCGCCCAAGCCGAAGAATACCCCCGCCCAGGCCAGGGGCTTGAGTGTGGCCCCCAAGCCATCCGTGAAGAAATTCATGCAATAGTATTCGTGCATGAAATAGAACATCAGCAGGATGAAGAACACGCCGAACACATCGATGGTAGCGATGCGCGTTTGCGAAAAGTGCATGAAATCAAAGGCGAACAAGCCCGCGCATAAAAGGGCGTAATCGCTGCGCTTGAAAAGCCGTTTGGCAAACAGATAGAGGATGGGCACCATAGCAATGCCGAAAAGCGTGCCCACGATACGCCAGCCAAAGGTATTCATACCAAAGAGGGCAATGCCCAGCATAATGAACACCTTGCCCAGCGGCGGGTGGGAATTCTCATAGGGTGCCAGGCCGTGCAAGTGTTCATAAGCCGTACGGGCATGATATAGCTCGTCGAAATACATGCCGTTAAGGTATGAGGGCGCAGCCGGCGCTTGATCCTGCTCGTCGATCAGCAGGGCCGCATCCGCCAGGCCCGGCGCATCGGCCAAAGGCTCGCAGGAGGCGATAGGCACTTGGTCGCCATCCTCGTCAAAAAAGGCGATCTCATTGAACCACACGGAGCCCTCGGTCACTCGAAGGGTCACCGCGCCGGTTTCCCAGCCCTCGCCGCCGATCTTGGCCCAGCGGAACATATCGCCGTGATCTTCCGTATAGGCAAAGGAATTGCCCTTATCATCCGTGAATTCCGCCGCACCCGTATACAGCCCGCCGAATACCCGGATACCGGAAAGCGCGGCCTCCTTTTCGAGGCGGATGGTCACGCCCTCCCGCACGCCCGCCTGCCAGGCCGTTTCCGGGGCTTGCAGCGTGCCCAGGTTGAGCAGGGCCACTAGGGCGTAAAGGCCCGTGAGCGCGCCACACCAAAGCCTATCCCGCTTGGTGAAGCGGGCATCCTTCTCCTGCTTTTGCGCGTCCAGGCCGGGCCGGATATCCGCCGCGCGCCGATCTCCCTCAAAGGCGGGCGAAGTGCGCCGCTTTACGGTGATATCATAGCAGGACCAGGCGAAATAAGCAAAGGCCGCCACGGTGAGGGCCGAACCCAAGCGCGTGATGAAGAGGTACTCCTCCCCCCGCAGGGCCGTATCCTTAACCACCATGAAGGCGGCCAGGGAATTGAGCAGCAGGGAGCAGGTAAAGAACACAAAGCAAAGAAACAGCCGCCGATCCCCATAGTAGATGAAGCTGATCAGGATCAGCAGCAACACCAGGAAAAGATAGCGCTCGTGCATATATTGCCCCAGCACAAAGAGAGCGGCCAGCAAAAATGCCGTACACAGGGCTAAACAGCCCCGCTCCCTGCGGCCCTTTATGTACATCCAGATCGAAATAAATACGGAAAGGCCGATACAGGCCGTACCCCACTGCCCATAGCTGATGGAAAAGAGGAAGGGCGCATCCACATTCTGCCAGTTGCCGCCAAAGAGAGAAAAAAGGTTGAAGGCCTCGATGCTGGCGTAAGGGTAGCTCGTGGCCGTACCCAGGAGCTTTTGCAGCACCCAGGGGCCTTGGAAAGTCATGCCCAAGAGGCTTAGCTCCACGCTGCCCTGCCCGCCGCCAAAGGGCAGGCTGAGCAGGAGAATGGATCCCACGGCCAAAAGCACGGCCCAAAGGGTGCGCAGGGCGGATTTCCAGCCCTGGTCTTTGATTTTGATGAAATAAGCGGCGGCTAAAAGCGGCCCCGCCATCAGCGCCTGCGGCTTGACCAGGATGGCCACGCCATAGGCGAGGCCGCAAAGCTCCAGGCGGTTTTCGAGGAACAGCCAAAGGGCAAACACCAGCAGGAGGGTCAACACCTGGTCGATCTGGCCCCAGCCGCCCGAGAGGAAGGCCATGGCCGGATTGAAGGCAACGGCGCAACAGAGGGCCAGGGCCACCCGGCGCTCAAAGCGCTTGTCCGCCATGCGGAAAACGAGATAGGCCGCGCCTAAATCGCTGAGGATGGCGGGCATCTTGGTCAAAAGCACATAGCCGGCGCCGCCGTAGCTTAGGCCAAGAAGCTTCCCTAGGCTGCCCGTGAACCACAGCACATACATATACCCCGGCGGGTAATCGGCGAACATGCCGGATGTATAGAAAGCCCCGGGCCCATTTTCAGCCAGGGTATTGGCCCAGGCCATGAAGCAGGCAATATCTATGGAATGGCCGTAAAAGAGCAGGGAGAGCGCGCAGCGCAGCAAAAAAGCAAGGCTGAGGATCAACCCCAGCTGCGCGTTTGCAGATCGCTTTTCCCCCTCGCCTTCCCCGGGCCGCACGATATAGGCCTTATAGAGCCAGGCGCCCAGCGCGGCCATCAGGATCGTAGCCACGGCCATCGCGCCCCCGTGCAGTTCGTTCACATTATGCGCGCCCGCATCCTCGGTGGAACCTGCTACGGCCACGCCAAAATAGGCCACATCGGCCCCTGCGGGCGCAGCGTCCAGCTTTTCGACGCGGAAATTGCGAAAATAAGCCCTGCCTGCAGAAAGCGCTCCATAGCCGCCCAAACGCACGCAAACGGCCAGCTCGCTCTGGCCGTCATCCGCGCGGCCGAGTAGGGAGATGGTTTGCCAACCCGCGCTGCCCAACAGTGGCCCGGAAGCGGCCAGCGAATCCACCACGGATACGTTTACACCAGCCCCGCCTACAACGTTTTCCGCCCGCGCCTCGCAGGAAAGGCGGTAGAGTCCGCCCCCCTCCACAGGGATGCGCTGGCAGAGCCGCACGTCATTCTCAACCAAATTGTCGATGCACAAAGCCGGACCGCCGGCTTCATCCAGCGTCCGTTCGATGGCGTATTGGCCTTCGCCATTAAGCCAGCTCTCCGCGTACCAGCCAAGGGGCAGACCGTCCGCCAGACCCACCTCACCAAAATCGGCGTTGGTTAGGGCCACAGGCTCGCCCGCCAAAGCCAGGGCCGGGAGCAGCAGCAGGATGAAAGCAAAGAAAACCGCTTTGAGTCTGCGCATAAATCTCGTTCCAAACCTATCCATAATTAGGTCTATTTTACCACATAGAAAGGCAAACCACACGGAAATCTGAAAAGTTTACTTATATGCTTCTTTATAGAGTGAAAGCGCCCTCAATATGCTCGACCCGGCCGCTCGCCAGATCGACCTCCAAAACATCGAAGCGGCAAAACCGTTCGAAGCAATCGTTGGCCTGCAAATAGGCCTGCGCGGCGCGGATCAAATGCTCCTGCTTGACTAGGCCCACGGCCTCGCGGCCAAGGCCGTAAGCGCAGCCCCGCCGGGCCTTCACCTCGGCAAAAACCAGCGTATCCGCCCTTTGGGCAATGATATCCAGCTCGCAGCCCAAAGCCCGGTAGTTGCGCGCCAATATTTCATAGCCCGCCCGCGCCAGATGCGCGGCCGCCAGATCCTCGCCCAGGCGACCCTTTCCCCTGCGCGCGTCCATCAGCCTTCTCCGGTGAAATGGTCAATGAAGCTCCGCCTATGCAAAGGGCAGGGGCCGATCTCCCGCAGGGCCGCAATATGCGCCGCCGTTCCGTAACCTTTGTTTTGCGCAAAGCCATAGGCCGGGTATAGCGCATCCTGCGCTTCCATATAGCGATCCCGCTCTACCTTGGCGATGATGGAGGCGGCGGCGATGCAATGGCAACGCGCATCCCCGTGGATAATGGCCTCCTGCGCAGCAGCTATATCAAGCTTATCTCGGCCGTCCACGAAGAGGACGTCCGGTTTTGTTTGCAGCGCCGCATAGGCCAACCGAAAGGCCAGGAAGGTGGCCCGACGGATGTTCAGCGCGTCGATCTGCTCTGGCCATGCCCAACCCAGGCCATAGGCCAGCGCTTTTTCTATAATGATAGGATACAGGGCCTCCCGCCTGGCCGGCGAGAGCTTTTTGGAGTCATTTACACGCGCAATGAGGCATTCTGTTGGCAGCAGCACCACGGCCGCCACCACCGGCCCGGCCAGCGGGCCGCGGCCCACTTCATCCGCGCCGGCCACAGATTTGCCGGCTTGCCAATATTCCCGTTCCAGGCTGGAAAGCGCAAAGAGGCGCTCATCCTCGCTAGGCTTAGGCTTTCTTTCCATCTCCATCCTGCCTTTCGTAACCGGGCTTATCCAGCGTAACCCTGCCGATCTTGCCTGCTCGGAATTCATCCAGGGCGATGCGCGCGCCCCGCTCCGTATCCGGCAGGCCGCCGGAGAGTAAAAATCCCCGGCTTTGGCAAACGCCCGCGAGCAATGCGTGGGGCTCCATACCCGCTTCCAGCTTCTTGTAGCGGGCGGTCAAGGCATCCGGGCAAAGGGACATTAGCTCCTGCAAAAGCAGGGCCGCCAATTGCTCCACATCCATAATATCATCCTTGATGGAGCCGATGAACGCAAGGTGCCTGGCCAAAAGTTCATCCTCCAGCTTGGGCCACAAAAGGCCGGGGGTATCCATTAGCTCAAGATAGGGCCCTACCTTGACCCATTGTTTACCCTTGGTTACGCCTGGCTTATCCCCCACCTGCGCGCGATTGGCGCCAGCGATGCGGTTGATAAAGGTGGATTTGCCCACGTTGGGTATGCCCACCACCATGACCCGCACCGTTTTGTGCACGCCCTTTTGCAAAAGCCGATCCACTTCCTCCTGCACGGCCCCCTGCAAAAGCTCCACGGCTGCCGCCTTTTTAGCGGAATTGGTCGCTACGAACTCCATCGCTTTTACACCCTGCTCCTTGAAGGCGCGGATAAACGCCTTGGTCGCGACCGGGTCTGCCAAATCGCTCTTATTTAACAGGGCGATGCGCTTCTTGCCGACAAATAGGTCGTCAAAATCCGGATTGCGGGTGGCGATGGGCGCGCGCGCATCCACGATCTCCACCACCACGTCGATCAGCTTGAGATTTTCCACCAGCATACGCCGGGCTTTGGCCATGTGGCCGGGATACCATTGTATCAGCATAGCCGCTCCTTTATTTTCGCTTGCTACGGGCCTTACGCGCCCGATATAAGGAAACCCCCATATGCCCGCAGGCACCGGGGGTTTTTCATGCATATCAGGTCGATTACTTGTTCTTGTCGCTCATCACGATGCGCTCGACCACCTTGGCGGCCTTGCCCACGCGATCCCGCAGGTAGAACAGCTTGGCCCGGCGCACTTTACCATGGCGCACCACTTCGATGCGGCCTACGCGGGGGCTGTTGTAGGGGAAGGTACGCTCCACGCCCACGCCATAGGATACACGGCGCACGGTAAAGGATTTGCGGATGCCGCCGCCCTGGATCTTGATGACCACGCCCTCAAAATTTTGCAGGCGCTCGCGGGAGCCTTCCACGACCTTAACGAATACCCGAACGGTATCGCCCACTTCCAGCTTGGGAAGATCGGTGCGGAGTTGTTCTTTTTCCAGTTCACGAATGATGTCGGACATTTTATTTTTCTCCTCTCTCCCAGACGTTCGTACCGCTTATCGGCATTGGACCGCCCGTTGTCACAAAGTGCATTATAACATGGCCGCGCGGTGGGCGCAACCACAAATTCACCTAATTCTCCGTCTTTTTCAGGCTTTCTAAATAGGCTAAGTCCTTTTTATCGAGCCGCGCTTCTTCCAAGAGTTCCGGGCGGCGCTCCAGCGTCATTTTGAGGGACATATCCCGCCGCCAACGGTTGATGTGCGCGTGGTTGCCGTTAAGCAGCACTTCCGGCACAGCCAGGCCGTTGAATTCCGCAGGGCGGGTATATTGCGGGTATTCCAGCAGGCCGTCTGAAAAGCTCTCCTCCTCGGCGGACTGTTCGCTGCCCAGCACGCCCGGGATGAAGCGGCTCAGGCAATCGATCAACACCATGGCGGGCAGCTCCCCGCCTGTGAGCACATAATCGCCAATGGAAACTTCCATATCCATTTTGGAAAGCGCCCGCTCATCCACCCCTTCGTAATGGCCGCAAAGGAGCAAGATGCGCTCCTTTTTGCTAAGCTCGCGGGCCATGGGTACGCCAAGCCTTTCGCCCCGGGGCAAAAGAGCGATGCGAAGGGCCTCGTGATTCGGATCCACTTCTTCGATGCAATCCCAAATCGGCTGCGCCATCATCACCATGCCCGCGCCCCCGCCAAAGGGATAATCATCCGCATTGTGGTGCTTGTTGAGCGACCAATCGCGGATGTTGTGTAAGCGGCAATCGAGAATGCCCGCCTCTTGCGCCCGGCCCAGCATGCTGCCGCCCAGCACGCCTTCGAACATTTCGGGAAAGAGCGTGAGCACGTCAATCCTCAAAAAGACCCACCTCCTCCAAAACTTCCGCATCGAGAATGATGCGCCCGCTTTGCACATCCACATGCTGCAAAAGCTTTTTCAGAGCGGGGATCAGCAGCGTCTTCTCCCCCTTGATCACGTATACGTCGTTCGCGCCCGTCTCCAATATATCCGTCAGCTTCCCTAAGGATTTGCCATTGCTATCCTCCACGGCGCAGCCGATCAGATCCGCCACGAAATAGCGCCCTGCCGGCAGCTTGGCCGCGTGCGCCCGGTCTACGCAGAGGTATTTGCCCCGCAGGGCTTCCGCCTGCTCCCTGCTATCGCAAAACGAAAGGCGCAGGAAAACAACGTCCGGCTGCACGCTGATCTCGATAGCTTCTACGGGTATGTATTCCCCATTCTGCTCGATATAGGCTTCCTTAAGCTTTAGGAAGCGCCGGTTGTCCGTGGTCAGCGGCTGAAGCTTAACCGCCCCATGTACGCCATGGGGCCGCAAAATCAGGCCAATGCGCAAATATTCCTGCATAATTCAAAAAGGTGGCTGCCGCCACATTTTTGAGTTTGCAGGGTTTGCTTGTGCCTGGCGGCACGGCCAGCAAACCCTGTGGGGAACGAAAGCCTGCAGCTTTCATCCGTTTCGGCGCACATGCCGCCGAAGCCGGAATATAGCCGCCGGGGGCTATGGCCTCCGAACCCCATGATCTTTCAAAGGCGGAGAGTCGGCTTTAGCCGAGGATCTCCACGATGTATTTTTTATTTTCCTTTACAGAAGCGGCCCGCACCACGGTGCGTATCGCCTTAGCGATGCGGCCCTGCTTGCCGATCACCTTGCCCATATCTTCGGGCGCGACGCTCAGCTCGATCACCGTGGAACTCTCGCCCTCTTTTACTTCCACCTTGACTTCTTCGGGCTTATCCACGAGATTCATAGCAATGTATTTAACCAGCTCTCCCATGGCTTGCTCCCCGACCTGCTCCATTACTGCAGCGCGCCGGACTTTTTAAGCAAGGCGCGCACGGTTTCCGTGGGCTGTGCGCCGCTCTTAAGCCATTCGGCAGCCTTTTCGTTGTTGACGTTAAGCTCGATGGGGCTCTTGGTGGGGTCGTAATAGCCGAGCTCCTCCACAAAAGCGCCGTCGCGGGGCGCGCGGGAATCCGCCACCACGATGCGGTAGAAGGGAGCCTTCTTCGCGCCCATGCGGCGCAGCCTGATCTTAAGCATAGTAAATTTCCTCCTGAAAAAATGGATAGTTATTTATTTCAAAAGCATGTCGCCTCAGAAACCAGCGTTAAAAGCCAAAGGGATTGAAGCCGCGCCTGCCCTTTTTGATCTTACCGCCAGTGAGCTGACGGATCATCTTGCGCGTGGCTTCGAATTGGTTGAGCAGCCGGTTCACATCCTGCACGGCGTTGCCGCTGCCCGCGGCGATGCGCCGGCGGCGGCTGGCGTTGATCAGCTCAGGCTTACGGCGCTCCTGCGCCGTCATCGAGCGGATAATGGCCAAGGTGCGCTCTGTCTGCTTTTCGTCGAGCTCCACAGTGCCCAGCTTGGAAGCTGCCGCTCCCGGCATCATGGCCAGGATATCCTGCATGGAGCCCATGGTTTTCATCTGCTCCATCTGCGCCATGAAATCTTCCAGCGTGAAATCGTTGCTGCGCAGCTTGTTCGTAAGCTCCAAGGCCTTTTTTTCATCGAAGGCGGTTTGCGCCTTTTCGATGAGGGTCATCATATCGCCCATGCCCAGGATGCGGCCGGCCATGCGGTCCGGATAAAACGGCTCGATATCCGTGAGCTTTTCCCCAGTGCCGCAGAATTTGATGGGCCGGCCCGTGACCTCCCGCACAGAGAGGGCCGCGCCGCCGCGGGTATCGCCGTCGAGCTTGGTCACGATTACGCCGGTGAGGGCCAGCTTTTCATTAAACGCCTGGGCCACGTTGACGGCATCCTGGCCGGTCATGGCGTCTACAACCAGAAGAATTTCGGCGGGGTTCAATTCGTCGCGCAGAGCGGCGATCTCCTCCATCATGGCCTCGTCTATGTGCAGGCGGCCCGCCGTATCCACGATGACCAAATCGAGCATATGCGAGCGGGCGTAATCCACGGCCTCCTTGGCCGTTTGCACGGGGCTTTGCTGGCCGCGCTCAAACACGGGCAGTTTGAGCTTTTCCCCTACCACCTGCAATTGGCGGATGGCTGCCGGGCGGTAGATATCGCAGGCCACGAGCAGCGGGGATTTACCGAATTGCTTTTGCAAATAGGCCCCCAGCTTGCCCGTCATCGTGGTTTTGCCCGCGCCCTGCAGGCCGCACAACAGCACCACGGCCGGGCTTTTGGAGCCGAATTCCAGCTTTGCGTTCGCCCCGCCCATGAGGCTGGTCAGCTCTTCATTGACGATCTTGATCACCTGCTGGCCCGGCGTGAGGCTTTCGAGCACCTCCGCGCCCACAGCCCGCTCCGTTACGGCTGCGATAAACTTTTTGACCACGGCAAAGCTGACATCCGCCTCCAAAAGGGCGAGCTTCACCTCGCGCATGGCTTCCTTCACATCTTTCTCGTTGAGCTTGCCACGGCCGGTGAGCTTTTTAAAAACATTTTGTAATTTGGACGAAAGGCCTTCAAACGCCATCGTTGATGATCTCCAATATCTCCCTGCTCAGGGCTTGGGCCTCTGCATTCCCGGCCACGGCGGGCAGGGCGGCGAGGGCTTCGGCCTTTTTGCGCAGGGTACGGGTCAGCTTTTCCATCCCCAGCGCCGCTTCGAAGGCATAAAGCTGGCTTTCCGCCCGCTTGATGGCGTCCAGCACGGCCTGGCGCGATATGCCCGCCTGCTCCGCGATTTCGGAAAGGGACAGGTCTTCATCTACAGAGAGGGCCAGCAGCGTGCGCTGCCGCTCTGTAAGCAGCGCGCCGTAGCGGCTGAGCAGCATGCCCAGCTCCACATGCTCCCGCATCCAATCCCTCCCTCGGACTGTAAAGGCATTCTACTTGACACCTATAGTATTATAACCCAATCAGGGGCCATGTCAAGCACTTTTTGCAGGGAAACTATAGATGCGCCGCCCGCGTAGACAGCATGGGGCATATCGTTGCCCTAAAGATTCAGCAGCGCCTTGGAGAAAGAAGCCGCGTCAAAGGGCAAAAGGTCGTCTATGCCCTCACCCACGCCCACGAAACGCACGGGCACGCCCAGCTGGGCCCTTACGGCCAGGGCCACACCGCCCTTAGCGGTGCCGTCAAGCTTGGTGAGGATCACGCCCGTCAGCCCCGTGGCCTCGCCAAAGGCCTTGGCCTGGGCGATGGCGTTCTGGCCGGTGGTTGCATCCAGCACCAGAAGGGCCTCGCAGGGGATATCCGGCAGTTCCCGGCTGAGGACGCGGCGCATCTTGGCCAGCTCGTCCATCAGGTTTTTCTTATTGTGCAGCCGCCCGGCCGTATCAACCAGCAGAATATCCCGGCCCCGGGCCTTGAAGGAGGAAATCGCGTCGAACACCACGGCCGCCGGATCCGCCCCCTCGCCCTGCTTGACGATAGACACGTCCGCCCGCTCGGCCCAAACAGTCAGTTGCTCGGCAGCGGCCGCGCGAAAGGTATCCGCGGCGGCCAGCATGGGGCTTCGGCCCGCGGCTTTATAATAATGGGCCAGCTTGCCCAAAGATGTGGTTTTGCCCACGCCGTTTACGCCCACGATCAATAGGGCCGCCGGGCCGCGCTCGGGCGCAAAGTCCGTTTTCGGTTCCATGGCGGCGGCCAGGATAGCGGCCAGCGCCTGCCGCGCCTCGCTGCGGGTGTGCAGCTTATCCCGGCTGATGGCCTCGCGCAGTTGGCCGATTAAGGCGGCTGTAGTCTCCATGCCCACGTCCGCCACGATAAGGGCTTCTTCCAACTCATCAAAAAAATCGCCGTCTATACGCTCATCGCCCGCAAAGATACCGGCCAGCATCCCGCCGCCGGTCTTAGCCAGGCCCTGGCGTAGTTTATCAAAAAAATTCGCCATAGATTCTCTATGCTCCCTTTACGCGATCTCGCTAAAGCGGGCGGATACCACCTTGGACACGCCCTTTTCCTCCATCGCCACGCCATAGAGCGAATCGCATACCTGCATGCTGCCCTTGCGGTGGGTGATGAGGATGAACTGGGTATTCTCCGAATAATTGCGCACGTATTCCGCAAAGTTGGATACGTTGGCCTCGTCCAGCGCGGCCTCGATCTCATCCAGGATGCAAAATGCCGTAGGCTTGAGCTTGAGGATGGCAAAGAGCAGCGCGATGGCCGTGAGCGCCCGCTCCCCGCCCGAGAGCAGGGATAAAAGCTGTAGCTTTTTACCCGGGGGCTGCGCGATGATATCGATCTCACAATTGAGGATATCCTTCTCGTCGCCGAGCACCAACTCCGCCCTGCCGCCGCCGAAAAGCTCCACGAAAACCGTGGCAAAATTCTGCTGGATCAAGGCGAACTGGCGCTTGAACTCCACTTCCATCGTGCGCACCAGGTCCGCGATCAACACCTGCAAGTCCGCTTCGGCCTGGGTCAGGTCGTCATACTGGGCGCGCAGGGCGTCGAACCTTTCCTTCACATTGCGGTAATCCTCGATGGCGTTCACGTTGACGTCGCCAAGGGCGCGGATCGACTTTTTTAATTCATCTACCCGCACATGGCTGGCAGTGATAGTGATGTTGCGGCGCAGGGGCTGGGCGTTTTCATAGGTCAGCTCGTAGTCGTTCCAGATGCGATCCTGCATATTCGCCAGCTCCAGCTGCGAGCGGCTCTGGTTGAGCTCGGATTTATGCCGCCGCTCCCTTAGGTCGCCCAGGTCGATGGCGTTCTTTTCGCGGCGCTCGCGCATTTCATCCAGGGCCGTGAGGTGTTGGGCTCGTTCCTCCTCCATGGCCCGCAGCTGATCCGTGAGGCCGTCGATATCCTTGCGCTCCACGTCGATGCTGCTGCCAAGCTCCGAAAGCTCCTTTTGCAGGGTCAGAAATTGGGCCGTGCCTTCCTCGGCGGCGAGCAGGGCTTGCGCAGCCTGTTTTTCGAGGGCCTCCGCTTCCCGCCGCATGCGCTCGAGGGCCTGATAAGCAGCCTGGGCTTCCTTTTCGCGGGCCACCAAGGCCACTTTATCCTCGGTGGCGGCCTCGTTCACCTTTTCATATTCCAGCCGCAGGGCGGTGAGCTCCGCCTGCATGCGGCGGATATCCTCCTGCGTGGCCACATGGCCCTCTTCCAGGCTGCTCTGGTCCTGCCGCGCCTCGCCGCATTGCTCGTCGATATTCTCAATATTATCCCGCAGCTGGGTGCTTTCCAGTTCCACACGCTCCTGCTGCTGCTTATTCTCTTCTACGTATTGCCGCAGAGCCTCCACCTTCTCGCGCTGGGTGGCAACCTCCAGATCCTGCGCGTGGATGGCCTCGGCGGCCTCCTCAAGCGCGCGGTTGGCATGGAGGATCTCTTCGCCCAGGGCCTCTACCTCCGCCGCTTTGGCAGCCGCCTGCTTTTTGAGGCTCTCGAGGCCCTTTTGCAGCTCTTCGATCTCACGCTCACGGCCGATGAGGCTAAATTCCCGCTTCTGCGTGCTGCCGCCGGTCATGGAGCCGCCGGGGTTGATGATATCCCCTTTCAGCGTGGCGATGCGGAATCCCCCTCTGGCCCGCTTGTTGATGGCGATACCCGCGTCCAAATCCTTTACCAGCACCGTGCGGCCCAATAAGTTTTCGAAAATGCCGCGGTAACGCTCTTCAAAGCCCACCAAATCGCTGGCCACGCCCAGGTAGCCATCTACCCGGCAATAAGATAGCTCAATATCGCTTAAAAGGCGGGAGCGCATGATGGTGACAGGCAAAAGGGTGGCCCGTCCATACTGGCGGCTGCGCAGGTGCTCGATAACCTTCTTGGCATCCTCTTCCGTAGGGGTGACGATATTTTGCAAGCCGCTGCCCAGCGTCATTTCGATGGCTACTTCATATTCTTGGGGCACGCGGATCAACTCCGCCACCACGCCCTCGATGCGGCGGCCCAGGGCCGTATCCCGATCCGCATCCTTTAAGAGGTTGCGCACGCTGGTATAATAGCCCTCGTAGGCCCGCTTCATTTCCTCCAGCACCTTTACGCGGCTGGTGGCGGCCTGGGTCTGCTGCTCCACCTTGCGCAGGGCCTCCTGCGCGGCCTTAACGCCGCTTTGCAGCTCGTTCACCCGCTCGATGGCCTGTGTTTTAGCCGCTAACTTTTCGTCGTAGGCGCTTTTGAGGCGACGATAATGCGCGTCGAGCGTCTCAAATTCCTCGGCCAGCTTTTCCCCGTCCGCCTTGATCTCGTCCCCGCGCTCTTCGGTTTCACGGATGCGCTCGAGCAGGGTGGTCTTGATGGCTTCGAGGCGAGAGATGCGGCTCTTGGCGTCGCTCAAACGGTTGAGCGCCTCGATCATGGCGTTCTTCTGGCGTTCCGCCTCGGCCTCGCGGCCCTCAATATCCGCCTGCATGGCTGTGCGCTTCTTTTCGGTTTCCCCCAAGGCTGCGCTGCTCTCCGCCTTGGCTGCCTGCGCCTGCTCGGCCTCTTTGGCAAGCTCGTCGATCTGCACGCGCAGCGCTGCGGCGCGGCTGGCATATTCGGCCCCGTCCGCCTCCAGGCGCTCGCGCTCACGCACGAGGTTGGCCATGCGCTCCTGCAACACCTTGGCGGAGCCCGCGTGGGCCTCCGCGCCGGAGGAAGCCGAGAGCAGCTTATTCTGCACCTCCGATATGGCGCTGCTCAAGCGCCGCTCCTTATCCTCCGCAGCTACGCAATCCTGCCCCAGCTTTTCGGAAAGGGCGGTGGCCGAGGCGATTTCTTCATCGAATTGGTTTAAAGCCTGCTCAAGGGAGGTAAGCCGTTCGCTGAGCTTGTCGTATTCATATAAAAATACGTTTACCTCGATCTCCCGCAGCTCTTCCCGAAGGCGCAGGAATTCCCGCGCGTCCGCGCTCTGTTCTTCCAGCGGGCCCACCTGGTTTTCCAATTCTTCTAAGATATCCTGAATGCGCACCAGGTTCTTTTTGGTGTTTTCCAGCTTGCGTTCGGCCTCTTCCTTGCGCACGCGGTATTTCATCACGCCGGCCGCTTCCTCAAAGGCGGCTCTACGGTCGCCCGATTTGTTGGAAAGGATCTCTTCCACCCGGCCCTGGCCGATAATGGAATAGCCTTCCTTACCCACCCCCGTATCGCGGAAAAGGGCCTGGATATCCTTTAAGCGGCAGGCGGAACGGTTGATGAGGTATTCGCTCTCGCCGCTCCTGTAAACCCGGCGGGTAATGCTCACCTCGGCGAATTCCGTAGGCAGCTCGCCATCCGAATTATCGAATGTAAGGGTGACCTCACAGAAGGCCTGCGGCTTGCGTGATTCCGTGCCGTTGAAGATCACGTCCTCCATTTTCGCGCCGCGCAGGGCCTTGGCGCTCTGCTCCCCCAAAACCCAGCGCACGGCGTCGGCAATGTTGCTCTTGCCGCTGCCGTTGGGGCCGATAATGGCAGTGATGCCGCTCGGAATATCGATTTCGGTTTTTTTTGCAAAGGATTTGAATCCGTTGATCTCCAGCTTTGTCAATCGCAATGCTCTGAAACCCTGCCTCTCAAAAAGTCTCTGCCCGCAAGCGGGCTTATTTTTCCGGCCCAATGCACAGCATGCGCATGGTTTCCCGGGCCGCGGCCTGCCCCGCCTCTTGCTTGGAGCCGCCGCTGCCCTCGCCCATGGGCTTGCCGGACACGACCACCCGCATGGTAAAGGTTTTTTGGTGATCCGGGCCGCTGGATGCTAAGAGCTCGTAGCTCACATTGCCCTTATGCAACTTTTGCACATGCTCCTGCAGCATGGTTTTATAATCCTTGGCGTCCACATTGGCCACGGCATCCTGGATCTGCGCTTGGGTGAGACGAAGCGCAAAGGCGCGCGCCTCCTCCATGCCGCCGTCAAGATAAATGGCCCCCAGCACGGCCTCCACGGCGTCCGCCAAGATAGAGGGCTTAGAGCGCCCGCCGGAATGCTCCTCGCCCCGGCTCAGGCGCAGGCATTCGCCCAGGCCCAATTCCAAAGCGGCCTTGTGCAGGGCAGCTTCGCATACGGAAGCAGCCCGCGCGCGGGTCATAACGCCCTCGTTGAGCTCCGGGTAGTTGCGGTATAAATATTCGCTCACGCATAGCTCCAGCACCGCGTCGCCCAGGAATTCCAAGCGCTCGTTGTGCTTGTGGGCTTTTCCATCCCCCTTGACATAGGAAGTATGCGTCAGCGCCGCATCCAACAGCAGCAGATCCGAAAAGCAATAGCCCAGCTTTTGCTGCAAAGCTCGAAGGCTGTTGCCCCGGATGTATTCCAGCTCCATCTCCACCACCCCTTCAAGTGAAAAGGCCCGCATCCGTTCAAGATGCGGGCAGAGTGTTTTAGCTTGGCCCTATTTGTTGAGGAATGCCGCAATATCGCCCACGGTCTTGATATTCGGCAGGGCCTCCTCGGGGATTTGCACCCCGTATTCCTGCTCGAGGTCCATTACCAACTCCACCAGGTCGAGGGAATCGGCTTTGAGATCCTCACCCAAGCGGGATTCCTCCGTGATGCTTTCCGCCGGGATATCCATCTGCTTTGCGATCATATCGCGAATCTTTTCAAAATCCATGTTGCACCGCCTTTCGGTTATTCAATAAAAAGTATGATTGCCAAGATTACTAGGGATAGTTTAGCCTGATATGGCCCCGATGTCAATCCTCTATCTCAGGCAGGGCGGCCATGGCGGCGGCGATGGCGCCGCGTATATCCGCCCCGGCAAAGCGCCGCGCCTGGCCGATGGCAGCGCAAAATGCCTTGGCATTGGAGCTGCCGTGGGCCTTGATGATGCCGCCGTCCACGCCCAAAAGGGGCGCGCCGCCGTATTCCGTATAATCCATGGTTTTTTTAAAGCGGCGGAAGGCGGGTTTACTTAAAGCCGCGCCCAGTTTGCTGCGCTTATCCGCCAAAAGCTCTCTTTTGAGCATGCTGATCAGCGCGTCCGCCAGGCCCTCGGTATATTTGAGCACGATATTGCCGTCGAATCCGTCGCAGATCACCGCGTCAAAATCGCCGGAAGGAATTTCGCGAGCTTCACAATTGCCCGCAAAGCGGATGGGCGCGCCGGCAAGCAGCGGATAGGCTGCCTTGGTGAGGGCGTTTCCCTTTTCGGCCTCCACACCGTTGTTCAAAAGGCCGATGCGCGGTTCCTTCACCCCCATCACCCCTTCGAGGTAGGCGCTGGCCATCACCGCGAATTGCAGCAGGAAGGAGGGTTTGGAATCCGTATTGGCCCCGCAGTCCATCAAAAGAGTAAAGCCGCCCAGCTTGTTTGGGATAGCCATGCCCAAGGCAGGCCGCTTCACGCCCGGTATGCGCCGCACGATGAGCGTGGCCCCGGCCAGCAGCGCGCCGGTGCTGCCCGCGGATACCAAACAGGCGACTTCGCCCGCCTTTACGGCCTCGAGGCCCCGCACCAAGGAGGAATCCTTTTTCGAGCGTATGGCAGCCGTGGGCGATTCTTCTAAAGAAATAACCTGCGGCGCATGGCGAATGCCGATGCGGCCCCGATCCGCATCGGGGAATTTGGACAGCTCTCTCTCAATCTTTTCCTCATCGCCAAAGAGCAAAAGCTCGATATCGCTAAAGTTTTTAAGCGCCTGCACGGAACCTTCGATGGTGGCGGCCGGGGCGTGATCCCCGCCGAAAACGTCTATCGCGATCCTAGTCATCTGCTATCCTCCTGTTCTGGCGTAGGTACTGTCTATTGTTAAAATGCGTACCCCGCAAGTTAAACGTTGAAATTGTATACCCTTTTGCCGATGCATTCGGCGAGCCGGGTTATAATACTAATCCGCTTCTTGTTTCGAACCTGTAATATGCCTGACCGATTTGTGCATTATCCAAAAACCGAGGCAAGCGCCGGCGGCGTTTAAGATAATGTCGTCAATGTCGCAAGAACCGCGCATCGTCATTAACTGCACAAGTTCCAAGCCGGCAATCGCCAGCAAGACGGTGATAAGAAACGTCCGGAACTTGCGCTGTCTCGCAAACATCGCGGGCAGGAAAAAACCCAATGGTGCAAACCCTGCAAGGTTGCCAGCCAAATAGATTAAGTTTCGCGCCACATCCTCCCCAACGATTATGCTGCCTATCTGTTCAGCTATCCCACGGAACGGCACAAGGTTAAAGCCGCCCCCAACGTACGCCATCCACCGATCCCATGTAAGGCCGCCAATCAGCACATTATGGCCGCGGTAGTTATTTGGGATGACCAGGAGGAACAGGATAGCCAGCACATACAGGATAAATAAGGCAAGCACGATTCGGCGGGTGGTTTTAGATTCGTTATTTTTCATGAACTTGCCTTAATGTCCCTGAACCCCGTGAGCGTACAGCCTTTTGCCTTGACGATGCCCGTTATGCGCTCACGGCATTTGCTGGTGCCGCTGCCGGAAACAAGGGCAATCTCGATATTCTTGCCGCTTGGAAGCATATCAAGCACAGCGTTTGCGGCGGCGTGGGTGTTGCCGGCCCAAATCGGCGAATACAGCTTGATGACGTCGTAGCCGGAGAGGCTGACCGTTAGCGGTTGAATTTTCGTGGCCTTGCCCCGCATAGCTTTCAGGCTGCCGCGAAACATACCCAAACGCCCCGCTGTTTTAATTTCGGCGATGTCCGCTCCGCATTTGGCGGCTTCGGTTTCGGCGATTTTCCTTGTGTGTCCTGCGTAGGAGAAGTAGAGTGCCAGCGTTTTCATAGTGTTATCCCTTCCCGATTGGATTTTCAGCCCAAGGCGCGAGCGCATGCGTAGCGGGGCCTATAGTGAGCGGCCTCGACAAAGCTATGGCAGCCTTTGCGGCCGAAGGCCGGGCCCGGGGTTATATGCGGGCGGCTAACTTGCCGTATAGCAAAAGGACTTCCCTCCAGTGGGAAGCCCTAATGTTATGCTGTTAGGCCTTTTCAACTTTAATAGCCTGCTTGCCATCGTAATAGCCGCACTTTTTGCACACCCGATGGGCGAGCTTCGCCTCGTGGCACTGCGGGCATTCCACGATACCGGGAATGGACAGCTTCCAATTGGCTCTACGCGCATCGCGCTTGGCCTTGGATGTTTTTCTTTTGGGGACCGCCATACTTACACCTCCTTATCGTGATTCAACAGGGCACTGAGCTTGGCGAAAGGATTTTCCCTTTCGGGTTCCTCCCCACGCAGGCAAGCGCACTGGACGGAATTCAAATCGCACCCGCATACCGGGCAAAGGCCCTTGCATCCTGGCCTGCATATGCTTTGCAGCGGCAGGTTCAGAAAGAGATTGTCCAACACGGGCCGGGTGATATCAAGCTCTTCGTTGCCTATGGGATAGGCCTCATCCTCCGGGCCGGGATCTTTGACAAACCGCTCTTCAAACTCAAATGCAAAGGGTTCGTCAAACGCCTTGGCGCACAGGGCGCAGGTGGAGCGCAACGCGGTCTTGACAGTGCCTCTCACGGTGAAACCCTCGCCATCGAAAACATACGTGGCCTCTACATGCAAAGGGGCTGCAAAGGATACCTCGCCGCCCATGTAGGTTTGGGGCGACATCGCCTCATCCACAACGTATCGGCCTACAAGGCCGATCTGCCGCAACTGCGTGGCAATGGAGAATTTCATCCGGGACACCTCAAAAATCCGACATCGTTCATTTTATATGCAGGGCGGGGTTTTGTCAATACGAAATTTCCAGCTCCCACGCCCTGTAACCAAGCTTTTATCTTATTATTTGGCGGCAAGCCTGGCCGTATCCTTGGCGATGACCATTTCTTCGTCTGTGGGGATCACAAACACCTTCACCTTGCTTTCGGGCTTGCTGATCTCCACTTCCTCTCCGCGTGGGCAGGTTTCGTTATAATCGAAATCTACATCCACGCCCAGGTACTCCAGGCCCGTGAGGATGCGCGCGCGCACGTCGCGGTCGTTCTCGCCCACGCCCGCGGTGAAGACGATGGCGTCCACCCCACCCAGAGCCGCCGCATAGGAACCGATATATTTCTTGACCTTATAGGAGAAGGTTTTGATGGCCAGCTCCGCCCGCTCGTTTCCCTGGGCCGCGGCTGCGGCCAGGTCGCGGAAATCGCTGGAAACGCCGGACATACCCAGCACACCGCTCTTCTTATTCATATAGGTGCACATGCTCGGCCCATCGAGGCCCAGCTTTTCCATTAAGAAGGGGACGATGGCCGGATCCATATCGCCGCAGCGGGTGCCCATAGGCACGCCTTCAAGGGGCGTGAGGCCCATGGAGGTATCGATGCACTTGCCGCCCTTCACAGCCGAGATACTGGAGCCGTTGCCCAAGTGGCAGGTGATGACACGGGTCTCGGCGGCGGGCATATCAAGCTTGGCGATGGCCCGCTGAGATACATAGAAGTGGCTGGTGCCATGGAAACCATAGCGCCGCACCATGTGCTTTTCAAACGCTTCGGGGGGCAGGGCGTACATATAGGCTTCCGGGGGCATGGTCTGGTGGAAGGCCGTATCGAACACTGCCACCATGGGGGTGCCGGGCATAATGGTTTGGCAGGCGCGGATGCCCATGAGGTTGGCCGGGTTATGCAGCGGCCCCAGGGGGATGCATTCCTCGATGGCGCTCATGCAGGCATCGTCGATGAGGCAGGAGCTGGTAAACTTCATGCCGCCGTGCAGGATACGGTGACCCACGGCGTCGATCTCGGCCATGCTGTCCACCACGCCGATCTCTTTATCGACCAGCGCATCCAGCACCATCTGGATGGCCTCGGTATGATCCTTCATATCCTTTTCAACTTCGTGGGCGGCCTTGCCCGTGGGCTTGTAGGTCAGCTTGGAACCGCCGATGCCGATGCGCTCGCAGATACCCTTGGCGATGATATCGTTGCTTTCTGTGTCGATCAGCTGGTATTTGAGGGAAGAACTGCCCGCGTTGATGACCAATACTTTCATGAAAAAATTATCCTCCTATGTATTTCGCCTTATGCAAAAATGGTTTTATTTTAGAGGTTTTGCGCTTGTACGGCGGTGACCGCAACCAGGGATACGATATCCTCCACGCTGCAGCCGCGCGAAAGGTCGTTGATAGGCCTGGCAAATCCCTGGCAGATGGGGCCTATTGCCTCGGCGCCGGCCAGGCGCTGCACAAGCTTATAGCCGATGTTACCGGATTGCAGATCGGGAAAAACCAACACGTTGGCATGACCCGCCACAGGGCTGCCCGGGGATTTAAGCTGGCCGACCTTTTCGACCAGGGCCGCATCCGCCTGCAATTCGCCATCCACATTCAGATCCGGGGCCAGCTCTTTGACCAAACGCGTGGCCTCGGACACCTTGTCCACATTTTCGTGCTTGGCGCTGCCCTTGGTAGAGAAGGAGAGCATGGCCACCTTGGGGTCGAGCCCGCAGAGGGCCTTGCCGGTTTTTGCGGAGGCGATAGCGATATCCGCCAGCTGCTGGGCCGTGGGCTCGATATTTACGGCGCAATCCGCAAAGATGAGGATGCCGCCTTCACCATAGCTCTTATCCGGCACTTCCATAATGAAACAGCTGGAAACGGTGGAGACCCCGGGCGTGGTTTTGATGATCTGCAGGCCGGGCCGAAGGGTATTGCCGGTGGTGTTGATCGCGCCGGAAACGAAACCGTCGGCCTTATTATCGTAAACCATCATAGCTGCGAAAAAAAGCGGGTCCAGCATCGTCTTTTGCGCCTGCTCCATGGTGACGCCCTTCTTAGCGCGCATTTGGGCAAAAGCCTCACAATAACGCGGATAATCGGGGGAAGCGGCGGGGTCGACGATGGCGGCGCCCGCAAGGCTCACGCCGAATTTGGCGGCTACGGCCTGGATCTCACGGGGGTCTCCCACCAAGGTGACCTTAGCGAGGCCCTCCTGTGTGATCTTCGCCGCGGCCTGCACGGTGCGTTCCTCGCAGCCCTCAGGCAGGACGATGTGCTTCACATTCGCCTTGGCCTTTTCGCGGATGCTCTCGATGACGGACATTGATAACTCCTTTCGCTTGCGCAAGAAATGAATTGCTCAAAAAAAGTATGTTATGCGCTCTGGGAGCGCCAACACAGCTATAGTATTATAGCACAGCCGCTTTGCCTTTTCATCATTTTCCGCGCTTTTCGCCGGATAATTTTTGCTCAATCCCTCTACCGTATGGTATACTCGTGGCAAAACATAGCGGAGGTCTCCCTGCATGCGCGTCGTAGGCGTTATCGCCGAATATAATCCTTTCCACAGCGGTCATGCTTACCACCTGGCCCGGGCCAAGGCCCTGGCACAGGCGGACTATGCCCTGGCCATCATGAGCGGGGATTTCGTGCAACGGGGGGAACCGGCCATGTTCCCCAAAAAACTCCGGGCTAAATGGGCCCTGCAAAGCGGGGCCGACCTGGTGCTCTCCCTCCCCGCCCCCTATTCCCTCACCAGCGCGGCGGGCTTTGCCAAGGGGGCCGTGGGTCTGCTGCACAAGTGCGGCCTGGTGGACGCCCTCTGCTTTGGCAGCGAAAGCGGGGATGTGGGCCTGCTTAGCGCCGCCCTGACCACAGAGGATGGACCGGTGCGCGCGGCGGCCCTGCGCGCGGCTTTAGAAGCAGGCCAAAGCTATCCTGCCGCCTGCGGCTCGGCCCTGCGCGCCGCGCTGCCCGCTCTGCCCGCAGGCCCCAACGATATTCTGGGCCTCGAATACATGCGCGCTCTCGATGCGCTCGGTTCGCCTATGGAGCCCATCGCCCTGGCCCGCCAAGGCGCGGGGCACGACGAGGGCGGCCTGGCCGCCGCGCACGCGAGCGCCACGGCCCTGCGAAACGGCATCCGCGCCGGGGATTGGGAATCCCTGGCCCCTTTCCTCTGCGCAACCGCCCGATCGGATATTCAAAATATCGTCCAGAGCGGCGGCCTGCGCGAATTCGGCAGCCTTTCCCAAGCCATCCTTTACGCCCTGCGCCGCCTCACAAAAGATGAGCTGGCAGCCCTGGGCGAGGTGCGCGAAGGCCTGGAAAATCCCCTTTACCGCGCCTGCCGCGAGACAGCCACCGTGGATGAGCTGCTGGCCCTGGTTAAGACCCGGCGCTATCCCATGGCCCGGCTCAAGCGGGCATGCCTCTGCGCCCTGTTGGGCATCAGCGGGGCGGATCTTCAGGCTGCCGCGCAAGGCGATTACCTGCGCGTACTGGGCGTACGTCGGGAAGCCTTCCCCCTGTTGAGCCGCCTTAACCAATGCGCCGCCGTGCCCGTGATAAGCAAATTCGCGGACGCAACCCGGCTCGCGCCGGCTCAGCGCAGCCTGTTCGAGTTAGATCTGCGCGCGGCCGAGATCGCCTGCCTGGCCGCGCAAACCCCGCAGGCTGCGCCCTTTGATTTTGGCGAGCCGCTGCTGATCGTAGACTGAAACGCGCCGTGCCCGGCATAAGGATAAAGATATAGAAATATTCCTATGTTGGAGGCGGCCCATGCGTAAGTCCATATTGATCTTTGCCTTCTGCGGCCTATGCTGCCTGCTGCTGGCGCTCTATAGCGCCCCGGCCTTAGCTGCGGCCCGTGAGGGCTTTTATCTTTGGCGGGATCATGTCTTCCCCGCCCTGCTTCCCTTTTTTGTATGCGCCCATATCATGCAGCATTGCGGCGCGATCACGGGCCGGGGTCGATGGACCCTCTACGGCCTTAGCATGGTCTCCGGCGCGCCCGCAGGCGCGCGGCTCTCGGGCTGGGCCGGCGGGGATGTGACGGATACCGCCGCCGCCCTCAACGCGGTTAGCCCCATGTTTATCTGCGGCAGCTTCGCCGCAGGCATGCTGGGCCGCCCTGCCATCGCCTGGCCCATCTTGCTGGCGCAATTCCTGGCCGCAGGCGTTTTCCTGCTGCTGGCTAACGACAAGGTGGTAGAAGCCCCCGTGCCCGCGATAACGGAGAAATCTGCGGAATCGGCCTCCTTTTTGCGCCTGCTGGGCGAGGCGCTCGGCTCCGGCGTAACGGCCCTCTTCACCGTAGGCGGCGCGATCATGGTTTTCATGGCCTTTCAGGCCGTACTGGAAGAAATCGGCCTCTTCGCCTTAGTGACGGCCCCGCTTGGCGCAGTGTTCGCAAAATTCGGTCAATCGCCCGAATTGTCCGCCGTCCTGCTTTCCGGCATGCTGGAAATGGTTCAGGGCTGCCGGGCGCTGGCCGCAGCAGGCCTGAGCCTCAGGCAGACGGCGGCTTTAGCGGCTTTCTTCTTCAGCTTTGGCGGTGTGTGCATATTGGCGCAGTCCTTAACGGTCGCCAACTTGCGGGCTGGGCGCTATCTTTGGCGCAAGTTGCTGCAAGGCTGTTTGGCGGGCCTGTTGGCGTATTTGTTTACGCCGCTGTTTTTGCCGGATGCACAAGCCGTCTTCTCCTCTCTTCCGCCACAAGCGCTGAAAGATAACGCCCTTTCGGCTGCGCTGACAGCCGGTATCTCCTTGATCGGGGTGAGTACGGTGCTTCTCCTGGGCGCGGCCGCGGGCCGCAAAAGCGGCGCTTCTTAAAGAAAGGTCAGCTGTTCCGCTCGCTCATTATAATTATTTTTAAAGAAGCGGCGGCTCGGGGCCATATAGTCCGCGCCGATTTCATATTGCGCCTGCGCGGCCCGTACCCTGGCATAGGCCCGCTCACGCACAGCCTTATCCAGCCGCCCGTTTTGATAGGCGGCCCAGATATCGCGGTAGTAGCCGGGGAAATCCCGATCCATGCAGGTGAAAAAGGTATCCCGCGTTTTGCCCTTGAGGTTGAGCATGCCTGGCAGGATGTAATTCACCCCCGCCTCCTTGGCCGCGCAATGCAGGGCGTTGATGTTCTCCTCGCCATCCGTCAGGTAGGGAACGATGGGCATCATATGCAGGCCCGTGGAGGCGCCCGATTTAGAAAAGGCGCTAAGCACGGCCAGCCGGGCGGCAGAGGGCGCGGCGTGCGGCTCCAGCTTTTGGCGCACCGCTTCATTGAGCGTTGTGATGGTGCAGGCCACATTCACATACGTGAGCGAGGCCAATCGCTCGATCAGCTCGAAATCCCGCAGGATAAGGGCGGATTTGGTGGAGATCACGCAGGGAGCTTTGTGCCTGATGAGCACCCGCCAAACCTCAGGCATCAGGCTGTAACGGCCCTCACAGGGCTGGTAGCTATCCGTTACGTCGCCCAAATTGATGGGCCGGCCGTCCCATGCCTTTGAGGATAGCTCGCGATCCAGTCGTTCGGCGATGTTGGTTTTCACGTAGATATGGCCGAAGTAATCCCCATCTTCCAGATAGGCGTGGGAATACTGCGCAAAGCAATACTGGCACCGGTGCGCGCAGCCCCGGTAGGGGTTGAGGTCGCAGCCGTAAGGGCCGCCCCGGCCCTGTGGCGTTTTATGCAGCGCCGTGGCGCAGCGGGTCTCGATGCAGCTAGGCATGGTTGCGTGTCCTCTCAAATAAAAAATGGCGCGCGAAATAAAATCCACAGCGCCATGATCATTTAAAAGGGAAGAAAGATCCGGTTATTCGTCGTCGTCTTCGAAATCGTCCTCGTCGAAGTTCTTCTTTTTCTTGAAGAGGCCGAAGAGGAAGCCGCCGTGATCGTCATCGTCGTCTTCAAAATCATCGTCGTCTTCAAAATCCTCCGCCGGCGGCTCTTCCTTGCGGGCGCGGCTGGGCTTTGCGGGCCGCTCCTGGGGTGCGGCCGGGGGCGCATAGGCCGGGGCGGGCGCCGGGGCTGCAGGGGCGGGAGCCGCCATAGGCTCGGGCTGGGGCGCGGCTATGGGAGCCGGGGCCGGCGCCACGGCAGCTGCGGGCTGGGGCGCGCGGGCGTCCAGATCGCGGCGGTTCACCTCGACCAGGCGTTTATACTCGCCCAGGAAGCGCTCGAGATCGGCCAGGATATCATCCGCATAGGTTTTAGCGTTTTCATATACCTCGTTGGCGCTGTATTCCGCCTTCATGGCCAAAAGCTGGGCCCGCTTTTGAGCCTCCTGGTAGATCTCATCCTCCGCGATAAGGCGCTCATATTCCGCCTTTGCCTTATCCATCAGCTGGGCGGCCTTGCTCTGCGCCTCGGCAACGGTAGCAGCCGCGCGCTGCTCCGCCTGTTGCACGATATCCTGCGCGTGATCCTGGGCATTGGCCAGCATGGAGCGGGATTCAGCGATAACGCTGTTAGCCCGGCGAATATCATCGGGGATGGTGGTTTTGAGATCGCCCAAGAGATCCATGATCTCTTCCACATCCACAATACGCTTGGTAGCGTTGCCGCTGAGCTTGGGGCGCGGGCTATTTTCGACCAAGTCCTCGAATTGCTCGATGATGTCGTAAATTTTCAGGTTCTGCACGTTGCTCATCGGTTTATCAACCTTTCTGCGATCATATTTTTTATTGACTCGGGCACAAGCCCGCTTATATCGCCGCCATAAGAGCCGACCTCGCGCACGATGCCGGAACTGAGGAAGCTGATTTCCGGCCTGGCCATCAGGCACACCGTTTCCAGCTCGGGTACCAGGCGGCGGTTTGCGCAATCCAGTCTGGCTTCATAGGCCAGATCCGCCGCGTCCCTTAGGCCACGCACCACGGCCAAAGCCTCTTTTTTTCGCACATAATCAGCCAAAAGCCCCTCGTTTCGCTCTGCTGTGGCATTCTCCAGCCCGCAGGCGCGGATGCTGGTCTCGATCATGGCGCAACGCTCTTCATCGCTGAAGATAGGATGCTTTTCGCCATTGGCCAGCACGGCCACATATACGTGATCGAACAGGCCGCAGGCCCGCTTGAGGATATCCAGATGGCCCAGCGTAAAGGGATCGAAGGAGCCGGGATAAACGGCAATTCTCATGGGTGTTCCTCTCGAATCAAGGATAGCGCTACCTCGCCATAGCGGCGCTGATCGTAAGCTGCCAGCCCCTCCGGCAAAGCCGGGGGCCGGGCCGGGTCGTGCTCCGCAATCAGGATGGCCCCCGGGGCCAATATGGCGCTGTTGCGAAGGGCCAGCAGGGCCTTCTCGTGCAGGCCGGAAGCATAGGGCGGATCGAGAAAGACGATATCCACCCGCTCACCGCTTCGCGCAAGGGCGGCGATAGCAGCCTCAAATGAGCAATTTAAAACCTTGGAGCGGTTTTCAAAGCCAAGCTTTTGGATGTTCGCCTCCACCACACGCACGGCAGCGCGGCTTGCATCGCAGAAAAAGGCGAAGCTCGCGCCCCGGGAAAGGGCCTCCAAGCCCAAGCTGCCGGAGCCTGCGAACAGGTCGAGCACCCGCTTGGAGCGGATCTCAAATTGCAGGATGCCAAAGAGGGATTCCTTCACCCGATCGAGGGTCGGCCGGGTATCCAGGCCCTTGGGCGCGGCGATGGCGCAGCCCCGTTTGCTGCCGGCAATGATGCGCACCCGCTCCTCCTTGCATGCCTTTTATTTGAGGCTTATATTAAATTATAGTTTAACATCAATGAACGCGCCATACAAGCGCCAATGCCAGGAATTTACAAATATGACTTATCTTCGTCAGGTTCCGATCCGGGCTTCAACAGGGCCTTTGATAGAGGCCGCCCGGGGCCGCAACGGCGTGCAAGGGCACGTCCAGCCCGCCTGTGGGCACAGCCTCCACCAGCTGGATATCCAGGCAAAGCCCGGCCAAAAAAGCGCCGGTCTTAGGCAGCAGCCGGTCATAATAGCCCGCCCCCTGGCCCAGCCGATTGCAGGCTTGGTCAAAGGCCAAGCCTGGCAAGATGATGAAATCCAGTTCCTGCGGCCCAACCTCTTCGCACTTTTCCGGGATGGGCTCTAAAATGCCATACGTGCCCCGGTAAAAGGCATCCGGCTCTTTGGGAACGAGCAGCCGCAGGGCGTAATCCGCCCCACACAGGGGAAAGGCCACGCGCTTGCCCAGCCTTTGCGCTTGCGCCACGGCCATGGCCGGGCTACATTCGTGCGGCATGGCCATGTAGGCCAGGATCAACCCCGCGGTTTGGAACTCCGGCAGGGAGCAAAGCCGCCCGCAGGCTAGCGCGGATTGCCGCTCCCGTTCCTCAGGCGAAATCTCCTTCAAAGCTGCCCGCATGACTTTGCGCAGTTCGGCTTTTTGCTGGCGTAAGCTATCTTGCGTCATAGACGATCTCCCCATCGATGATGGTAAGCAGGCAGCGGCTCCGGAATTCCAGCGGGTGGCCGGAAAAGACGGCGATATCGCCATCCTTGCCGGGCTCAAGGCTGCCGATGCGGCCCGCAAGACCTGCAGCCCGCGCGCCGTGCAGGGTAATGGCCCGCACGGCGATCTCCTCCGGCAGGCCCTCCCGCGCGGCCAGCGCCGCGCAAACGGGCAGGTATTGCAGGGGAATCACCGGGTGGTCGCTCATGATGGCGAACTCCACCCCCGCCTCGTGCAGAATGCGGGGGCCCGCAAAGGTTTGGTTGCGCAGCTCCACCTTGCTTCGATCCGTCAGCAGCGGGCCGAGGATGACCTTGGCCCCGGCTTTCTGTGCCGCCTTGATCTCAGACGGGATCAGGTGCCCCTCGGTGCAATGCTCCAGGGAAAGGCGCAGGCCGAATTCTTTGGCGATACGTATGGCGGTGAGGATATCGTCCGCCCGGTGGGCGTGTATCTTCATCAGCAGCTCGCCGTTGAGCACAGGCAGGAGGGCGGCCTTGGTCATGTCGAATTCAGGCCGGTCGCTTTCCTCCTCCGCCTCCATCTTATGGGCGTAGTCCCGCGCTTCCAGCAGGGCGCGGCGCAAAAGCGCAGCCGTGGCCATGCGGGTTTGCGGGGCGCTCTTTTGGCCGCCGTAAACGCTTTTGGGGTTCTCGCCCAGGGCAGCCTTCATGGCCACAGGCTCCAGAATGAGCTTGGCTTCCACACTGCCGGGCTTGGTTTTGAGGGCCGCGAACTGGCCGCCCAGCACATTGGCGCTGCCGGGGCCGGTCACGCAGGTGGTCACGCCGCCGGCGCGCGCTTCCTCAAAGCAGCGGTCAAAGGGGTTCACCGCGTCGATGGCCCGCAATTCGGGGGTAATGGGGTCGCTCATCTCGTTACCATCATCCCCCTCGGCCTGGATGCCATCCTCCCACATGCCGATGTGGCAATGCGCATCTACCAATCCGGGTAAAGCATAACAGCCCGTCAGGTCGATCACCTCTGCCCCGGGCGCGCTTAGCTGCCGCCCCAGGGCGCGTATCCTGCCGTTTTCCAGCAGGATATCCCCGCTAAACGGCCCGTTATCCGTCATAGGCCACACCGTGGCGTTTTTCAAAAGCAGCATATGATAAATCTCCTTAATTCTTGCGCAGCATAGCCAGCGTTTGTTCGAGCGCGTCGATCACATCCCGGGCCATCAAGACGCGCTCCTGCAAGAGGCTTAGCGCTTCCTCCGCAGATGCCCCCAGCAGGTAGCTCCCCGCGCAGGCCGCGCCGTAGGGCGGGAGCTTTTGGCCCAGAAGGGCCAGTATGATGCCCGTGAGCACATCCCCGCTGCCGCCCTTGGCTAGGCCCGCATTGCCGGTTTCATTCCATTTGAGCCTTCCATCCGGGCCTGAGATGGCTGTCCGCGCTCCCTTGAGCAGCACCGTGCAGCCCCAGCGGCGGGCGTATTGCGCCGCGATGCTCGCCACATCGGCCTTGACCTCGTCGATGGAAAGGCCTGTGAGCCGCGCCATCTCCCCCGGATGCGGGGTCAGGATCGTGTTTTCGTGCAGCAGCGCCGCCTTTTCATCATCATCAAAGCGTGAAAGGGCGTTGAGCCCATCCGCATCCACCACGGCAGGCTTGCCTGTTGAAAGCGCAAGGCGCACGATCTGGGGCAAACAGCCTTCCCTTCCTAAGCCGGGGCCGATGGCAAGGCAATCCGCTTCCGCCAACCGTTCCCGGATCTGCGCCATATCCGCGGCGGCCCAATTGGGGCCCACCGGATAAACCATGGCCTCAGGCAGGGCGTAAAAGGCCTCCAACGCGCCGCCTGGGCAAAGTACCTTCAAGGTGCCGACGCCCGCGCGCAGGCAGGAGGCAGCAGCCATCACCGCCGCACCGTAAAAGCCTTCGCTGCCCGCCAGCAGCAAACCTTTGCCGTTATCCCCCTTGTTGCAATCCCGCCGCCGCCTGCCGAGCAGGGCGGCGATATCCGCGCGGGTTAAAACCTCATTCATCCTCGATCACCGCCTGGGCTACCGCAATGGCCTTGATATGGGAAATGCTGATGTGCACCCGGCCGCCGCCTATCTCCTTGAGCCGCGCCGCGGCCCCGCCGGTCAGGTTCGCCGCAGGCGCACCCCCATTTTGGTGGCTGATTTCGATGTCCTTGAATTCCACGCCCTGCGCAAGGCCCGTGCCCAAGGCCTTGCTCACCGCCTCTTTGGCGGCGAAGGTACCGGCGATGGCCTGCGGATCCCCGTTCATCCGCTCAAAAAAGGCCCGCTCGCCCTCCGTGAATACGCGCCGCAAAAAGGCTTCTTTGGCTGCGGCTTTCTGCACCCGCTCTACCTCGATCACATCGATGCCTGTGCCCAAAATCACGGCAGCATCCCCCCCCCGTGCTCCACGGCCAGCAGCACGGCCTGGGCCGCAGCCTGGGCCGCAGCAGCCAGGATAGGCAAAAAGGGCGCTTCCACCTCGCCTGTAGCGAGGCCGAAGAGGGTATCCCCATCCATGCTGGTATGCACGGGGCGGATGGCCAAGGCCAATCCGTCGTGCCCCATGGAAGCCAGCTTATTGGCTTCCTCGCGGGTGAGACGGGCGTTGGTGGCGATTACGCCGATGGTGGTATTGCCAAAGCCCACGCCCGAAAGGGACGGGCTATCAAAGCAGGGCGTAGGCTTGCCGTTCAAAACGGCGGCAGCGCGCAGCGCGCCCGTCGCGGGATCATAAATATCCCCAAGGGCGTTGACCACCAGCAGGGCCGCCACCCTTACGCCGCCAGGGAGATGCATGCAGCAGCTGCCTATACCGCCCTTGCGGGCATATTGCAAACCAAAGGCTTTGCTCACCGTGGCCCCCGTGCCCGCGCCGACTCTGCCCTGGGCCACCGGATCTTCGCTCGCGGCCGCGCAGGCTGCATAGCCTTCGGCCTTGCCCGGCCGCTTATAGGCCTCCCCCTCCGTTAAATCCATGATCACCGCCGCGGGCACGATGGGCACCACCGTAGGCCCCACGCTTATGCCGAGGCCCCGCTCTTCAAGATATTGCATCGCGCCCCCCGCCGCATCAAGGCCAAAGGCGCTGCCGCCGCTGAGCAGGATGGCGTTGATCTTTTCAACTACGTTATAGCCGCGCAAAAGATCCGTTTCCCGCGTTCCGGGCGCGCTGCCCCGCACATCCACCCCCGCTACGGCCCCACTTTGGCAAAGGACGGCCGTGCAGCCGGTCCGGGCAGCTTCATCCGTATAATGGCCGACCAAGAGACCCTTGATCTGCGTAAGGGTATTGTTCATTCTTCCTCCTCCCCATCGCCAAGTTCCGCCGGGTCAATGGCGTCCAGGCTGCCGATAATGGCCTCCACGCTCTGGCGAATGGCATCGAAATCATATCCCCGGCCCACGAGGCGGCGCATCACCCGGATCTTCCTGTCAAAATCTCCCAGACTTTCAAACTGCCGCCAATATTTCGCGGCGATCTTAGCGGCGTTTTCCCGCTCCATCTCGTCGGTGACGGCCTCGAGCGCCTTGTCGATCACAGACTCCGGTAGATTATGGTTATAAAGCTGCTCATGGAGCTTGCGGCGGCTCACCGGTCTGGTGCGCAGCCTGCTTTCAACAAAATCCGCCGCGTAGCGCGCGTCGTCCAAATAGCCCAGCTCCTTGAGCCGCTCCACGCATTCGTAAACCTCGACCTCGCCGAAATAGCAGCTATCCAGGTGCAGTTCCATCTCGCGCACGGTGCGGGCCTTTGGTGTTAAGTAGGCTAGTGCGGCATCCATCAGCGCGTTGTTCTTTTTTCTTCTGGCCATAATTATCCTACGCTATTCCTTCCTCTATTCCCGCTTGGGATTTTGCGGTTAATCCTGTTTTTTCATGGGTGAAACGGCGCTTCACGCGCCATACTAGCTGTATACACGCCGCTTAGGCGGCGCTCACCAAGATCAAATAATTAGGAGGTATCGCCCATGAAGCAACAGAGCCCCATGGATCCCGTGCCCGCCTCTTCCGCTTTTAAAATGGAAGCGGCGGCATCCACCAGCGCACCAAAGATCGACACCAAAAACCTCGACATCATCAAGGACCAAATGTATCACGAGGCGCTGGCCTACAAAAAGTGCCAGGTTTACGCAAACAGCCTTAGCGAGCAGCCCCTTAAGGACATGGCTACGAACTTCGCCCAGCACCACAAGCAGCACTTCGACGCGCTGCAAAACTACCTAAACAGCCACCAGTAAGGAGAGAATGCCATGCACGCAAACTTCAGCCAAATGACCGAACAGGAAATGCTCACAGACATCCTTTCGCAGGAAAAACAACTGGTGAAGGACTACGCCGGGGATCTGACGGAATCTTCCTGCCAGAACCTTAGGCAGCTCCTCATCTCCAACATGACCGAGTGCTCACAGGATCAATACTGCGTTTTTGACGAGATGCGAACCCGCAACATGTACGCCACCAAGCAAGCGCCCGAAAATGAGGTGCAAACCGCCAAGCAAAAGATGGATCAGCTTAAACAGCAAACCGGTTTTTGACCGGGCTCGCCCCACGGTTGCGGCGGGTAAGGAAATTATAACACAAAGTGGGCTGGCCGGAAACGGCCAAGCCCGCTTCATTTTGCCGCCGTATAATTTGCAGCATGCTATTTCAAATGGGTGGAGATATACGCCGCGCGTATATCCTCGGGTACCAGCCTGCCGCCCGTAGCCCAGGCCACGTGCGTAGCCGAGCCGGAAAGTTCGGCAAGGCCGCGTGCCTTGCGGTAAGGCTCGCCCTCGAGGCCGCAAAGCTTCAGGGGGCCTTCAAACGCTGCGCAGGCCGAGGGTTCGATGAAGATCTGCTCACTCTCCAGCAAATCGCGCATGTAGTCGTAAAGCTTGGGGTCCGCCAAAGTCGCCCCGCCGCTGAGGATATGCTTCATGGCCTTGCCCACAAAGCCGGAAGGCCGCCCCACGGCCAAACCGTCCGCATGCGTACGGCCCGTAAGGCCGATATCCTGCACGCCGATCCCGTTGTTGAGGCCCGTAGCCATACCTAGAACCATGCAGGGCGCCTGCACAGGCTCCACGAAAAAGATGTGTACGGCATCCCCAAAAAGCTGTTTGAGGCCGAAGGCTATCCCGCCGGGCGCGCCGCCCACCCCGCAGGGGATGTAAACGAAGAGAGGGTGACCGTCATCCACAGGCACTTTCATGGCCGCAAGCTGCGCCTGCAAGCGCTTGGCGGCCACCGCATAACCAAGGAAGAGGGCCACGGAGTTTTCATCATCCACAAAGTAGCTCATGGGGTCCGCATCGGAAAGGGCACGGCCCCTGCGCACGGCCTCGGAATAATCGGAGGCATATTCGATCACCTCCACGCCCTTGCTTCTGAGCAGGTCCTTTTTCCATTGGCGGGCGTCCGCGCTCATATGCACGATCACCCGATAGCCGATAGCGGCGCTCATGATGCCGATGGAAAGGCCCAGGTTGCCTGTGGAGCCCGCCTGAATGGTATATTTTGCGAAGAACGCGCGAAAGGAAGGTTCCGCTAGCTTGGCATAATCATCCTGCACAGTGAGTAAACCTGCGCAAAGCGCCAGCTCTTCCGAGTGTTTTAGGATCTCATAGATGCCGCCCCGGGCCTTGACGGAGCCGGCGATGGGGAGGTCGCTATCCCGCTTAAGCAGCAGCCTGCCGCCGATCTTGCCGCCGTAGCGGCTGTTGAGCAGGGTGCGCATACGCTCAATCTCGGTCAAGGGGGATTCGATCAGCCCGCCGTCGGGCCTGGTTTCGGGGAAGCAGGCCTCTATGAAGGGCGCAAAGCGCAGAAGGCGGGCGTCCGCGTCGTCGATATCGGCCATGGTTAGGGAGATTCCCTTAAAGGCATGCTCTGCGGCGGTAAGATGAGGATTGAGCCAAAGGCATTCCTTAGCCCTGGCCAGCTTGTCCACAATGGGGTCGGCAGCGATAAGCGTTTCGATATCCATTGCTATCCTCCTTCTTGTTTGACGCTAAAAATATGGCAGGGCGGGCCAAGCGCCCGCCCTGGTGAAAACCTTAGGAAGCCTGTAAAGCCTGCTCGCGTACGTAATCCAGGGCCGCCCAGAGCTGCTCGTCGTCCGCCTGGTCGATCTCGGAGAGCGGCTTGCCCTGCAGAGACTCCGGTAAAACGCTGAGGATATCCGGCGCGATGCCCACGCCGTGAATGTTCTCGCCGCTGGGTGTGAAATAGGCAGCCGTGGTCAGCTTGAGCCAGCCGCCGCTCTTTTCTACCCGCATGGTGGTTTGCACCACGCCCTTGCCATAGGTCTGCGTGCCCACGATCACGCCCGCTTCGTTATCCTTGATGGCGCCGGCCAATATCTCACTGGCGGAGGCGGAATGCTCGTTAACCAGGATGGCCAGCGGCACGCCCACCCCATGGCCGGTAGCGGTATAAACCTCATTATCCGCGCCACCCGCCTCGCCTACGCTAACGATAGTTTGCCCCTTGGAAAGCAGAAGGTCGCAGATTTTTACCACATCGTCCAGCGAGCCGCCGGGGTTGTTGCGAAGGTCAATCACCAGTGAACGCATCCCGCGGCTTTTGAGGGTTTTGAGCGCCTCGTCGAACTCACTGGCACAATCGCCCGTGAACATATCGATCTTAATATAGCCCGTGCGTTCGTTGAAGAGCGAGCCCTTTACCCGCTTGATGTTGACCGTGTCCCCCGTGACGGAGATGGCCAAGCTCTCGCCGCCGCGCAGGAGGGTCAATTCTATGGGCTCGCCGGTCTGCGCGTCGAGCATAGAGCGGATCTCCTCTAAGGAAAGGTTCGCAGTAGCCACACCATCCACGGCGGTAATGATATCCCCGGCCTGCACGCCGGCCTTATCGGCCGGGTTACCCTCGTAAACCTCTAAAACCTGCGCGCCGGTCTCGTCCGGCTGGCTCACCAATAGGCCCACGCCGAAGTATTCGCCGTTGATGCTGGATAGGTAGGCCTCGTATTCTTCTGCCGTATAGTATTTTGCGTAAGGATCGTGCAGCGTATCCACCATGCCCCGGGCCGCCCCAGCCAGCAGCTCTGCCCGGCTGGGCGCGCCGCCATAGGCCTGGGCTTCGATATCATCAACCAATTCGTTGAAGGCCAAGAGATCCGTAATGCGGCTATATTCCTCCGCCGTCATGGTAATGGTATCCTGGGCGCGGCTTCGAAGCACCAGCACCGTGGCCGCTGAGGAGAGCAGGGCCACGATCAGCACGCCGATCACCACGTATAAAATGGTCCTTGAAAAGGACTTCATGCATCTACCTCCGAAAGGGTTTGCCTATGACTATGACCGTTTTCACCGCAGTCATACATCCAGGTCATATATAGAATATGCTCATTTTACCAAGTTTATCTCCCTGCGTCAAATGAACAGGCTATGAAGGGCACAGCCGCATTGTCAGGAAGCAAAACCGGGCTGCGGCGCTCTTTTTGCAGCGCTTCAGCCCGGCTTATGGTACCGGGTTTCTCTCCCCAGCCTTAGCGCGCCGGTTTGCCGGATGGACGGTGACGCTAAAGCGTTTCGTCCAATTGATATAACGGAAACGGGGTCATTGCCAGAGGCTTAACGGCAAGGGACATCAGCATAGCCGGGCTGTCATCGGCGGCGATGCGGTTAGAGCTCAGGGCCCCGCATAACCGGCAGCGGTGTATAATAGCCCATTCCCCTCCTTTGCGTACCCATATGCTGATCGGCTCCATAATGCCACGGCAAAGCGAGGCCCGATCACCCGGCTCTTCATCCAGGTGCAAGCTGGATAAGCACTTGGGGCAATGGTTGCGATGGCGGCTGCCCGCGCCCTCCGGCGTTACCAGCGCCCCGCATACCTTGCAGGTAAAGCTCTCCAAGCTGGCGCCATGCCGGTGGTCGACCTTCGGCTTGCTGCTTGCGGCTAGGCTTGCATCGCTCATTTTCTGATAAGCGTCATACCGCTCGCGCCTGATCCGCTTTTGCCGGAGCGCGTCCAGCACCTGGCAGGCGTCTTCATATACATGCGTACAATTGCTGAAATAGCAGTCCTTTGTGAGATTGGCAATCTCGGGAAACACGCTGTCACGCTCCGCCGGCGTAACATGCGGCAGGGCAAAATCTCGAAAACCGGGGGTATCGATCCACATCGTGCCGTAGGATCCGGCCCGCAAGCCGGCGGTATGGGTGCCGGTTGCCCGCTCCGGGCCGGCCTCTCCGTTGGATGGCTGCCACAAGCACCGGTTGATTAAGGTGGTTTTTCCGCAGGCCCGATCACCCACGACCAGCACAGTTTGGCCCCGCACGGCCTCCAGCAGGTCGTTTTGGCAATCATGGGCGGAGCCGGCAAATAGGAACCGCGCAGTACTCCGGTATAGATCCAGCTTGGGCTGCAGCAGCTCTTGTGCCCGTCCGTGGATCAAATCCCACTTGCTGACAAAGATGCCCGCCTCTATGCCTGCACGCTTCGCGGCGAGGATGGCCGCCTCCAAATAGCCGGCCTGGTTACGCAGGTAATCGGCGCTTACCACAGCTAAAAGCAGCTTGGCATTGGCCGCGATAAGGATATCCTCCCCAGGCGAACGCCTGTTTCCACGATAGACGGATGCCTCACGCGGCAAGACGCGCAGGGCCTTGCATTGGCCGTTTCCAATATCCTCAGCCTCGATCCGATCGCCCACGCACAGCCCGCCGCCGGCGGCCAGGTTGCCGCAGAGCAGGCAGGGCGTCAAAACTCCATCGCATAGGATGCTGATTTCTTTATTCATAATGCTGGCGATCCTGGCTATAAAGACCGCCGGATGCTCGATTTTCATCTTACCTCTCCTGTCAAAAACAAAATATCTTGTTTTCCGCCCAAGAGATATTATAGATATCGTGTATAACAGGCGGCAACCGTATAGTCCTTTCATAAACAAAGATGCGCCGCAGCTTACCGCAGAAAGAAGAAGCGCCATAGGTTTATGGCGCTTCAGACTAGCGAAAAGCCTTGCTTGCCAAGGCCTTCTCCGCATGAAACAACAACCGCGAGGTACGAGCAGTTGTTTCACGGAAACTCAAAAAAGTCCTTGGGGGGTTCGAGGGGCCGTAGCCGTAGCCCCGGAGGTTCTAATCGCCGCCAGCGACAGGTGCGGTGGCGGCGAGAGGCCTTGCGTAGCAAGGGTTTCCCTGCAGGGTTTGCTGGCCGTGCCTACAGGCACAAGCAAACCCTGTAAACTCGCCGTAGCCACTTTTTTGACACGCAGAAGCGCCATAGGTTTATGGCGCTTCTCGGGCTGCTTGTGCCTGCCGAATCACTTATATCCGGCAATTATTTTCTGGATGCTTTTGGGCGATAGATAATACACCTCGGAAAGCCGGCTTACAGGCATTCCCTCCGCGTAGTCCTTATGAATCGCTTCGTTTCGTTCGCGCAAAAGCTCCTTGCTCCGGGTGTTTTCTCCCCAGGCCTTACGGTTGGCTTCCTTTCTGGGGATATAGATATAACCGCCATCGATATAGCACTGGATTGTTTCCACGATCTCCTGCGGCAAAATATCGGCTGCTTTGATATAGCTCATTATGCTCCTTCCTCCAAATCACGTAATTTTGGAATCGGGCAAAGGCTATACGAATATCAACGATTGACATTATGCGATAGCCTTTGCTATGGCATAACAGCGACCGAAGCACAATACATACAAATACGCTCCTTGCAAAATGACTGATCTCACGCAATGCGCCGGGGCCCATCCAGGCGCAACAAAAAGCGGATGGCTCCTACTGCGCAGGATCATCCGCATATTCTTTCTATGGCTAATGGCATTGCCCAAAGCGGGCCGTTAAGGGCTGCTTGCAGCACCCAATCACAGCCGGCCAAGGAGAAAGGCAAACAGGCCCTTTGGTTTATAGGCGGCCTGCGCGCAACTATCCATAAAATAATACAGCAAATGTCCCCGCATATTATTACGGGCCCTATCTCCGCCGTTAATTATTTTATTGGATGGCCGACACAAACCCACCTCCGTTTTCTCTGCTGTTTATTATAGCAGAATGCGCAAAGAAATCAAGGGCATCTATGCTCCTTCGCGGGATGCTACGTAAAAGAGCGGGCGCTTACAGAGCCCGCTCACCTGTATCTGAGGCTTTTTATGTAGACTATTGGATATATTGCTTGAGGAAATCCGGTATGCAGCAGGGTTCACCATTGACGCTGATAATGATGTTGATGCCGTTGCGCTTGGAGAAGTCGTCCATTTCGGAGAACATGCTTTCGAGGGTGTCGAGAGGGTGGCGTACAATTTTGAGGAAACCATCGATATAGATATATTCCAGATCGAAATCCTGCGCGGCGAGGCCGCAAAGAAAACCATAAAACATCTTTGGGCCGTCGATGTGGAAGCTGGAAGCGTCAACAAAGCGGATGTCCCGCTTGAGGCCGAACATATACTGCCCGTCGTCCGCTATAAACACGATAGAGCCCTTCGCCGTTTGGGCGGATCCATTTGCCATGTCCAGAATCTTTTTGGTTTTGCCCGCGCCTTTCTCTCCGAAAATTACCTGTATCAAGATAAACCCCTCCCTGCTTTGATTTGGTAGTTTTATTATACCCTCAATGTGGCGGCCAGGGCAATGGGGAAATCCCCGCTTTGGCAAAAAGCCTAAAAGTTCAAATTTCCACCGCAATTCAAAAGCGCCCCACTGCGCAACATTGGCCGCGGGGCGCGAAGCAACGGCTTTATCAGCCGCGAAGGGCCTGAACCAAATCCAGCGCCTCCCAGGGGAGATTCAGATCGGCCCGGCCGAAGTGGCCGTAGGCGGCCGTTTGCCTGTAGATAGGACGCCTGAGGCCCAGCCGCTCAATGATGGCTTCGGGCCGCAAATCGAGGTGCTTTTGCACCAGCGCCTCGATGGCGGAATCCTCTAGCTTTCCGGTTCCCTGGGTATCCACCAGCACGCTCACGGGCCGTGCCACGCCGATGGCATAGGCCAGTTGGATTTCGCATCGCTTCGCGAGGCCCGCGGCCACGATATTCTTTGCCGCATAGCGGGCCGCATAGGCCGCGCTCCGATCCACCTTAGTGGGATCCTTGCCGGAGAAGCAGCCGCCGCCATGGCGGGCATAGCCGCCATAGGTATCCACGATGATCTTGCGGCCTGTGAGACCGCTATCCCCATGCGGGCCGCCGATGACGAAGCGCCCCGTGGGGTTGACGAACACCCGGGTATCCTCCCGCCAGTACTGCTCCGGAATCACGGGCCGGATCACATGCTGGATGAGATCTTCCCGCAGTTGTTCCATGTCCACATCCGGGTTGTGCTGGGCGGAGATCACCACCGTATCCACGGCTACGGGCCTGTCGCCGTCGTATTCCACAGTCACCTGGCTTTTGCCATCCGGCCTAAGGTAGGCCAAAGTTCCCTGCCGCCGAACTTCGGTGAGCCGCCTGCATAGGGTATGGGCCAACGAGATGGGCAGGGGCATCAGCTCCGAGGTCTCGTCGCAGGCATAGCCGAACATCATGCCCTGATCCCCCGCGCCGATGGAGAAAGCCGCCTCCGTTTGGCCGTGCTTAGCCTCGAAGGATCGATCCACCCCCAGGGCGATATCCGGAGATTGGCCGTTGAGGGCGGTGATTACGGCCAGGGTATGGCTGTCAAAGCCGAGATCCTGCCTGTCGTAGCCGATATGGCCCACCACCTCCCGCACCAGGCGCGGGATATCCACATAGCAATCGGTGGTGACCTCGCCCATCACCAGCACCATGCCGGTGGTGGCGGCGCATTCGCAGGCCACCCGGGAAGCGGGATCCGCCTCCAGCATGGCGTCCAGCATGGAATCGGAAATGCAGTCGCATACCTTATCGGGGTGGCCCTCGGTGACGGATTCCGAGGTGAAGAGTCGCTTTGTCATGGTCGTATCCTCCTTGAAAGTGAAATAAAAAAACCTCATGCGCAGATGAGGCAAGGAGGTCCTTATCTCATCTCTCAGCGCTCTGGCGCTGCCGGAATTGGCACCTTACGCCCCCTTGGAAAGGGGAGCAGGTTGTCGGGCTTCACAGGGCCGGTCCCTCCGCCGCTCTTGATAAGACGCTATTCGGTTTTCTGCTATTATTCTAGCATGAATTCCTCATTGCGTCAATATGCGTGGCCGGGCTATAATAGGGTGAAAAAATCGAAAGGCAATTATGCGATGAAACGTGTCTTAGGCTGCATCCGCAGGGCGGATGAGCGCTATCATATGCTGCGGCCCGGCGATAAGGTCTGCGTGGGCGTCTCCGGAGGCAAGGACAGCCTCCTGCTCCTCTATGGGCTCAAGCTCTATCAAATGTTTTCCAAGGTACCTTATGAAGTGATGGGCGTGATGCTGGATCTTGGCATCTCCAATCAGGATTTCGGGCCCGTGCAAGCTTGGGCGGAGACCATCGGCGTGCCCCTCGATATCATCAAAACCGATATCGGCGAGATTGTGTTCGACGTGCGCAAGGAAAGCCACCCCTGCGCGCTCTGCTCCAAATTCCGCCGCGGCGCGCTCAACGACGCGGCCGTGGCGCGGGGCTGCAATCTCGTTGCCCTCGGCCATAACCGGGACGATGTGATCGAAACCTTTTTCCTCAGCCTTATCTACGAGAGCAGGCTCAACACCTTCGGCCCCGTCACCTACCTAGGCCGCAAGGAGGTGACGGTGATTCGCCCCTTGATCTTCCTGCCGGAAAAATATGCCCTCTCCACGGCCAAACGGCTGGAGTTGCCCATCTGCAAGTCCAACTGCCCCGTAGCCGGCCAGACCAAGCGGGAGGATATGAAGGAAGTCATCAAATATTTCACCCGCTTCGTGCCCAACCCCGAGGAGCGCTTCATGAACGCCATTGCCGATACCCACAAATACGGCATGTGGGACAGACTGCGCCTGCCGCCCCGCGACATTGCCGATATGAGCGAAAACGAGCGCATCGCCTATGAGCAGCTTGCACACCGCCGCTAAGGGGGGCCTGGCCCTGCTGCTTGCCTGGGCTGCCCTTTCCAGCCTCTGGGCTTTTACCCTGATGGGCGTAGATAAAGCCCGGGCCCGCAAGGGCAAGTTTCGGATCCCGGAAAAGCGCCTCTTCCTCGCCGCCGCGCTGGGCGGCGCGCCGGGCGCTATCCTCGGCATGCGCGTTTTTCGGCATAAAACGCTCCACCGCCCTTTCACAATAGGCATGCCCGCCCTGCTTCTATTGAACCTGGCCGTTTACAGCTTGCTCATTTACCTTCTCGTGAATGCCTAAGATGATATAAATTTTCGGGTTGACAAGAGTGGGATATATGCTTTATACTAGCTTTCAATAAGCGACAGGCAATGACGGCGAAATAGTACCGTGAACGGGCCTTCCAGAGAGCCGGCGGCTGGTGAAAGCCGGTAAGGAACCACCCGGGAATACACGCCACAGCCTCCCGCCGAACGGCATCACAGCCCAGTAGGCCGGGACGGATTCACCCGTTATCGTGATAGGGTATAGGCGCTTCTCTCTTTGCGCCGGGTACTCGAAAAGGCCTGCGCCGTGAGGCGTTGGTAAATTGAGGTGGTAACACGGGATTTGGCGCTCGTCCTCTTGCGGGGGACGGGCGCTTTTTTGTTTCCTCTCCGCGAACGCCAAAAGAATTTATTATGGTAAGGAGAGAAATAACCATGGCAAACGTAACCTTTTTCGGCGGCGAACAGTTCCCCCTGGAGATGCATAAGGTGCGCGTGGTGCAAAAACTGAATCTGCCCCCTGTGGAGCGGCGGCTGGAGGCCATTCAGGAGGCCGGCAACAACACCTTCCTGCTTAAAAACAAGGATATCTTTTTGGATATGCTCACAGACAGCGGCGTAAACGCCATGAGCGACCAGCAGATGGCCGCCATGATGGTTTGCGACGATAGCTATGCAGGCAGCGCTACCTTCACCCGCCTGGAGGATAAGGTGCGTGAGATTTTCGGTATGGAGTTCTTCCTCCCCGTCCACCAGGGCCGGGCAGCGGAGAACATCCTGGCCCAAACCTTTGTCACCCCCGGCTCCGTGGCGCTGATGAACTTCCACTTCACCACCACCAAGGCCCACATCACCCGCATGGGCGGCAGCGTTGAAGAGCTGGTGATCGGCGAAGGGCTCAAAACCACCAGTAACCACCCATTTAAGGGCAATATCGACCTTGATAAGCTCACAGCCTCCATCCGGAAAGCGGGCGCTGAAAATATCGCCTTCCTGCGCCTGGAAGCGGGCACCAACCTCATCGGCGGCCAGCCCTTCAGCCTGGAAAACTGCCGGGCCGCCTGCGCCCTGGCCCGTAAAAACGGCATTATCACCGTGCTGGACGCCAGCCTTTTACAGGATAACCTGCACTTCATCAAGGTACGCGAGGCGGCCTGTAAGGATATGTCCATCCGTGAGATCACCCGCGCCCTGGCAGATGAGTTCGATATCCTCTACTTCTCCGCCCGCAAGTTGGGCTTTGCCCGGGGCGGCGGCATCTGCATCCGCGAAAAGGCCATGATGGAGCGCATGCGCGAGCTGGTGCCCATGTTTGAGGGTTTCCTTACCTATGGCGGTATGAGCGTGCGCGAGATGGAGGCCATCACCGTGGGCCTCGAAGAAACCATGGATGAGGATGTGATCGACCAAGGACCGCTGTTCATCGAATTCATGTGCAACGAGCTGATGGCGCGCGGCGTACCCGTGGTCACCCCGGCGGGCGGCCTTGGCTGCCACCTTAACGCGCTGGAGTTCCTCGACCATATCGACCAGCGGCAATACCCGGCCGGCGCGCTGGGCGCGGCGCTCTTTATCGCAGGCGGCATCCGCGGCATGGAGCGCGGCACCCTCTCCGAGCAGCGCGAGCCGGATGGAACCGAGCCTCTAGCCTCCGTGGAGCTGCTGCGTCTGGCCCTCCCCCGCCGCGTTTTCACCATGTCCCAAGTAAAGTACGCGGTGGATCGCATCGCTTGGCTGCACGCCAACCGCCGCCTCGTCGGCGGCCTGCGCTGGGTCGAAGAGCCCGCTAGTTTGCGTTTCTTCTTCGGCCGCCTGGAAGCTATCGGCGATTGGCAAAAAAAGCTGGCCGCTAAATTCAGGGAGGATTTCGGGGAGAGCCTATAATATCATTGCCTAAATAAAATTTGCCGCCACCTTGTTTGGGATGGCGGCGATTCTTTTGTATATCCTTATCTTGAGGGAACGAACATTTACACGACTACGTGGCCCAGAGGCTCCCTGAAACCTTTGGCTCTTTACGCAGCGAGAACCTCTCATTTACTAAGAGGTTCTGTTTGCCGGCAAAGCAGCTTGCGCTATTTTGCCGAATATTCGGAGGGTCTCATTTATCGCTACCCGTAAAAGCGGGATGCGCACCGTCTACGCATGGCTTTACGGAAAGCATCTAAAATTACACGATATTGACACCGCCACTGGCATAGCCGGTAAGTATGTTAATGAGCGAAACACCGGCGGCCGTAACCGAAAATACCATCAAAAGCCTTGTTTCGGCCGCTACCGGGATGTTTAACCCCGAGAGCGTGCCGGAGGCAATGTCCCCAACGTTGATGATGCCGCTTAAAGTCGGCGTTAGGGCGATATCGGTTCCGGCAATAGGCGTAAACGTATTGTCGGGCGTGGTCGATTGATAGAGTTGAGCGTGAACTGTCAAATCCGTTCCAAGCAAAGTCAGGCCGAGCACGACGCTGAAATATGCCGTAATATCGGTAATAGTACCGTCTCTAGGCATAGAAAACGCCATATTTGCCAGCAGTCCGTCCGCACCGGTCAGATCGATTGTTGCGCCCAGAACGTTGGGCAAGACAGTGCTGTTGCCAAAGGCGACAACCGCAGGCAATCCGACAAGTCCCAGTGCAATCGTTGTCGGTGCAACGGGAAGACCCGAAGCAAACGGAATGATTGCTCCGGCGCCGTCAAGCCCCGGAGGGCCAGCGGGGCCAGCGGGGCCTTCGGGGCCCTCAGGACCGGCGGGACCTTCTGGGCCGGCAGGGCCAGCGGCACCGGCAGGACCTTGAGGACCGGCAGGACCGGCAACGCCTTGGGGGCCAGCAGGACCGGCAGGGCCTTGCGGACCTTGCGGACCAGTATCGCCAGCGGGCCCTTGCGCACCGGCAGGGCCGGCAGCGCCTTGAGGACCAGTAGGCCCGGCAGGACCTTGCGGACCAGTATCGCCAGCGGGGCCTTGCGCACCGGCAGGGCCAGCAGCGCCTTGAGGACCAGTAGGACCGGCAGGACCTTGCGGACCAGTATCGCCAGCGGGGCCTTGTGCACCGGCAGGACCGGGAGTCCCAGAAGGGCCAGGAACACCTTGCGCCCCAGCAGGGCCAGGATCACCAGCGGGCCCCTGCGCACCGGCAGGGCCAGGAGCCCCGGTAGCGCCTGTTGCCCCTTGGGGGCCGGCAGGACCTGTATCACCGGCAGGACCTTGCGGGCCGGCAGGACCGGCAGCACCTTGAGGGCCAGCAGGGCCGGCAGGGCCTTGCGGACCTTGAGGACCGGTATCTCCAGTGGGACCCTGCGCACCGGCAGGGCCGGCAACGCCTTGAGGGCCAGCAGGGCCGGCAGGGCCTTGCGGACCTTGAGGACCGGTATCTCCAGCGGGACCCTGCGCACCGGCAGGGCCAGGAGCCCCGGTAGCCCCGGTAGCGCCTGTTGCGCCTTGGGGGCCAGCAGGGCCTTGCGCACCGGCAGGGCCTTGCGCACCGGCAGGGCCGGGAGACCCAGCAGGGCCAGGAACGCCTTGCGGGCCAGCGGGACCAGGATCACCGGCAGGGCCTTGCGCCCCAGGGGGACCCGGGAAGCCCATAGGGCCGCGCGGGCCTATAGGCCCCATTGGGCCGGTATCCCCGCGAAAACCACGGGGGCCTTGCGGGCCGGGAGGGCCGGGAGGGCCCGGCGGGCCAGGTGGGCAGCAGGGGCCGCATTGACCACAGGGCCAGCGGCAGCTGACTGGGCACATGCCGCATCCGTATGCATCGTTCCGTCTATATTCATATTCGTTGCGTCCATTATAATTGTTTTGCATATTGCGATATCCTTTCTGCAAATAAGCATAATTTGATAGGTCTCGAAAGACCTCTTCTATGTCAGTATATGGGATTCACATTTTAGGGTTCATTCGCGAAAAGAAGTTATTGGAGGAACTAAAATAAAATGACCGCCGAATGGCGGTCATTTTATTTGGCTCCCCCTGTTGGACTCGAACCAACGACACTGCGGTTAACAGCCGCATGCTCTACCGACTGAGCTAAGGAGGAATGGTACGCGAATTATGATACATCATTTACAGACTTTTTGCAAGCCCTCTTTTGAAAATAATTCGGCCTGGCCGCTCCTTTCACATTATGCAGAACGGCATTATGCCGTGCCTGCGCGCGCCGGGTATAATAAGTAAGGGAGCCAAAATGGCTCCCTCCAGCCTGTCGAAAAAGTCCAGCAATGGCTGGGCTTTTTATCATATAAGAGGTAGAATATAAGAGGGTGATATGGATGCTGACGCGGGGGAAAATGGAGCGGGGCGTAGTAGAGATTGTGGATATGGAAAGCCTCGTGCCCAAGGAACACCTGCTGCGGAAAATTGACGCAGCGGTGAATT
>JAYFPE010000032.1:0-22543 GCA_034928145.1 Candidatus Pelethousia sp. | reverse complement strand
CCGGATGGGATTAACGATGGGGCCGTGAAAGCCGCGCTTGAGGCCGGGCTATATGTGGCTGTTCCCTATGCGGCTTGTGCCATTGAGGGGCTGCACGCCAATGTGGTGGCGGACGATACGGACTATATTGAGGAGCTCGCCCGGGGCATTGCCGAACGCATGACCGAGCGCAGCCTTAAATCCGGCCGCATCCTGATCTACGGCGTGGGCACGGCGGAAATTTCCGGCAAAATCGAAGAAGCCATCCGCCAATATTATCCGCAGTACCAGACGGTGAGCCTGGAGCGGGCGGGGGAGGGCCAGGCTGCCATCGACGCGCTGGCCGAATACATCCTCTACAACCGGGATATCAAGGGCCTCTATGCCGTGGATACGGCCTCGGCCGCTCTGGCCGTGAAGGCCCGCAGCCAGGCGGATAGCCGCTTCCGCAAGGATGGCGCGCCCTCGCCCAGCCCTACGGCAGCGGCAACGGAAGGGCAGGCCCCGGCGGCCACGCCCAACCCGGCCCTGCTCACCCAAATCTCTATCACGGTGTTTGGTTGCGGCTTAAGCGATGAAAATTTGGAGCTCTTCCAGGATAACGACATCTATGGCCTTTGCATAGAGCCCTATTTCGAGGCTGCGGCCAATGCCGCCATGCAGCTTGATAAGCTACTGCTGGGCGAGGAAGCCGAGCGCACCATGCGGGTGAACCGGCCCATCGTTTATGCCGCCACCATCGATAAATACCTGGCGACTTATGAGCAGGTGAAGGAGCTATTCGGGCGGGGTAACCCCCCAAGCGAAGCATAGCCTATGTTCGATAAGGATTTTTTAAAACAGATCGATTGGTTTACCCTGGTGCTGGTGGTGCTGCTGGTGGCCATCGGCCTTGTCAGCATCGCCAGCATTATGGCGGACCCCTTCAGCGGGGAAGAGGCCGGCCTTTCCGATTATCTGGAAAAGCTGAATCTTACATATGTCAAAAAGCAAGCGGTCAACTTCCTGGTGGGGCTGGCTGCCTTCCTCTTCATCATTGCGGTGGATTATAAGGTGTATAAATTCGTGATCAGATACGCCTATTTTGCCATCGTGCTGCTGCTGCTGATCCTGCTGACCACCACCAAGGTGCGCGGCATCCAGGGCTGGTTCAAGCTGGATTTCATCGACCGCGCCCTGCAGCCCGGCGAGTTTTGCAAGATCGCCATCATCATGGCGCTTTCAGAGATCGTATCCGAATCCATGGATAAGCACGGCAGGCTCACGGGTTTCAAACCTATCGCCTACGCGGTGCTCCTGTGCGCAGGGCCCACCGTGCTGGTCATGCTGCAGCCGGATTTTGGCACCGCCTTTGTCTATATCTGCATATTGGTTTTCATCTTCTTTATGGGCAGAATTTCCTGGGGCTATATCGCCACCGCGGCCGGCGCGCTGGCCGTGGGCGCGCCGCTTGCTTACCGCTTTGTGCTCGATGAAAAGCAGCAGATGCGCATCAAGGTTTTCCTCAACCCGGAGTTGGATGTGACCAACTATGGCTATAACGTATCCCAATCCAAGATAGCCATCGGCTCGGGCCAGCTTTACGGCAAAGGCTTTTTTTCCGAGGGTACGCTGGCCCAGCTCAGATTCGTGCCGGAGCGGCATACGGATTTCGTCTTTTCCGGGATTGTGGAAGGCTTAGGATTCGTCGGCGGCACAGCCATCATCGTGCTCTACTTTCTGCTCATTTTCCGCTGGCTCTACATCGCCATGGCCACCAAGGATAATTTCGGCAGTTGCCTGGTGATCGGCGTGACCGGCATGATGACCGCGCACGTATTCGAAAACATCGGCATGACCATCGGCTTAATGCCGGTCACGGGCATCCCCCTGCCCTTCATCAGCTATGGGGGCAGCAACCTACTTACGAATATGATTGGCGTGGGCATCGTGGTCAACGTTTGGATGCGAAGACCCAGAAAACATTAAGAAGCACGAAGAATCCCGAAGAAGCATGAAATCCCTCCCCCCGCTCATATGCTTGAATGTGAGAAGGGGGGATTTTATGTCTATCGAGCCGGTGGAACATACGGGCTTTACCTCGGGAGAGGCGCAGGGCCGCCTGCGTACGCCCCGCTATATCGGAGGCGCAATCAGCGATTCGGCCCGCAGAGGCGCGCGCCGCCTGCGTCATCGGGCCTACGTTGCGCCTCGCGCCGGCAGCATGCTGGTGAAAGCCGGCCTGTGCGCCGCAGCCTGCGCGGCTGTTCTGCTGCTGCGCTGGAACGAAAGCACGGGCGGCGCGGTGCTGCCCATTTCCGGATTGCGGCAGGCGCTGGAGGATGCCGTATTGGACGGCGCCGGGGATGGATTGGGGCTGGATGAGGGTCTGGGCCGTCTCCGCTTTGTGGAGTTGCCCGGCATCATCGAGGTCTTTTCAGCCAACGCCCAGCCCGAACTGGGCGTAAGCTATGAGAGCGCGAGGCTGGACGATGAGAGCCTGCTGGCAACCCTTACACTGGGCGGTGCGCAGCAGATTTGTGCACCGGCTGCCTGCAAGGTAAAGGAACTGGGAGAGGATGAGGCCTTAGGCAGCTATGTACGCCTTGCCCTGCAGGAAACGGATAGTGAGCTGGTCTATTATGGCCTTACGGAGATCGCCGTGGAGGAAGGCCAGCAGTTGGCCGCGAAGGATACGTTGGCCCAGGCGGAGGGTAGCTTGGTTCTGGCCGTATACGATGCGGGAAGGCCCACCGACCCCATTGCCTATTTCGGTCTGGATGCGGGGCGCGTATAGGCCGTGCGGCTGGGTTACGTAGGGGAGACTACCCTTGAGTGCAGCCCGCTGCTGCTGCTTTTGGTGCTGTGGATGGCCATCGCCGGAGAATTAGGAGCCTGCCTCACAGCCCTGTTGGCGCTTTCCCTGCATGAGCTGGCCCATGCCTTGATGGCTCGGAGCCTGGGTTGCCGGGTGGAGCGCATCGAATTGCAGCCCTTTGGTTTTGTGGCCCGCATAGAGCGCGCCGCGGGATGGGATGCCCTGGCTATCGCCGCGGCCGGGCCGCTTTTTAGCCTGCTCACTGCCATGGGCTGCGCCGCCGCGACAGCGAAGTGGTCCTTGCCTTTTGTAGAGGCTTTTGGCCACATCAACCTATCCATTGCCTTGATCAACTTGCTGCCGGCCCTGCCGCTGGATGGGGGGCAGATGCTGCGGCAGCTTTTGCAGCGCTATCTTCCCGCAAGGACCTGCCTGCTGCTAGGCGTAATCTTGGGCGCGCTGGCCGGGGCGGGCCTTTTGGCCCTGGGCGCGCTGCTGCTTTGGCGGGAAGGACAAAACGCCACGCCCGCTATCTTCGGTCTCTTTTTATGCCTGGCCGCTCTGCGGGAATATAGGGAAGGGGGCGGCGTGCGCATGGAAGCCATGCTCCGCCGCCACAAGGCCATCAGGCTGGGCGGCAGCGTGCGGGTCGTGCACGTAGGCGTGCATCGGAGCATGCCTGTATCCGCGGCGCTGCGGCGTTTGCAGAGCGGGGCCTATACCGTGATCGACGTGCTGGATGACGATATGCGCATCATGGGCCGAATGGACGAGGCCCGCCTGCTATCCCTGCTGGCCCGCTCGGGCGGGAGCACGGCCATCGGCGAGGCAATGAGGATTGACCATGCAGCAAAAGGGTGATACACTAAATTTATACGTTTTTTCGCCCCATACGGCGGCACGATATAAATAAACGAGCGAGATAATTCATACATGCAAAAAGAGATCGTCATCGATATCAATCCCTATCAGACCCGCGTCGTATTAATTGAAGATGGCTCCCCCAGCGAAATCTATATCGAGCGCCGTGGCAAGGAGCGATTGGTAGGCAACATCTACAAGGGAAAGGTGCAAAATGTCCTCCCTGGTATGCAGGCTGCGTTTGTGGATATCGGCCTGGAGCGCAACGCCTTCCTCTATGCCGGCGATATCGTGCTGGATAAGGGGGATTTTCAATTCGGCGGGCACGAAGGGGATCAAAAACTGGACGAGGCGCCCAATATCAAAGATATCGTCAAGCCCGGCCAGGATATCATGGTGCAGATCATCAAAGAGCCGGTCGGCACCAAGGGCGCGCGGGTCACCACCCACGTTACCTTGCCCGGCAGGTCGCTGGTGTTGATGCCCACGGTGAATTACATTGGCGTTTCCCGCCGCATCGACGATGAAGAGGAGCGCGCCCGCCTCAAGGCCGCCATCGAGGGCGTAAAGCCTGCCGGCATGGGGCTAATCGTGCGCACGGCCGCCGAGGGTAATACGCAGGGGGAATTCGCCAGCGACGTAGCCTTTCTCACCCGGCTATGGGAACGCATCCAGCAAAAAGGTAAAATGCTTTCCGCCCCTCGCCTGATCCATGCGGAGGAGCCGTTGATGTTCCGCACCCTGCGCGATCTGTTTACTTCAGAGATCGATCGGCTGGTCATCAACGACCGGGAGTTTTTTGAGCGCATTCAGGTGGTTGCCGGCATCATTTCGCCCAATTTGCAAGACCGGGTCATCCTCCACGAGGGTCTGCCGGATCTTTTCGATATCTATAAGCTCGAAACCGTAATCGACAAGGCCCTTTCACGTAAGGTCTGGCTCAAAAACGGCGGCTATATCATCATCGACCAAACCGAGGCCCTCACCACCATCGATGTGAACACGGGCAAATATATCGGCAACGATTCCTTGCAGGAGACTATCACCGAAACCAACTGCGAGGCGGCTAGGGAAATCGCCAGGCAGCTGCGCCTTCGGGATATCAGCGGCATTATCATCATCGATTTTATCGATATGGATGAGATCGCCGATAAGGAGCGGGTGCTGGACACCCTGCGGGCGGAGCTGAAAAAGGACCGCACCAAGTCCAATGTGCTGGGCATTACCCAGTTGGGGTTGGTGGAGATGACCCGCAAAAAGACCAGGCAATGCATCTCCAATACCCTGCGCTCGCCTTGCCCCTATTGCGGGGGAGACGGCAGGGTGCTTTCCCGCGAGACCATGGTGCTCAAGGTGCGCAAAAAGCTCATTCGGGCCTTTGCGCAAAATGATTCCGCATCCTATCTGGTGCGCCTCAACCCCTCCGTGGCGGAGCTGATCGAGGAGAACAGCGAGGCGGATGCGCCCCTGCTGCCCAAGGCTCCGGGCCGCACCATCTATGTGCAGCCCGTGCCTGGGATGCACATAGAGGAATTCACCATCGCGCCCATCACCTCGCAGGAGGAGCTTAGGCATATCCATGGCGCGACCAAGGCATATTGATTCATTTATAAGTATAAGGTGTATTAAATAAAAAGGGCCTGTTGCACTAAGAAAAAGTGCGACAGGCCCTTTCTGTCCACTGTTATGGCTCGTTTCTCGTTCCCTGCTTGGGGGAGGGTATTGCATCAGCCTTTGCTTGCCGCGAGACACTGACACTCCGCTTAGTTTTATGCCTTATTATTTAAATTTTCAAGGAATTTCAGCCTTTCAATCACGCCGGCACGTGCTTTTTCATAAGCTTTTTGATTTGCTTCCGAACGGCGCATGCCTTGTTTAATATATTGTTCGGCATACTGTTGAAGGTTTTGATCCAAGCCATCGTCCCACGGGTTAAAATATGCTACAATCTTGTATTTCCCATCCGTTAACCTATACGTGAGGCGTATGGTTTGGCCAACGCCGCCATCAATGATTGTTTTAACATATACCAAAGCTGTGATTTGTTCATCGGTTTCGTTTATAATTTCAGTTATATCCGCGTATCCTTTCTGTGCCCTAGTGGGCGGGAAAAGCTCTGCTCTAATTTTCACGGTGAGAAACCAGAGCTCAGTGTCATCGTTGCGCTCCATGATATCGCGCATGTCCGGCTCCTTTGTAGCCGACCAGTATCGGTAGCATAATTCGGCTGCCAGCTCTTCAAGCTGCTCGTCTCTGGATATTTCCGTACCAGAAGCCGCCTGTTGGCGCTGCTCCAATTCATGCAGCGCACTTTGCCTGGCGATTAGAAATGCGTTGTATGTGGCAATATTTTCGTCTAGCGTGCCGCCGCTATGCTCCAGGCGGTCATACTCCGCAAGGTATTCCTTATAGGCTTCAAAGCCTTCACTGATGATATTTAACGAGGTAATATAGATGCCCTTGGCGCTTTCCTCCAACTGGGCGTTTGCGGTTTCCGTAACATAGTATTCGCCGCCCACAAGAATATCGTAAGTAACCGTTGCGGCATATCGAAAGCCTTTTTGCTCGGTTTCAACATGTTTTACGGCAACATTGGCAAGCGCAAACGGCTTGCCCGCGTTAATCAGTTCCGCCGAGGCCGCCTCAAAGTGCAGATAGTATGCGGCAAGCAGGGTGTCTTCATTCAGTTCCCAGTCTTCACCGGATTTAAAGCGGACGCCTACCTTCCATGTAGCGTTCGATATGAATTGGGATAAAACCCCTTGTATGGTTTCCGCTATATTATCTTGGACCTCTTGGCTGGGTTCAACGGCAGGTGAAAGCGCATAAACGATTTTATTAATACCCGGAATATCAGCCGCAAGCGCCGGCCTGACCGCAAAAATACAACCGGCGCCAATGAAAATAAACGCTAATGCTGCAGCCGTCATTCTTCCCGGCTTACTTATGGACGCTTGGCCAAGTTTCCCTATCATCGCGTTAAGCCAACCCTTTTTACGTTTAGAACATTATTTGTCCTTTAGCGTTTTTGTGCCCCAAAGTATGAATGATTGTTCAAAACAGCCAGTCTTTGTTGGCTCTGTATGAAGGCTATTTGGGGGCTACCACCGTTTGTTTGCTGCACGGTCCCTTCTTAAATTAAGACGGGTCAGGGCGAGTCCCAACCCTCCCATTCCCGCGCGAAAGACGAGATCTCGATCAAATTGCCATCCGGGTCGGCCACATAGCTCGTACGCTGGCCCCAGGGCTCATCCGTGGGCGGGAAGACGGGGGTGGCGCCCGCTTTTACGACCCGTTCGTATTCCGCATCCACCCGTTCGAAATCCGCCACGTCGAAGGATAGCTCCATGGTGCCGTTTCTCCCGTTCGGGTAGGCGTATTTCCTCGCCGTCATCGCCTCGAAATCATCTCGGCTGAACATAATCAGCTGCATTCCGCCACAAGAGAGCTCCGCGTTCGCATCGCCTGCCCAATCGGTCTTCATGCCCATCACATCTCGGTAGAAGGATACCATTTTCTCCATGTCTGTCACAAACAGACCCACCGCGTTCATCGTAAGCATGGTTGGCCTCCCTTTCTATTCAATTGTTTTCTGTTGGATTCTATAGCCGCTTTCTTATCATTATAGCATATAAAAGCAGAGCGGCCACCTTTTTTGCATGGAAAAAGCCCGCGAATAACGCGGGCTTCGTATACAGACGGCGCCCTGCCGCCCATTTGCCGCCGCGCCCTCGCGGCGGCAAACTATAACCGGGCTGCTTCATAAAAAACCTTAGGAAAGCAGCGCGCGGTCGTTGGCAAATTGCTGGCCGCTGGCCTGGGAGAAGCGGGCAATCAATTCTTCTACGGTGAGCTTCTTTTTGGATTCACCCGCGATATCCAGCACGATGTTGCCCTCGTGCATCATGATCAGCCGGTTGCCATGCTCGATGGCGTCCCGCATGTTGTGGGTCACCATCATGGCTGTGAGGCCGTGCTTGGCGATGACGTGATCCGAAAGCTCCAGCACCTTCGCGGCCGTGCGTGGATCCAGGGCGGCGGTGTGCTCGTCGAGCAGCAACAGCCTGGGCTTTTGCAGCGTGGCCATCACCAGGGTGAGGGCCTGGCGCTGCCCGCCGCTCAACAATCCCACCTTGGTGGAGAGCCGGCCCTCTAGGCCGAGATCAAGCGCTTGCAGCTTTTCGCGGTATTTTGCCCGTTCCCTGGAGCTGATGCCCCATTTAAGGCCCCGGCCTTTGCCGCGGCGGTAAGCCATAGCCAGGTTTTCCTCGATACCCATGCCGGCCGCCGTGCCCATCATCGGGTCCTGAAAAACTCGGCCCAGCAGGCAGGCGCGCTTGTGCTCCGGCATTTTGGAAATATCCTTGCCGTCGAGGATCACTTGCCCCGCGTCTGCCGGGTAGACCCCGGCGATAATGTTCAGCAGGGTGCTCTTGCCTGCGCCGTTACCGCCGATGACAGTGACGAAATCACCTTCCTTGAAGGTGAGGGAAAGGTTTTCGATGGCCATCTTCTGGTTGATGGTGCCTTTATTGAAGGTCTTTTGAAGGCCGTCGATTTGCAGCAAGTTGTTCATAGCCCGCCTCCTAATTTGCCCGCTATGGTCTTTTTCAGCGTGGGGAGCGCCAGGGCCAAGGCCACGGTGGCAGCGCTGAAGAGTTTGAGGTCGTTGGTGTTGAGGCCCGCCTGCAGCACCAGGGCGATGATGATGTAATAGATCACCGCGCCCAGGATGATGGAGGCCATGCGCAGGGAGAAATGCGCCTGTTTGCCCACAACCACCTCGCCGATGATGACGCTGGCGAGGCCGATGACGATCGCGCCCCTGCCCATCTGCACATCCGCGAAGCCCTGGTATTGCGAAAGCAGCGCGCCCGCAAGGCCTACCAGCCCATTGGAGATCACCAGGCCGAACAGCTTCATGTTGTCCGTATTTACACCCTGGGCGCGGGCCATGTGATCGTTGTTGCCGGTAGCGCGGATGGCGCAGCCCACCTCTGTGCCGAAGAACCAATAGAGCGCGGCGATGAGCGCCACCGCGAAAATGCCGCCAATGAGGATGGCGTGGGGGATGTTTAGCAGGGTGATAATGGTTTCCTGGCCGAGAAGGGTGGTGTTCGCGCGGCCCATGATGCGCATGTTTACGGAATAGAGGGCCAGCTGCGTGAGAATGCCCGTGAGGATGGCCGGGATATGCAGCTTGGTGTGCAAAAGGCCCGTAACCGCCCCGGCGGCCATGCCCGAAAGCATAGCGAAGATCAGCGTGAGCAGGGGATCCATCCCAGCGGTGATCAGCACGGCGCTCACGGCGCCACCCGTGCAAAGGCTGCCGTCCACGGTCATATCCGCGTAATCCAGCACCTTATAGGTGAGGAACACGCCGATGCCCAGAATACCCCAGAGGATGCCCTGAGAGATTGCGCCCGGACAGGCGGCCAGGAAAGAAAGAATGAATTGCATGGAAGGTCAGCCCTTTCGTTTCGTTCGGGCCGCGCCCGCCCCCTGGGGCGGGAGCGGCTCCGGCTATGCTATTTAAGGTCCGCCGGAATGGTGATACCCAGCTGGGTGGCAATATCCTGGTTGATGGTCAGCTCCAAATCGGCGCTGCAGAATTCGATGGGCATGGTGGAAATATCAGCGCCCTCGGCGAGGATCTTTATTGCCTGGGCCGCGGTCTGCAAGCCGAGCTGCTTGTAGCTGATGCCGTAGGTGGCCAGGCCGCCGCCATTCACCATGTTGGACTCGCCGCAGATGATGGGGATACCGGCTGGCGTGACGACCATGGAGATGGTGGCGATGGTATCTGCCATCAGGTTATCCGTGGGCAGGTAGAGGGCGTCCACCTTACCAATGGCGCTCTGAGCCACGGCCTGCACCTCGTTAGAGGCGGAAACAGTGAGTTCGACTGCCGTTAGTCCCTGGGCCTCAATGGCTGCGCGGGCCATATCGGCCTGGATGATGGAGTTATCCTCGCTGGAATTGTACATGATGCCCACGGTCTTGGCTGTGGGCGCGAGCTTAATGAGAAGGTCGATCTGCTTTGCCACGGGGTTCATATCCGAGGTGCCGGAAACATTGCCCCCGGGCGCCTCATTGCTGGCCACCAGGCCCGCGGAAACGGGGTCTGTCACGGCGGTGATGAGGATGGGGATATTCTTGGTGGCCTGGGCCGCAGCCTGCGCAGCCGGGGTAGCGATGGCCATGATGAGATCCACGCCGTCGTTGACGAACTTGGTGGCGATGGTGGAGCAGATGGCCTGCTCGCCCTGGGCGTTTTGCACGTCGATCTCCACATTGAGGCCGGCGGTGTTAATGCCTTCTACGAAGCCTTCACAGGCCGCATCTAGGGCGGCGTGCTGGGTGAGCTGGATGATGCCGATCTTGAGGGGTTTGGAGGCATCGGTAGCGGCGGGCGCGGCTGGCTCAGCGGGCGCAGCCGGGGTAGCGGCGGCAGGGGCCTCGGTGGCCGCAGGGGCTGCGGCGGGGGCGGCGCAGGCGCAAAGCGCAAGGGCCATGGCTAGCGCGAGAATGGTGCGAATAATCTTTTTCATGGTGTTTCTCCTCTACATTTTTAAAAATCTATGAAAAAAGCAGCCCCGCCTTCAGGACGGGGCCGCTCGTTTCATCCAAGCTGGATTTACTTAGCAGGCATAACGTCTCTTCTGGCGCATCGCTAAAGCTTCCCGGTAAAAGGAATAATAAAAGAGCTCGCTAAAATAGCGAACTCCGCTGCTAAAAGCGAACGCGCGAGAATCCACACGGGAGGCAGCCGCGCTATGGGTGGCGTTTAACATAACGGCCCGGTTCTTTTTCATGGCGGCGCTCCCTTCTGCCTTGCGGCTGTTTCAAACTATGGGTCAGATTATATATTATCTACAATGTGGTGTCAACCCCTGTTTTTACGTTATTTATTTTCATCGACAAATAAGGCGCAGGCGGGAGGGGGCGAAAACCCGGCGCACTAGGTGCGCCGGGCCGGTTTGCTTAAGAGAAACGGATGGGGTTAGAGCAATATACAGATCAATCCGTTGCAGCCGTCGTTCACCATACGCTGCACGGTGGATTGCAGCTTTTGCTGCACGGCGTCCGGCATGCGGTCCACCTTAGCTGCCATGCCCTCCTTTACCAGGTCATAGAGCGGCTTGCCGAAGATATTCGTTTGCCATAGCTCATTGGGATCTTTCTTGTAGGCGTCCGTCAGATAGCGCATAAATTCCGTGCTCTGCTCCTCCGAACCCACAAGCGGGGAGACCTCGCTGTCGATATCCACCCGGATCAAATGCATGCCCGAGGCCCTGGCCCTAAGCTTCACGCCGTAGCGCCCGCCCTGCTGCACCAGGCAAGGTTCCTCAAGGCGCATCTCCTCCATGGCCGGGGAGACCATGCCATAACCCGTAGCATTGGCCCTGGCCAGGGCATGGCGGATGCGATCGTACTCCCGTTTGGCTCCCACGAACTCCCGTATGGTGGCAATGAGATGCGCGTCGTCCTGGATCTCATAGCCGCACTCCTCGCCCAATATGGTATAGAACATGCCTTCAGCGGGCCGCATCTCCAGCTCCACCTGGCCGCTTCCCAGGGAAATCGAGCGCACCGTGGCCCCTTCAAAGCCCTCGATGCCCTGCAGGGCCTCCAGCACGGCGCTGTGGTCGCGCATGCGGGATACGCCGGGGAGGCAGGCCGTGAGCGGCTCCATGATCCGCTGCAACAACCAATGCTCCTTTCCCAAGGCGCTAAGCCAGCCCGGCATATTCAGGTGCAGCATGCGCATGGGGAATTCGTAGAGCATCCGCTCCAAAATGCCCGTGGCTGCATCGGCGCTCATATTCATGGCGTCAACAGGTTGCACGGGCGCACCGTATTGCGCGCAAAGGGCGTCGGCCATTTGCCGGGTCTCCGCCGCTTCCGGATGGGTGCTGTTGAGCAATATCACAAAGGGCTTGCCCTGCTCCCTTAGCTCCGCGATCACCCGCTGCTCCGCCCCCACGTAGCTTTCCCTAGGGATGCTGCAGATGCTGCCATCCGTGATCACCACCACGCCGATGGTGGAGTGCTCGGTGATTACCTTGCGGGTGCCCAGCTCCGCAGCTTCCTCAAAGGGCACGTCGTGATCAAACCAGGGGGTGCGCACCATGCGGGGCAGGTCGTTTTCCGTATGGCCCGTAGCCCCTTTGACCATGTATCCTACGCAATCCACCATGCGCACGCGCACCTCAGCCCCTTCCACCAAGGAGAGGCGGGCGGCCTCGTTGGGGATGAACTTGGGCTGCGTGGTCATGATGGTGGTGCCGGCCGCGCTCTGGGGCAGTTCGTCCCTTAGGCGCGTTTTTTCATTTTCATCCTGCATGCCGGGCAGCACCAGTATATCCATAAAGCGCTTGATAAAGGTGGATTTGCCTGTGCGCACCGGCCCAACCACGCCAATATAAATATCCCCGTTCGTCCGCTCGGCAATATCCCGATACAGCTCTGCGCGATCCATATACCGCTACCTCCCCGCGATTTGCATTAAGCATTAGCATTAGATATATATGTGGCGGCGGGGACATTATGCATAAAAACCAAGGCCCGGCCATTGCAAAAAGGCAGGCGGGAGATATATACTGAAGATAGAAAACGATAGGGAGGGACTGCCCGTGATCAACATCTTCAACCGCCGGGAGGTTTGCCTTACCCGCTCCATGGATGAGCAGGCGCGGGTACGGTCCCTTTTAAATGGGCTGGGTATAGAAACGCACACCATTTCCGGGAACCTGAACCGAGCCGGGCGCCATCATGGCATACCGGGCATAGATTTGGAATCCGCCTATGAATATTACGTATACGTCCACAAAAAGGATTACGACCGGGCGCGGCAGGCGCTGCATAGCACATAAAGCGGCCACCGGCGGCCCGAGATTACAAACAACCATATGCAAAAGTATACACGGATATGGCCGGGCCTCCAGCTACCGTCCGCGTAAAACAGGCCCGCGCCAATGGCGCGGGCTTGTTTTATCGGCATTTTACCGTTTAAGCTCGTCGTCTTTCCCTCTTTGCCGGATAATGAGGCGGATGGGCGTAGCGTCCAGAGAGAAGGATTTGCGCAGGTAGTTTTCGAGGTAGCGCTTATAAGAAAAATGCATCAGCGCCGGGTCATTCACAAAAAGGACAAAGGTTGGGGGCTTGGTGGATACCTGGGTTGCGTAATAAATTTTCAGCCGGCGGCCCTTGTCGCTAGGAGGCTCGGTAATGGTGACCGCCTCGTTAACGATGTCGTTGAGGGTGCCGGTGGAAACGCGCAGGCAGTTCTGCCCATAGGCATGCTGTACCAGACCCAAAATCTTGTTCACCCGTTGGCCAGTTTTGGCGGAAATAAAAAGGATGGGCACATAATCCATAAACGCCAAATCCGCATAGAGCTTTTTCTTGAATTGGTTCATGGTGTGGGTATCCTTTTCGATTAAATCCCATTTATTGACGATGACCACAGAGGCCTTGCCCTCTTCATGCACATAGCCCGCGATGCGCACATCCTGTTCACTCATGCCCTCGTTGGCGTCCAGAACGATCAGCACCACGTCCGCCCTGCGGATAGCGCCCAGGGAGCGGATCACGCTATAGCGCTCGATGGTGGCCTCATCGATGGCGCGCTTGCGGCGGATGCCGGCCGTATCGACCAAGATATATGGCTGGCCTTCGTAATCAAAGGGCGTATCCACGGCATCCCGCGTGGTGCCGGCAATCTCACTGACGATGGTGCGCTCATAGCCCAGCAGGGCATTGACCAGGCTGGATTTGCCCACGTTGGGCTTGCCCACGATGGCGATGCGGGTGGCCTCGGCGGGCTCCTCACTTTCCGTTTCCGGGAAGTAGGAAACCACCTCGTCCAACAGGTCGCCCAAGCCCAGGCCCTGTTCGCCGGAGATGGTAATGGGATTGCCGATGCCCAGGCTATAGAAGTCGTAGATAGCATCCTCGAATTTGGGATGATCCACCTTATTGACGGCCAGCACCACAGGTTTGTTGGAGCGGCGTAGCATATCGGCCACGTCTTCATCGGCTGCAGTGGCGCCCTCCCGGCCATCCACCAGGAAAACGATCACATCCGCCGTATCGATGGCCAATTGGGCCTGGCGGCGCATCTGTGTGCTGATGATATCGTCCTTGATAGGCTCGATGCCCCCCGTGTCTACCAATACAAATTCGTGTTCCAGCCAGGAAGCGTCGCCGTAGATGCGATCTCGGGTGACGCCCGGCGTATCCTCCACGATGGCGATTCGTTTGCCAACAATGCGGTTGAAAAACGTGGATTTTCCCACGTTAGGGCGGCCCACCACCGCCACGATCGGCTTTGACATACATTCCTCACTTTAAAAAGAGCCCGTAGGCCCCGATATCCTTCTCCTAGGATACACGAAATCCGCTTGTATCGCAAGCCCACCACCTTTGGAGCGCTGCGAATTTTATAAATTAAGGTAGTGACACGAACCGGCCCTCTGTGCTATAATAACTTTCGGCGCGGCTTCGCGCCTTGCCGAACCGCTTCGCGCGCTTTGCGGCACCGCGTTGCGGCAATCGCATTATGCCAACGTAGCTCAGTTGGTAGAGCAGCTGATTCGTAATCAGCAGGTCAGGGGTTCGAGTCCCCTCGTTGGCTCCATGCCGGGGCGTAGCGCAGTTTGGTAGCGCGTTTGGTTCGGGACCAAAAGGTCGCAGGTTCAAATCCTGTCGCCCCGACCAAAAAGAAAAGCAAAAAAGATTTATTGGTCTCAAAGCCAGTAAATCCAAGCCTTTTGGGGGCTTTCACTGTGAAAAGTGAAAGCCCTTTTTTCGTGGATTTATTGGGGCTATAGCTTCACTCTGACAGGACTCAAACCCGCAAGCAGAAAAGGTTAGGCGTAGCGCCCTTTTTAGAACAGAGTGAAATAAAAAAGGGCGCCACTCAAAATATGATCAAATGAACAAGCTGAAACCCAAAAGGACGCTGATTTTTAGGGCTGATTGAAAAGCCGATTGAATTCAGCGCCCTTTTTGCATTTCACTATCAGAACAGTGAATATCTGACTGTGATAGAAAGAGTGCCGCTCTTGAAAGCTACGGGCTGGATGAGGACTTCCGGCTACTGGCAGAGTTCGACAGCGCCGTTTTTGCCGGCAGGAAAAACAAATATGGATATATGTTGGTTACATGGCGACAAGACTACGGAGGTATAGGCGTACAGAGTAGAAAGTATTATGGGGATCGCTATCGGCTACAAAAGCGGATTTTGCCATCCAACCCTGGCTTGATTGAAAAACAGCAGCTCTTTTCTGATGACCAGCTTCTTGATATCTATTCAAAGTATGACCCACGGTAGGAGCATTGTCAGATTGCCTGTGAAACCCATGACGATCAATCCCTCGGTAAGTTTTATGCTGACAATGACTTTATGCCGGCATTGGAAACCCTGCCCAAAAGATATTCCCTTAGCTGGATTATGCCAAAACCGGCAAAGAAATGCGTGAGGTCGAGGGCGATATTTTTACCCCCATGGTTATGTAATTTAGAATGGCGAGATTGCAAAGACCTATCTGAGCTGCGATGCCATCCCTTTGGAAAACCCGGATTATACCACGCTTCTCCGGATACTGGAGCGCACCGCCAAGCGAGAAGAGATAATACGCTTCCTTGATAATATAAAATACCATGATAATTTGCTTACCGAATTTGATGAAAATCTTTGGCCTGCCACTGTCTATTTGATGACCGTCTACTCCGAAAGCGAAAGGACGGTCACTTTCAAGGACGACAGCTAGGTAATGGTGGGAATATAGGGCAGTATGGCACTCTCCTTTGGATGTGACAGCGATACCAAGTCTGTAGAAGTGCAGTGGCAGGTTTTTCTATAGATGGAGAGCAGCGAATATCAAATATTATTTTCGCGGTTGCAAATATTTCATTGATATTTTTAATGTGGAGTGATATAATATATAAAAATCAGCTATAAAAGTAGCGGGGTGAGCAGATGACTATAAGTTATAATAAACTATGGAAGCTACTGATTGACAAAAATATGAATAAGCAAGATTTGAAGCGGGTATCTGGCATCAGCACAGCATCTATCGCTAAATTGGGTAAAGGCGAAAATATCACAACCGATGTCCTCTTAAAAATTTGTGAGGCATTGAATTGTGATATAGCTGATATCATGGAAATAGTCGAAAACAAAGAGTCATAACAAAAGGTGGTAATGGCGATGGTTAATTCTCTTGAATTATTTAGTGGAGCAGGCGGCCTTGCATTAGGATTGCATCAAGCCGGTTTTAAGCCTGCCGCACTTTTAGAATGGGATAAGGACTCCTGCGAAAATATAAAATCGAATATTTCGAATGGTAATAGTAGCATTGCGGATTGGAACGTTGTTCAAGCCGATGTGCAGCTCGTCCGTTTTTCTGACTACGGCACTGATATACAGTTCGTTACCGGTGGTCCTCCTTGTCAGCCATTTTCTCTTGGCGGCAAACACAAAGCACATGCAGACAAGCGAGATATGTTCCCGGAGGCTGTACGGGCTGTACGCGAACTTCGTCCTCAGGGGTTTATATTTGAAAATGTAAAAGGATTGCTTCGCAAATCATTCAGTTCATACTTTAATTACATACTGCTTCAGCTTTCACATCCAGAGGTTATTGCTCTTGATGGGATGGATTGGACTGAACATTTAAAACTTTTAGAAGAATATCATACGTCTTGTGGAGACAAAGGACTTGAGTATAATGTGGTTTTCAGATTGTTGAATGCTGCTGATTACGGAGTTCCTCAGCAGCGCCATCGAGTCATCATTGTTGGATTTAGAAATGATTTAAACGTGCAGTGGTCTTTCCCTGACCCAACTCACTCGAAAGAGGCTCTGATTTACGCAAAACATGGTGATGGTTCTTATTGGGAGGAGCATCGAATCGCTAAAAAGTATCGTTCACAAGCCACTGCGCAAGAAAAGCGTATAGTTCAAATGATTGATAAATCCACTCATAGGGAGAGATGGCGGACAGTTCGCGATGCTGTCGTAGGATTGCCCAATCCGAGAAGTGCCACCGCAATAAAATTCCCTAACCACGAGTTCAAGGATGGCGCAAAACCTTATGCCGGACATTCGGGCAGCGTATTGGATGAGCCGTCAAAGACTATAAAGGCTGGCGCTCACGGAGTACCCGGTGGCGAGAATACGGTTATACTTGATGACGGCTCTCTTCGTTATTATACGGTTAGGGAGAGCGCTAGAATACAGACATTCCCCGATGATTACCAGTTTTTCGGCTCATGGACGGAAAGTATGCGTCAAATAGGAAATGCTGTGCCAGTAAAACTTGCCAATATCATTGGTGAATCAGTTATTAAGCAATTGGAAAGGAGGGGAATTAGCTATGCCGAAAAACAACAATCTGATCTCAAAGCCCTTTAACCCACTCGACAAACGACACCTTGGTGAAAGCGTAGCCGAAGCCCTCTTAAATACGGAAATTCAGCCATTACCACCTGAGCCTTTTACAGGCGCGGGTGTGTACGCTCTATATTATACGGGCTCTTTTTCTGCTTACGGACAATTAGCAGAAATCAATCGTGACGGTCAATTCCTCTGCCCTATCTATGTCGGCAAAGCCGTACCCGCTGGAGCGCGCAAAGGGGGTCTTGGTCTTGATGTCGCACACGGACAAGCCTTATACAAGCGGTTGGCTGAACATGCTGAGTCGATCAAAGCGGCAAGCAATCTTGAAATTACAGACTTCTATTGCCGTTTTCTTGTCGTAGACGACATATGGATTCCCCTTGCGGAGTCTATGCTAATTGAGCGATTCAAGCCAGTATGGAACCGAGTGTTAGATGGATTCGGCAACCATGACCCCGGAAAAGGCAGATACAATGGCATGATGCCGCAATGGGATTGTCTGCACCCAGGACGCGCTTGGGCGGAGCGGTTACAGCCATGCACGAATACAGCCGAACAGTTGTCCGAGAGGGTTGAAAGGTATCTGTGCGAATCCCTTGAGTAACAACTGGAGGACTGGGGGGAGTGTTTAATATGGGGCGTGATCCAGCGATAACGCATAAAATCATGTCTTCTGTGAAATCGAAGAACACAAGACCGGAAATCGCCCTCAGGAAAGCGCTTTGGCGTCAAGGCTTGCGGTTCAGGGTGAACTACAAGAAACTTCCCGGTAAGCCAGATATTGTGTTTACAAAAGCAAAAGTAGCGGTATTTTGCGATGGAGATTATTGGCATGGCCTCAACTGGGCATTGCGAGGGCTTAAAGACTTGGATGAGGAGTTGTCGAGATATTCCGAATTTTGGGCAAATAAAATTCGTGGCAACATCCAACGTGACGAGGAAGTTAATCGTCAACTGACGAATCTGGGTTGGAAGGTCGTTCGAATTTGGGAGAGCGACATAAAGAGTGACATGGAACAATGTGTTAAGCGAGTTTTTGAGATTTACGCGGCTGTGCGTGATTGTTTACAATGATGTCGTGTATTTGAACGATGGGAGGCAGAGAGATGGATTATGATGGATGTGTAAATCAAATTCAGCAGTATTTGGAAAATTGTCCATTAGTAACGCTAATAATTTCAACAGCAAAGAGTTTGACGAGTTTTTCCTGAATCTTTCTACCATGAATTTGGAAGAGGCGTTAGATGCATCCGGGTTATCACGTGATTCACAAAATAGAATTCGTGAAATTGTGTGGGAGCACGTCTGCAGACGTGATAAAGCTTTTTTCGAACAGATTATTTCAACGAGGAATAGTTTCCCGATATGTGAGTTGCTGAGAAAAGTTATACAACCCGCTCAAAACACTGCGACTATTATCACGACAAACTATGACCGAGTGGCTGAGTACGCTGCGGATATTATTGGCGCAACAGCCGTAACCGGATTTGAAGGTTCTTTGATAAAAAATATTGAATTGCCTTCGGGTCGCTTAAGTACGCAACGGTTACGCGCACGAGAGCGAACCGTATTTATATGGAAAGTTCATGGATCGCTTGACTGGTTTATGCTACAAAACGGAATCTCAAGAGCATATCCTCTTTCCGAACGCATTCCCTTAAGCCACACACCATTGATTATCCCACCCGGCAAAGATAAATATAGCACTACGCATAATGAGCCGTATAGAAGTATTATTAGCAAAGCTGATGAGGCGTTTACAAAAGCCAGCTCGTATTTGTGTGTGGGGTATGGTTTCAATGATGAACATATCCAGCCTAAGCTCTTAACTGAAATTGCTAAAGGAAAACCGATTGTTGTCTTAGCACGACAAGCTACCACTTCATGCAAACAGCATATTATTGACGCGGGAATAAAGAAATACATAATTATTGAGGAATCGCCTGATCAGAAAACAATTGTAAAAGGAAATGGTTGGGATGGGGCTTACGATGGACACTTCTGGGAACTCTCTGAATTCATGAATATTTGGTAAGGAGGAACTGAACATGACTATCTTTGATTATACGCAAGAGGACTTGCTTGGAACGGTAGAAAGCGTGGACACCGCAACCATTGTCATCCGAGTTGATGATCGACTTCGTGGCTTACAAGTCAACCATTTGATAGCTGTTCAAAGTTCCAAAATTGGGCAGCATCTTATTGGACTGGTTGCAAAAATAATTAGGAAGTCTGCAACGGACAATACAAATTTTGATTCAACAAGTATTTCAGCCTTCAATATTATTAAAGTTGTCCTTATTGGAACACATCTTGACAAAGAAGGACTAAAGGAAAATGTGTTTAGACGAACGCTTTCTACGGTACCAACGATAAACGCGGAATGTTTCCTCATCCAAGGAGATCGTCTTAATCGTTTTATGCAGGCTATTTCATCTGTGCCAGAAGGCGAAGAAGCTATAGCGCTTGAAATAGGTAACTATTCTATAGATGAGAACGCAGTTGCTTGGCTTAATGGCAACAAATTATTCCAGCGACATGCGGTGATTGTAGGCAGTACAGGCTCTGGAAAATCATGGTGTGTCGCTCGCATATTAGAACAAATTGCTTCGCTAAAATCTGCAGATGCGATTCTGTTTGATATTCACGGTGAATATGAACCCCTTATAGGGGATAATTTTGTTCATTACAAAATTGCTGGACCTATGGATATACAAAGTGATGATACACTATTTCTCCCTTATTGGCTTTTAACTTATGAGGAAATGATCTCCCTCATGCTTGATAGAAGTGACAATAATGCTCCAAACCAAGCCATGATGTTTTCTAATATGGTTATTGAAGGGAAAAAGGATTTTTTGACATCTGAAGGGAAATCAGACATCGTCGAGGACATTACCCTTGATAGTCCAATACCATATTCATTGGAAACTCTTCTACAAAAATTAGATTATAAGGATACAGAGATGGTTACGAGTCAATCCACGGGAAAACCTGTAAAAGGACCTTATAACGGATTGCTCACACGATTTATTCAGCGTCTTCAATCCAAGAAGATGGATAAACGCTTGAATTTTATGTTCAGTCAAGACCCAACTTTACTACAATATAATTACATGTTGCAGTTATGCACTAAAATTATGGAACCATCTCAAAGTGGACATGGTGGCGTAAAAATTATAGATTTCTCGGAAGTACCTTCTGATATTTTGCCGTTAATCGTTTCGTTGTTGGCTCGCCTGATTTTTTCAGTACAACAATGGACAGAAAATGAAAAAAGGCATCCTATAGCTATTTTTTGTGATGAGGCCCATTTGTACATTCCGTCTATTGCTGATAAAAGTATCGATGATGCGAGTTTGGTGAATTTTGAACGCATATCAAAGGAAGGGCGTAAATATGGGATCGGCCTTGTTGTGATATCTCAAAGGCCCTCAGAAGTAAACAGAACAGTATTAAGTCAAAGTAACAATTTCATAGCCATGCGTCTTACTAACGTTGACGATCAAGCTGTTGTTAAACGTCTTTTACCTGACAGTCTCGGTGATTATGCTGAAATGCTGCCTATTCTTGATATTGGTGAAGCGCTGGTTGTTGGCGATGCATGTTTGTTGCCCAGCCGAATAAAAGTGACACAACCGACGCTAAAGCCCAAGAGCGCTACTGTGGATTTTTGGGACGAATGGTCAAAGGAAAATGCGGTTGTTGACATAGAGGCAGCCGTTGAGTCCTTGCGGAAGCAAGCAAAATGAACGTGATAATAAATCGTGTAAAGTTTTGAGTTGTTGATGCAGATCTTATATGAAGTATTTTACAGGAGGATGCTCATATGAATCGTTTGCCCAATATGATAGTACTTGATTTTTGCGAGTACCTAAAAAGCAAATTAAGAAATGGTGTTGCTGTTCTTGATTTGCTGTCGGATGAATCCAACAGCAAAAAACTTCGGCAATATGCCGAAGAGTATTTGCGCAACGGTTCATATTCGTTCAAAGGCATTATTCATAAATTCATTGACAGCGAATACTTTGACAGAAGTCTGCATCGCTATCCTATGGAGTTATCTCTGAATCGTATCGGAGTTAAACATCTTCGTAGGATGGTCAAAGATGGACATTGTTACTGTTGCTGTGAACGCGGTTTTTTTGATTTCCTCGATAGCCTTGGGGATGATGGAAAACTACCGCAATATAATGTTGATGAATGGTCCTTAATCGACAATGTTCGTCATGCGCTCCGTGATGATACCGATGAAGTGATGCTACATTGCATGACATCTCTCGGAATAGACCTGTCAAACGAAATAGATTTTTTGGAATGGATTATTAATTCGGAAATTGAACCGTTAAAAATCAGCAAGATTCCAGTTGCTGTCTTTGAGTCTCTCATTGAAGAGTACCTTTCATACTGCGGTAAAGGTGAAAGAGCAAGGAAACAGTTATTAAAATCTTTCAAACAGACTGATGGTTACTTTTTGGGTTTGTTGCTTGAACGGTTAATGCCGGATATGCCCCCAAAAAGAACGCAGAGTTTGCAACACGTTATTGGTCGATATTATGATGAAAAAATCCCTTACAAGTGTGTATATTTACCTTTGGCAGCCGAAACCAATAAGTACAAAAGATTGATAAACGATTATTGGCGTGATTTGCATCATATTTCTGAAAATTATCTTGATATATATTACAGCGAAACAGATTACGGAAAATCGGGAAGTGAAATTCAAAATAGTATTAATAGCTTACCTCAGAGCATAAAAACCACTTTCCCGTGCATTGTTTTGTGGGGCGGCAACATAAAGGAAGCTAAAAGTATTGATACGAGCGAACTAGAAAACTACGAAATTGTTCGCGTGGTTAGTGCGATAGTAAATGCTATAAAAGACAATAATTCCTTTGATCTTATAGTAAAGGAGGCAAATAACGTGGCGGAAGAGATTCGAGAAAAAGATAGACCTGTCAGCAATAATACAGTCAACATTCAAGGTGACAATCATGGAGTTGCCGTGGCTGAAAACATCGGGAGCATATCTAATACCAGTAACATTCATTATGCGTCTTCTGAATTCTCAAATGAAGTGGCAGAGGCGATTGGCAGAATACGTCAGATTACTGAATTGACTGCTCAACAGCAAACGTTTCTCGCGGATATTTTATCTGAGGCAAAGGAGGCTTTCAATGACAATTCGGAAATAGATAAGGAGAAAAGCAAATCTCGTTTTAAGGATGCAATGTGCTTTTTAGGTAATGTTTCCGTGAAAGTGTTATCCGCGTTGTCTTCGCTAGCTAATTTATCTAAGTTCTTCGGGATAGTTAGTCCATAATGGGTAGATGGTGGAAACAAATCTTTTTTGCATGTAACAACAATAAATGGCTTAAAGACTGGGTTTTATTTAAGTTAGCTCATCTATAATATATAAAATCTTTCATGTTTCGACAAGAAAACAAGCTGAAAAAGGGGGATTGTGCGGGTTCGAATCTCGCCAGTTCTACCAAAAA
>JAYFPE010000066.1:0-33678 GCA_034928145.1 Candidatus Pelethousia sp. | reverse complement strand
TGAACGCAATGCTTCACGGCGGTTTTTCTTTTATGTAGATTGTTTGGCATTTTCGGTTCTCCAGTTGTAGTAGGTAGTGAGAAGATACCGTAGCAAGCATAAATACCGACGTGGGAAACGCCGGGGGTGTCGTATGTCCCCACAAAGAAAATGAGGTCGCCGGGCTGCGCGTCGTCACGGGAAACAGGGGTGCAGATATTGTAAAGCCCCTGTGCGCCGAGCCGCCCGGTGTCGCATACGCCGCTGTTTGTGAGTACCCATGAAACAAAGCCGCTGCAATCAAAGCTCGTGCTTGGAGAGCTGCCGCCCCAAACGTAAGGGTAGCCCAAATACTTTTCCGCTTCGGTAAGGATTGCCGCAAAGGTTTCATCGGACAGATAACTTTCGGGCACGTCGTATGCTGCGGGTGGATTTGTGATGTACTTGGAGATATAGCCGGAGCTTGGGAACAGGTCGGAGCGATTGCCAAGAGTGGACATATACAGCGCATACATGGATAGCGTGTCCTCGTCCATGATATACACGGGGACATGCGACAGATTGAAGTTTTCAAGTTCCACGTTGCAGATGTAGTAGGTGTAAGGAACCGTAACCTCGTATTCGTATTCTTCCGTTATCGTTTCGCCCGTTTCCGGGTCGGTGTATGTATAGCTGCCCGTTCTCGTTTCCGTTCTGTACCGTGTTTCCGTTTCAACCGTCTGCGTAAGTATGTATTGTTTTTCAAACAGCATGGCAAGATCGTCCTGCACATCGTCAATGGTCCATGCGCCCTCATTGAGCGCCGAGAGAATAGAGCTTAGAACATATGCCTTTTTCTTTTTGCGAAACTTATTGTACCTTATCCATCAAGGACTTGGCTGGGGTGCACGCTCTAGTCAAGGAATTGACCTCGGATTTCATCCAGGAGGCCATGGACGCGGAGCTGGAGGAAGAGCTCGGCTACAGCAAGTACGACTACAAGAACAAGCAGACGGACAACAGCCGCAACGGCAGCTACAAAAAGACTGTAACCAGCAGTCAGGGCGAGATTGAGCTGGAGGTGCCCCGGGACCGCAAGGGCGAATACGAGCCGCAGATTGTTAGGAAGTATCAGACAGACATTTCCTCCATCGAGGACAAAATCATCTTCCTGTACTCCCAGGGCGTTTCCACGCGGGGCATCGAGAAAACCATGCAGGAGATGTATGGCATCGATGTGGACGCGACGCGGGTGTCCAAGATTACCGACAAGCTGCTGCCGGTCATTCGGGAGTGGCAGAATCGGCCCTTGGAAAGCGTGTATGCCATGGTCATGCTGGACGCCATCCATTACAAAGTCCGAGAAGATAGCATGATCGTAAAGAAGGCGGTCTACATCGCCACCGGCACCGACCTTCAGGGGAAAAAGGATGTACTGGGCTTGTGGGTCGGCGCGACGGAAAGCTCGAAATATTGGCTGGGTGTGCTGAACGGCCTGAAGAACCGCGGCGCATCGGACATCCTGATTGTATCGGTAGACGGGCTTTCGGGATTCACCGAGGCCATTGCAGTCGCGTACCCCAAGGCGGAAGTGCAGCGCTGCATCGTCCACCAGATTCGCAGCTCCACCCGGTATGTGTCCTACAAGGACGTCAAGGCATTCACGACGGCACTCAAACCCATCTACAAGGCGCCGACCGAGGAGGCGGCTCTGGCGGCGCTGGACGAGCTGGAATAGGCCTGGGGCGTCAAATATCCGGCCGCCATCAAATCCTGGCGGGAGCATTAGACGGAGCTGGCCACCATGTTCAAGTATCCCGACCAGATTCGCCGGATCATCTATACGACCAATGCCCTGGAGAACTTCAACCGGCAGCTGCGCAAGGTTACCAAAACAAAGAGCGCCTTCGTCAGCGACGAGGCGCTGCTCAAGCAACTTTATCTGATCACCATGCAGGTCACCGAGAAATGGACGATGCCGCTCAAAGACTGGGGCAGCATCCTGATGTGCCTGATGGTTTACTTCGGCGACCGGATCAACATTTCTCTGTAACGGATAACACGGCGCACTCCAGCAGTCAAGGCCCGCTGCGCTTTCCGCCTTGACTGCCGGCCAGTTGTCGTGTTACGGTAATCACGCAGGGCAAGGATGAACCTTGCGCCAATGATTCAGAAACTGTTTGGCTTTTGGAGTTTACACAATAATTTCAGCACTACCGAATTAGGCAACATCGGGCCAAGTTGGCCCGATGTTACTCTCTTTGGCAAATTGGCGTGTATCCCATATGCTTTGCCTTAAATCTCCGTACGAACGATCTTCCCCGTCTCCACCTTATATATTTTGCTACACTTGCCGAGCGAACTCATCCTATGGGCAATGATTAGGATTGTCTTTTCTCCGTGCAGCCCATAGATATCTTCCATAATCTCTGCCTCTAACGCATGATCCAAGGACGCAGTAGCTTCGTCAAGCACCAGAATATCAGGGGAATTGTATAAGGCTCTAGCTATTCCTATACGCTGTCTTTGCCCTCCTGACAGGCGTACGCCCCGCTCGCCTACTTGCGTGTCGAGCTTGTTGGGAAGGGAGGCAACAAAATCATACAGCCTGACACGCTTTAAAACAGCCCATATCTTTTCGTCTGTACAGGCTTTATCTCCAAAAGCAATATTGTTTTTTATGGTATCATCCAAGAGGAAGATCATCTGGGGAATATATCCGATATTTTTTCTCCAGCCTTTTAAATTGTGATGGATATCCACGCCATCTACTTCAACAACGCCTTTATCCGGCTGAAGGTATCCAAGTATTATATCGACAAGCGTCGTCTTCCCAATACCCGATGCGCCTATGATCCCTACGACTTCTCCTTTCAGTATTTTCAAGTATGCCTCATTTAGGATCAAATTATCATCCGAATGCTCGTATGAAAAAGAAACATTGCTGATTTTTATTGCGTTTTCAAATTTCCATGTTTCATTTTCGTTAGTGTATTCTTCCGTTTCATTCCTCATATATGACGAAACCTCTTCATCTATGGACATTAAAGAGGGGGTATAATATGCGATTTGATTCAGATGGCTGTTGATCTTTACCATGCCCGGAAGTATGCGCAGCAGAACAAAAGAAAACAGGGCTGTCTGAGACACGGTTCGGGCGGCATCAAATTGAGAGTGGGAAGAAGAAACGAAAACAAAGATCAACATGCTGCATACGGCAACAAATTCTATGAAATGGCGGGGTAAAAAGGAATACATGTTTTTCTTTCTTTCAAGGGATACATTAGCCTTGGCAAGAGTTGTATAGGTATCTAGAAAAAACCCCTCGCAGGAAAACAGCTTTACTTCTTTTATGCCGTTGATTGCTTGCGAAACACCGGTAACCATTCCCACATAGGCATCGTTTGATTGTTTTCCGATTTCCCTTAATCTAGGGCTTATCAAGAATTTGAGAAGCAAAGACAATGACAATAAAATAGAAAACATAATAAGCGTAACTTTAAAATCCACCGTTAATAATAGGACAAAAAGAAAAATGCTGACGATTACCTCTGCCGCGAGATCCAGCAATTCGCCTATTAAAACGAATGACTTGGTTACATATACATTGATCATTGTAACAATCTTGCTAGAATTGTTATACAGAAAATATTCATAGGGTTTGTTCAAGTATATTTGAAACAATTTGATCGAGACTTTACAGCAGTTTTTAACGATAAAATGATTTTGCGTGCATCTTAAAAAATATAGATATATGTTTTTAAACCCAAAGGCCGAGATCAATGCCAATGTGATCATAATATCAGGACTTGAAGAAATCAGAGATACAATATACGGAATAATAAGGGACACGCTAAAGGCCTCCGCGCCTGCGCCGATGATCGTAAAAAAAATCAGTATAAAAAGTGTTTTTCTCTGTCCTGCCTCCAGTATTCGAAAACATTTTTTAAGTATAATTTTCATCGTCCTATCTCCCTGCTTCGCAGACCTTCTCCGCTAGAGAAAACATATCCTCATATTCTTTTCTCACACCGTATCCTCCGTTTGTGAGCGACTTTTGAATCTGGTAGTTTCCCAGAGCTCCGGATATGGCGTTTCCTTCAATAATTACCGGGCCGGTGGGTGTTATCGCAACATCCCAGCCAATATAGGCCAGTTCAGGGATGCATGAAGCGGCATCAATTACCATAGCCTTTACTTCTTCCCAATAGGGAATGCATATGTTTCCGAATATCGCGCCGGTATCACGGTGCGATGTCTCTTCATGTTTTATGATTCCTAAACGATCCGTTGTAAAAGCCTTATTCCAAAGCCTTCCGCTCGACAAATCAATAAAAAGCGAATACCTGTCCTCGGTTGTGTGAACGGTATCTCTCTCGCCGCCGGAGGGGATATAAAGCTCGGGGGAAAGCACAATTTGTATCCCATCCGAGCCTCTTACAGTATGTATGCGTATGGTGTTGACAACATGAGGATAGATCGTCGAAAGCACCTGATGCTGGCTGATAAATTGCTCTATAATCGTAAGGTCTTCTTCCTTGCAGATGCGGTAAGCCCCTTTTCTGTCTTCTTCCGTATGAATATCCCTAAAAACCCTTATGCCTTTTCCGGCCGCAGTAAAATTCTTTTTAGCAAAAAAAGATGTGTGCCTTTTTGAAAATTCAAGAAAAGCGGTATCGTCCGCAAAATCTTCAATCAAGCATTCGCGGCCAAGGTAGTGGGGGAGTCTGTTAATTATGGTTCGTTTATCCCTTAAAACCTTTAATTCCGAGTATGGATTAATCCTAAAGCAACGGTGAAAATATTCTTTTATCCCCAAAAAACTTTCCCTTTGCTCTTTTGACAGGGAGATATAATCGATGGATCGGAACCCCCCATATCCCATACCATATTTTTTTCTTACGTACAGGTATGTTAAAGCAACGAGGGGAGCCTTCCATTTGTATTTCATAATTAGATCAGAACCGGCATAAGCAATTCTCTTCATTCGTTCGCTTATCATTGCGCTTTACTCCTCGTACTTTATAAAGGGACAGTAAAACCAATCCGTCCAAAGCCTATCGCCTATATTTGTTTGAACCACGCCATCTCCAAAAGAGATATTATTCGTGCACTCTACCACTTGCCCATTTCCAGCGTAAATCCCCACATGCCCCGGCATGTATAAACAGATTCCCTTAACCTCAGGCAGCACATCGATTTTTCCCTTTCGGTCCGATATGGACAACAGCATCTTACTGTTAAGGTCATAGAATTCTTCATAGCCGGGGCGACCACTCCCCCCAAATAAATATGACTTTATAAGACCGCTGCAATCGCAGCCATACGCTCCGCTTTCAACCAGACCTCTATAGTGACCTTCATTGTCTTGATACCATGAAGGATAACGCTTTAACAAGGTTTCAACAACATTCTTGGTTATGTAATCCATGATCCCGCCCCACATGTAACGGGTATTCACGTTCTTATGGCAATGTTCCGCATATTGCGAGAGTTCATTGGATAGAAATTTTTTGTTCAATATTTTTTCTGCTAAAACAGAATTGACTTCCACTTTAAGCTTTGCCTTGTTTGAAGAGGCAACCCTTAAAGCGTTTCGGTAAATCTCCCTGTAAAAACGCTCGGTATCCGGGTCGAATGCTTCCTTCTCAAAGGGTTCCGAGACCCTAATACGATTCCCTTCTTTGGGGCGAATGTATTTCTTCTTCTCTAAAACATCAACAGCAAGGGACCTTGCCGCCATGAATTTATCCCTGTCCGTTACTGGGTCATACTTTTTTGGCGAAGGAAGGAGCGATATTAAAGAAACCACCTGTTGAAGCTCTATTTCAAAAGGTGACATATCGGAATAATGACTGCATGCGGATTTGATGCACCAATTTCCGTTACCATATTCAATGCAGTTTAAATATATTTCAAGAATCTTTTCTTTTGAATATTCTCCTTCAATCACTTTTACGGCAAAAAGCTCCGCAATCTTTCTCGTATAGGCTTTATTAAAATCAAAAAGAAGATTCTTCGCAAGTTGCTGTGTAAGAGTGCTTCCGCCCATAACGATTTGCCTTGCTTTGATATTCGTTTTGAAAGCAGCCCTCAGGCTCTCGGGGTTAACCCCTCTATGAGAAAAGAAGGCATCGTCTTCAAGAGCTAAAGTTATAAAAACAAGCGTCGGGCTTATGTTCTCTAATTTTATATAATCCTGTCGTGCCTCTATGCTTTTTATCTTTTCTTTTATCCGTTCTCTTCCGCCGCTCCGAATGTATAGCATATATCCCCTTAGCAGCATGAAGCAGGAAGGTATAAGGAATATGGAGACGATGAGCAGTATACATAAAGTGCTTTTGCACATAAATTCTCCGCTGATAGTCAATTGATGTTCCATTCCTAACTGTATATTCTTTGAAATCCGTACCATTTCATAAACGCTGACTGCGCTCCTTGCTCGAACAGGATAGGGTTATAAAGGCAACCATACATGTCCGGCTTGAACTACGTTATTTTTGGCAGGTTGTACTTTTTACTTTCCAAACTACCGCACGGCATCAATACCGCGCATTCCCCCTGCCTTGATTGTAGCATAACTACTTTCATTTTTCGATGTATAATTTGGCAAATTACCAACAATAGAAATTTCAGTCTTTCCAAGTTTTATGGTATGATAATCAGAAGACAAACTCGAGCTCACCGGTAAGAAATGAGTAATAATTCGGGCATTATGGGGAACTTGCTTTATGAGAATGCCGGGAGAATGATTGCGCCATGCGGCGTAAACTGTCTTGCGTGTAGCGCACATTTGGCCGGCAAAAAACCATGCCCCGGCTGCCAAGCGCCGAATGAGGAAATCAATCGGAAAAGTTGATGGAATTGTGTCAAAAACAATATGCTTTTGAGCGAGATCTTCAATGGTGCTTTGAATGTGGCCGCTTTCCTTGTGCTCGCATAAAAAGTCTTGATTAGCGGTATCAGCGGTATCGGCAAAATTATGGTGCCGACTTGATGCAAAATGGCTTGGATGCAAAGCGAAACATAGATGCTTTTTTACAGGCGCAAAGAGTGCGTTTTGCCTGTACATCATGTGACGGTGTAATCGACCAGCATCATAAGAGATGTAGCGAGTGTGGCGAGGCTGCAGATAATAAATGAAGGTTCTATCAACATAAGTGTCAATTTGTCGGTGAAAGTGTCCAAAACCTAAATATCTATTTTGTCAATGGTAAACACAAACCCCTAAAAACACTACGTTTCTAGGGGTTTTCTTTATCTCTCCGTGGTACCTTGTTTTATCGCCTCCCGCTCAAATGATGCTCGTGGCGCCCCGATTTGTGGTGCCCCACTGACCAATCCCCAAAATATGAATATACGCCGTATTAATAAATATGTATGCCGCGGTGCCCGAGTGGTGCCCAAACTGCTAAAAACCTATAATAAGCAGTGCGGAGTTGTAAAAGCACATAACCATTATAATATACGACAAAAAGAGCAGGCTAATGGCATAAGCATTAGCGGGTGCTTCACCTTTTTAATACAACATCAAGCCGTTAACAAAAGCAAGGCGTATGTCTTGCTTCTTTTCTTCGAATATTTCTGCCAATATTCATTAATCTTTGAAAATCTGGTCTTTGTCAACAGCCCCAACATTGGCGGCGGTAAAATCATACCGCGTTGCGTGCGGTGTCTCCGGCCGTTAGCTAAAAGCCGCATGTAGGCCGGCGGGCGGACGGGACGCCTCGCGCTATGCGCTCTTTACCCACGGTCACGAACATGTTAAAATGCAGTATCTGGAGCAGTGCGCGGGCATCGGCCAGGTGCGGATGTCCTTGCGGGCATACCGGGAAACAAAATAAAGGCGGCAATGTAAAGCAGCCGCTATGATATGAGGTGGATCATATGAAAAAATGCTTGATCGTGGTGGATTATCAAAACGACTTCGTATCCGGCGCCCTGGGCTTCCCTGAGGCGGCGGCGCTGGAGGAGGCCATCGCAGAGAAGATACGGCAATACCGCAAACATGGCGATGAGGTGATGTTCACCTTCGATACACACGAGGCGAACTACCTGGATACCCAGGAGGGCTGCAACCTGCCCGTGCCCCACTGCCTGCGGGGCACGCCCGGCCACGCGCTATATGGCCAGGTGGCGGCGCTGGTCCAGGATGCGGATAGGCAGTTCCACAAGGTCACCTTTGGCTCGGACGAACTATACGAACATCTGAAGGCAACGCCCTTTGCTTCCATCGAGTTAGCGGGCGTAGTCTCCAACATCTGCGTCATCTCCAACGCCGTACTGGCTAAGACCGCCCAACCGGAAACGCCCATATTGGTCGACGCGCGCTGCACAGCCAGCAACGACGCCGGCCTCCATGAAGCAACGCTGCGGGTGATGGCTGGCTTGCAGGTGCGCATCATCAACGAATAACGTTATTCCTTAATTAACGCATACATCTTCATATCCAGCAGCGCGCCGTTTTTTTGCGCGTTGCAGCGAAGCGTGCCCTCATAAGCGAAGCCGTTCTTTTCAAGGATGCGGCAGGAAGCGGCGTTACTCGCAAAGGGCTCAGCGTAAATACGCAGGATATCCGTGTTCTCGAACACATAGCGGCAGACTTGGCCTACGGCGCTGGCGCCAAGGCCCCGGCCCCAATAGGGCTCGGCGATATAATAGCCCATCTCGGCTGTGCGGAAGTGGATATTCCCCTGACGAAAAACGCCGATGCTGCCCACTACCCGATTCTCCGCCACAATGGCGAAGGCGAAAGTCTCGTTAGGATCTGCGGCCAGCATGGCGGAAATATAGTCCGCCGCATCCGCTTCCGTGTAAGGATAAGGCAAGCCATCCCGCAGATTATCCTGCACATTTTTGTTGCTCAGCGCCTGCGCCAGCTCCGCCGCATCTTCCACCTGCCAGCGCCTGATCATGCACTCCATATCCTTCCCCTCTTCCATAAGATATCCCTGTTTACGCCCTACGGCCGCCCATGAGCCGCGCCATCAGCGGGCGGCCCACACGGATCACGCCCTTGGGGCAAAACTCCTGGCAGCAGAAGCAGCGCACGCATTGATCCCGCAGGATGTGTGCCCGCTTATTGACCATTTGGATCGCCTGGGCCGGGCAAACGCTTTTGCATTCCCCACAGCCCACGCAGGCGGCGCTTTCGATCACGGGCCGGTTGGCAAACAGGCGGGTAAGCAGCTTGGCCGCGGTCTCGTTGGTCGTTCCCCAAAGGCGGATATCGTGTTGGGCCGCGTGTTGAAAATCCGCGATGGCGAAATCCGCCAACTCACCGAATACGCGCAGCTCCGACGCATCCCCCGGGATTAGTCCGCGCGCATGGGCTGCTGCGAGGGTGGGGACACTTTGTACGCCCAGGCCCATCAAATGGACTGCCGCCAAGTCAAGCGCGTGCGGGTTGCGAGCGGCCAGGAGCGCGCCCATCTGCCTGGGCGTTCCGCCGGAGGGGCCGTTCCCTTCCATGGCCACCACCCCATCGGCAATGCAGAGGCGCGGCTTGCACCATTCGCAGATATCCACCAGCATATCCGCAAAGGCTTCCTTTGTTTGGTATAGATAATGATATTCCGATTTATGCATGCCCGGCACGGCCCCAAAAAAGTTTTTGCACGCGCCTGTAAAGGCCATAAGGCCGTGGGTTTTGAGCTTACATAGGTCGATGATGGCATCCGCTTCTGCCAGGTAGCGCGTTACCTGAAAGGACTTGGCCGCTGCGGCATCCGCGTTTTCGATATCCAGATAGGTGAAATCCTCGTTGAGGGAAGCGCCGGTCTTGCGCACCTCGTTCATGCCCGTAGATGCGTAAATGGCCCCAACATAGGCCGCGTTGAAGGGCCCGCCCGGACTATCCCCGAGCACGACCCGCGCCTGCCGCTCCACCAGCAATTCACACAGGGCCACGGCCACCGCCGGGTGCACGGTGGCAGCTCGCTCCGGCCGTACGCGCATCATCAAATTGGCCTTGATGGCGATCTTCATGCCCGGTTTCACCCAATCCAGCCCGCCCAGGGGCGCAAGCGCCGCGGCCAGGGCTTCCTTCACCTGCTGCGGCTCGTAGCTCTCACAGCGCGCGATCGATACTTCCCGATCCATTCCCATCCCTCGCAATGCTCCATTTTAGAACGTATATCCTCAAAATAACACAGGGCCGCGCCAAATGCAATGCATCCGTGCGGCCCGATGAATTTGTGATATCGGGATGCGTTTTACGCCCGGTGTTTCCAGGCGTGTTCCTTGATTTTTTGGAAGGTCTCCTCGCTCAGGTCGTGCTCAATCTTGCAAGCGTCCGCAGCCGCTGTTTCCTCGCTGACCCCCAGCTGAATGAAAAAGTCCGTCAGCATGCGGTGGCGGGTATAGACCCGGCTGGCGATTTCGAGCCCCGCCGGCGTGAGCGTGATATAGCCGTCGCTATCCATTTGGATGTAGCCGTTCTCCCGCAGCCGCTTCATGGCCACGCTGACGCTGGGCTTTGTATAACCCAACTGGTTCACGATGTCGATGGAGCGCACCACGCCAAGGCGTTCCCGCAGCATCAAAATGGCCTCTAAATAATCCTCGGCCGATTCGTATATCTTCATACGACCGCTCCTTCTTTCATCGCATTTTCTTATAGCTTAGCATGGATGCGGAAAATTGGCAAACGCCAAAGATCCATGCTTGACAAAGGTGGTTAGCCGTGTTAAACTCCAAATGCAACAGGTTAGCATATGCTAACTTAGGGCATATACACAACGGCTGGATATGACCAATCTACAAGCGGGGAGGGAAAGCAAATGCCTTTAACGATGGCGCGAACCGGGGAAACGGTAACCATACGCAAGGTGACCGGCAAGGACGAGGTGCGCCAGCACCTGGCGGAGCTGGGCTTTGTGGTGGACGGTAGGGTGACGGTGGTCAACGAGATCGCCGGCAATCTCATCGTGCAGGTAAAGGACAGCCGCGTCGCCCTGGATAAAACTATGGCGGGCCGTATTTTGATCTCTTGTTAGGAGGATATATATGAAAACGCTCAAGGATGCTAAAGTTGGCGATACCGTTACCGTACTTAGGCTGCACGGCGAGGGCCCGGTGAAGCGCCGCATCATGGACATGGGCATAACCAAGGGTGTGGATATCCACGTGCGCAAGGTCGCGCCCCTGGGAGATCCGATGGAACTGAATCTGCGCGGCTACGAGCTGAGCATTCGCCGGGCGGATGCGGAAATGATCGAGATCGGTTAAGCACAATCACCTTGGATACAAGCGGAGGATCCGCTATTTTTTAGGAGAAGGGTTAGCCTAGGCTAACATAGAAGGGAGATAACCATGGTTGTAAAGATCGCGCTGGCTGGCAATCCAAACAGCGGCAAAACCACCCTGTTCAATGACTTGACCGGCAGCAACCAATACGTGGGCAATTGGCCCGGCGTTACGGTAGAGAAAAAAGAAGGCAGGCTTAAGGGGCATAAGGATGTTTTGATCCAGGATTTGCCGGGCATCTACTCCCTCTCCCCCTATACCTTGGAGGAAGTGGTAGCCAGGGGCTACCTGGTGGGTGAAAAGCCGGACGCAATCATCAACATTGTGGATGGAACCAACATCGAGCGCAATCTCTACCTCACCACCCAATTGATCGAGCTGGGCATCCCGGTGATCATCGCCGTGAATATGATCGACCTGGTGCGCAAAAACGGCGATACCATCGAACTGGTCAGGCTGGGCAAGGCCTTGGGCTGCGAGGTCATGGAGATGAGCGCCCTCAAGAGCGAGGGCAGCATGGCCGTGGCCGAGCGGGCTATCGAGCTCGCTCGTGCGGACAAGGCGGGCGAGCACCCGCATGTGTTCACCGGCAGCGTGGAGCACGCCGTAGCCCATATCGAGGAATCCATCGCCCATCTGGTAGAGCCGCGCAGCCTGCGCTGGTATGCCCTCAAGCTTTTTGAGCGGGATGAGAAGGTGTATGCAGAGCTGAAGCTCGACAGCGCCCTGCGGGCGCACCTCGAAGAGCACATTGCGGATTGCGAAGCGGAACTCGATGACGACGCGGAGAGCATTATCACCAACCAGCGTTATGCTTACATTGGCAAAGTCGTAGAGGGCGCGGTGCATAAAAAGGCCGCCAAGCACAGCCTTTCCGTTTCAGATAATATCGACCGCGTGGTGACCAACCGCATCCTGGCCCTGCCCATCTTTGCGGTTGTGATGTGGGCCGTCTATACCATCGCCATCGGCACCGTGGGGGATTTCCTCACCGGCTGGACCAACGACACCCTCTTTGGCGAGATGATCGCCGGCAATCTGGGGGCTTGGATGGAGTCCGTTGGCATGGCTGGTTGGCTCACCGGATTGGTGGTGGATGGCATCGTGGGCGGCGTGGGCGCCGTGATCGGCTTTGTGCCGCAGATGCTGGTGCTCTTCTTCATGCTCTCCATTCTGGAGGATGTGGGCTACATGGCTCGCGTGGCTTTTATTATGGACCGTATCTTCCGCAAGGTTGGCCTGAGCGGCAAGAGCTTCATCCCCATGCTGATCTCCTCCGGCTGCGGCGTGCCCGGGGTTATGGCCTCCCGCACCATCGAAAACGAACGGGATCGCCGTATGACCATTATGACCACCTGCTTCATCCCCTGCGGCGCGAAGATGCCCATCATCGCCCTGTTCGCGGGCGCGCTTTTCGGCGGCAGCTCTCTGGTGGCGGTATCGGCCTATTTCATTGGCGTGGCCGCGGTGATTGTCTCGGGCGTCATCCTCAAAAAGACGAAACTTTTTGCCGGTGACCCGGCTCCCTTCGTGATGGAGCTACCCGCCTACCATGTGCCCGCCCCCCGCAATGTGCTTAGCTCCACCTGGGAGCGGGGCTGGAGTTTCATTAAGCGCGCGGGCACGGTGATCCTTGCCTCCTCCATCATCCTCTGGTTCCTGCAAGCCTTCGGCTTTGAGAACGGCTCCTTTGCTATGGTGGAAGAGAACAGCGCAAGCCTGTTGGCTATGATCGGTGGCCTCGTCGCTCCCATCTTTGCCCCCCTCGGCTTTGGCACCTGGCAGGGCACGGTGGCTACCTTTACGGGCCTGATTGCCAAGGAGAACGTGGTCAGCACCTTCGGCGTTCTGTATAACTTTGCGGAAGTGGCCGAGGACGGCGTGGAGATCTGGAGTGCCCTGGCCGCGGATTTCACCCAGCTCAGCGCCTACAGCTTCATGGTCTTCAACCTGCTCTGCGCGCCCTGCTTTGCGGCCATGGGGGCTATCAAGCGGGAGATGAACAGCGCCAAATGGACTTGGACGGCCATCGGTTACATGACGGGTTTTGCCTATGTGGCTGCCTTCATCGTGTATCAGTTGGGCCTGCTCTTTAGCGAGGGTATCTTCGGCATCGGCACGGTGCTGGGCATAGCCGCTCTGGGCGCCATCCTCTACCTGCTGCTTCGCAAGAACAAATATAACACGCGCGCCTGCAAGGGCGTGCCCCTTGCCTCGTGCAAATAGGAGGATAATCATATGATCGCCTTTATTTCGGCAAACCTGCCCACTATTATCGGTTCCATCGTCGTGTTCGGCGTGTTCCTGTTGATCGTGGTCAAGCAGATCATCAAAAGCAAACAACATAAAGGCGGCTGCGGCTGTGGCTGCGACGGCTGCCCTAGCTCCAGTATCTGCCACCCCAAATAAATGGCCAACAGCGATAGAATCGGCCCCGGCCTTGTGCCGGGGCCGGCATCTGCAAAAAAAGAGAGAGCATCGCGGGTATTGACAATTCCAAACCCGGCCAGTATAATAATTCGTGCAGCTTGCGGTCGTGGCGGAACAGGCAGACGCGTACGTTTGAGGGGCGTATGGGAGACCGTATGGGTTCAAGTCCCATCGACCGCACCAGGTAATGACTCAGTCATTAATACAATGAAAACCTCCAGAAATTCTGGAGGTTTTCGGCGTTTTGGGGTGTATTTGGCTATTCAAGACAGGCTGATTTTTGAAGTTTTGCGCCTTTTCGTAGGCCGGTTTGCACCCACTTGGCTGTTTTCGGGCTGCCTTTCGTTATCAGGTTGGGGTTCGTCAAATAGTATTGAGGGAATCGTTATAAAGTGTATCTTGCTTGTCTTGATGATATTCTCCATGCCTTTACCTCTGTTTTCAAGGGGAACACAGATAACAGATTGTCTAAGATAAGCTTTTTGTTACTTATGCCAAAATGCTGATTTCCATCCAAATCCTCCAAAATCAGTTCTGAAATTGCATTATCAACCTTTTGGTGAAAATCATTCCTCGCCCTCGTTTTAACTTTTTCGGAATATTTTGTATTAAAAGTGTTCTGTTAAAGTAATTAAAGGAACTCCATGCTTCCGTAGTTGTGGTGTCTACGAGCATTGAATTAATAGGATTTCTTAATATGCTGGTATTTTTCCAGTTAATAAGAAATATGCAAACTTCTTAAAGCCCCAGATTTTCAACCTTTTAATTGTTGCCATATTTTATCTCGATTCGATACCTTTAACCCATAGGTCAAGTTCAATTAAACCTAAGATAGATATGATAACCGCATGGCCTCAAGGCTCTCCTGTTCTACCTTACAATTGTGCTCCAACATGAACTGCAAGATTTCCTTGTATGGGTGCAGTTCAGATGATGCCATAGCTTTTTTATCTTGCTCGGTCAGATGCTTGTAATGTCCAGCGTCATAGCACCTTTGCAGGGTTGACAAATCCATATCTATAGGTTCAAACGGAATTCCCGTGCTGGACTTTAGATGCTCGAGTATAAGAAATCCATAAACATCCAAATCGCCTTTGTGAGAAAATGATAGTTTAGGATTATCAGCATATATCTTTTGCAAGAATTGCCGCCGTGTTTGATTTAAGAACCCACCCAGATAGAATACGGCACAATCAGATTCTTCCGTGTCATGGTAGGTCGTTAAATTCTCCACCGTAACGATTTTTGCGCACCTTACCACAATACTTTGGATTTGCCCTAGGGAACGTGAGGGTAATGCAATCCCTCCCGGCACAGCAGCAACATTGATCATGCCACCTAGGTACGCCACCTGAAGGAGCCCCTTTACCCAAATATGTGCCGGATTATCAAATAAATTGTATTGTTCCAAGATACGCTTGGAGGCCACCTGCTGGTCGCCATATTCACAAAGAATGCGCTCAATCTTTGGCCGAATAGTTTGGAACCGCTTGGAATCATGAAAAACTGCCTCAGAAAAATTGCGGGCGTATGTTTCCTGGCTAAGTCGCTCAATGGCTTGCAGGGCCATTAAAGTATGCCAAAGGGTCTCATACTCATCCCCAATTCCGAATGCAATCGACTTATTTTGAGCAAGACGTTCCAACTGACTTTTGCAGAACGCCCATAATGCTGGCCCACCTGCAGATTCGTACTGACGTAGCAAATGGACTTGCCTTTGGCGTACGAAAGAAATTGATGTGCGTCCCACCAGTCGATAAGCCTCTTCAACCGACGACAAGCATAAGCGCACGGTTCCATACATACCACGGGCATCTTTTCTGCCGCTAAGCACATTGCGTATTGTCAAATCCTCAATTGCAGCATCGAACTCTGCAATATCCTCAACGCGAAACGCATCTTTGTATTCCGGGAATTCCTTACCAATATTGAGCGTAACAGCACGCACGTTTTCTAACGTTTGTGCATCATATAATCCTCGCCGCTCATATCGATCCAACAAAAGATTCAGTATTCTTTTCTGCTTGTTCTGGGTCATACAAACTCCTTTATAAACGGTCGGATAGCATTGCGAGAGCCCGATTTTATGATGGAATAGGTTATATCGCATGCCGGTTGGATCGCCGTGCATTTCTCCGTCGTAGAAACTAAAACAACCTGCATGTGTGATTCCTGAAACAGCCTCATCATGGGGAAAATTCGATCGCTAGTCATGCGGTTAAAGGCTTCGTCCAGAAGGATCAAGCGGATGCTGTTGTCACTATTTTTATAAATTTGCAACAGTGAAGCGCAGATGGCGACATAATAAGGCGCCTGATTCTCTCCACCGCTGCTATCCCCGCTGACTTGGGATAGCAGCGCACTGCCTTTTGTTACTGCGTTATCTATTTTGATATCATAATCCAAATAAGTACGGTAATCCACATACTTTGATAGCGACACATCGGAACTCTTTCCACCAGCCAATCTTGCATCTGAAGCGCTCTCTACATCCGCCATAATTTTCCGCATAAGTTCCTCTACTTGGGCTTCATAAGCGCGATCCTGCAAGGCGTTGGAAGCCTCCAGTTCCGTGACTTCATTGATTTGGCGGTTACTTTCGTCCATGATAATCGAATAAAACGAAGAGAATTCCGGGTTTTTGCTGCTACCCAGCACAAAATGGTAGGTTTCTTCGCCATAGTTCAGATCTTTCATTATATTTTCAAGGTCTCTCACCTGACGTTTTGCCTGCGCAATATCATCCTTCATGCGGAAGAGTATGTCCTTGCGGAATCGTTCCTTGCAACGAATCTGCGCCTGCCGGAGATCTTCCGCATATTTTTCAAGATCCACATTATATAAGGTGTTAAACAGAGAACGGAATATCTCTGCGCCTTCGAGTCCCCGTGGATAATCACAGCTATAAGTTCCGTTGTATTCGTTTTGCTTGGGAATGACCTCGCCGTTGAGAAAAGTGTTTCGCGCATTGATCAATTGGTTGCGGTAGTTGGTCTGATTCTTCACGATCTCCTTTGCTGCACGGGTTTTGGATAAGTCCAGAAATTTACTCCGTGTCTCCTTTTCAAATAAAGGATATGTTTCGCAGAATATTGAATATTGCTGTCTTGCCTTTTCGACCGTATCCGCTAACTCGGCCTTGTGATTTTGAGCAGTTTTAACGACCTCCTCCCATTTCCCCCTTTCTTGTTGCAATGCGTCGTGCTCATCATCTACAGCTTTAAAGTCTCGCTCACAACGAGCAATCCGGTTAAAGATGCCTTGCAGCAATGGACTTTGTTCGATGGCGGTAATTTGCTTGCGTGCTTCCTCAAGTTCACGTTCCAGCTTCCGGCATTTTGCAGGACTATCCCAGCCATCACGAAGATCAGCAAGTGCACTTCCGTTAATATAGTTAAGATATTTACGCTGCATTCCCTTACGCTTATTATACTGCTCAGCATACAATTTTTGTTGCTCCAGCAACTTGACATGCTGCGCTTCCAGCACAATCAACCGTTCCTTTCTTGCCTGCTGACCGATGTAACGCTCTGGCTTACGCAGTCGTTCAAGACGGTAGCCTTGATGGCGCAACCGATCCCGCGTAATGCTGCGTGGATACTGCTCAAGCATGTCCGAAACATCGCAGCAACGATAACCGTGTAACAGATTGGACGTATAGGCGCTTGCGAGAATATTCTCACTGGCTACCTGATAGGCAAGTTCAAAAGGACGAGGCGCTTTCCAATGTTGACTGTCTCTCAGCAGGGAGGGCGTATCAATGAGGCTAACGTTGCCCACCGCTTCCTGCAAAGAAATGTATACTTGCTTTGCCGTAGCGTAGTGATTTGGAGAAACCAATATGTCAAAACGGCGAGCTCCCAGGCTAGCCTCAATAGCGTCCTGCCAGCTTTCATCTTTCATTACAAGCAGGTCGCAGAGGATGCGGGCATCAGAATCATATCCCTTAGCAGAAAGTTCCTTGTTAATCGCATTGCGTACAATCTCCGCCCTCCCTCCCTCGGGATATAACCATTTCCCCGATCGTAGCGTCCTAATCTCATCTTCTAGGCGCTCGCGCTCTTCTCGACAATCCTCACATTCCCGATAAGTCCTTACAAGCACGTCCTGTATCTGTGGTTCAAGATCACGGAATGTGCGCGCCAAATCAAAGAGGCCTTTTGCTTGTTCATTTTGAGGCTGTTTCCGAAGTGCATCTGGCATAAGCGATTGAGGGATGCCAAGAGAAACTTGAGAAAGCAGCTTGCACAGGTCTTTCATGTCTTCCTCGGCGGAGTTCAATTTAATCTGCTTTTTGAGTTCTACATCAAACTCCTTTTTAGCCTGTGCCTCCTGCTCTCGAAAATACTGGAGCGCCTTGTTCTCCTCGTGTTCACTCTCCTTGCGCCGAGCTTCTGCAAGTGCTTCCGACTTTACTTGACGTTTTTCTTTGATCTCTACTAGTTTTAAATCCAGGTCATCCAACTCACGTGCTGCGCGCTCTAATGTCTGTAGGCAGGAACTTTCTTCCTCAACCATGCCATGATACTCCGCAAGCAATATAAGCCCGTCATTAATCACTACGGCGTCATCTCTTTCCTGCGCTGCTTTTAGGAGGGAAATAATCTCCTCCAGTAAAGCTGCTCGCTTCATTGCTTGACCCAGCACATCCTGAAGGTGTTCTAACTCACGCATATCACTCAGTAGAGTTTCCAAGTTTATTTCAGGTTCGGGTAGTATATAAGCATAGATAAATGTCCGTATATCGGCGATCTCACTGAGACTGGTGCCCATATGGAACACTTCGTTGAATTTTTTTCCTAGGGGTGAATCTTCTTTCCCAACTCCAAGTGCCATACATATGCGATTGCGAGCATCCTTCTGTGTTTTGGCTCGCTCAAGCTTTTTACCTACTGTCTCGAACTGCGCTCGGGAGGTTGGAATGTTACTCTTAGTATCAATAAAGTTTAAATCCTCCAGACAAACGCCGAGCTTCGAAATATACCAGTCCTGAGATATGTGATGGAGTTCGACACTGGGTGATTCGGACTCTACCCTAGCGATGACAACGAAATTCGTTTTCTTATCTGTGTTGTAGAACTCTGTTCCAATATAGGACACTGTGTGCCCAGGACGCAAATATAAGAGATTTTCTTCTCTTTGCTTAGCGTGGACGGATCCCTGTAGCGTACGCTTACTTCTTTGATTGCCCGCAGTATTGAAATTGCGGTTAGTCGTCAGGCAGTAACGAATTGCATCCAATATCGTCGTCTTACCCACGGCGTTCACTCCGATGAAGTAAGTGATCGTCTCAAAGGAGATCGTAACATCTGAGAAATTGTGCCAATTGATGAGCCGTAGGCGCGTCAGCACTATCATTCAAATTCACCTCCAGTGTCGTCTCGTGGGTCTGCCTTCTGATACTTTGCAAGAAACTCACGAGTCTGTTCACAACTCCAATCGATTTTATTATCCGGAATAGCGAGTATGACGGAGGGAAAAATCTGAACTCTAGCGGCTGCGTTGTCCAGCCTGTCCAGCGACGTTGCTAGATTAAAAGAACGGAGTCTACTAAAAACGGCTTCCAGTAGTCGCTTATCCAACTTGCGAGCAACATTCATTTTATTATATTCCGCCTCGATTTCCTCAACTGTAGCGATCACCCAGTCTTCCCCACTAGAAAGACTTTCCCGCTTTTGGATATACAAAATCCGTAGTATGAGTAATATGATACTTTCATATTTCAACAAGCGCTCCTGATTTCCCTCATGGTTGTTGATGAGCTGAATCACTTTTAAAGGAGAAGGGTGCAGCACGAGTGTATAACCAAGCGGCCTAAAAAGTGCTTGGAATTCTTCGCGATTATTCAACACCTGATAATACTTGCTACGCGTCTGCTCATATCCGCCCAGCAGAAAACATTTATTGAGCAAATAATTGGCTAGCTCTTCCTTCATTCTAGCATCCACGTTCAACTTCTCCTCTTGACAACAAAATCTTGAAATCGCATACCTGAACGGCTTACCCAGTCATCTTTAAGTTCTAGTTCGTAGGTCCGTTCGGGAGAAAGGGAGTAGGCATGCAGGCCAATAATCTTAGCAAACTCATCGGGAGCATCCTTCGCCAAAGTTGAAGCCAAGACAGCATTCTGATTCTGCAGGGCGCGGTCGGCAAACCGATTAACGTTCTCCGTTGTGACAGCGCCTCTTGCATAAGCAAGCAATTTTTCTTGCTCCAGTCGTATTTCTTCCTCCGATAATGGGAAGATGTTCTCCATCGGCGTTATGGGTGTTGGTGCTCTGGCAGAAGTAGGTGTTGCCAAGAAACGTTCGCCATATGCTTTCTGTGGCGTCAATACAAAGCTGGAACTAATAATGCTATCATCGATGTCCGTAATGTCCCCACCGTTCTGCAAAACTAAAGCATAGTATTTTAGCAGTTGGTTGATCTTTCCCTTAATGCTACCATCGGATAAAAGTAGGAATTGAGCACGTTGAACAGCGCGGCTGCGATACATGACATGTCGGTCGTCAATCTCACGCATTATGATCGACATTTCCTGTACATCGTCTCGAATTTTTCGAATCAATTCTCGAACCGCCAATGTAGCATCCGCCAATGACGAATACTCGACTTTGCAATAATCATCTACGAGTTTTTGAAAATACTCAGTCTCGCAGTCATCAAGCCGCTCTTGTAACGCCGTGCGATAATAAAACAGGTTGTCACTGGTTTTGAACCGATGATACGCGCCAACCACGACCTTGTCCTCATATTGGTTGAAGAGTTCCAAAACCTCCTGAGGCGTCTTGTTGCGTGTCATTTCGTCTAGATATTGCCCGATTGACGCATTAAGCTGTCTCAACGAATTGTTGAGTTCATCCATGTCAGTCGAGACCTCTCGCAGCACACTCTCATAAGGGCTTTCCTGCTCATTTACAGTTTGCAATAACGCGTATATTTTAAACAGCTTTCCTTTATAGGTAATTCTCTTGGGATTAAGAATATCGGAAAAAGCACGGATAATAGGGATTACTCGGTGGTTTACAGCCATGCGTTGCTCTTCTTCATATCCAATGGCTACATCTTCAAGCCAACCCGTGTTCTTCAATCGCCGCGTAAAGGCGGTGGCCAGAAATCGAGAATCACTTTTAGGTAATATACCCTCTTGTTCCTCCTCATCGAAATTCTCCAGCGGCCCCAGACCGGTAAAATAGTCCTCAATTTCATCAAGCAAAACCGCTTTTTCCATGCTATAGGTAGGAGATCTTTTGCATTGATCCCATATTAGCGTGATAACGGCAGCATATTCATTTTTATTGCAGCCGGAAAGAGGCTTAAAAAAATCTGTAGGTAAAACGTCAAATAACCGCATGCCTCTGTTTTGCTCCATTTGCACTTTCGAAATATTATATGAAATTCTTTATTCCAACAAAAAGTAACTTCGTGCACCAATAATGTCAATATGAACTAATATTACTTTGATCAAACTTATGGTATCCAAATAAAATCATACTACAAAAATCCAAAATATACTATAACAACAAAAAATCCGCAAGGCTGGCCCTGCGGGTCTTTTGCTCACTTACTATACTGTCCAGTTTAAATTTGTCCCATCTTTAAAGACAAAGGCAACCTCTTGCTCAGATCGGACAGTTATAGTATCCACCATAATGTGCCAAAGAGTCACATCAAATTCTGTCAGAAGATTTCTGTTCTTAAGCGTATTAAGGAACCTTAGAACGTTCCCGTGCTTCGTGATGCGCTCCTGCCGCTGGTCGGCTATGCGTGCAAGGCCGTTTTTGACCGCCTCGTAGCGTTCGAGCAACGTGCTATAGCGCTGTTGGTATTCCGTCTGATCGAGGGTCATGTGTGCGTTCTCTTCCACACATTTCTGTATGAGGCCCATCACCACATTCTGCTCGTCTTGAAGCTTGGCGAGCTCCCTGTCAAGGTCGGCGGTATCGGTCAGCGCTTTCATGATATCGGCGTGAGCCTGCAGGATTTCGTCTTTGTTGGTAATCAGGCTGTTGAAGGCGTCCACAAACGCCTGCTGGAGCGTAGCCTCATATAGATGCGGCGTTTTGCAGTGTGTTCCATTTTTGTATTTATGATTGCATTGCCATATGGTGCGGCGATACTTGCTGGTGGAATGCCATACCTTGCTGCCGTAGGTGCCGCCGCACTCGCCGCAGATGATTTTACTCGAGAAACAACTCGCGCCGCTTTGCGGTCTGCCAGCCTCTTTGCGTTTTTTCATTTCATGCTGCACAAGGTCAAACACCTCCGGGGATATAATGGCCGGATGACTGTTTTCCACATAATATTGCGGCACCTCGCCTTCGTTGGCCTTCATTTTCTTGGTGAGGAAGTCCACCGTAAAGTTCTTTTGCAGAAGTGCATCCCCCTTATATTTTTCATTGCGGAGGATGCTCAGCACCGTGCTCGTAGGCCAATTCTGTTTGCCCGAAGGCGTAGGTATGCTTTGCTCGGTCAGATGCTTCGCAATAGCGGACGGTGTTTTGCCCTCAAGGAAAAGCGAATAGATCATCCTCACGATGGCCGCTTCCTTTTCCACGATTTTAGGCAGGCCGTCCTTGCCCTTTTCGTAGCCAAGGAACTGCTTATATGGCAGGCTGACCTTGCCATCCGCAAATCGCTTGCGTTGCCCCCATGTGACATTCTCGGAAATGCTCCGGCTTTCCTCCTGTGCGAGCGAGGACATGATGGTGATCAACAGCTCGCCCTTGCTGTCGAGTGTGTAAATCCCCTCCTTTTCAAAATAGACCTCGACCCCTTTTTCCTTGAGCTGGCGTACAGTGGTCAAGGAATCAACGGTGTTGCGCGCAAAGCGACTGACGGATTTCGTGATGATTAAATCGATTTTGCCGTTAAGCGCGTCAGCGACCATATCCCTGAGCGGCATGGACGTAGGCTGGCGCAGCTCGGCCTCGATGGCCTCCTGGCGCTCATACAGAGCAATCTGCTTGCCCAGGCGCATGACATCCTCTTCCATGCGGTCGTAGATCGCGGCATCCTCCGGTGAGAGGCGCCCGTCGTTGGCCTTACTGTTGTAAAAGGCCTTGGCGGCCTCCCATGCTTTCGCGCGCTTGGCGCGCAGTTCGTTGGTGTTGGTCATATTTGAACCTCCAAAAAGAATAATAGCGCCACGGATTGGCGCTTGTGGTAATATGAAAAGAACCCCGCGAAGGAGTTCCGTCCATCTGTGGTAGTTTAGGCGTTTGCCGGTTCTTCCTGAATGACCTATCCCCGCCGGGCGGAGAGCAGGCGCTCCATAGGGTCGTCGTGCGGGGTCGCACCCTTATAATCCGTGGCGTGTTCCCGCGTACGACCTGATAGATTTGTCCCCACAGGCGGTTGGATTGCGTCATATAGCTTCGTGCCATCGACACGAAAGGGGGAGAGGATCGCGTTGCCTATACCCCCGTTTGAAATCGCGACTTTTTGCGCATGACCCCACGCCCGTTGTCTGCGGCAAGAGCCATAGAGATGTAACCCGCCCCTACGGGTTATAGGCCCCGCTTCTTAAATGCGGGGGAGCGGCTGCTGATACCGAAGCACCAGTTTCGCTCAAGAGGGTGCGCGGGCTGGAAGCAGCACCGGAGCATGGCGCCCTTGAACGCGCCGTTGTCAATATAGAAGCCGGCGTCGAACTCGAACAAGTGCTTCAGGCCATAGCTCGTCCACAAATATAAGGGCGTTTGTCTTTTGCGCAAATTCTTTTTGATCCACCGGCACAGCGCCTGCTGCTGCTCCACGGGAAGGTCGTCAAAGGAGGTGGGGTAATCGAGGGGCTTTCTGTTGGTGTTGGTACACATGCGGGTTCATCCTTTCTTTATCCACGGCGTCAAAGCGCCGGGTTATTTGGTTTTTTGCTGCCTGTAGCAGATGTAGCAGGTAAAAACTAAAGTACTCCCATGAGAGTGATTTTTAGAAGCACCATTCTCTCCTGCTACATCTGCTACAAAGCCGCAATATTATCTATACCGAAACACAATTTGTATCCCGTGATCATCGTTGTGGCGCCGCCACCAGCGCGCGGTCTTTTGCGTTCGATGTTCATCACGGCGCCGAGCATGGCTTTGAAGTTGCGCATACTCTCAACATGGAATCCGTTATCCGTACACCACTGCCTGTATGCCGCATATACCTCCGCCGTGCGCTCCTCGCCATTGCTCTCCCTGACCAGCATATCCTCTATAAACAGCCCGATTTTATCCGAGCTGTGCCGGTACGCCTCAGTAGCTGCGCGCACCGATTCCGGCATCTCAAGCCCGGCTTTCTTCAGCTTGTGATAGCCTTCCAAACACCAGTTCAATATGCCGCTCAGGTTCTCAGGTCTTGCTAGCAAGCCCTTAAGACGCTTGTCCTGTTCATGCTCCTCAAAATGCCTTTCGAACGGTATAATATTCACACGCCCACTAGAAAACAGGGTCAGGTCCGTCACTGTCGGCAAGAAGTTCGTATTTACAAATAACTTGAACTGCGGTTGGAAATCAAAGGAATTTTCATGCAGGAACCGGGCGTTTATGGTATCATTGCCGGTGAGTGTCTTGACCAGCGCGGCGCTGAGCACCAATTTTTTGTCCGGCTCGCTGATGTTCACGAACCGCGCACCCGCCAGTCGGGCGATATCCTCGGTGGGCGTATTGCTGGAGCTGTTCATCTTCATGCCGATGGTCTCCGGCCTTGCCGTCTTTCCATACTCGCCCATGATTTTTAGGAATGTTTCCATCGCCGTGGACTTCCCGTTGCGCGTAGTCGCACCATATAAGATAAATAGCGTTTCGTACCGCGTATCACCGGAGAGAGCATACCCGAGCGCACGCTGCAGGTAATCTGCCCTCTGGGCGTCATCGCTCATGACTTCTCGGATGAACTGCTCCCAGCGCGTACAACGGGCATCGGGATCGTATTTCACACCGGCAATCTTTGTGAGCATGTCCTCCGGCGTGTGCTGTGTAAACGCCATGGTCCGAAGATGCAGCGCACCGTTTTTGCAGTTGAACAAATATGGGTCGCTGTCAAAAGAGGACATAGGGATTGGATACACGCTCTGCGCATCCTTGAGTATGGTCTCGCGATTTTTGCGGCTTTGCCAGCGGCGCACGAAATCGATGTACGCGCTGCGGCTGCGCTCGTCCTCAATGGATAGGGTATATACCATGAGCCGGTCGGCGAGCGTCTTGCATAGCTCCATCGTCTTGAGGTTGCCGACATCCGGACGCCATACCCTGCCGTTATACACGAACCAGAGCTTGCGCTCCGGCACATACCGCGCAACGGATTTATAATAGTCGGCGAACAAATTGCCGTTGCCGATATCATTCCAACCGTAGCGAGGGTTATCATGCGGGTGCATATCCTGTAGGCGTGACGCCCCCTCGCCCGCGAAATCCTCTCTGGCTGTGGAGCGTGGGGTGGCGCACGCATGAACTACCGGCGCCTTAACTTGCTTTTTACAGGCGCATTGGAAGCCCAGCACCTCTTTAATGTACCGGCATGTATGCGGCTTGGCCTCCTGCAGGGCGCGCTGAAATTTCGCCTCCGTCTCGCTGCGGCTGTAATTGGGATACGGGCTGCTCAGCTCATGTACCACGGCATTGCCGTCCGCCGTCAATGCCAGATTGCTGACCATGGCGTGCCACCAAGGCTCTGGAAGCTCTGCGGCGTGGTCACGGCAATATTGCATAAACGTGCACTCCTTGAGAACCCGCTCCGCCGGGCCGGCGGCATTATTATGGAAAGGAGCACGCACATCCTCTTGGGCCGTTGCTGAAATAAATGCGGCGAAGTCGTCCAACGAGTACCTAATGCCGGTGCTTTCTAGTATCCGGCACGGCTTTTTATCTTCAGTTTTATGGTTGATCGTTCCGGGCATGCGGAACATCCTGGCCAGATCATGGACTGGGTCTAGCTTCCAGCCATGCTTTTCCGCTTCTGTGCGCACAATCCTGCTCCAGCCTTCGAGCAGGGTGGTGATATAGCCCCGGTCTCGCTCCGTGCATATCTTAAAAGGATGCTCCAGCAGCCAGTAGGCGTGCAGGCCGTTGCCTGAATCCATAAGAATGCTTGGCGGCACGGGCAGCCCCTTTAGGAAGCTCACCGCCTGCTCAAAGGTTTCAGGCAGAGCAGTTTGTGCGTGAGCAGGCCCTTTGACGTCAATATCCGCATATAGCGCAGGAACCGACAATATCGCATCCGCGCCGCCCCTCTTTTTCGAGAGGGCTTCCTTACGCGGGCAGATGCCGAAGTAGGCGTTCGCTCTTTGGCCGAACTGTGCGGCAAAGGCTGCCGCCGTCTCGACTTCGGATGTCCTGCACCAGCGCATCGTATGATCGGGGAGGCTCATCAGTGAGAGATACCCCTCCTCACAATCCTGATAAATCGTTTCAAGAAACTCCTTGACGTCCATTCAACTCCTCCTTAGTGCGGGCCCGGCTTCGCAAATAGCGAGACGCTCTTTGTTTAACGCAATCCTCAGAATAACCTGCGCCTATCTGCTGTGCTACCTGCTTCCAATCCAGGCCGTGCAAATTGCGCCACCACATAATGGCTCTTGTTTCGGCATCCGGAATACTCTCCAGCTCATCCAGCCTGGAAGCGTACTCGTCCAAATACATTTTTTGGAGCTCTTCAAGCCGTTTGCGTAGCCGTTCTTTTTTGACGACCACATTGCCTACAGCATCGGCTTGTCCGGATGTACTGCCGCCTCCGGCGTATATCATGCCGGAGGCAGGATAGCTGCCGTAGGAATCTATCTCCCGCAGCTCTTGTGTAAGGTCCTCTATCATAGACCGCAGCGACGGCAGTCGCTTATGGTCATTCCGATCGGGTGTCATGCCAAAACCTCCAATGAGTTAAAAACAGGGGAACGACAAAAAGGGGCACCAAGCCCGTTGTAGCTTAGTACCCTTGCATTTTTGTAGCTATGCTTTTTGTTGCGTTGCCCTTTGCGCTTCGTTTTTTATTCTTTGTTCATTGAAAGCCACATGACGGAATGGACGACTCAATCAATGATGGTCATTCCACGCGGAAGTTGGCTGGATGGCATAACACCACGATACAATTCTACCAAAAACCGCGTGACATTGCAACCATTGCCCCCTCGTTTTCGCGTGACATATGTGACAGTTCGGCCATCATTGAAAAATGGTCCATATTGTGGAGACAGCCATACAGCCGTGAAGATGGACTCCCAAATTTCTACTGGTGGGCAATTGCCCACCAGTAGTGTTTGCGTTCAGGGTCTGGACAAATTGTCCAGGACTGAGCGTGTTATACGTCTCGTTGTAAATTGACCGTTATTTCTATAAAGGTAAGCTCCAATCTTTTTTAATAGTGTGCATGGATTTCAGGATGTGGGCGATCGCCCACATCCTGACCTTGAAAATCCGACTTTCTCTGGTAGAATGTCTAAATCCATTATTTACTTCCGGGCAATTGCCCAGAAGTAAACCTGAATTCAGGATAACATCGCTCGATGATATACTGTCCAATGAAAATCGGCTCGGAGTTACCCTGCCTCAGGGTGTGGGCGAACGCCCACACCCTGAGGCATCAAACGATACCTTGCTTGCTGAGACTAAAAGGGGATCGTACTCATATTGATGGCCACCACGGGGATTTGTAGATTTTAAATTACAGCATACTCAAATCAATACCTGAATACGAAGTTTGGTAAATTAGCTGTTTTGTTGTATAATTTGGGTAATAAGATAGGCAAAATTTCATTTGAGGAATGCTGCGTATGAATGGCGAGTGTTTCGTATATAACGCGGAAGTAAACTGGTCAATGCTGCAGGAAGGAATTACACTTCCGGTAAAAGAGCATTATATTTTTGCGCGGAATATGGGGAGCATGCTTAAGCGGGGGGAATTTCGTAGCATTCATTTGTTTCTCAATGGTACATCATATCAGGCACAAATTCGGAATGTGGATTTCGATCCGAAGTTTGAGAGAGCAAACGATGCTATTCAAATACGATATCCCCGAAATGGCGCATTGGCATACGCGCTTCAGGTTTGTTTTTCAAACAGCTACCAATATATTAGGGAGCAAAGAGAAAACCGGAATCCGGGCCAAAGGATAATGGCGCGGTTGCCTGAAGATAAAAAGGAATACTTAGCGATCTATGCTACCGAATTCGAAGATGCCTACATCTTTGAGCCCATTGGTACCACAGATATTTTAGATCTCAAACAGTTTGTTAAGAATAGGCCTGAAAGGGTGATAGAAACGGGCTTTGAAACACTGTTGCAAGATAAGTCGGCCGCTATTGTGGAAAAGGCTGGGATAATAAAAATTCGTAAGCTCAACAGGTTAATCGGTGAAAACTTAAAAACCCTATACGGTTATAGGTGCCAAATCTGCGGAGAATATGTGGGTGAACCGTATAATACCCATACGGTGGAAGCTCACCATATTGATTATTTTGTAAATAGCCTGAACAACGATGCAGGCAACCAGATGATTGTTTGCCCGAACCATCACAGTATCATACATGAGGTAAATCCTGAATTTGATTGGGGAAAGCTTGTTTTCAAATATCCCAACGGATATATCGAAGGCCTGATAATTAACAAACACCTATAGCGTTGTTCGTTGCCTGTGCATTTTCATATCATAAGGCCACAGGCACTCGCATTCTTGTAACAGTAAATTTTTGCATAGAAGAAACGAGGAACAGTTGCTATAATGAATACAATGCATGCGCCTATTCTGCCGACCGGTTGGCACATGGCCATCGTAAGGTTTATCGTACTTCAAACACTGTAAACTACGATTATAATGCAATTATAACGCAATCAGCGCTCGGAGATAGCGTGAGCAGGAGAGAAAATGCAATACAGCGCAGGGATGATGGCCATCCCGTTTTTATTCATAGAAACACGCAAAACCGCAGCATTGGTGGAATATGGCCTTGCGTGGGCTGAAATAAAGCACGAGGTGCTTTCAGAAAACATCTATCAAATGTCCTCGCAATACCAGGCAGAGCGATACTTCAATATGATCTGTCGAAGGATTGCTTGCTTGTCCGCGCGTCTTGTACAGGAAACCGCACGGGACGATTTGCAGACGGCAAAGTTGCTGGTCATGATTACCATCATGCATACAGATCTTCTATTTCGCGAGTTCATGATGGAATGTTTTTTTGAGCAACTGCAATTAGGAAGGTCCGAGTTGGACGATGTCGCTATAAACGGCTTTTTTAGTCTGAAGGCAACGCAAAGTGATATTGTCGCTGCCTAGTGATGACTAATGTTTTGCGATTGCCAAAAATCAGGGATGCCTGTTCTATTGGACTGCACCTTATAGAATGAAAAGTACGAAAACCTTATTTGCTCCGAAGTGATCTGCGTACAAGCGGGGCGATAGAAAAATCACAGAGATTATGCTGGATTGTGCCAAATGGGAAGTCCTGATTAACGGATAGCTAATAGGTGATAATGTCACTATGTGGAATAATGGGGTGCAAGTATGCTTGGGGCGATTATAGGTGATATTGTTGGTTCGCGTTTTGAGTGGAACAACAATCGGTCAAAAGACTTTGATTTTCTTTCATACCACTGCTTTACAACCGATGACAGTATCATGTCGCTTGCTGTTGCCAAAGCAGTTCTGGAGTGTTCAGGTAAATATGATAATTTGGGGCGAGTGACTGTCCGGTGTATGCAAGAGATTGGGCGTCCTTATCCAGACTGTGGCTACGGCGGGATGTTTCGGCAATGGATGTACTCCGATAGTCCCAAACCATATAACAGTTTTGGAAACGGTGCGGCTATGCGTATAAGCGCCTGTGGTTTTGCTGCTACAAGCCTCGAAGAAGCGATCATGCTCTCTCGACGAGTTACGGAAGTAACGCATAATCATCCGGAAGGGATTAAGGGCGCGGAGGCCACTACGATTGCAATTTGGCTTGCGCGGAAGGGGCATAGTATCATTGAAGTACGTGATTACATCAACAAGCATTACTACCCCATGAACTTCACACTGGCCGGGATAAGGGATACATATACGTTTAACGAAACCTGCCAAGAAACCGTGCCCCAAGCTATCATGGCTTTTTTGGAGTCAACTGATTTTGAAGACGCTATCCGTAACGCCATTTCGATTGGCGGCGACAGCGATACCATAGCCGCCATTACAGGGGGTATAGCGGAAGCGTATTATGGCATTCCTACCGAGATACGAAAACACGCACTCACTTTCCTTGATGAGCGCCTGTTAAAAATACTATTGGATTTTGAAAATGCTTATCCCCCAATACTTGAAAAGAGCCATGATAGAGTACCCGCTGTTGCAAAAAAGACACGCGGAAGAAGAAAGACGAAGACTGGATCGCGCGAGCAAATGATAATTTCGGCGTTGGAAGCAGCGGATGAAGATGATAATGATAGCTTTTTTTCAGGTGAGCAGACAACAAGTCAAAGGCTGTTCTCGCATTTGTTTGAAGCCTGCAACATTCTGCGTGGCCCGATCAATCAAGATGAATATAAGAGCTATGTCACTCCGCTTTTATTTTTCAAGCGCCTCTCGGATGTATATGACGAAGAAACCGCTAGGGCGATGGAAGATTCCGGTGGTGATGAGGAATACGCCAGCTTCCCTGAAAACCATCGTTTTCTCATTCCTGACGGCTGCCATTGGAAAGACGTGCGCGAAAAAAGCGAAAACGTTGGCTCTGCTATCGTAAACGCCATGGTAGGAATTGAACGTGCAAACCCCGATACGTTGTTTGGTGTATTCAGCAGCTTTGACGATGCTAACTGGACAGATAAGAGCAAGCTGTCTGACGAGCGTCTCAAAGACCTTGTGGAACATATGTCGAAAATCAAAGTCGGCAACGAGAACTATTCTGCCGACGTGATGGGCGACAGCTACGAATATCTGATCAAAAAATTTGCCGACCTTTCCAAGAAGAATGCCGGGGAGTTTTATACGCCGCGCCCTGTTGTCCGGCTGATGGTGAAACTTCTTGCGCCACAGATCGGCGAAACCGTCTATGATCCCGCCTGCGGGACAGGCGGTATGCTTATTGAAGCCATCAATTATATAAAGAACGATAAGATGACCTACGGCAAGATCTTCGGGCAGGAGAAAAACCTATCTACCTCCGCCATTGCCCGAATGAATCTGTTTCTTCATGGAGCGCAGGATTTCAAGGTCACACAGGGCGATACCCTTCGGTCTCCAAACTACCTGTATCGCGGGGAACTGCAAACCTTTCACTGTGTTATTGCAAATCCTCCATTCTCGCTGAAGAACTGGGGCGCGGAACAGTTTTCTTCTGATATATATGGGCGTAATATCTGGGGTAGTCCTACGGACTCCAATGCGGATTTTGCTTGGTTACAGCACATGGTAAAGTCAATGGACAAAAAGACAGGGCGCTGTGCTGTGGTGCTGCCGCAGGGCGTCTTATTCCGCAGCGGGAAAGAGGGCGATATCCGAAAGCAACTGATTTTGTCCGATAAGCTGGACTGCGTCATAACATTGGTCAGCAATCTGTTTTACGGTGCCGGCGTCTCGGCGTGTATCCTGTTGCTGGATAATAACAAGCCGGACAATCACAAAGGTAAGGTCTGCCTAATTGACGGTTCAGGGATTTTCACCGCACAAAGAGCCAAAAACATCCTTTCTGACGCGGATGTCGAGACCTTGTTTGGCCTTTATACAGATTATGAAGATGTGCTGGAGAGAGCCAAGATCGTAACCATAAAAGACTTGGCCGACAAGGACTACACGCTCCAAGTAAACAGCTATATTGAAAAACGTATTGAGGAAAGCGTTTCGCCGGAGGAAGTCAAACGTGACTTTTTTGGGGCATTGGAAGCAGTCCACGCAGCCGAAGATCGGCTCTATGAACTGTTGGTGATGGGAGGCTATATCCATGAGTGAGCGCATCACAATTGATGATTTGGAGTCTTATCTCTGGAATTCTGCTGTTTTGCTGCGCACACATATTGATGCGGGCTCCTATAAGCAATATATTTTCCCCCTTTTGTTCTTCAAGCGCATCTGCGATGTCTACGATGAAGAGTGCGAACAAATCCTCGTTGATTACGACGGTGATGCCGAAGCCCTTGAATGGGAGGAAAACCACCGTTTCAACGTGCCGAAGGGCCATCATTGGAAAAATGTGCGCGAAGTTCCCGAAAACGTCGGCAAGGCTATCGTCGATGCTTTCCATGCCATAGAAAATGCAAACATGGATAAGCTGCGCGGCGTATTTGGCGACGGTTCGTGGACGAACAAAAACCGGCTACCGGATGAGCTGCTAAAAAACCTGATCGAGCATTTTTCCACCAAGACGCTTTCTTTGGCCAACTGTCCCGAAGATGAGCTTGGTCAAGGATATGAATACCTGATTAAGAAATTCGCAGATGACAGCGGACATACAGCGCAGGAATTCTATACCAACCGTACCGTCGTACACCTAATGACCGAGATGCTCCAACCACAGTCCGGTGAGTCCATCTATGACCCCACCTGTGGCAGCGCCGGTATGCTCATTTCCTGTATCGCATATTTGAAAGACAAGGAGATTGAGTGGCGAAACGTTCAGGTCTATGGGCAGGAAATTAACGCGCTCACTTCAGCCATTGGGCGTATGAACCTGTTCCTCCACGGCGTAAAGGATTTCCAGATCATCAACGACGACACGCTGAAGAGCCCCGCCTTCATTGAAAACGGCCAGCTCAGGCAGTTTGATTTGGTGCTTGCAAATCCGCCCTACTCCATCAGTCAATGGGACCGGGAAGCCTTTGCCAGTGATAAATATGGCCGCAATTTTCTTGGCATTCCACCACAAGGCCGTGCTGATTATGCGTTCTTTCAGCACATTTTGAAAAGCCTTAATCCCAAAACCGGGCGATGTGCCATCCTGTTTCCTCATGGTGTCCTCTTTCGCAAAGAGGAAAGCACCCTGCGCGAAAAGCTGATAAAAAGCGATTTGGTAGAGTGCGTGATTGGCCTTGGCCCCAATCTTTTCTTCAATGCGCCGATGGAAGCTTGCATTGTGATATGCCGCACGAATAAGAGGCCGGAACGCCGCGGACAGATACTATTTATCAATGCGCTCAGCGAGGTCACTCGGAAAAACGCACAGAGTTATTTGGAGGACAGGCATATAACGAAGATCGCCAATGCGTATCGGGCATATGAGAGCATTGAGAACTTTTCCCGTGTCGTCACCATTGCGGATACAGAGCAATTTGCTTATTCGCTGAGTATTCCCCTCTACATACGCGAAGCGACGAGCAACGGCTCAACAGAGGATCGCTCCTTGTCCGAGTGTATCGAGCTCTGGAACGAAAGCCGCAATGATATGCGAATGGCGTATAACGCGCTTAAGGATATTCTTACAGGATTGGTGGGTGATGAGAATGGCGAGGGTTAAGCTTGGTGACGTAGCACAGGAATACAAAGAAGCCATCAAGGGCTCTAAAGCCGGCTTTCCGATTGTAGGATTGGAGCACCTGACTCCGGCGGAATTGAGATTGTCCTCTTGGGATGAAGGAAAAGATAACACCTTTACGAAGATATTTCGGAAAGGACAAATGCTCTTTGGTCGCCGTCGTGCTTACCTGAAAAAGGCTGCTGTCGCACCTTTTGACGGTATCTGTTCTGGCGATATTACGGTGATCGAAGCCTTGCCGGAAAAAATTTCTTCCGAATTGCTGCCGTTCATCATTCAGAATGACAGCCTGTTTGATTATGCTATTGGGAAGTCCGCCGGGTCTCTTTCCCCTCGCGTGAAATGGGAGCATCTAAGAGATTACGAATTTGAACTGCCTTCCCTTGGCGAGCAAAACCGGCTTGCTGAAATCCTTTGGGCGTCGGATGAGGCGAAACAGGCTTATAAGCGCCTCCTTAAAACAACGGATGAACTTATTAAATCTCAATTTATCGAGATGTTTGGGGATCCGGTAACGAATCCGATGGGTTGGTCTGCCAAAACACTTGGGGTGCTTGGCGAATTGAAAAATGGTATGAATTTCAGTAGCCGTGACAAGGGATATGAATTACATTGCTTAGGT
>JAYFPE010000029.1:0-68803 GCA_034928145.1 Candidatus Pelethousia sp. | reverse complement strand
CTAATCGCCGCCAGCGACAGGTGCGGTGGCGGCGAAAGGCCTTGCGTAGCAAGGGTTTCCCCGCAGGGTTTGCTGACCGTGCCCATAGGCACAAGCAAACCCAGTAAGTTCAAAAAAGTGGCATAGCCACTTTTTTGACACGCAAAGCGGAGGAAAAATTCCTCCGCTTATTTTAATATGCAAAAACCATGGCAAGGGCCGTAATTACGTAGCGGCATGCGGGCATGCAGCTCTGCGGGCATACGGCCGTTTTCGCAGGATGGGATGTTCGCATCCCGCCGCCCGATTATGTCTGACCATATTCCTGAGAATAATTGATGCAGCCCCCATCCTCCCAGAGGCGCTCCAAGTGGTAATATTCGCGCTCTTCGGGATGGAAGATGTGCACCAGGATATCCCCAAAGTCGAGCACAATCCAACGGCCTTCGTTATAGCCTTCCTTGCGGCGCACCATGAGGCCCAGTTCGTGGCCGCGATCCTCCAATTCATCGCACAGGGTCTTTACCTGCACGCTGGAGCGGCCCGAACAGACCACGAACCATTCGGCGATGATGGTTTTATCCGCCACATACAGGGCCTTGATATCCACGGCCTTTTTGTCGTCCAGAATTTTGCAAATGCCCAATGCCTTCTCTTTCATGGCTTCCTCCAATTGATTACCTCCTTTTTGTTGGTTTTGTATTTCTTCCCGCGCGGCGATGGTGGCGGGATGCATCCGCTCTCCGGTTTTCGTAAGGTAGGCAGCAGTTTGATCGATGCAGGCCAGCATGCCTTTGTTGAGGCTTTGCTCCGCAGCCCTGGCTATGCCTTCCTTTGCCGCGTAGGCGCGGCCCGGTTCAATTTTATCCGCCAGGTAGATGGCCTTATCCAGCTCCGTCATGCCGCTGCCGCAAACCGTGTGCAGGGCAATGGCCTGCAAGACCTCTTCATCCTCTACCCCATAGGCGCGCCTTGCGTGGGCTGCCCCTACGGGCGCGTGGCGGATAGGCGTGGACATGCTGTTTACATCTGACCCATATTCGCGGGCCAGGCCTTGCGTATCCTCCTTGGCGCAATCGTGCAGGTAGGCGGCCAGCCGGGTTTTGGCCGGATCGATTCCATAGCGTTCGGCCAAAACGGCGGCGCTGCGCGCCACACCCGCGGTGTGCCTGAAACGCTTGGGGCTAAGCTCACCACGAAGCCGCTCCACCATGGCCCGAAGCTCGTCGGGCAGATAGAGGCCGTTCTCATAGATATATTGGATGATGGGCTCGCAAGTATACCCTTCGATTGGCAGGCCCGCGGCCACCCGCGCGCGGATATCGGAAGAGGAGATATCCGGCCCCATGGTATGAAGCAGGGTGATGTCCGCTCCGTATTGCTTGCGCAGCCGTTGAGCCGTTTCTTCCACGCCGGGGTTATTCGGCCTGCCTGCCACCAAAAAGCGGGTGGTGGCCATGAGGCGTGTCGGGTCGTGCCAGGTGTCGAGGGAAAGCAGCATGTCCGCCCCGATGAGCCAATAGACCTCCGCCCCCGGGTTCTCCGCTTGCAGCTGCGCTACCGTATCCGCCGTATAGCTTTTCCCCGGGCGGTTCAGCTCAAGATCGGAGGCCGTGAGGGCGGGATATTCCGCCTCTGCCAGCCTGGTCATGGCCAGCCGTTCTTGGGCGCTCACGCCTGCGGCAATATCCTTATGGGGCGGATCAGCCGATACCATCAGCAGCATGCGGGAGAGGCCCGCTTCTTGCAGGGCGGCCAAGGCTATCTGAATGTGCCCCTGGTGCAAGGGGTTGAAACTGCCGCCGAAAACGCCCAGGCGCATAAGCCTATGCTCGTCCTTTCCAAGTACGCAAGTACGAATCATTATATTATTATACACCATCAGGGCCGCCGCGTATATCCTGCAAATATCTGCCAATACTAAAGGTAAATCCCACTAAGAACGGGGGTATTGCGGATGCGGCGCAAACGCGCGCTCACGCGCTATTATAAACGAAAGCTTTATGGGGGCCGCAGCGCCTTTGCCCGAGCGATGGATTTCATCTCCCTGCGGCTAATCGGCCTATTGGCGTGCTATTTGCACTTTTCCACCATGATCGATAATGCCGTAATGGCCGTTCTGATGAGCTTCACGGCCATGGCCTTTGCCTCTGTCGCCATCGAGCTGGGTAAAAGCATACGCATGGATCGATTCGTACGCCGGGAACGGGAAGGCATCGCCGCAGAAGCGCTCAAAAAGAAGCTGTTGGTCATGCCGCGTGAGGAGCAACTCGGCTTCCTTAGGCGCTATGCCAAAGCCAACCCTTTCCGCTTTGCCGAATCGGAGATCATCTTTACCCTGCACCGCACCGCGCCTGTGACTGAGGATGACGTGCTCACGGCCGGCGCGGCAGCCAAAAGGCGTGGCGCAGCCGCAGTCACCATCCTGCATATGGGGCCGGTAGCCGAAGCGGCCCGCTCTTTAGCGGCGGATTACAGCGGCGTAAAGGTCTCTTTCCTGGCGCTTGCGGATATCCTGTCCGACGATGCGCGGCAGGCCCTTTTGCCCGGCGAGGAGGAGATCGACGCCATTATCCTCGCCCGGGAGGACGCCTTGCGCCGCAAACGCAAAACGGCCCTGTCCAGGCCCTTTGAGCGGGGCAGGACAGGGCGGTACCTGCTTTGCGCGCTGGGGCTTTTCGCGGCCTCGTTCTTTGTGCGCTATCCGCTCTATTACCGGCTGATGGCCGCTGCCTGCGTTAGCTTTGGGGCCCTGGCCTATGCCGTGGGCCAGGCGGATAACCCCGCGCCGCGCTAGATCGTCGCAAGCCGCCTTTACAGCTCGATCTTCGGTTCCTTTTCGTTGCGGCGGTAGATGGTAATTTTGCGGCCGATGCATTGCACGAGCTGTGCGCCCAAGGCTTGGCATAGCTGATCGCCGGCCTCCTGCGCGCTGACCTGCGCCGTTTCCAGCACCGTGATCTTAATAAGCTCCCGCGTATCCAGAGCCATACCAATCTGCTCGATCATGGTATCGCTGATGCCGCCCTTGCCGATCTGAAAAATAGGCTGTATGGTATTGGCCATGGCGCGCAGCCCGGCCCGCTGTTTTCCTGTCATATTTATTTACCCTTCAATTTAATCGATAAAGTCGAATTCCCACTCGCCCATACGGATGGTGCTTTCCTCGCCCGCGCCCTTTGCCTTGAGCGCATCGATGATGCCTTCCTTAAGCAGGAAGTGCTGGAAGCGCCGCATGGACTCCTCGTCGTCCGCATAGGTGGTATCCAGCAGGTAATCCACGCTGCCGCCCGTAACCACGAATACCTCTCCATCCATCTCGATCTCAAAGCCCGGCTCGTAGCGGTAGCCCTCCACCATGTCCTCTTCTTCAAATTCAAAGGTCTTGGGCAAATCGTCCAAGGTGCGCAAAACGGCGTCCAGCAGCGGGTCGAACCCTTGGGCTGTAGCCGCCGAAACGGGGAAGACCCGCGCCTTATCCCCCAGGGCCGCGCGCAGCAGGGCGAGATTATCCTCAGCGCCGGTGATATCCATTTTGTTGGCGGCGATGATTTGGGGCAGCTCTGCCAAGCGGTTGCTGTAGCTGGCCAGCTCGGCATTGATCTGGCGGTAATCCGCCAGCGGGTCGCGGCCCTCGCAGCCCGAAATATCCACCACATGCACCAACATGCGGGTGCGCTCCACATGGCGCAAAAAGTCATGCCCCAGGCCCGCGCCCTCGGCGGCGCCCTCGATCAGGCCGGGGATATCCGCCAGCACGAAACTCTTGTCGTAACGCTGCACAACGCCTAAATTGGGGGTAAGGGTGGTGAAATGGTAATTGGCGATTTTAGGCCGGGCGCTGGTGAGCACGGAAAGGATGGTGCTCTTGCCCACATTGGGCAGGCCCACCAGCCCCACATCCGCAATGGTCAGCAGTTCCAGCTCCACCTCGTGCTCCAGCGTTTTTTGCCCGGGCTGGGCAAAGCGGGGGCTTTGGCGGGTGGGCGTAGCGAAGCGGGCGTTGCCCTTGCCGCCCCGGCCGCCGTGCAGCACGATGCGGCTCTTTTCGCGCTGGTGCAGATCCGCCACGATGCGGCCCGTCTCCACATCCCGAACCAGTGTGCCCACGGGCACGCGGATAATCAAATCCTCCCCGTTTTTGCCACGGGACATTTTGGCCTTGCCGTTTTCACCGCGCTCGGCCCGGTAGTGGCGCATGAACTTGAAATCCAGCAGCGTGCTCATATTAGGGTCCGCAAAAAAGACCACGTTGCCGCCCCGGCCGCCATCGCCGCCATCCGGGCCGCCCTTGGCCACATATTTTTCACGGTGGAAGCTGGCGCAGCCATCTCCCCCGTCCCCCGCCTTGACGGCGATTTTCGCCTTATCTACAAATTGCATATTATCCTTTCTTTTCCACACCCGCAGGCTTATTTAGGCAATAGGGCGCTACGGTGCAGCGATGGCAGGCTGGGTTGCGCGCACCACACACCCGCCTGCCGTGGAAGATGATCCAATGGTGGGCGATAGACCACTTCTCCTTGGGGATGTTCTCCATGAGCTGCTGCTCCGTGCGCAGCACATCCTTCGCTTGTGCCAAGCCCAGCCGGTTGGCCACGCGGAACACGTGGGTATCCACGGCGATGGCGGGCTGGCCAAAGGCGTTGGAAAGCACCACATTGGCCGTTTTGCGGCCCACGCCGGGCAGGGCGGTCAACGCTTCCATCGTATCCGGCACTTCGCCGCCATATTGTTCCATCAAAATGCGGCTGGTAGCGATGATGTTTTTGCCCTTCGTTTTAAAAAGACCGCAGGTTTTGATATAGGGCTCCAACTCCGCCTCCGTGGCGGCAGCCATTTGGGCCGCCGTGCCGTATATGGGGAATAGCGCGGCCGTGGTTTTGTTTACCTGCTTGTCCGTGCATTGGGCGCTAAGGATGGTGGCAATCAGCAGCTCAAAGGGGCTGGTGAAATCCAGCTGCGGCGCCGCCTCCGGATAGGTTTCTGCCAGGGTATCCAAAATATGCGCGATGCGCATTGCCTTTGCCTTTTTGCTCTCTTTCACAGCCATTTCCCCTCCCCTTTCGCGCCGCGTACGGCATGCATAAACAATCCGCACCCGCCAAAGCGGCATGCTTATTATAACCGCTCCCGCAGGAAGCGCGCAAGGTTTCATTTATCGGACCAAAGCGGGCATAAATCATCGGCAGCGGTGATTCGTCCGCCCCATTTTGGGCAATGCTAAGCGTGTACATATTCGATGGGGAGGCGCAGCCGGTGGAAAAGAAGGGCAAAAAAAAGAAGCGTGGGTTTTGGATTTTCCTCAAGTCGCTGCTGCTGGCGTTGGTTCTCGGCGGGCTTTGCTTCGTGCTGTTCGTGGCCGCCAAATTCTGGGATCTGGATGCCTGGCATGATTTCAACCCTGGAAACATTCTGGAGGCGGAGCAGACCCTGGTTCTCTACGACGGTACGGGCCAGGAGCTGACCCGCCTGCATGGCCGGGAGGACCGGGTGCCCATCTCCATCAAGGATATTCCCCAGCATGTGCGCGCAGCCTTTATCTCCGCCGAGGACGCGCGCGTTTACGAGCACCCCGGCGTTGACGTGGTGCGCATTGCCGGGGCCGCCTGGGAGGATATCAAGGCGGGCAGCTATGTGCAGGGCGCGTCCACCATCAGCCAACAGCTCATCAAGCTCAGCCACTTGACGGCCAGCAAGACCATGTCCCGCAAGCTGGAAGAGGCCGTGCTGGCCTGCCAGATGGAAACCATGTACTCCAAGGATGAAATCTTGGAGATGTACCTCAATTACGTCTATTTTGGCGGCGGCTATTATGGCATCGAGGCAGCGGCGCTGGGCTATTTTGGCGTGCACGCCACAGAGCTTTCCGCAGCGCAGGCGGCGCTGCTGGCCGGCATCCTCAAATCCCCTTCTAACTTTGCTCCGCACCTCAATTACAAGGCCTCAGTGGGCAGGCGGGATACCATTTTGAACCTCATGGGCCAATATGGCTACCTCAACGAAGCGCAGGTCGCTTCCGCCAAGGCCGAGGAGATGGTGATCCTCCATGATGGCAGCGCGACAGAGCAGCGGGGCTATTATGTAGATACTGTGCTGCGCAGCGCCATGGAGCTGCTGGGCGTTAGCAGCGAGGAACTTCTAACCGGCGGTTACCGCATCTATACCGCGCTCGACCCTGCCCTGCAAAGTCGCTGCGAAGAGATATTTGCGGATGACGAATATTTCCCCGAAGGCGCGCAGGCGGCCATCGTGCTGCAGGAGGCGGGTACGGGCTTGGTGCGGGCATTGGTAGGCGGCCGTGGCGCCTATGAAACGGCCATGGCCTTTAACCGGGCCACGGATATCCGCCGCCAGCCCGGCTCCGTGATCAAGCCCATCATCGCCTACGCGCCCGCCCTGGAGTCCCATGGTTACACTGCCGCCAGCCTGCTATTGGATGAGCCCACCAGCTTTGCCGAGTACACCCCCAGCAACTACGGGGGTAAATACTACGGCTGGGTTACCCTGCGGGAGGCCGTAACCCGCTCCCTCAACGTGCCCGCCGTAAAGGTGCTCTCCGAAATCGGCCTTGCGGATGGCAAGGCTTTCGCGCAAAACTGCGGCATCGCCTTTGACCAGAGCGACACCAGCCTCACGCTGGCCCTGGGCGGCTTCACCTACGGCGTAAGCCCCTGGCAGGTGGCCGCGGCCTATGCGGCGTTTGCCTCCGGCGGCGTGTATAACAGCCCCACCGTGATCCAGAAGATCACGGACGCTTCGGGCTCGACCCTCTACCAATATCAGGGCGAAAACCGCCGCGTGCTCTCCGAGCAAAACGCCTATATCCTCACCAGCATGCTGCAAAGCGCCATCGAGGAAGGCACGGGCCATCGCCTGGGCCAGCTGGATATTCCCTTGGCCGGTAAGACCGGCACCGTGGGCCAGGAGGAAGGCAACCGCGACGCTTGGATGGCCTGCTACAGCGCCGATTACGCAGCCGCCGTTTGGATGGGCTATGACTCAAGCGGGGACGGCGCGATGCCCGCAGATGCGACCGGCGGCAAATACCCGGCCCTGGTGCTGGGCGCGCTTTTCAGCGGCATGTATCAGGATAAGCAGCCCCGGGAATTCGCCATGCCCGGGGGCGTAAACGTATATAAACTCGATAAGCGTACCTTGGAAAACACGCACGAGGCCGTTCTGGCCACAGCCCTCACGCCCAAGAGCGCCATCCTCTCCGAGGTGTTTGTGGAGGGCAGCCAGCCCACGGCCCAGAGCACCTATTGGGTGGTGCCCTCCCCGCCCGCCGGTTTCGCCGTTTCCCTGGGCGTAGATGACCGGCCCACCATCGCCTTCACCGGCCGTGAGAGCTTTGCCGTATACCAGCTATATAGGCAGGAGGGCGCATCCACGCCTGTGATGATCAAGGATTGGCAGGGCCGGGGCTCCGTACGCTATACGGATGAAAGCGCCCTGCCCGGCCGCACCTATACCTATTACATCATGCCCGTGCATGTGGAAATGCGCGTGGGCGGCGGCCGCGTGCAAGGCCCGGCCACGCAAAAGAAAACCGTTGCCACCAAGGCGGCGGTGATCGATATCCAGATACCCGGCATCGCGTCTAAGGCCGATCCCGCGGCCTCTCCCGCGCCTTCCGCAACGCCCGCGGCTTAAATTTGGCTTGACGGGCGCGCCGGGAATCGCTACCATAGGAGGTAAGAAATATAGAATATAATATATAGCAGGCACGAACTATCGGAGGATATATATGGAGCTTAAAAGAATCGCCGATCAAATGCAGCCTCGTTCCATGGCCGCCCGAGACTGGGTTTTTCAGGTGCTGCGCTCGGCTATTATCCAGGGCGCACTGCCTGGGAACATGCCCCTCAAGCAGGATGAGATATCCGCCGCGCTCAAGGTGAGCCACATCCCCGTGCGAGAGGCTTTTCGCCAGTTGGAATCCCAGGGCTTGGTGCGCATCCATCCCAACCGGGGCGCTGTGGTGACCAAGCTATCCCAAAAAGAAATGAGCGATGTGATGGATGCGCGTATTATGCTGGAGCTGGGCGCGCTGCGCGCAGCCATCCCCTTTATCGGCCCAGCTAATATTGAGGAGGCCCGCGAGCTTTTGCTCCGCTTTGCCGAAAAGCAGGATTATTACGCCAGCTACAGGCTCAATCTCTCCCTGCACACTACCCTCTACGCGCCTTGCGACAACGCATTCTTACTCGTCCTCATTGAGCAGATGCATGCCAATGTGGATCGTTTCCTCCACCCCTACTTCGACGGCAGCGGCAACGCACAGCTTTATTCCGTAGAGGAGCACGGCCACTTGATCGATGCCTGCGAGACCCACGACGCGGAGCTGGCCACCGCCGTTTTGCGCACGCACCTCGAAAGCACCAAGCGGCTGCTCATCGCCTCGCCCCTGCTGGATTGAACGCCCGTTCTATTGCAATTAAAAGCGGCTAAGTGGCCGCTTTTTTGATGCATAGACATAAGGCCGGGAATGTTCCCCGGCCCTGGTGTGTTTTGAATATTGCTTGCCCTACCGCTTTTCACATGCTTTGCAAAATCTCCAGGCATTCGCCAAAGCGCTGGAAATGCACGATCTCCCTCTCCCGCAAGAAGCGCAACGGGTCAATGATGGCCATGTCGTCCGTAAGTGCGATAAGATGCTCATAGGTTGCTCTCGCCTTCTGCTCCGCCGCCATATCCTCCACAATGTCCGCGATGGGGTCGCCCGTGCAGGCGATATAGCTGGCGGTGAAAGGCACGCCATCCGGGTTCACCGGGTATACGCCTTTGCCGTGCATGGTGAAATAACCGATCAGCCCAGCCGCCTCCATCTCTTCGAGCGTAGCGTCCCGGATGCATTGGAAGATCATGGTGCCGATCATTTCCCAATGCGCTAGCTCCTCCGTGCCGATGTCGTTGCAGGTGGCTTTTACGCGCCGATCCGGCATGGAGAAGCGCTGGGTCAGGTAGCGCATGCCGGCGGCCAGCTCACTGTCCGGGCCGCCATATTGGGCCATGAGCGCCTTGGCCATGCGAGCGTTGGGGGTGGTGATGTTCACCGGGTATTCAAGCTTTTTCTGATAGATCCACATTATTCATATTCCCCCTTTCTCACTCCCAGGGCCATTCGCTGGTTACGTAGCAGCCAACGTCGGTAGGAGAATGCCCGAAGTTCATCAGCGGGCCAAACTGGGCTTCATAGGCCCGAATAAGCTCCATGAGCTGCTCGGAATAGAACAGATAATCCGCCCGGGCCGCTTCGTCTCCCGGATGGGTATCCAGATACAGGTTGAGCTCCACCGCTACGAATTGATATTCGCTGATCGCCCGGAACAGCTCACTTTGGGTCATTTCACTCATATCCATCCTCCTTCTCAGCTTACCAGCTCAGGGAAGAGCGTGCCAATCTCCAGGGCTTCGCAGGGGCAGAATCCGCTTTGATACTGCTGGATGGGAAACTGGATTTGGGCAAGCCTGGGCTGCACCATGCTGAAGTCGTCACAAGGCTGCGTTCGCGCTTCGCCCGCCGGCACTACCACATCCGCATTGTCGCAAACCATCCGGGAAGGCTGCATGGCGTTAGACATGGCATTAGACATGGCGTTAGGGGCGGAAGCATATGCGCAGCCACAGCGGGTCGTGTTGCAAATCATACTGGTTCCTCCTTGGATCCGGCCTCGCCCATGGAGCGTGCCGGTTTCTATGATGTATAGTATGCATATGTGGGAATAACCGTGATGGCCGGCCAGGCATAAAATATGGGCCGGGAAGCGCTTCCCGGCCCATGCTGGCTCGTGTTGATTTCTATTCTATATCTATGATTAGCGATACGGGGCAATGGTCGCTGCCATGGGTATCGGCATGAATGGCAGCCGCCCGGATGGCGGGCGTTAAGGAATCGGAGACGAGGAAATAGTCAATACGCCAGCCCGCGTTGTTTTTGCGGGCGTTGAAGCGGTAGCTCCACCAGGAATAAGCGCCCGTCAGGTCTGGATAGAGATGACGGAAGGTATCCACGAAGCCCGTAGAAAGCAACTCCGTAAACTTGGCCCGCTCCTCATCCGAAAAGCCTGCGCTGCCCCGGTTGGGCCCCGGGTTCTTAAGGTCGATTTCCTGATGGGCTACGTTGAGGTCGCCGCATAGGATGACGGGCTTGTCCGCGGCCAGCGCGGCGAGGTAGGCCCGCAGATCGTCCTCAAAGGCCATGCGGTAATCAATGCGCTTAAGGCCCTCCTGGGCATTGGGTGAATAGCAGGTGAGCAAATAAAAGCCGGGATATTCTAGGGCGATCGCCCGGCCCTCGTCGAGGTGCAGGCCGTTTATGCCGTATTGCACGGATAAGGGCGCCTCTTTAGCGAAGATGGCCGTGCCGGAATAGCCCTTCTTCTCTGCGCTATGGAAAAAAACATGGTAGCCCTCCGGCGCGTAATCCGCCTGGCCGGGCTGCATCTTTGTTTCTTGTAAGCAGAAAAAATCCGCCGCCGCCTCTTGAAAAACCTCGTCGAAACCCTTCTGCAGGCAGGCGCGGAAACCGTTCACATTCCAGGACATAAATTTCTTCATAGGCGCTCCTTCATTTGGTGATGGGGCGTGGGGTTTGCCCGCTGGCGTTATTATAGCATATAGCCTGGCCCCTGTCCTCCCATCAATCGACAAAAGAGCGCAAAAACGGCGCGAAACGCCGCCGCGCGCCCGCGCCGGTGTGCGTATAATTACGCCATCAGCGTGACCATAACCGCCTTTTGCGCATGGAGCCGGTTTTCCGCCTCGTCGAAAATTTCCGCCGCATGCGCTTCAAATATCTTGGTGGTGATCTCCTCCTCGCGGTGGGCGGGCAGGCAATGCTGCACCATGCAATCGGGCTTGGCAACGGCCATCACCGCATCGTTCACCTGGTAGACGCCGCCAAATGCGGCCTGGCGCTTCTTGGCCTCCTGCTCCTGGCCCATTGAGGCCCAAACATCCGTAAAGATTACATCCGCGCCCTCGGCGGCTTCCAGCACGGATTGGGTATATAGAAAGCTGCCGCTCTCAGAAGCCCATTTGAGGATATCCGCATCCGGCGCGTAATCCTTGGGCGTGGCCACGGCTACGGTCATGCCGGTTTTGAGGCCGCCCACGATGAGGGAGTTGGCCATATTATTGCCGTCGCCGATGAAGCACATTTTAAGGCCGTTCAGAGTGCCTTTGTATTCCCGTATGGTCATTAAATCCGCCAGCACCTGGCAGGGATGGCTGTAATCCGTGAGGCCGTTGATAACGGGGATGGAGCCGTAGGCAGCCAGGTCTTCCACTTCCTGCTGGGCAAAGGTGCGGATCATGATGCCGTCTAGGTAGCGGGAGAGTACGCGGGCCGTATCCTGCACAGGCTCGCCCCTGCCGATCTGCAAATCGTTGGAGCTGAGGAACAGTGCATAGCCGCCCAGCTGGTACATGCCGGTTTCAAAGGAAACGCGGGTGCGGGTAGAGGATTTCTGAAAAATCATTCCCAGGGTTTTGCCGGCAAGGCGCTTGTGCTCGATGCCATGCTTTTGCTCGTACTTGAGCTGGTCGGCCAGGTTCAGAATATCCAAGATCTCCTCGCCGCTCAGATCGGCCAGTTTCAACAGGTGCTTCATTGGGCTATTACCTCCGCTAAAATTTCAATGCCTTTTTGTAAAAGCTCCATGGGGATATTGAGGGCAGGCAGCAGCCGCACCTTATCCTTGGCGGATAGCACGAGCACGCCCTTTTCCCTGCACGCGGCGATGATATTCTTGACGTCTTTTTTCGTCTTCACGCCGATCATCAGGCCCAGGCCGGATACATCCTCCACGCCGGGCACGCCGCACAGCCGGTTTTTGATGTACGCGCCCTTTTCTGTCACTTGCTCGAGAAGCGCATCGTCGATGCGGGAAACCACGCTCACCCCGGCCGCCGCGCATACGGGGTTGCCGCCGTAGGTGGAGCCGTGCGTACCCGCGCCCAGCACATCCTTGGTTTTTTGGCCAAAGAGGGTGGCGCCCATAGGCAAGCCGCCCGCCAAACCCTTGGCCGTGGATACGATATCCGGCTGCACGCCGTGGTGCATATAGCCGAAGTATTTGCCTGTGCGGCCATTGCCGCACTGCACCTCATCCACGATCAGCAGCACGTCCTTTTCTGCGCAAAGCCGGGCCACAGCGCGCACGTAATCCCCGTCTAGGGTGTATACGCCGCCCTCGCCCTGGATCATCTCCATCATCACGGCGCAAACATCGCCTTTAGCAAGCGCCTGCTCCATAGCCCGGATATCATCCGCCTGCACATGGACGAAGCCCGGCAGAAAGGGCGCGAAATGCACATGCATAGCCTCCTGGCCGGTGGCGCTGAGCGTAGCCATGCTGCGTCCGTGGAAGCTGCTCACCAGCGTGACGATGCCGTGGCGGCCCGGCCCGTATTTATCGGAAGAATACTTGCGTGCGGCCTTGATGGCGCACTCGTTGGCCTCCGCGCCGGAGTTAGAGAAGAACACGTTCTTCAGGCCGCTCTTTTGACAAAGCAAGGCCGCCAGCTCCGCCTGCGGTTTCGTATAATAATAATTGGAGCAATGCTGCAGCTTGCCAACCTGTTCGCAAACGGCCTTTTCCCAGGCTTCGTCGCTCACGCCGAATGCGTTCACGGCGATGCCGCTGCCCAGGTCGATGTATTCCTTCCCCGCCTCGTCATAAAGCAGGGAGCCCTTGCCGTGATCGAGCGCCAGGGGCACTCTCGCGTAGGTAGGGGCGATGCATTGTTCGCTGGTTGCGATGATATCCATGGGGGCCCTCCTTTTTTGTGATTTAAACGTATTATACGAACATCGTGCCAATGCCTTCGTCCGTAAAGATCTCCATCAAAATCGCGTGGGGGATGCGGCCATCCAGGATAAAAACCTTCTTCACTCCCCTGCGAATGGCCTCGATGCAGCACTCCGCCTTGGGGATCATGCCGCCGGAGATGACGCCCTCGTGCATCAGCGCGGATACGTCGCTCACATGGATGCGGGGGATCAGAGAGGCCGGATCCTCCTTATCCCGCAGGATGCCGGCGATATCCGTCATGCTGATGAGGCTTTCGGCCTTCAGCACGCCTGCGAGCCTCGCCGCGGCCGTATCGGCGTTGATGTTATATACGTTGCCCGCCTCGTCGTAGCCCACGGTGGCCACTACCGGGATATAGCCCATGGCGAGCACATCCAGGATGGGCTGTGGGTCCACCCGATTAATCACGCCCACATAGCCCAGATCTTCCATATCCATGGCCTCCGCCTCGATCATGCGGCCATCCAGCCCGCAAAGGCCCATAGCCTTGCCGCCGATGGAGCCGATATGGTTAACCAGGCTTTTGTTGATTTTGCCGGCCAGCACCATCTGCACCACATCCGCCGTTTCCTGATCCGTGACCCGCAGGCCATCCACAAACACGCTCTCCTTGCCCATGGCCTTAAGGGTATCCGAAATCTCCGGCCCACCCCCATGCACCAGCACCACCTTGATGCCGATGAGGGAAAGTAACACGATATCGTTCATCACCGCGTTTTTCAGCTCTTCGCTGAGCATAGCGTTGCCGCCATACTTGACCACAATAATCTTGCCCGCGTACTTTTGGATGTAGGGCAGCGCATGCACCAGCACCTCGGCCCGCTGGGCGTTATCCATCTTCGCGCTCATGTTCTGTAATCTCCATTGATCTTCACATAATCATAGGTCAAATCGCAGCCCCAGGCCGTAGCTTCCCCAGCCCCGCTATTGAGTTGAATCTCCACACGCACCTCTTCGGCGCTTAAAACCCGCTTGGCTTCCTCCTCGTTAAAGGGAACGCCCGCTCCGGCGCGGCATACGGGCACATAGCTATCCTTTGCGCGGAAGGCTACGTCCACCTTTTGGATATCCACATCCGCGCCGCTGTAGCCGATGGCGCAGAGCACCCGGCCCCAGTTGGCGTCGGCGCCGAACATCGCCGCCTTGACAAGGCTGGAGCAAATCACGGCTTTAGCCACTACCCGAGCCGTTTCTTTATCGGTAGCGCCTGTTACGGCGCATTCAATCAACTTGGATGCCCCCTCGCCATCCCGGGCGATGGCGCGGCAGAGATAGCGCGTCACCTCAAAAAGGGCGGCGGAAAAGCTGTCGTAATCCGCGCCTGGGCCGGTGATGGCCGGGTTGCCCGCTTCGCCGTTCGCCAGGATGCTCACCATATCGTTGGTAGAGGTATCCCCATCCACACTGATCATATGGAAGGTGTCCTGAATATCCGCATTGAGCGCCTTTTGCAGCATGTCCGGCGAGATGGCCGCATCCGTGGTGAGGAAAACCAGCATGGTGGCCATATTGGGGTGGATCATGCCGCTGCCCTTGGCAATGCCGCCCAGGCGGCAGGTATGGCCGGACAGCTCAAATTCCACGGCTAGCTCCTTCACGCGAAGATCCGTGGTCATGATGGCCTCCGCCGCATCGGCGCTATAGTCGCCCAGGCTGGCCACCAGCGCGGGCATACCCGCGGCGATAGGCTCGATGGGCAGGGGCTGGCCGATCACGCCGGTGGAGGCGATGATCACATCGTCAGCCGAAACGCCGCTCTCCTTTTCCAACAGGCCGCACATAGCTTGCGCAATCTCAATCCCATCCGCGTTGCAGGTGTTGGCATTGCCGCTGTTGCAGAGGATGGCCCGGGCATAGCCGTTGGCCACATGTTCGCGCGTAACGGCGATGGGCGCGCCCTGCACCAGGTTGGTAGTATAAACGCAGGCCGCACTGGCCAGCGTATCGCTGAGGATCAGGGCCAGATCTCGCTTGCTCTTATTCTTGCGGATGCCGCAATGCGCGCCGCCGGCACGGAAACCCTTTGCGGCGCAAACGCCGCCTTGGATGGTTTTCATGGTCTTTGTGTTCCCTCTCTAGAAATTTAAATCACGGCGCAAGGCCCGTGGCTTCATCCAAGCCCAGCATGATGTTCATGCATTGCAGGGCAGCGCCGGAAGCGCCCTTACCCAGGTTATCAAAGCGCGCATGCAGCAGAAGGCGCTGGGCGTTGCCGGTTACCGATATCTCCATGCCGTCCCGCCCAGCCAGGGCGTTGGCTGCTAAAAAGCCGTCCTCCTCCGCCTCCGCGCCCAAGGGCCGCACCCACATCAGGGGGCTGCCTTCATAATGGGCGGCAATGGTTTCCCATAGGGCTTGCAGGGGGATGGGCCTGGCGAACTGGCTTTGGTGCAAGGCCAGCGTCACCGCCATGCCCCGGGGGAAATCCGCTACGATGGGCAAAAAGGCCGGTTCCTTGCTTAGGCCGCATTGGGCCGTAACCTCGGGCAGATGCTTGTGGGCCTGCGCCAGGCCATATTGCCGCGGGGAGTCAAAGCCGACTGGCCTGGCATCCGCCTCGTATTGGGTAATCATCGCCCTGCCGCCGCCGCTGTAGCCGGTAACGGAGGTAAAGCATAGGTCGGTGTCCGTGGGCAATAGCCCGACCGAAAGCAGCGGATAGGCCAGGGCGATCATGCCGCTCGCATGGCAACCCGGCACGGCCACCCGGTTGCCGCAGATGATCTCCGCCCGGTGCTTTGGTGAAAGCTCAGCAAAGCCATAGGCCCAGCCCGGGGCCGTGCGGTGGGCCGTGGAGGCATCCAAAATGCGGACGTAGCCGCCGTCCGCGAGCGCCGCCGATTCCCGCGCCGCCGCATCCGGCAGGCAGAGGAAGGCGATATCCGCCTCGTGCAGGAGGGCGCGCCGGGCCTGTGTATCCTTGCGCAGGGCGGGATCGATCTCGAGCAACCGCACGGCGGGGTGCTTTTCCAGCCGCCGGCGGATACCAAGGCCCGTGGTGCCCGCTTCCCCATCAATGAATACCGTTACCATGCGGCCATCTTCTCCTCTACCCAGGCGATCTGCGCCCGTACCTGCTCCGGCGCGGTGCCGCCCTGGCTGCGCCGCCGGGCAACGCAGGACTCCAGGCTGATGGCTTGGAAGATATCCTCTGCGAAAAGCTCAGAAGCCGCCTTATATTCTTTCAATGTGAGACTCTCCAACGTTTTGCCGCTTTCGATGCACTTGGCCACCAGCTCGCCCGTAACCTTATAGGCAGTGCGGAAGGGCATGCCCTTGGTAACAAGGTAATCCGCGCAATCCGTGGCGTTGATAAAGCCGCTCGCAGCGGCCTTGCGCATGTTCTCCGGCCGCGCCTGCATGGTATCCACCATGGGGGCCATCATGGCAAGGCAGGCCTTGGCCGTATCCACCGCGTCGAAAATGGCCTCCTTATCCTCTTGCATATCTTTATTGTAGGCCAGGGGCAGACCCTTGAGGGTGGACAAAAGTCCCATCAAATGGCCGTAAACCCGGCCCGTTTTGCCCCGGATCAGCTCCGCGATATCGGGGTTCTTCTTTTGCGGCATAATGGATGAGCCGGTCGAGTAGGCGTCTGAAAGGGAAACGAAGCCAAACTCCCAAGAGCACCAGAGGATGATCTCTTCGCTGAAACGTGAAAGGTGCATCATCAAAATCGAAAGCACGGAGGCAAGCTCCAGGCAAAAATCCCGGTCGCTCACGCCGTCGAGGCTATTTTGCGAGATCCCCGCCATGCCTAGGGCCCGGGCCGCCATGTCCCTGTCCGTGTCATATGTCGTGCCGGCCAGGGCGCAGCTTCCCAAGGGCGAAACGTTCATCCGCCCGGCGCACTGCATCAGCCGCTCGTGATCCCGAAGCAGCATCATGGCATAGGCCATCAGGTGATGGCCAAAGGTGATAGGTTGGGCGCGCTGCATGTGCGTGTAGCCGGGCATAATGGTTTCGGCGTGCACAGCCGCCTTTTTGCAGAGCACATCGAGCAGGGCGTAAATGCCCGCGTCCAGGCTGCCGCATTCCTCGCGCAGCGTCAGCCGCAGATCCAGGGCTACCTGGTCATTGCGGCTGCGCGCCGTGTGCAGGCGCTTGCCCGCCTCGCCGATGCGACGGGTCAGCTCCGCCTCCACAAAGGAGTGGATATCCTCGCTGGCAGGGTCGATGGCAAGCTGGCCGGAATCAATTTCTTGCCGGATATCCACCAGCGCCTCCGCAATGGCGGCCGCATCCTCTTGAGAGAGGATGCCCTTGGCCGCCAGCATGGCCGCGTGGGCCAGAGAACCGCTGATATCCTGAGCAGCCATACGCGCGTCAAAGCGGATGGAGGAATTGAAATCATCCGCAGCCGCGTCCAGTTGCCCGTGAAACCTGCCCGTCCATAACTTATCCATTTCGTATTGCTCTCCCGAATAGCCTCGCCAATTATTGACGGTTACGCTTATTTATTCTTCATCTTCTGCTCCATCAGGGCCTTGGTCTTGATCTGCAAGCCAAAGAGGGTGATGAAGCCGATGCTATCCTTCTGGTCGTATACGTTATCCTCGCCAAAGGTGGCGATGGCCTGGCTGTAGAGGGAATAATCCGAGGTCATGCCGGCCGGGATGATATTGCCCTTGAAAAGCTTAAGGGTCACTTCGCCGGTCACGGTCTCCTGGGTTACATCTACAAAGGCGGCAAGGGCTTCGTGCAACGTGGTAAACCACTTGCCGTCGTAAACCAGCTCCGCCATCTTGGAGGCTACCAGCTCCTTGTAGTGCATGGTATCCCGGTCCAGGCAGATGGACTCGAGCAATTGGTGCGCCTTGTAGAGGATGCTGCCGCCGGGGGTCTCGTACACGCCGCGGCACTTGATGCCTACCAGCCGGTTCTCCACCATATCCGTAATGCCGCAGCCGTTGGCACCACCCAACTCGTTGAGCTTTTCGACCAAAGCGACGCCCTCCATCTTTACCCCGTCAAGGGATACGGGAACGCCCTTTTCAAACCCGATCTTCACATAGGTAGGGGTATCCGGCGCATCCTCGGGCAGCACGCCCAGTTCGAGGAAGCTGTTGGCCCAGTTGGGCTCGTTGGCCGGGTCTTCCAGCTCCAACCCCTCGTGGGAAAGGTGCCAGAGGTTTTTATCCTTGGAATAGTTAGTCTCGCGCTTGATCTTGAGGGGGATGTTATGCGCCTCCGCATAGTCGATCTCATCCTCGCGGCTCTTGAGCTCCCATGTGCGCCAGGGTGCGATGACTACCATCTGCGGGGCCATGGCCTTGATGGTCAACTCGAAGCGCACCTGGTCATTGCCCTTGCCCGTGCAGCCGTGGGCGATAGCGTCCGCCCCTTCGGCGATAGCGATCTCGGCGATGCGCTTGGCGATCACGGGCCGGGCGATAGAGGTGCCCAATAAATATTCATATTCATACTTGGCGCCGGCCTTGAGGGTGGGGAATATATAATCCTCCACGAACTCTTTCTTCAGATCTTCGATATAGAGCTTGGAGGCGCCGGTTTTGAGGGCCTTCTCCTCTAGCCCCTCCAGTTCCGTCCCCTGGCCGACGTCGGCACAAACGGCCACAACCTCGCAGTTATCGTAATTTTCCTTAAGCCAGGGGATCATAACGGAAGTATCCAGGCCGCCCGAATAGGCGAGAACGACTTTCTTGATGGGCTTGCTCATAATTATTCCTCCATCTCGGTTATTTTTGATAATTATACCTATATCAGCGGCGCTTGTCAATGGATATTTATTAATTAATTTTGCATAATTGGTGCATATATGCATCTGCGATTGGATGTGCTATAATGAAGCAAAGAAAAGAAAACAAAGAGGGGAGCGGCATCTTTGCGCATTATACAAAGCGAAGCCATCGTTAGTGCCGTGCGGGAGGCCTGCATAGAGGCATGCTGTTGCTTGCCCGGGGACGTAACCTGTGCGCTGGAAAAAGCCCGCGAACAGGAGACCGGTCACGCCCGGGCAGTGCTGGAGCAGCTTTTGGAAAACGCGGCCCTATCCGCCACAGCGATGCGGCCCTGTTGCCAGGATACGGGCATGGCCGTGGTCTTTGCCGATATCGGCCAGGATGTGCATATCGAGGGGGATTTTAGCGCCGCGATCGACGAGGGTGTGGCTGCGGGTTACCGCGAAGGCTATTTGCGCAAGTCCGTGGTGGGTGCGCTCTCGCGCGAGAATACCGGCGACAACACCCCCGCCATCCTGCACATTCGCCTGGTACCCGGAGATAGCTTGGAGCTCACCATCGCCCCCAAGGGCTTTGGCAGCGAAAACATGAGCCGGATCTATATGCTGACCCCCGCTCAAGGTAGGGCGGGTGTATTGGATGCCGTGGTGGAAACAGTCCTTTGCGCCGGGGCCTGCGCCTGCCCGCCGGGCGTCGTGGGCGTGGGCATCGGCGGCACCATGGAGGCTGCGGCCCTGCTGGCCAAGCGCCAGCTGCTGCGTCCGCTGGGCCAGCCCAGTGCTGAGCCGGAGCTGGCCGGGATGGAGGCGGAAGTTCTCGCGCGCATCAACCAAAGCAACATCGGTCCCATGGGCCTGGGTGGCAAAACGACGGCCTTAGCCGTGCACATGGCCCAAATGCCCACCCATATTGCCGGGCTGCCCGTGGCGATCAATATGCAATGCCACGCCTGCCGCCACGCTTCCAGGAGGCTGTGATGGACTACAAGCGCATATGCCTGCCCCTTTCAAATGAAGCTATCCTTGGCCTGCGCGCCGGGGAGGCCGTGCTTCTTTCAGGCGAGCTTTACACTGCCCGGGATGCGGCGCACAAGCGGCTCTTTGCCATGTTGCAAGGCACGCAGGGAGCGCGCCTGCCGCAGGGGTGGCCCCTGCCCGCGCCCTGCGCCATCTATTACGCGGGGCCTTGCCCGGCTGCGCCAGGTGAGGTGATTGGCCCTTGTGGCCCCACCACCAGCGCCCGTATGGATGTTTACACCCCCGCCCTCCTTTCGGCCGGGGCCACGGCCCTGATTGGCAAAGGTCCCCGCTCCCCAGCCGTGCTGGCGGCTCTGCGAGGCCGTGCCGTCTATTTTGCCGTTACGGGCGGGGCGGGCGTGCTGATCGCCCGCAGCGTCAAAAAGGTGGAGATGGCGGCTTTCCCGGAACTGGGCACGGAGGCCATCCGCCGCTTTATCATCGAGGATATGCCCGCCATCGTGGCCTGCGACAGCGCCGGCGGCAATTTATACGACCGCTGAGAAAGAATCCCCTGAACAGCAAACACCCCTGCCGATGTTATTCGGCAGGGGTATGTTTCATTATTTTGCTTTGCGCGCGCGGCTTAGCCCTTGAGCTTAATGAATCTGGAATAATCCGTGTGGCGCGGGCGGATGCGATGCGGATCCGCGAAGAGATCGTCGGAGAGCTTCTTGATTACCGGGGAGAGGGCGATAAGGGCGAAGAGGTTCGGGAACGCCATCAGGCCGTTGAAGAAATCCGCAAAGAGCCAAACCACATCCAGAGAGGCTACGCAGCCCAAGAATACGGCCACCGTATAGAGAACCTGGTAAATGCGGATAACAAAGCGGTTCTCGTGGAAGAGGAACTCCACGCACTTTTCACCGTAGTAGTACCAGGCGATGATGGTGGCAAATGCGAAGAGCACCAAGCCGATGGTTACTACATACTGGCCCAGGGGAATGGCGTCCGCAAAGGCCGCCTGGCTCATGGCGTTCTTCTCGAGCTGGGGGTTTTCCATCCAGCGCCCGGAGGTTAGGATGACCAGGCCGGTGATGGTGCACATCACGATGGTGTCGAAGAACACCTCGAAAGCGCCCCAGAGCCCCTGACGGGCGGGATGATCCGTAGAAGCGGAAGCGTGGGCGATGGGCGCGGAACCCATGCCCGCCTCATGCGTGAACACGCCGCGGGCCACGCCGATGCGGGCCGCATAGATAATGGTCGCGCCTGCGAAGCCGCCGACCGGGGCCGCACCCGTGAAGGCGGATTTGAAAATATCCACGAAAGCCTGCGGGATTGCCGCGGCGTTAACCACCAGCACGGCGATCGCGCCCACAATGTAGAACACGGCCATGAAGGGCACCAGGATCTCAGCCGTAGCGGAGATACGCTTGATGCCGCCAATCAGCACCAGGCCGGCCAGGATGGCTACTATCACGCCGATTACCCAGAAGGGGATGTTGAAGGTAGCGTTCACACCGCCTGCCAGGGAGTTCGCCTGCACGGTAGCGCCGATGCCAAAGGCCGCAATGGAGCCGAAAATGCAGAAGAGAATGGCCAGCCAGCGCTTGCCAAGGCCCTTGGTAATATACTGCATAGGGCCGCCGATGATTTCGCCCCTGCTGTTCTTATCGCGGTAAGCAACGGCGAGCATGCACTCCGAATACTTTGTGACCATGCCCACGAGGGCGGAGACCCACAGCCAGAACATAGCGCCCGGGCCGCCCACGGCGATGGCCAGCGCCACGCCTACGATATTGCCCGTGCCCACGGTAGCGGAAAGTGCTGTGCACACGGCCTGGAAGGGCGTGATCGCTCCCTCTTCCTGCTCGGCAGGGTCCTGCTTCTTAAAGAGGGTGGCGGTCGTATATTTCATCAGAATGCCAAAGTGGCGGAAAATAACGCCCTTGGTTATCACAGTGAGGTAGAGGCCTGTGCCGATCATTAGTACGAGCATCGGAATGCCCCAAATAATATTATCGTTTAAAAATCCAATGATATCGAGCATGTGGTGTTATTACCTCCTTAAAATAATGGATAATTGCGTTAAGGTATAACCGGTATGCATGTCCGGCTTTTGCCCGACTCTCCCCCCTTACATATTTTGTTAGGACTTGACTTTCCCCGTAAAATTTGTTAAGAAAATTAGCGCTCGCAAACCCGATCCCGATAATTTTTAATAATAATATCACCATTTTTTCACATCGTCAACGAGACTTATAACTTTTTTACGGAATTCCCACCTTTATGAACGGTTCCTTGGCACAAAAAAATGGCCGCACAGGGCCATTTTCTTAAAAATATACGCCACTACATCCGATTTTGTTCTTAACGCCCGTCCATGTCACTTTTCCTATACATCTCGATAATCATTGCCAATCCGGCGCAATTACGGGGTCTTTACGCGCTTAGCCATTGCAGGCGTTGTGATGGAGCATGGCCGCACCCACCATGCCGGCCGCGTTGCCCATTTGGGCGGGCACCACGCTGCCGTGGTTTTTAAAGAAGCACTTGGAATTCACATCCAGGCGTAGCGGCTCAAACAGGAAATCCCCCGCCCCGCTCACGCCCCCGCCAATGGCGATGACCTCCATATCCAGCATGTTCATCACGGAGGCAATGGCGGAACCAAGGTATCCAACATAGGCCCGAAACACGGCTAGGGCGGTTTCATCCCCTGCTTTGGCGCAGTCGATGGCCAACTTGGCCGTCATGGCCGCGGGGTCGCCAGCCGTTTTTTGATGCAGCAGGCTTTCGGGATGGGCGGTCATGGCGCGGCTGGCCTGGCGGATAAGGGCCGTGGCGGAGCAGTAACTCTCCACGCAGCCCGCCAGCCCGCAGGTGCACATCTCCCCGCCATCCACCAGCACCACATGCCCCGGCTCGATGCCGTTTCCTCTGCCGCCGCGGAACAGGCGGCCGCCGATGACGAATCCCCCGCCGATGCCGGTACCCAAGGTGTAGAGCCCAGCGGTTTTGCAGCCCTGCAATGCGCCTTTATAAAGCTCAGCCAGAACGGCGGCATCCGCGTCGTTGGCCAGGGCCACGGACACGCCCGGAAAATGCGCCGCGATCCTCGCGCGCAGAGGCTCGTTGTGAAAATCCAGGTTATAGGCATGGATCACCAGCTCACCCGCCGGGTCGATGCTGCCAGGCACAGCCACGCCGATGCAGGAAAGAGCCTCTACGCCGGCCCCTGCTTTTTCCAGCATCAAGCGCACCTGCTCCGCGATACGCGCGGCCACCAGCTCCCCGCCCCGCTGGAAGGGGATGCTGCGGCTATCTTTAAGCTCCAGTTCTTCATCCAACAGGCCCAATGCAATATTGGTGCCGCCGATGTCAACGCCGATCCGGTACATAAACCCTATTTGCTCCTTTGCTCATCTCCCCGAAGGAAGCTAGAATCGAATTGCGCGGCCGTATCATATCCCATCTGCTTGAGGCGGAAATTGCGGGCAGCCACCTCTATCACAATGGCCAGATTGCGCCCCGGACTCACCGGGATCACCGTATTGGGCAAGGGTATGCCCAGAATATCCACCCTGCGCTCCTGCTCGGGCCCCAGGCGGAAGTATTGATCTTTGTCGTCGTAGTTCTTGAGATCGATCACCAGGTCAATCTCCTTTTCAGGCAGCACCGCGCCCACGCCATAAAGGTAGCGCACATCTACGATGCCGATACCGCGCACCTCCATTAAGTGGCGGATACGCTCCGGTGCGCGGCCCACCAGCTTATCGCCGATGCGGCTCACCTCCACCACGTCATCCGCAACCAGGCGCTGTCCAGCACGGATCAGTTCCAGCGCGGTTTCGCTCTTCCCCACACCGCTCTCGCCTCGAAGAAGCACCCCCACGCCGAAAATGTCCATTAACACGCCGTGGGTGAGCACCTGGCGGGAGAGACGCGCTGCGATAAAGCTGTTGAGCACGTGGCCCGCCTGGTCGGTGTTGAGATGGGTGCGGAAAATGGCCACTTTCTTTTCGTGCGCACAAGCGAGCACGATATCCGGCGGCGTTTTGCCGCGGGCGCAGACTATGCAGGGGATCTCCGTTTCCAAAAAGCGGCCCATGCGCTCACGCAGCGCATCCTCGGCGAGGCTGTAAAGGTAATACATCTCCGCATTGCCGATCACCTGCACCCTGTGGGGGTCAAAGTGGTCGTAAAACCCTGTGAGCTGCAGGCCGGGCCGGCTGATTTCCGGCGAATGGAAACAAATTGTGCCCTTGCCCGGCTCAAGGATATCCATTCCCAACTCCTGGGCCAACTCCTCCGCCCGCACGCAAATGCTCATGGCCTTATCCTTTCAAAAGCACGTTGTCGATCAGGTATTCCACAGCCATATCCTCACAGGCGGGCAGAACCAGATCCGCGACCGCCCGTATCTCCGGCTCCGCGTTGCCCACGGCGCAGCCCAGCCCAGCCCAACGGATCATTTCGAGATCCAGCGAATTATCCCCCACGGCCACGGTTTGGGCCTGGGTGAAGCCCAGATGTTCCGCCACAAAAGCGGCCGCGCTGCCCTTGTGCGCCGTGGGGTTGTTGAATTCGATAAAGCCCGGGCTGGAGCCCGATACCTTGAGCCTGCCCGCATACTGCTTTTGCAGGGCGGGGATCATGCGCTTGGCCCGATCATCCTCAGTCACGATCAACACCTTGGGCACGTTGTGCCAAACCTTGCGGCGGATATCCGGATCCACCAAATAGGGCAGGCCCAGCTTATTGGCGTAGGCCTCGCCGTATGCGCTTTCCTTTTCGTAGACCACAGTATCCCCTTGGTAGAGATGCACATGCAGCTTCGAAGCCGCGGCAAGCTCGAGCACCTCCGTTACGAGTTCGGGCTGCACTTCGGCGGTATGGATGGGCTGATCCGTGCGCGTATCCATCACGAGCGCGCCGCCATAGTTAATTACAGGGCCTTGCAGGCCCAATCGCCTCCATATATAGGACGCGCCGAGATAACCCCGGCCCGTGGCTACCGTTATATGGATGCCCGCTTGCTGCGCCCGGTGAATGGCCGCCAGGTTGCGGGCGGGTATCTCCCGCGAGGCTGCTGTTGTAAGGGTATCGTCGATGTCAAGAACCAATAGTTTGTACATTTCCGGTCAATATAAATCCTTTCAGAATGATCGATCGCAATGTATCCAATATATCATGCATCCCCGGGATTTTCCATATGGAAATGCGCATGCACTTTCTCCGCCGCCGGCCTGTTCATGCCGGGCGCGGCGGCCAGGGCCGCAATATCCGCCTCCTTGATGGCATCCAGGGTGATAAAATGCTCGAACAAGGCCCGTTTGCGTTTGGGGCCGATGCCCTCGATGGCGTCCAGCTCACTCATCAGGGCATTGCGGGCGCGCAGGCTCCTGTGGTAGGTAATGGCGAACCTATGCGCCTCGTCGCGGATGCGCTGCAACAGGTGCAGGGCCGGGTCGCGCCGCGAAAGGGCCAGCGGTTCCTCCACGCCCGGCAGCAAAATGGTCTCCGTGCGCTCGGCGAGGCCGATGGCGGGTATCTCCAAGCCGAATTCCGCCAGAACCTCCAAGGCCACCTGGAGCTGCGCTTTGCCGCCATCCACCACCAGCAGGTCCGGCAACTGGGCGAATTTGGAATCCCCCTCCTGCGCCTTGCTAAAGCGCCGGGTCAGCACCTCCCGCATGGCAACGAGGTCGTTGCCGCCGGCTTCTTCTTTCATGCGGAAGCGCCGGTATTCCTTGGGCGCGGGCTGGCCGTTGAGGAAAACCACCATGCCGGATACCGTATCCCGGCCCCGGATGTGCGAATTGTCGTAGCACTCCATGCGCGTGGGCAGCACTTCGAGGCCGATGGCTCCGCAAAGCGCGGCCAAGGCCCCCTCTCCCTTTTCCCAGGCGCGGTGCTCCAATTCGCGGGCCTTCTTGATCGCATCCAGCCCATTCCCATAGGCCATCTCCGCCTGCCTTCGCTTTTCCCCCCGCTGCGGGCAGATCAGCGCGGCCCTGCGGCCCCGGATCTTTGTAAGCCAGGCCTCGATGGCCTCGGCTTCCTCGGGCAGCTCGTACACCACCACTTCGGGCGGGATAGGCACATCCTCGGCATAATATTGCTTTATGAAGTTGGCCATCACCTCGGGGCCGCTCTCCTCTTCGCAGGCCATGCGCAGCCGCTCCGTACCCACGATCTTCCCGCCGCGCACGAACAGCGCGAAAACCACCGCGTCCTGCTCATCCCGGGCAAGGGCGAACACATCCCGCACGGCGCCGGCCGTAGAGATGGCCTGCTGCTTTTCCCCCAGGCCCTGCACGGCGGCGATTTTATCGCGTATCTGGGCCGCGCGCTCGTATTCCATCGCTTCCGCCGCCTGCTCCATATCCGCCTTCAACCGGGCAATGATCGGCTCCGTATGGCCTTCTAGAAAGCGGCAAACGCTATCGAGCAGGGCGTGGTATTCTTCCCGGCTCACCTTGCCCGAGCAGGGTGCGCAGCATTTGCCCAGGTGATACATCAGGCAGGGCCGTTCGCCCCGTGCGATAGCCTTGGCCAGGTCCTTTTTGCAATGGCGTACCGGGAAGGCATCGCGGATCATGTTGAGCGAATCCCGCAGGGCAATGGCCGAGAGGTAGGGGCCAAAATAGCGCGCCCCATCCTTCTGCACCCGCCGCACCACCTCGAAGCGGGGGAAATCCTTGCGGATATCCAGACGCACATAGGGGAAGTGCTTATCGTCCTTGAGCAGGATGTTATAGCGGGGCTTAAGAGACTTGATGAGGTTGCTCTCGAGCGTGAGGGCCTCGGTCTCATTGGCGGTGAGGATATACTCGAAATCCTCGATATGGCTCACCATGGCCGCCACCTTGGCTTGCTTGGGCCCATGCTGGAAATATTGGCGCACGCGGTTTTTGAGATTTACCGCCTTGCCAACATAAATGACCTCCCCCGCCGCGTCATACATGCGGTATACGCCCGGCGCATCCGGCAGGAGCTTTAGTTTTTCTTCGATCGTTTGGTTCATGGCTGCATTATACAATAAAAGCGGCCTACATACCAGTAGGCCGCCTTGCCGCCGGCATCACTCGATAGGTTCAATGTGCCAAAGCTCGCCGGCATATTCGCTTATGGTGCGGTCGCTGGAGAATTTGCCTGCGCTGGCGACATTCAGCAGGCACTTGCGGCCAAAGGCCATTCGATCCTGATAATCGCGGTTGGTCCGCAGTTTCGCCTCCACATAGGGCAGGAAATCCAACAGATGGTAATAATGATCCGGCGTGTGCCAGCTCGCGCCGTTTAGGATGGATTCGTATATCTCGCGGAACGCCCCGCTGCCCCCGTCGCTCACCGCGCCGTTGACCAGAGTATCCAGCGCCCGGCGCACGCGCGGCTCACGCTCGTAGATCTCGCGGGGGTTGTAACTATTCCGGATGGCTGCGATATCCTCCACCCGCGCGCCGAACACGTAGTTGTTCTCCTCTCCCGCCTCGGCCACGATCTCGATATTGGCCCCGTCGTAGGTGCCCAAGGTGACCGCGCCGTTGAGCATGAACTTCATGTTGCCCGTGCCGCTGGCTTCTGTACCGGCAGGGGATATCTGCTCGGAAACATCTGCGGCCGGAATGATGTGCTCGGCGTAGGAGCAATTGTAATTCTGCACGAAGACCACACGCAGCTTATCCTGTACGGCCGGGTCGTCGTTGACCAGCCTGGCAATCTCGTTGATATACTTGATGATGCTCTTGGCCCGGGCATAACCAGGCGCGGCCTTGGCGCCGAAGATGAAGGCCGTAGGCGTAAAGTTTTGCAGGCTGCCATCCTTGAGCGAATAATAGATATCCACGATGGAGAGCGCGTTGAGCAGTTGGCGCTTGTATTCGTGCATGCGCTTCACCTGGATATCGAAAAGGAAGCCCGGCGGGATCGCTACCCCTTCCTTTTCGCGGATGACGGCCGCGAGTTGGTTCTTCTTTTGCTGCTTTACGGCATTAAAGCGGGCTACGGTAGCGTCGTCCAGATGGCGCTTGAGGCCCTGCAAAAGGCCAAGGTTCAAAAGGAAATCCCGCGAGCCCAGACGATCTGCGATCAGGTCCGCAAGCTCGGGGTTGCAAAGGCCCAGCCAGCGGCGCTGGGTAATGCCGTTGGTCTTGTTGCAGAATTTTTCCGGGAACATAGCATACCAATCCGGCAAAAGCTGACGCTTGATCAGCTCGCTGTGGATCTGTGCCACGCCGTTTACATAGGTGCTGCCATAAACGGCCAGGCGCGCCATGTGAATCTGCCCGTTATCGGCGATCTGCATGCGGGCGATGCGCTCCTCCGGCGCGCCCAGGGCACGCAGCTCGACGTTCATCTTATCGTTGATGCGGCTGATCAGCTCGGTGATTTCGGGCACCACGGAGCGAATGAGCTCATAATCCCACTTTTCCAGGGCCTCGCTCATCAAGGTATGGTTGGTATAGTTGAAGGTTTGCCTGGTGATGTCGAAGGCCGCGTCAAAATCCAGGCCCTCCTTCATTAAAAGGCGGGTCAGCTCCGGGATGGAGATGGTGGGGTGCGTATCATTGAGCTGGATGGCGCAATGGGCCGCGAAGCCACCCATATCCGCCCCCCGCACCCGCTTATAGCGCCGGATGATATCCTGTAGGCTGGCGCTCGATAGGAAATACTGCTGCTTAAGCCGCAGCCGCTTGCCCTCGTAGGTGCTGTCGTTGGGGTAGAGCACGCGAGTGATATCATCTACCTTGTTTTTTTCGCGCACGGCCAGGTCGTATTCCTGCTCGTTGAATAGGGCGAAATCGAAGGCTTCCAGCGATTCGCTCTGCCAAAGGCGCAGCGTACCGATGTTTTTAGTGCCGTAGCCGATGATGGGCATATCGTAGGGCACGGCCAACACCGTTTGATCGGCAAAGGCCACCTCCACGGTTTTGTCATCCCGCCTGCGGGACCAAGGATCGCCCTGGCGCAGCCAGTCGTCCGCCTTCTCGACCTGGTAGCCATCCTGGAGGATCTGCTTGAAGAGACCGAATTTGTAACGCAGGCCATATCCATCCAGCGGCAGGTCCATCGTGGCGGCGCTATCCAAAAAGCAGGCGGCCAGGCGGCCCAGGCCGCCGTTGCCCAAAGCCGCATCCTCAATATCTTCCATGGCGGATAGATCCGCGCCTTTGGCCCGCAAAAGCGCGCGCATTTGCTGCAAAATATCCAGGCAGTATAAATTATTGAACACCATACGGCCCATAAGATATTCCGCACTAAAATAATAGGCCCGGCGCACCATGGTATGGCTCTTGCGCGCCTGCCGCCAATCCTCGGAAACGCTATACATCACCGCGCCGGCCAGGGCCTTGTGCAGCTGCCAGGTATTCGCCTCGCACAGGTCGATTTGGTAATCGCTGCGCAGCTGCTCTTCCATGCGGCGCAGGATCATGGCGGGTTCCATCATAAAAGCTTAATCCCCCTAAATAAAAAATCAAACGGGAACATTCCCGCAATTCTATCAAGAACCATGCGAATTATATCATAAATCACCAGGGCTGACAATTCCCCGCGCGCAATAAACTTATGCGCTAAAGTTGCCGGCCTGCGGCAAAATGCGACGCAACTCGTATGTTGGCATAATTATCCGCGATTGACGGCCACACACCCGCTTCGCTATCATAGAAGCATCAGGCAAAAGGAGGCGCGTTGCGATGGAAGCCAGGCGGCAACAGCGGGAGCATACGACGGGAGATATTGGCCGCGCCTTTCACGACCTGGCCCACACATATACCATCTGCATGCAGCTCACGTTAGGCAAATACGGCCTCTACCCCGGCCAGCCCCAGGTGCTGTTCGCCCTAAAGGCCCTGAGCAGGCCCACGCAAAATGAGCTTGCGGCCTACTTGGGCGTAGGCAAGGCCTCGGCCGGTATTTCGGTGCGGAGGTTGGAGAGCGGCGGCTTCATCAAGCGCACCCGGGATAAAAAGGACACCCGCTGCATCCGGATCTGTCTCACCCCCAAGGGAGAAGAATACGTGCGCTGGTGCTCCATCGATTACGATATGTTCTATTCCACCATGCTGGAAAGCTTCACGCCGGATGAGCGCATCGAGGCCTTCGCCATGATCGAGCGCATGGATGAAAGCCTCAAGGCCCTGCGGAGCAGGCTGGAACGATGAGCGCCTTCGCGCTCTTTTTTATTTGAAAACCCGCACCCGGTCTTCAAACACCCGCACCAGCGTTTCCGCCAAATCCGCGCCGGCCCCGCCCGAAAGGTCGTAAATGGTGATGCGCTCCGGCGAAAGCCCCACCAGCACGCTCATCACCCCGTCGCCCGTGCAGCGGTCGTAATCGATGCGGCTATCCTGGTCATCCGTCAGGGTGCAGCTGCCATCCGGGTTAAGGATGATGTATACATCCCGCACCTGCGGCGGCCTAAGCTGTACAAAAGCTGCCAGCACCTGCATCAGCTCCCAATACTCCGCCTCCAGGAGGAGCTCCTCAGCAGACCGCATCACGCAGATTTCCCAATCCCGCAACGTCTCCTGCATGCGAAAGCGCATGAAGCCCTCCAGGTTCAAATCATCTTCTTCCGCATAAAAGGCCAGCAGCTCCCGCAGGATCGCGTCGGCCCCAGCCTGCTCCCCGCCCGCGCGGGCCAGCTTCACCGCCTCGGGCAGCACCCGCCGCTTTTCCTCCAGCGCCAGAGGCAGCTCATTTACCATGCGGGCCAACTCAAAATGGGAGATATCCCTGATCAGCAGCCCCCGCACGGCCCTGCACCATCGCTCCAGGTCTCCCTCCTCCTTTAGCTCGAAGGAGGCCTGATCCTTTTGCACTTTGAGCCTTTTTTCTATGCCCGCATCCTGCGGGTATTCCGCTGTCAATCTGCGCAGGACAAGCCTGCCGATATCCGCGTCATATTCCAGCGTGCCCACAGAGCACAAACGCATCATAGCCTCTCCTTCTCCTTTGGGAGCCGACCGCTCCTTATCCATATCCATCTTTTGCAGGATATGCGCCGGAGCCATCCGGTGTTCACCTGGTTTAGTATACCGAAGCCGGCCCCGGATGTTTCGCTGTAAAATTTGCCACGCACCTTGCGAGAACGGGCGTGTGTTATTTTATTAACAACGGTTGACAAGTTTCCCATTTCGACATATAATGATCACATTCTCCTCTAAAGTGGAGAAATACGGGCCAAACCGTCTCGAGGCGGTGCGCCACATTATCTTGTGTTAATATTTGTCCGTCCCTTGATTATCTTGGGGTGGGCATTTTTATATGCAAAAAAGCGGCGCGCCGCTTTTTTGAACTTGCAGAGCTTTACCGCCCCACTCCCCTATGCTTCCTCCGCGATACCCTGAAAAATGAAGCGGCCGCAGAAGGTGATGTTGGTCTTATCGCTGCAGCCACAGGGCTCGGTCGATACGAACAGACGGGGCAGCACATTGTCACAGCTGAGGGGATCCAGATCCGGCTCCTCATCGCCACAGATGTAGCGCACCACTTCATCCACCGCGGCATTGCCCTGCACGCAGACCGATACCTCGCCGCCACAGGTGGAGCTTACGGTACCTACGCTGATTATATAGGGGATCGCGCCGGTAAGAGTAAGGCGTTGCACAGGTACCTGGCACTGGCAGCCGCAGGGTAGCATGACGGGCATGGTGATAGTCTCCACGGAATAGCTAAGCAGGCTGGTGTCATACGCAATGCGGGCGGTATCCGGATTGATGCCGCAAGCATCAAAGGATTCATGCAAGGTGAAGGTTTCACAAAAGGCTACGCTACGCTTGCAGGGATCGCTGCAAAAATTTCTGGCATCGGCCTCAGCAGCCTGCGCGGCCATCTGCGGGCCTCCTTCCGCAGCTGGCACCGCCTCTGCAGCCTTGCCCGCTTCAATGGGCGCAGTGGCAGCGACGGGCAAAACGGCGCTGGGCACAGCTCCACCGGGTACGGTTGCAGCGGGTGCATCCGCTCCTCCGCCACGCGCGCCCCTTGGCGCCGGCCGCACATGGCTATTGTTCGGGTTTATATACATGCTCATACCAGGTAATATTCCTTTCTCGCGCCCAGGGGCGCATGGTTATTGCATAATATGAAGTACCCCCGCCATGTGTGAGCGGTGTATATTCGTAAAAGAAAAACCGCCCGATTCAAGGCGGTAAGATGGGGCCCAATAGCAAAACGGCGGGATCTATTCCTTGCTGGTTTTACTTTTGGTCTGTTTTGGGCTTGAGCAATTCCGCAAACTTTTCGCCTCCAGCACATTCCATAAATGATCCGCATCCGATCCTGTCTTGCTTCCCTTCAAAAGAATAGCAATTCAAAAAGCGCGTCGCAACAGTTACCTGCGGCGGCACGCCTTTGAGGCTATGAAAAGATCAACCGTTTCTATCAAAAATCCCCAACAAACGGCCATATAGCTCCACGCCCGTCAGCAGGTTTTCCTCGTCAAAATCGAAGCGGCAGTTATGCAAAGGCTGGGTGTTCTTACCGCCCTGCACGCCCAGGAACACAAACAACCCGGGAATGTGCTGCTGGTAATAGGCGAAATCCTCAGCCGCCATCACCGGCTCCACCAGCTCCGCATCCGCCATATCGTCAAGGTAGCTATAGAAATCCTCCACCAAGGGCCGGGGATTGTCCACACAAGGGTAATGCATTAGCTCGCGAAATTCAAATTCCGCCCCCGTGGCCACGGCGAGACCCTTGATCATGGCCATGATGCGTGCCCGCAACTGCTCGAACACGGCGGGACTGAATACGCGGAGCGTGCCGCTCAAGGTTACCTCGTCCGCAATAACGTTATGCGCCACGCCGCCATGAATCTTGCCGATGGTCAGCAGCGTATCCTGATGGGGATCGACATTCCGGGTGATGGCCGTTTGCAGCAGGGTAATGAGGGCAGCAGCGCAAACGATGGCATCCACGCCCATCTGCGGGCTGGCCCCGTGGGCGCTCTTGCCATGCACCAGCATATCGAACTCGCAGGTTTGCGCCATCATCGGGCCCCAGCGCACCCCCAGCTTGCCCGGCGCCACATCGGGCCAAAGATGCAAGCCGTAGATGCGGTCCACGCGGGGGTTTACCAAAGCGCCCTCGGCAATCATGTTGCGCGCGCCACCCTCGCCCTCTTCCGCAGGCTGGAAAAGCAGCACCACGTTGCACTTGAGTTTTTCCCGGTTCTGATGGATCAACTGCGCCGCCAGCAGCAGCATGGTCATATGGCCGTCATGCCCGCAGCCGTGCATGCTGCCTTCATGGGTGGAGGCATAGGCCACGCCGGTCAGCTCATTGGTGGGGATGCCGTCCATATCCGCCCTAAGGGCGATGGTCTCCCGCGCACCGGGGGCCATATATACGGCCTTGATCCCCGTGCCTGCCAGGATATCCACCCGATCCGGTCTGGCATTGGAAAGGGCGCGCAGCACAAAGGCATGGGTCTCAAAGACTTCAAAGCCTAGTTCGGGGATCCTGTGCAGGGCCTGGCGGAGTTCGACGGCCTCCTCTTGGAGCGCCAGCACAGCCGGATGCAAACGCATATAAAAAGTTACCTCGCTTCCTGGTTGTCATAAGCTGTCGCATCCTAGCTTACCACAAAGCCGCCACCCCTGGCAATGGCCCGGTTGGCCGTTTTTTGCTTCCTATTATAATAATGCATTCCATGACATATTTCGCTTTATTTATAAAATAAAAAACGGCGGAGCCGCTTTTGTGTCCTAGCACCAACAGCAGCACGGCATGCCGAAGCTGCTGAAGCACAGGGCGCTGGCGCACAGGTCGCAGCCGCCGCAGTTGGCCTGGTAGCCGCCAGCCGGGCGGGTATAGGGGTTGCCGGTGCTGCGGATTGTGTTGTAGGCACTGGCGTATTCGGCATTGCCAGGCTCCTGCTGGTAGGCGATGGTGAGGTATTCATTTGCCTTGTCGTACCAGCCCTGGCGCAGGTAGATGATGCCGTAAAGATAATACCACTCCGCGTTGCGCACGGTAATTGTATCCAGCACGGCCTTGGCGGCCTGGAGGTTGTTCTGGCCCAGGAAAGCACGGGCGCGGGCGAATTCCGCAGCGTTGGGGCCGGCATAGGAGCTGCCGCCGCCGCTGTAGCCGCCATAGCCATAGCCGTTAGGACCCCTGCTGGCCGTGCCGCCGCCTTTTTTCGTGAGCAGCTCATAGGCCTCGTTGATCTCAACCAGCTTTTCGTTAGCGACCTCCCGCAGGGCCGGGTCTGTATAGCGATCCGGGTGGTATTTCTTAACCAGCTGCAAATAGGCCGCGCGGATCTCCTCCGTCGTGGCGTTCTCGCTCACCCCCAGCACCTTATAGGGATTGTTCATCCTTGGCCTCCAATACGCCGCGCATCCTGGCCGCGCAGCCTTCGTATAAAATGTTATCCAGCAGGCCCTTGTGGGCCTCGATATCCAATAACTCGTAAGCGCCCAATGCCTCGTTTTGCGAAAGGGCCAGCAGAAAGCGCGCCCGTTCTTCCCCCGCAGACGCGGCGAGGAAGGCGTTGTAGGCCCCGCGCTTGGCGTCCTTAGCCCGATCGTCCCAGGCATCCATCAAATAGACCCAGCGACCCATGTGGTAGAGAATTTGGGGCACGACCCGCCGGGCCGAGCCTTCAGGCAGGGGCGCTTGCTCCCCCACGGCGCGCATCAGGCGGGCAAAGGCGTCCGCAGGCGCATCCAGCTCCTTGCAGCTCTCTTTTTCAAGCCGGGTCAGCTCCGCAATACCCGTGCGGATTGCCGCGTCAAGCTGGGGCGCCCGCGCTTGCGCCCGGCGGGCCGGGCCTGCCAGGGCCAGCCGCCCCAAAGGCGCGCCGGGCCTGCGTTCATCGCGCCAATCATCGGCTAGCTTATACCAGGCTAGGAGAATATCCAAATCCGCCGCAAAGGACACAGACGGGCCGCATAAGGCCATGGGCCGCTTTTTGAAGGGGTGAAAAGGGCAGCGGGCGAGGCATATACCGCTCTCTCCTGCCGCACCCGCGAGCAGAAGGGCCACGAACGTACAATCATAGCTCAGGGCCAGGCGGCTGCCCTGGCCATAGCGCCCGCCGATGCACTTGCATAGGCCGCAATACCAGGCCTTGTATTCCGCTTCCTCACGAATCTTTAATTCATCCCGGCAAGGGCCGATATAACCGAACATTCCACATCCCGCCCATAGATATCCATTTTAATCATTGTATCATTTTTCCTGCGTTGTACAATATTTATTTGCCCGGCCATCTATATTTTTAGGTAAATGCAAAAACGGTTTGAAATACTGTGGAATCTTTGCTATAATTTATCAAGTACTATGCCGCGTATATGTGGCAAAAATAAGGAGGAAAGAAATGAAGAAATTTCTAGCAATTTTCCTGGCGGCTGTCTTCGCACTATCCATGGCAGCTTGCGGCGCGCCCGCAGCCGAGCCCGCTGCGCCCGCCGCCCCCGCCGAGCCCTCCGCCCCCGCAGCCGAGCCCGCAGCGCCCGCTGAGCCCGCAGCCGCTGAAGGCACCTATGAGATCGCGCTGGTCACAGACGTGGGCAACATCGACGACAAATCCTTTAACCAGGGTGCCTGGGAAGGCGTTGTGGCCTATGCCGAAGCCAATGGCAAGACCTACAGCTACTATCGTCCCTCCGAGGATAGCGACGAGGCCCGCATCGAGTCCATCAAAACCGCCATCGACAAGGGCGCCAAGGCCGTTGTGATGCCCGGTTACCTCTTCGGCGCGGCCGTGCAGGCTGTGCAGGCCGAGTATCCCGATGTAATGCTGTTGGGCCTTGACCTGGGCCTGGGCGATGTGCCCGAACCCACCGCCAACACCGCCCTTATCACCTACCAGGAAGAGCAGGCCGGTTACTTTGCCGGCTACGCAGCCGTGAAGGAAGGCTACACCAAGATGGGCTTCCTGGGCGGCATGGCCGTTCCCGCTGTGGTTCGCTATGGCTACGGCTTCGTGCAGGGCGCGAATGACGCTGCCAAGGAAATGGGCAATGTGAAAGATATCCAGATCAAATATTGGTACTGCGATTCCTTCGCCCCCTCCGATGATATTAAGACTAAGATGAGCAGCTGGTATACCGAGGGCACCGAGGTCGTCTTCGCTTGCGGCGGCGGCATCTACCTCTCAGCCGTAGGCGCAGCTGAAGAAGCCAATGCCAAGGTCATCGGCGTGGACGTCGACCAGAGCGCCGAGTCCGAGCTGATCATCACCTCCGCCATGAAGGAGCTCAAGCAGTCCGTCGTGGTGGCGCTGACCGCCCTCTTTAACAACGGCGGCACCTGGCCCGCCGAGTATGCCGGCACCGAGCTCAAGCTGGGCGCCGCCCAGGATTGCGTGGGCCTGCCCACCGCCGAAGGCTCCTGGCGTTTGGCCAACTACACCGTCGATCAGTATAACGAGCTGTTCGCCAAGGTGAAGGATGGCTCCGTGGCCATTTCCAGCGATATCGCCAACCCGCCCGCCGCGGACATCGCCGTGGATTACCAGAACTAAGTTCCACACCCTTCTTGGGGCAACCTATGGGGCTGGGCTTTAGCCCGGCCCCATTTTTTCTTACATCTAGTTCAATTTTGCATGCTATCATTTATAATATAATGTAACGGTAGAGGTATCCTCCCTTGGGCGGTCCCAAGCCTCATTTCTTTACAAAAGGGGATCATGTATGAACGAATACGTCATCGAAATGTTGAATATCACCAAGGAGTTCCCAGGCATCAAGGCTAACGACGATATCACCCTGCAGCTTAAGCAAGGTGAAGTTCACGCCTTGCTAGGCGAAAACGGCGCGGGCAAGTCTACGCTGATGAGCGTGCTTTTCGGCCTTTACCAGCCCGAAGCCGGCATCATCAAAAAAAACGGGCAGGTCGTTCACATCAAAGACCCAAACGACGCCAACGCCCTCAACATCGGCATGGTGCACCAGCATTTCAAGCTGGTGGAGGTCTTCACCGTGCTGGATAATATCATATTGGGCGTAGAACCCAATAAAATGGGCTTTTTGCAAAAAAGGGAGGCCAGGCAAAAGGTGCTGGCCCTTTCCGAGCGCTATGGCCTCAAGGTGGATCCGGACGCGCTGATCGAGGATATTTCCGTGGGCATGCAGCAAAGGGTCGAGATCCTCAAAATGCTCTACCGGGATAACGACATCCTCATTTTCGACGAGCCCACAGCCGTGCTTACCCCGCAGGAGATCGACGAGCTGATGGCCATCATGCGCTCCTTTACCAAGGAAGGCAAATCCATCCTTTTCATCACCCACAAGCTCAACGAGATCATGGCCGTGGCGGATCGGTGTACGGTGCTTCGCAAGGGCAAGTGCATCGGCACCGTGGATATCAACGATACCACCAAAGAGGAGCTTTCCCGCATGATGGTAGGCCGCGAGGTCAGCTTTGCCGTGGAAAAGAGCGCGATGACCGCAGGCGAACCCATCCTGGAAGTCAGCAACCTTACCGTGCCCAGCAAGCTCCATAAAAATAATGCCGTCAAGGATGTTTCCCTCTGTGTGCGCCGGGGCGAGATCGTCTGCCTAGCGGGCATCGAGGGCAATGGCCAAAGCGAGTTCGTATCCGCCCTCACGGGCCTTGAAAAGATGAGCGCCGGCCGTATCACCCTTTGCGGCCAGGATATCACCGCCACACCCATCCGCGAGCGGAGCAAGCTCGGCATGAGCCATATCCCGGAGGACCGGCATAAATACGGCTTGATATTGGATTATTCCCTCGAAGAAAACCTGGTGCTCCAGCGCTATTGGCAGCCCGCCTTCCAGCACAACGGCTTTTTGCGAAAAGGCGAGGTTCGCAAATATGCAGACCATCTCATTGAGCAATACGATATCCGCTCCGGCCAAGGGGCTGTAACGAGCGCGCGCAGCATGTCCGGCGGCAACCAGCAAAAGGCCATCATCGCCCGCGAGATCGACAAGGGGCCGGAGCTCCTGGTCGCCGTGCAGCCTACGCGCGGCCTGGATGTAGGTGCGATCGAATACATTCACAAGCAGTTGGTGGCCCAGCGAGACGCGGGCAAAGCGGTGCTCCTGATTTCCTTGGAGCTGGATGAGGTAATGAACGTGAGCGACCGCATTCTGGTGATGTACGAGGGCGAGATCGTGGGCGAGTTCGACCCGAAAACCACCACGGTGGATGAGTTGGGCCTCTACATGGCCGGAGCAAAGCGTCAAAACGCCGCAAAGCAGGAGGTGGTCGCATGAAAAAAAGGCTTCAGGGGTTCCTTAACAGCGCGGGCTTCATCAGTTGCCTGGCCTCCATCGCCTCCATTATTGTGGGCCTGTTGGTGGGGTTGATGCTGCTTTATGCTTTCAACGCGCCCTTCGCGATGCATGGCTTCCGCCAGATCCTCACGGCGGGCTTCAGCTCGCTGGATAAGCTGGCTAAGGTGCTCTACCAGAGCGCGCCGTTGATCTTTACCGGCCTTTCCGTAGGATTTGCCTTCAAAACGGGCCTGTTTAACATCGGCGCAACCGGCCAATATACGGTGGGCGCTTTTTGCGCTCTGGTCACCGTAATCCAGTTTCAGCTGCCCTGGTATATGGGGCTGCTGGCCGCCCTGCTCGGCGGCGCGGTCTGGGGCGCGATCCCCGGCTTTTTTAAGGCCCAGTTCAACGTGAACGAGGTCATCACGGCCATCATGTTCAACTGGATCGGCCTTTTCGCGGTGAACCTGGCGCTCAACAACATGCCGATGATGCTTGCCAGCTTCTGGGGCGCTGTCAATAAAGACCGCACCGCCGCCCTGGCGCAGGCCAACCCCGGCGGCATGATCCCAAAGGCTGGGCTGGACGAGCTGATGCATTCCAACTATATGAACATCAGCATCTTCATCGCCATCGCCTTCGCCATCGTGATCTGGATCATCCTCTCAAAAACCACCTTCGGCTACGAGCTCAAAGCTTGCGGTTATAACCGCAACGCCAGCGTATATGCGGGCATCAACGCCAAGCGCAACATCGTGCTCTCCATGATCATCTCCGGCGCGCTCTCGGGCATCGGCGGCGGCATCTACTACTTGAGCGGCACGGCCCAATATACCCTGGTCAAGGCTCTGCTGGCCATGGGCTTCAACGGCATCCCCACGGCTCTCCTGGCCTCCTCCCATCCCCTGGGCACCATTTTCAGCGCCCTGTTTATCTCCTATATCCAGGTAGGAGGCGATGCCATGCAACCCGAGTTCGTGAAGGAGATCATCGATATCATCATCTCGGCCATCATCTACCTCGCGGCCTTTGCCCTGCTGATGCGCAGCCTGATTTCGCGGCTAATCAAACCCAAGGGCGGCAATGTCAACGACGAACCCAAGGCGGATGTACCCGCCGAACCCATGCAAGAGGAGGCGCAGCAAGCATGAAGATACTGGCCGATATTCTCAGCGCAACCATCGTTTTCACCGTGCCCCTGCTGCTGGTGGCTTTGGGCGGCACGTTTTCCGAGCGCAGCGGCGTGATCAACATCGCCCTTGAGGGCATCATGGTGGTGGGCGCGCTCTTTAGCTGCCTCTTCCTGCGCGCGCTGGACGCCGCGGGCTGGGGCGCAACGCACCCGCAAACCGGCGTACTGCTTGCCATTTTGGTGGCCGGGGCCACCGGGGCCGTGTTCTCCCTGCTGCTGGCCTTTGCCTCAATCCATTTGAAGGCGGATCAGACCATCGGCGGCACGGCGCTGAACATGCTTGCCCCCGCCTTGGCCATCACCGTCACCTGGGCCATCCAGGGCCAGGGGCAGACCACCATCCTCATCCCTACCTGGGTACGCATCACCCAGGCCAACTTCGGCCTTGAGGTGAAGGACACCTTCCTGCAAAACCTGGTGTTCAAGAGCCTCTACCTCACCACCCTACTGGCCGCGCTGCTTTTGATCGTGGCCATCATCCTGCTCTATAAAACCCGCTTCGGCCTGCGCCTGCGCAGCTGCGGCGAACACCCGCAGGCCGCGGATTCCGTAGGCGTGAACGTATACCGCATGCGCTATGCGGGCGTGTTCATCTCGGGCTTCCTCGGCGGCATCGGCGGTATGGCCTACACGGTGGCGGCAGGCTCGGGCTTCCAATCCTCCGTGGCCGGTTACGGCTTCCTGGCCCTGGCGGTAATGATCTTCGGCAACTGGAAGCCTCTGAATATTCTGGGGGCCTCCCTCTTCTTCGCCCTGTTTAAAATCATTGGCTCGTATAGCGGCAGCATCCCCTTCCTGCCGGATTTCTCCAATGTGAAATCCAGCGAATACATCTACCTCATGCTGCCTTATATCGTTACGATGATCGTGCTGGTGCTCACCTCCAAAAAATCCCGCGCGCCCAAGGCCGAGGGCATTCCTTACGACAAGGGGCAGCGCTGAGCCATGGCCAAATTATATTTTCGCTATGGAGCCATGAGCTCCTCAAAAACGGCCAACGCCATTATGGTCAAGTATAATTACGGCGAGCAGGGTCAACAGGCCCTGCTCGTCAAGCCCGCTGTGGATATGCGGGACGGCGTGCATACCATCCGTTCCCGTTCAGGCCTTTCGGATGAATGCGTGCTCTTTCACGAAATGGATTTGGAGGCCGTCAAGCGCGGCGCGTATGACTGCCTGATCATAGACGAAGCCCAGTTCCTTACGAAAGAACAGGTAGAGCTCTTGACGGAGCTGGTGGATGATTACAACGTGCCCGTCATCTGCTATGGCCTGCGGGCGGATTTCAGAGGCAATTTCTTCGAGGGCAGCCAATGGCTTATGGCTTGGGCGGATACCATCGAAGAGGTCAAAACGATTTGCTGGTGCGGCCGTAAAGCCATCTGCAACGCCCGGCTAGATGGCCGGGGCGGCATTACGAAAACGGGTGAGCAGGTGGTGCTGGGCGCGGGCGACAAATATGTAGGCTTATGCAGGCGGCATTGGAAGCAGGGTGATCCCGGCCCTGGACGCCGGAAGGGAGATATCTAATGCGTTTTTACATTGCAAGCGGCCTGGAAAACCGGGCGCTTGCCAAGGATATGATGGTTTTCATTCAAGGGCGCGGCCATATGCCCGTTTATGATTGGACGGCCCACGGCGATGTGCGGGGCCAGGGGGAGCAGCGGCTGGCGGAAGTGGCAGCCTTCGAATCCGGCGCTGTGCGGGATGCGGAGTTCGTGCTCATTATGCTGCCGGGCGGCTGCGGCACCCATACGGAGCTCGGCCTGGCCCTGGGCACCCGTTCCAACAAGCGCATTATCCTCTGGTCCACCACGGGCAAGGAATTCGCCGACGGGCCGGATACCTGCGTATTCTACCACCATCGATCCGTCGAGCGCTTGGTCTGCTCCTATGCGGAGCTTAAGCAGCGCCTGGAATCCATCCTCTGATTATGGGCGTATATAGGAGAAAACTATGTTTGCAATTTTTTGGAACTACCTGGTACTTGCTTGCACCTATCTGTTTTTTATCCTGGCCTGTGTGGCGCTGGTGCTGCTCATCAAATGCATGCTAAAATATCTCAAGCAATAGCGGACGGCGCTCCTGCAGGAAAAACCGTATAAAAAAGCCCGGCGTTTTATGCGGCGCCGGGCTTATGCTTTGCTTGTTTATCTTAATCTTAGCCTTTCTTGCCACCGAAGAGGCCGGAGAAGAACTGACCGACAGAGGAGAAGAAGCCTGTCACCTTTTCGCCCAGGGAGGAAACGAAGGCCTGGGCCTTGCCGGCCTTTTGCACGGTTTCCGTAAGGGAGATGAGTTGCTTTTTGAGCGCGTCCACATCCAGCTTTTCGAGCTTGCGGCATAGGGCCAGGAGCTGGTCCACCTGCGCGTCCGTCACTTCGACGTTATATTGCTTGGCAATCTTTCGAATCTCGGCTTTCACATCTTCGTCGGACATGTTCTGCGTTTGATCGAGGATCTTCTTGAGCTCATTGATCAGCCCGGCGGCTTCCTCGCTGCCGATGTATTCGGCCAACTCGCCGGTAACGACCAACTCCTCCGCACCTATGGACTTGGCGAGGTCGGAAAGGGACGTGCCGGTGATATCCTCATAGGCGCGGTAGATTCCCGTGAGCGCAGCCGTGCCGGATACGGCAAAGGGCGCGGTAACCATCACCTGCGCATCCGTAATACCGGCAGTGGTAAGGGCGTTGACATACATCTCATTAGAGCACCAGTTAATATTCTTGCTGCTGATGGAAAGGCCCGCGCCTTGCTCGAGCGTGGTGATATATACGCAGGAAAGGGCTACTTTGCCGATCTTTTTATCGGATACTAGGCCTTCGAGATAGGCGCGCTCGTCCGCGTTGGTCACGGTAAGCTCGCGCACATTGCCGCGCTGCAGGCCGAAATCGGCATAGACCTGCTCGATCTGGGCTTCATCCAAATCCGCGCCAATGGCCACGCGGGACTGCCCGGCATCGAGCGCCAGGACGGGCGCCACGAGCGCCAGCAGGAACAATCCCGCCAGGGCCGCCGCGATCCATTTCTTCATAAATCTAAACCTCCGTAGAGCGGCTCTCGCCGCCTTTTTTTAAATTCGTACGCTAGTATTATACCATATCCATTTGCGTCATGTTTTAACGCATTGTGAATATTAGCTCCCACAAATCGCCAAACGGGCCGAAAGAGCGGCGTAAAATTCACCTAAATGCTTGCCATCCACCAAGGCGTGGTGAGCCAGCACCGAAAGGGGCAGTAGAATCCTGCCCTCGCTCTTAAAATACTTGCCCCAGGTGATGCGCGGATTGCTATCCACTGGAGAGGGCACAGGCTGCACCAGAGCCGTGTAGCTGAGCCAAGGCAGGCAGGAGATGAATAGCAGTCCCAGGCTCTGTGCCGGATCCTCCGCGATATCGCCGCCAGCTTTGGCCCGCTCTTGCGCCGTCGTGGCATAGGGCAGAAATTCCGCCTTGGGCAGGGCGCAATCCAGTGTGCAATAGGCATAGGCCCCATTCTCCCGCATAACCGTATGCGAGGTATGACAGGAGTCGAACTCAACGATCCGCCCATGCAAAACGCGGCGGCGGAATTCCGGCACGGCGTTGGCCGCGGCCGCTACCTCATAGAGCAAGCTAAGGAAGAAAGGCTCCCCCGCCGTCTTGACCCGGTCGAGAAAGGCCGTGATATCCACATTCACCGTGGTTCCCACATAGGGGTAACCCATGGCCAGGAAATATGCAAAATGCTCCCTGCGCGGGTAGCTTTCCATATCCAGATATGTGTATTCCATGATTATTCCCCATCCTTCCGCTCGCTCGGGCTGATCGTGCTCATTATATCATAAAAAGAGGGCGGCTAACCGCCCTCTTTAACGCGTATTTCCCTATTTGTTATTATCACGCTGTTTAATCCCAGTCACGGTATCGTAACCGCCATTGGCGGCTAGGGATACGATCACAGCGTTGAACAGGCATAGAACCCCATCCGCCAAAGACCAGCAGCAGCCAAAATAAGCAGCGCCCAGCAACACGACTAAGGCCACAAAATAGCTGAAAACCCTGGTAGGAATGCGGGCGATGAAGCTCATTTCCTTAAAAAACTGGGTAATCAGGCTGGTGGCCAGAACGGCGCCCGCATAGGTGCCCAGCATAGCCCACGTAAAAAAGTTTTCCATGGCATGTTCGCCTCCTCTTCAAGTTATTGTCCATATCTATTCCCGCGGGCTCGGGCCAATGCCTTATCCCGCCGGGTTTTATGCTTTGGTATAGTATATAATATGGCCGTGCCTTGTCCGTGTGCAGAATTATTAGCGCCAAAATGAAGCAAACGCCCGGAACCCCAGTGGTTTCGGGCATTTGAAACGTGATACAATGGTTATTCCGGGCCTAGGTTCCTCGCCTGGCTAATCCTTCACATACGCGGAAAAGCCGCTTGTATATTCGATGCTGCCATCCGGCAGCACCCAGGCGGCCTCCACGCCGTCCATACCCGCAAGCAGGCGTTTGCCCTCCTCCAGAGGAAGGTTGAACACGGCGGTGGAAAGCGAATCGGCCGTACCGGAATCGCCGCAGAGGATTGTAACCTGCAAGTAGTTTGTGGAGGGCATGAGGGTATCGGGATCAATAATGTGGGAGTACTGCACGCCGTCCACCACATAATAGCGCTCGTAAATGCCGCTTGATACGATGGCGGCGTCATTGACGAGCACATACAAAATTTCCGTTTGATCACTGGTTTTATCGGGATTTTGGATGCCGATGTTCCAGCGCGTATCGCCTTTGGAATCGGCTTCCAGCTTGGAGCCGATGGTGCGCACGTTGCCACCCACGCTGATAAGCATCGAAGCCGCGCCCAGGTTTTTGGCATAAAGCGCCACCTGCTCCGCGGCATAGCCCTTGGCCGTGGAGCCCACATCAAGCCGCATCTGCGGGTCTCTCAAATATACGGTGGAGGCCGCCTCATCGATTACAATATTCGCGATATCCGTATGCTCCGCGGCCGCCCGCAAAAGCTCCATCGGCGGCAGCCGGGCATTCTCAGGATCCTGAAGGCCGGCCTCTCGGTAATCATGCCAGATGCTAAGAACCGCGCCCATTGCCACATTCACAGCCCCGCCCGTTTGCCTGTTGCGCACAATCATGAGCTTAAGCAGCTCGATGATGCGGTGATCGACCTTCACCGGTGCGGCGCCGGCGTTGTCGTTTATGGTTTTTATGTTGTTTACGCCCTCGTAATCGTGGTAGATATCATAAAGCTGGTGGTATTCTTCCAGCTTTGCGCGCAGCTTTTCGGCCAGCTCCGTAAATTGCGCCTCGCTTTGCGCATAGCCGGTGATGGTGGTTACGGTATCGAACAGGCTCAAAAACTGCGCCCGGTAGCGCCGCTGCACCCTGGGCATACAGCCGCTCGTAAAGAGCAGCGCAAGGCATAGAAAAAGGGCTGTCAGTCTTTTTATCTTCATACCTTTTACCATAGCATCTCATCTAAGAAAATCGGAGAGGCGCACGGGCGCTGCCTCTCCGACGCGGGTTATGCTTCGCTTATCTGGCGGCCTTAGTGATGGCGGTTATGAAATCGCCAACAGAAATGGTGACGGAGGCGGTAAGATCTACATCGGCCGTATGGCCCTCTTCGTCAACTACGGTGCCGGCGACTTCGGTGGCAGTCTTGCCGGTGGCATAGGCAGCGAAGGCGGCGGCCTGCTCATACCATTCCTTGCCAATGCCGGAGGTGGCCTTCATGCCGTAGCCTTCCTTGATCTCGTTCTTGGTTTGGAAGGTGGTATCGAGCGGGGTAGTGATCTTGCCCGCAGCGTCAAAGTTGATATTGGCCTGGCTGGCATCGATCACGCAACTGGTGATAACACCCTTCTCGTTCGTGGTGAGGGCCGCATAGGTGTTATAGATCTGCGCCAACCCTTGGGCATCGGCGGCGGCATTGGTGGATTTGGCGATGCTCGTGACTGTGCCCACGCGCAGCTTATCGCCGCTGGATGCGCCCAGCTCGCTGGCATTGGCCACGGCCTTGCCGACCACCTCGATGAAGTCCGTCACATGGATGGTAACGGAGGCCACGAGGTCGGCGTCCGCAGGCAGGCCCGCGTCAACGGCGATGCCCTTCACTTCCTCGGCGGTTTTACCCACTACATAGGCGGCAAAGGCAGCGGCCTGCTCGTTCCATTCCTTGCCGATGCTGGAAGCGTCCTTCATGCCGTAAGCCGCGCCCAGCTCATTCTTGGTTTGGAATGCGCTATCGAGCGCGGTGGTGATTGCGCCGTCCGCGCCGAAATTAACATTGGTCTGTGCCGCATCGATCACGCAGGCGACGATCTTGCCAGCGCCGTCTACGGTAACGGCGGCGATGGTGGAATAGCCCTGGGCCACGCCCGCCTCCGCGGCGGTGGCATCGGCTGAGCTGGCAATCGAGGTCACAACGGCGAGGCCGGTCTTGACCGCGCCCTCACCAGCCGGGGCGGATTTGCCGCAGCCGGCGGCTATGGCGGCTACGAGCGCGAAAGTCAGTGCGAGTGCAAAAAGCTTCTTCATTCTTTTAGATTCCTCCATAAAACTGGATAATTTTTATTTTAAATGCAGCCTCCCAAATGCCGGAGCGGTAAGCTTGAGCAAAACAGAGGTAGCAAATCCCGTGACGATGCCCGAAAGAAGCAGGATTGGAAAATAGGGCCACAAAAAAGTGCCGAGAATCAGCGAGGCCGTCAATAGCTGCCCGACGTTGTGAAAAACCGCGCCGGCGACGCTCAAAAGGAGGTAGGTCGTTTTATCCCTAGCCAGCGCCAGCACGAGCGCCATGACGCAAAAGGCAAACGCCCCGCCTGCCAGACTCAGCGCCCCGGCCACGGCCCCGCGCGTGATTGCCACAAAGCCCGCCTTTAAAAGGGTCAGCCCCAAAGCGTCGCGCCAGCCCAGCTGGAGCAGCGCAAACATCACCACGATGTTCGCCAGTCCCAGGCGCACGCCCGGCACCGGCACCGGAACCGGGATGAACCCCTCGACGACCGAAAGTACCATAGCCAATGCGAACAGCATACCCAAGAGCGCAATACGCTTGGCGCCCGACGCTTTCGGGTTTTTTTCCAAAGGCTTTTCGTCCATTTCCTATCTTTCTCCCAAATGCCGCGTGCGATACCCAATATCACCCGATCATGAGATCGGGCGCATCGGGGTCGGCCGCCGTACCTTCAATCTTTATATAAACCTCGTTTGGCAGGCAGGCCGCCATTTGCCCTACAAGGCGCAGCTTGCCCGCGTGGATGCAGACCTTATCCGGGCAATCGGATTCGAGGAAGGCGATGCTGCCATCCGCATAGCGGTGAAAGACCACCTGGGGTAACCCCTCGATGGAAAAGCTCTCCTCCGCCCCCGCTTCCAGCGCCACGGTCTCTACCAGCTTGGACCGGTAGTAGATCTCGGCATACGCGCCGGGCTTGGCCAAACCGCCTCGCAAAACCGCCCACAGCAAAAGTCCGGTCACTGCGCCAGCCAAGATGATCAGAATATCCCGCTTCCTCGCGAATTTCATGGCAGCCTCCATCCCGGCGGCAGCGCGGCCTTGCCCCTCCGGCGCCCTTGTTTTCGTATGGCCCGCCGCCCGTATGCGGGCGATTGATACATCATACTACAACTTGAAATCACGGTCAATTCTTTAACAAACACCATGGCCGACATTTTTCGCTTCTTAAATAATATCCTTTCCTACGGAAAGAATCCGTTGGATTTACAACGGGTCTTACATTTTTTAGCAGCATGTGCAGCCGAAGCCAAAAGGCTGCCGGGAAGGTAATAATCCATGCTGCCTATAGGCGTTCATTCTTTCTATCTTGATTGTATAGCCCTTCTCCGCATGCCGCTAGCACATTGGCAAACAAATGCAAAGAGCCGGAGAAAACGAAAAGTCCTAAATCCCTAGGGATTTAGGACTTTTGCTGGTCTGGGTGAGAGGATTTGAACCTCCGGCCTCTTGAACCCCATTCAAGCACGCTACCAAACTGCGCCACACCCAGATTATTGTCTCGAACGAAATTTATCTTATCATTTTGCACGTATGTTGTCAAGCATAAAAGCGCGCGCTATGCATAATTTACCTAATTTGATATAATGATAATACCCTTGGGTAATAGGAGAAGCCGCGTCGATATGAAGCAGGGCTGGAAGCGGGCATTGATTCGTCGGAGGCTGTTTGTAGCGATTTTGATCATCGCTCAGGCGGCTGTTTTGGTCTATTTTATCCACAGCACCAGCAGCGCTTCCGAGGTTTTGCAGGCATTGCTCTCGCTGATGAGCCTAAGCGTGGCGCTCTATATCATCGGCAAGCCAGGGGAGCCGAACGCCAAGCTGAGCTGGGTGTTTTTGATCCTGCTCACGCCCCTGTTCGGCGGGCTGTTTTACCTGCTTTGCAGCTTCCAAAGCGGCACCAAATACGTGGGCCGGCTTCTTAGCAGCCGCAGCGTGGCCCTACGCCCCCTATTCGCCCTGCCCAACGCCGCCTCCGGCGATCCGCATCCCGCAGAGGCCGGTCTGCGCGCGCCCCTGCTGCGCTATATCCATGCCTGCGGCTACCCGGCCTACGGCGCTACACAGAGCGAATATCTCAGCCCGGGGCAGGCTTTTTATGCCCGCCTGCTGCCGGAATTAGAGAAAGCGGAAAAGTATATCTTCTTAGAATTCTTCATTATAGAAGAGGGCGAAATGTGGAATTCCGTGCTGGCCATTCTCGAGCGCAAGGCGCAGGAGGGCCTGCTCGTGCGCCTCATTTACGACGACGTAGGGTGTTTTTTGACTCTACCCGCAGATTATGATAAAACGCTGGAGTCGAAAGGCATCCACTGCCGTAAGTTCCACCCCTTCCGCCCCTTCCTCTCGTCCATGCAGAACCAGCGCGACCACCGCAAGATCCTGGTGATCGATGGGAAGGTGGCCTTCACGGGCGGCATGAATTTAGCCGATGAATACATCAACGCCTATGAAAAGCATGGCTATTGGCAGGATGCGGGCCTCTGCCTTCGCGGCAAGGCGGCCTGGAGCTTTACGCTGGCCTTTTTGCAGCTTTGGGATTACCACGAGGAGATTGATCTCAACGCCGTGCGCATGCTCTATCCTTGGCAGGACAGCCCCTGCCCGAGCCTCGGCAGCGGCCTCGCCCAGCCCTATGCGGATACGCCCATGGACATGGAGCTCACGGGCCAGAGCGCATACCTGCGCATCATCCAATACGCGCAGAATTACGTTTACATCTCCACACCCTACCTTATCATCGATGACGTCCTCACGAACGCCCTCACTTTGGCAGCCAAAAGTGGGGTGGACGTGCGCATCATCACCCCGCATGTGCCGGACAAGCCCCTTGTTCACAAGGCCTCCCGCTCCTATTACGCGCAGCTGATCAGCGCGGGGGTGCACATCTATGAATTCACGCCAGGCTTTATGCATGCCAAGGTCTTCGTTTCGGATGACGCCGTAGCGGCCGTAGGCAGCGTGAATTTGGATTACCGCAGCCTCTACCAGCATTTCGAATGCGGCTGCCTGCTCTACGGATGCGATTGCCTCGCAGATATCAAGGCGGATTATCTCTCCATTTTGGAGCAATGCCGCCAGATTACCCCGGCGGAGTGCAGGCGCGGCTATTTCAAGCGCCTGGAGGAGGAAATCCTGCGGCTGATCTCGCCGCTGCTCTAATGCCCCTTTCCCTTGCCTAATCGCGCCGGCTATGCTGATAATTTGCTGAAAAGCGGGAGATAATGCCGTCTTTGTGAATTTTGCTTTCCCCTGTGCTATGATGGACTCGACAACGAGTTATTGGAGAGTGAGCATGGGAAACATCCTTTTATCCAAGGCCTTGGAAGCCAATCTGTCGCGCACGCTGGATCAGGTCGAGGAGATACCGCCAAGGCAAAAATGGTTTGGCGCGCTTTCAAGCTCTACTTGGGCGATCCATAAGCGTACTAAGGAATTCTTGATCGAACTTAACCATAAATTTCGCAATGACCGCCATGTGATCGAATTGCTGCACAGTATCTGCTTGGAGGATTTCTGGTTTTACAATTCCTTGACTGACGCACCCGCCGCGCTGGATGTGTTCGTCGATATCTTCGAGATCCTCTTTGCCTCCGTTAAAGCGGAAGCAGACCGTGAGCGGCTTATCACCACCCTTATCAAATTCATGGATCGGCTCTCCGGCCAGGATACATTTCCCGAGGCCGTTATCTTCCGCTGCTTTTCCATCATCGAAGGGGATCTGTGCCAAAACGAACGCCTTTACATCCGCAATTCAGGCTATTTTAAAACCTGCTTTGACGATCTGGCGCTCCGCGATGCCTTTACTAGCCTCGTTTTGCACCTCACAGCCGACCTCTTGGATCGTTGCTTCGACTACTGGGAAGAAACCGCCAAGGCTGAGGAATGGTTCGCCTCCCGGCGCCACCTTTTCACCGTGATGGACGAGGAAAAGATACGGGAGATCGGCAGCCCCTTCTTTGCGCACCTAAGGGCCGAGCGGCAACGGGCAAAAACCTGGGAAGATCTGCGGCATGTAATGTTCTACAACGACATCTCCAACTATTTCCGCAGCTTTACCAAGGAGTTTACATCCAGCCTGGAAACCATCCATTACCTCTATTATTTGCTACACCTGCCGGGCATGTCCAAGCTTTACGACCACCTGCTCTACGATATCAACCGCAGCCTGCGCACGGTCTTTCGGGAGCTGGAAACCGAGGATATCCCGGGCTTCCTCGACGACATCCTCTGGGAATTGCAGGATCTAAAAGCCGCGCATACCCGCACGGTGCTTGACTGCATCGCCACATTGGGCCGCGAGGTGATTGGTTCACGGCATAAATCGAGCATTTCGTATTTTATCAACAGCCTGGTGCAATTCGGCTTCAGCTACCCGGGCGACCGCACGCTTACCAGCGATTGGCAGGTGCAATTCAACCCTAACCACGTGCAGAACATCCGCGTTTTTCTCGAGCTGGTCGAAAAGGATCCCTCTGCCACGCGGGAGCTGCTCAACGCCCTGATCGCGGAGCTAAAGCTGGGCGGCATCTATATTTCCGATACGGATCTTTTCCAGCGGGATGTGACCAAGCTGCTCAATTCCTCCATCGCCCCGGTTTATCGCGAGATCAAGCAGCTCACGCGCATCTTCCCCGTGTTCTTTCAGGATATCGGTGCGGAAGGGACCCTTCGGGAAGTCACCACCGCCATCGACGGCCTCTCCCTGCGAAAGGACCGGCTAATCCACTTCCTGCGCGTGCAAATTCACGTAGAGAGCAACAACACCAATGTGGATCTTACGCGGCGCATCATCGGCTATTGGTACGATGGCGATAAGTCGCCCCTCAAGGGTCTTTTGCCGGATGGGCTCTACGATTCCCTGGAGGACGACCACGAATGGCATGCCAAAGCCCGAGATGCCCTGCACACCCTCTGCGAGGGCCTGGGCCTCAGCTTGGATGCGCTGCTGGCGCTCAATATCGAAGCCCTTAAGCGTAGGGTGCAAACCAGCTTCCCAGCCCCGGATATACACCTCAATAAGGTGATCGACATCATTCATATCCATGGCCTCTTGCTGGAGAAATACTCCTTTGAAACGGAAAATGTGGTGGCCCTGGTGGAAAAGGCGCGTTTTTTTTCAAAGGGCGACCTGGCAAATTTGGGAAATGCTCTGGAGGGTGGCCGCGGCGAGGAGGCCATCGCCCTGCTCTACCGGATGATGAACCATCTCAAGGGCGTCATTCTCGACCCGCATCAGAGCGAGGCCTTTGAGAACATCCAGTATAAGCGCCATATCGCCGCCGGCATTCCCTCCACCTACGGCCAGTATAAGGAGCCGAAGTTCGAATCCCTGGGCCTGATGTATCGCCTGGAACGGGTGGTTTCCCAGTTGATGGCGCAAATATTGGAATCCTTCTCCCACGAATACCTCACAGCCAAAACATTACGGCATATCTACGAGGTGCTCCTTTTGTTTAAAGAAGGACTTTCACTGGATGGGATTTATGACCAAAGCTTCGATTCCCATCTGGAGATGTTTAAATTCAGCCTTTCTTCCCCCAGCTTTTCACTCAGCCAATATATCAACATCTTCCAGTTCTTGGGGCAGGATGTAAGCCAGATCATCAAGGGCTATTTCCTCAATGTATACGAGAGACCCCTGGAGATCATCATCCCGCAGGTGCTGTTGGAGCAGCGCGTGCCGCCCGAGGAGCACACCCGTGAACGCATCCAGATGGAGCGGGAGAAATTCTTTCGGGATATCCTCTCCTCCGCCTTTTTGGTGCAGGAGCTGGATCTGTTCATCGCGGGCACCATCGGCATATTGCGCAACATGCTGGATAACTATTCCGACAGCTTTATCGAGAATATGCTCACCTATGATCCGGATCTCACCTTCAGCCTGCTTTCCCACAGCACGGAAAAGGTGGATAACCCCATCTTTCTCGGCGCAAAGGCCTTCTTCCTTAAAAAGCTCTCCTTCCTGGGCTTCCCGGTGCCGCCGGGCTTTGTGATTACCACCGAGGCCTTCCGCCATATCGAGCCGCTGTTTGGCCATCCCTATATGCACCAGGATTTTATGGCAGCCATCGAGCAACACATCGCTGTGGTGGAGCGGCAAACAGGCAAAGCCTTTGGCGACCCCAACAACCCCCTCTTCTTCTCCGTGCGTTCAGGCTCCTTTATCTCTTTCCCCGGGGCGATGAAGACCTTTTTGAACGTGGGCATGAACGACGAAATCACCGAGGCCTGGGGCTGTCGCGAAAAATTCGCCTGGACCGCCTGGGATTGCTACCGCCGCTTTTTGCAGAGCTGGGGCATGGCTTTTGGCATGGAGCGGGATGTGTTCGACCGCATCATGGCCGAGCACAAGGAGCGGCTCGGCCTGGAGCTGAAGATACAATTTTCCAACCGGCAGATGCGGCGCATCGCCTATGATTATAAAAAGGCCGTCCTCGATCATACTATCAATATAGAGCCTTCGCCCATGGCGCAACTCAAGCTGGCTATCCGCTCCGTGCTGGATTCCTGGTCTTCCGAAAGCTCCGTCACCTTCCGCGATCATATGCAGATCGCCAACGAATGGGGCACAGCCGTGCTGGTACAAAAGATGATCCTGGGCAACCTGTCCGAGCGCTCAGGTACGGGTGTGGTCTTTACCAGCAGCCCCCTTAAGGATTATTCGAGCATCGATCTTTACGGGGATTTCGCCGTTTGTAGCCAAGGGGAGGATGTGGTCGCCGGCCTGGTAAATACCCTGCCCATTTCAGAAGCCCAGCGCAAAAAGCAATATTACGGGCCGCTTTCCCTGGAATCCGCCTTCCCGCAGGTTTATCAAACCCTGCACAAATATGCCAAACAGCTTATCGAGCAGCACGGCTTCGTACACCAGGAGATCGAATTTACCTTCGATTCCGATCTGCCCAAGGGCGTCTACATCCTGCAAACGCGCAACCAAAACGTCGGCAGCCAGAAGGCCCGCCGGCGCTTTACGGCCCCACCGCAGGAGATGCGGCCGGTAGGCCACGGCATCGGCGTAAGCGGAGGCCCGCTCTCGGGCCTTGTGGCCTTTGACATGAGGGATATGGAGCGCATCCGGGCAGATTCGCCCAATGCCCATATCATCCTCGTACGGCCCGATACCGTGCCCGACGATATCCCCATGCTCTTCGTATGCGACGGCCTGATCACCGCCAAGGGCGGAGCTACCTCCCATGCCGCCGTTACAGCCGTGAGCCTTAGCAAGGTCTGCATCGTCAAGTGCGAAGGTATGCAGGTGAAGGAGGCTGAAAAGGTTTGCCTTATCAACGGCTGCGCCTTCCGCCCCGGCGACCCCCTATCCATCGACGGGGACACAGGCAGTATCTTTGCCGGCAGCTATGCGGTTCTGGAATCATGATCATCTAATTGCCCATCAGAGGAGGAGCATCTTTTGGAACTTAAAACAGAAGGCCGGCGCATCTTGGGGATCAACGGCATCGGCCGCATAGGCAAGCTTACGCTATGGAATAACCTCCAGCAGAAATATTACGACGGCATCGTGATCAACGCGGGCCGGGAACTGGGCCGAAGCCTGGAAGACGCCATTGCCTACCTGACTACGGATTCCACCTATGGCACGCTGGATCGCTTCCTCTACGGATATACGGGCCAAAGCTGCGAGGCCAGGGTCATCAATCGCGCAGAGGCCCGCATCGAGCTTTGCGGCCTGCCCGTGCAGCTGCTGACCAGCGCGCGCAACCCCCGGGATATCGGCTGGGCGCAGGCGGGCGTGCGCCTCGTGATCGATTGCACCGGCGCTTTTTTAGACCCCACCCGCCCGGCCGGTTATAGCAAGGGCAGCCTGCGCGGCCATTTGGAGGCGGGCGCGGAGAAGGTGATCCTCAGCGCTCCCTTTAAAACCGCCGATGTGGGCCACCCCCTGCCCGCAGATTGCGCCACCTTCGTCTATGGCATCAACCACGCGGGCTATGACCCTTTGCGGCATAACATCATCTCCGCGGCCAGCTGCACCACTACGGGCCTCACGCACATGGTAAAACCGCTGGTCGATACCAGGGAGACCGCCGATATCATCACCGCCTCCATGACCACCGTGCACGCCGCCGCTAACAGCCAGGGCATTTTGGATGCGCCGCCCGGGGCCGGCAGCAAAGATCTGCGCCGCAACCGCGCCGTGTTCAACAACCTGATCCCCACCGCTACGGACGCCGCCATCGCGCTGGAGGAGATTATCCCTGGCATCAAGCGGGTAGGTTTTATGGCCGATTCCATTCAGGTGCCCGCCAGCACGGTCTCTCTGATCTCCCTGAGCCTCACCTTCCGCACTGTTTTCGATGCCGGCGGCACGCCGGTCATCACGCGGGATTTTATCAATGACATCTACCGCAAGGCCGCCGCGGGCCCGCAAAAAGACCTGCTCATTTACAGCGAGCGGCAAAACGTTTCCGCCGATCTGGCGGGCTGCCGGGCCGCAGTTGTTATCGAAGGCAGGGAAAGCCACACCCGTACCGGCTCCCTTTCCCTGGACGCGGCTGCGGAGCAAAACATCCCCGTAACCCACGCCAAGATTTTCGGCTGGTATGATAACGAATTCGGCTGCTATGTGAACTGCATGGGCAAGCTGGCCAAGTATGTGGATAAAAACCTGATTTAGCCGCCCCGAAAGGAGTGCACACAAGCACGGGGAACGGCAAAGCCGTTCCCCGTGTTGATTTGAAGCAAATTCGATATCCTCTATTCAAGTTGACCCTTCGGCCCTGGTTATTTTGGATCTTTCAGCCCGCTATTGATCCTTAAATCCCCAAGATACGTGCGCGGCGTCACAAAATGGCATGTTGCGGGACCTGCCGCAGCGGCACAGGGTCACGCGGTTGCGCACCTCGTATGCATAGCCGTCCGCCCCTTCGATTTGGATGCCGCCCCGCACCCACAGGGGGCCGCTGCAATTCCGCTCCGGATCCTGCAGGAGCACGATGGAGGGCTCGTAGCTAGGCTCGATGGCCTCCCCCGTTTCCTTATCCCAGGCGACAAGGCGGCCGGCCGGGCACTCCACAGCCGTTTTGATAGCCATCTCCTTTAAGTGCGGGTCTGCGGAGCGCAGCGTCAGTTCCCATACGTTGCCTTCCTCCGCGTGGCAAAAGCGCGCGAAAGCGCAAAGCTCTTCCACATCCGTCAGGTCGATACCTGGGCCGTGGTAGGTTACCGCTTGCGTGCGGTAGGGTTTGCGGCTGGCCCGCTCGCCGCCGCGAAAGGCGCAGGCTATATGCGCGCCATCACAAAAAGGCATATTAGCCGATTGGCCGCAGCGGCAGAGGGCATATTGCTCCCGCCTGGGGAACGCCCGGCCCTGGCGGTAAACATATCCCTTGCCCTTGGGTTCGATGATCAGTTCATATAGCGGCACGTTGCCCGTAACAATATAGGGCCCGTTTGGCTGGATCTTGATTCGCGGCGTTGTCTTTTCCGGCATATGCGCTTCCCTAACTACATTCAATTTTCCGGCCACCCACGCGGCCACTGCATTCATGATACGCAGGATAGGCCCTACGCCCTGCATGGCAGCGCCTCAGCCTTTGGCGTGCGCCCCAAAATAACCGGCCAGAATACGCAGGCTTTCCTCTCGAAGCACGCCGCCGCGCACAACCGGCTTCCAGCCCGAATGGCCGAAAACCAGCTCGCAGCAGGCGCTGCCTTGCTCTCCCAGCAGGGCGCATAGGTCGATATCGCTTGCCCCATAGACCAGCCGCCCCAGCTTGGCCCAAACCATGGCCCCGCAGCACATAAAGCAGGGCTCGCAGCTGGAATATAGGGTATACTCCCGCAAATCCGTTATCTGCGTTTCTTGAAAGAAGCGCCGCAACAAGCCCGCCTCCGCGTGGAAGGTAGGATCTGTGGCCGAATAGATTTGGTTTTCGTTGGTATATACGATTTCCCCATCCTTGACCAGCACCGCGCCAAACGGCTCGTTGCCGTGCGCCACGGCAGCCTCGGAAAGGCGCAGGGCCTGGCGCATAAAGGCTTCGTCGCGCGTTTCGTCCCATATTTTCTCTGCTTGCATAGCTTACCTCCATCTTGATCGCTAACCCCTCGGGCGCGCTATCTTTTTATGTAGACCGTATAGGAATAATCCAGGCGGTAGCCCAGTTTTTCCGCCAGGGCCATGGAGCGCAGATCGTGCGCATCCCAGCCCGGGTAGAGGCCGCGCCGCAGACATTCCAGGATAAGCCCGGCGCCGCAGGCCGTGGCCAAACCCCGGCCCCGGAACGCCCCTTTGCTATCGATCTCGATCTCGATACCGCCGTTATACACGGCATAGGAGGATGCGCCGGAAACCAACTGATCCCCGTAGAGCACGGCAACGCCCAGCCCCCTTGACCGGTAATCGGCATAATCGGCAAATTGCGAGCAAAGGTCTTTAGACCAATCTTCTTGCAGGGCCAGGCCGTAAAGTTCCGCATCAATGGCCCGCAGGGCGTAGGGCTCCGGCAGCGCTTGCGCATAGCCGGTTAATTTTTCGGTATCGAATGCGGTCGGCTCTTTTTTGACAGCATAGCGCAGAGCCTTTTCCACCCCATCGCCCCAGGCGGCTTCGACCGCCTCTCCCCAAGCCTCATCCCCGGGCACAATGATTGGCGCGGCCGCCCGGGCCGCCAAAGCCTTGCTGGGCACACCCGCAAAGAAGCAGAAGTCGCCCACGACAAGCTGGGCTGCGGCAGGGTTATCCTCATTGTCGGCCAGGGCATAGCCCATGTGGCCCTGCAGGCAAGAAAGGATCATCGCCTTCTCCCATCCGGCAAAGAACGGGGCCAGCTTATTTAGCTTAACCAAGGAGACGCCCTGCCATGAAAAGGGCGCCTATCACGCGGCCTGCGAACAATATGGGCATCCGCTGCATATTCGTTTCCCCCGTTTCAGCGATACATATGATCTTTTGCTTAAAACATTATATCATGCGGCCACGCGAGGGGCAATCGACCAAACGCCGGGAAGCATCCGCCCCGAGAGCATCCGCCCCGGGAGCAAAACCCGCGGGGCTGCATATGCTGCTAATAAATATCTAAGGAGTTCCTTCTATGAATCGTTCACAAGGGATGCCGGATATGACCTTCTGCCCCAACCCCATTAGGCAGTTTGAACTGCTGGCCGACATGCGGCTGGTTTGGTCCCAGCACGTGTATTGGACGCGCCTTCTGCTCATCAGCATTGCGGAGCGGCTGAAGGATCAAAGCGCCACCACGGCTCGTCTGCTGCAAAACCCGGCGGATTTCGCCAAGATTTTTGCCCGCTATTATCCGGCCGGCGTGGCAAACACCATCGAGCAGCTTTTGACGCTACACCTACAGATCGGAGCCGAGCTGATCACAGCCCTGCGCAATGGCCAAACGGAGCAGGCACAGGCGCTTACGCGACGCTGGTATCAAAACGCCGATCAAATGGCGGATGCTTTTAGCAGCATCAACCCTTTTTTTGAGCGGGAAGCGATGCGCAACATGCTTTATGCCCACCTTGAGCTGACCACCAAGGAGGTGACCGCACGCCTGGCAGGCAATTACCCTGCCGATATCGCGGCCTTTGACCAGGTTGAGCGGGAGGCCATGGAGATGGCGGATTACTTTTCCGCCGGCATCATGCACCAGTTCCCGCAGCGGTTCGTTTAAAAACAAGAGAGCTCCCCCGCAATGCCGGGGGAGCTCGGCCGTTCGTTTTGCGCCGCTTTATTTGGCGGAAATGATGCGCTCCTGGCCGTAGGGTTCGGCGTAATCCGCGCCGATCACGCCGTCAAGGTAGTCGGTGATGTAATTGATGAGCACCTGGTTATCCAGCATGATGGAATCTTGCAGCAGGGTATTATCCTGGAACATGGTGTAGCCGTCGCCCGCGTTTTTGATGAGGTAGTCGTGGCTGGCGAGCGTGTAGGTCTTGGCCGGGTCAATGGGCTGATCGCCCACCATTACATTCTGGACCCGGCGGTCTCCATCCACGGAAACGAAGAGGCCGTTCTCATCCAGCGTTACGGAGGAAGGCGTTTTGACGTTGATCTCAAAGCTGAGGCCGGAAACCTGCAGGAAGCCGCCGTTCTCTTCCGGCGTGACGCGCACGCTCATTTCCAGCGCGTCCAAAATCTCCTGGCCCGTGGCTTCAATTACGCAGAGGGAATTGCCGAAGGGATGCACGGAGATGATCTGGCCTAGGGTGATGTCCCCGGCCGGAATGGAGGCGCGAACGCCGCCGCCGTTGACGATGGCGATATCCGCACCGCCGATGGCGCGATAAGCATCGGCGCAAAGATCGCCCAAGTTGGTTTCAGCATTGCGGACGATGCGCACATCCGTGCCAGGCTCGGTGATGGTGAGATCAACATCCGTCTTCGCCACTACGGTGCCGAGCATCTCTTCAAATTCCGCCTGGGCGGATTTGATGAAGCCGTCCACATCCGCGTCCTTTTCGGCGTAATCGCTGATTAGGCCGGTGGTGATATTGCCGGATTTGGTCAAAAGCAGCATGCCGATGGATTCAAGCTTGGTACCCGTAGAAGAGAGCAGCGTCCATTCCCCATTCTTATTCTTGACCCGCTCGGATTCGAGCACGCTGTGGGAATGGCCATCCAGCACCACATCGATGCCGGCGGTATTCAGGATCACTTCGCTGGAAGTCCAGGGCGAAGCATCCATGGTGATCCCGAGATGCGCCAGGCCGATCACATAATCCGCACCCGCGGCCCGGGCCGCATCCACGGCGGATTGCACGGCGGCGTATACCTTTTCGCCCGTGGCATCCTGCAAGAAGCCGTAAACGAACTCGCCGGTCTCATCCTGGAAATAGGCCGGCGTGGAAGTCGTGAGGGTTTTGGGCGTGGTGATGCCAACAAAGGCGAATTTCAGGCCGTCCACTTCCAGCATGGTATAAGGCTCTAGCACCGGCTCGCCGGTCTTTAGATCTGTAAAGTTAGCGCTCACATAGGGGAAATTGGCCTGCTCCACCAGCTCGAAGAAGCGGGGCATGCCGTAATCGAACTCATGGTTGCCGATCGTCGCCACATCATAGCCGACCTCGTTCATGATATCGATGATGATGGAGCCTTTGGAAACCGTGCCGATGGGCGCGCCCTGCACGGCGTCCCCCACATCCACGAGCAGCACGTGGTTGCCATCAGCTTCCAATTGCTTCTTGTAAGCCGCCAGGCCCGCATAGCCGATGGCGTCATCTACAGCGCAATGCACGTCGTTTGTATACAGGATAACCAAGTCCTTTTGCAGTTGGGCAGGCGCTTCCGTAGCAACCGGCGTCGGCTCTGCAGTTACAGGGGCCGTCGCAGGCGTTTGGGCACACGCCGTGGTCAGGAGCATCGCAAGCACAGCAAGAACGGTTAGGATTTTCCTCATGTTCGTTTCCTCCATATACAATTTTATCCAGGTGGTAATGTTATTTTACCATACCCAGCCTCATCCGGCCATATATCCGGCCATATATATTCATACTTTAACTGGAGACGGAGCAGAACCGGCAGGCATGGAACGACGGGGTGTGAGATATGGGCGTAAGATGCAGGGAGGAGTATAATCATTTGCTTCACAATTTCATTAAATAAATTCCGTTTGTTTCATCAAAATAAAAACCACAGGATAGCAGTGTATTGCAGGATGGCTTATTTTCAGGCTCTGGCTGGACAATGATACGTTTGGCATTTTCATAGGACTTAATCATTTCAATCAGTTGCTTGACAATCGCTTTCCCATAGCCCTTTTTCAGGTAAGAAGTATCACCAATCATATAATCAATGCTATAGGTGCCTTCAATTTCAGCATTGCCATGCCAATCCTCGCCGCTGTTGCAGTATTCATAATACTGGCAAAAACCTATGGGTTTCCCGTCAACATCAACAATGAAATGGCGCAACCATATATAATCACTATTTCTCTTTTCAACTTCGTCAATCCAATCTAGTGGATCATGGTACCATTCGGCGACATGCGTCAGATATAACCATTTTTTGAACAACGGTACATCTTCATCATAGAGCTCCCGCAGCATTATTGTTTGGTTCATATGCAGCAATCTCCCAACAAATATAAATAGACTTTATCTGAGTATAACATAAGACGGCCCCACTTTCTTCACCCGTTTCAAGGAACAAAAACGTCCTGCCTTAATACCATAGAATAAGGTGTAAACCCCAGATAGCCCCGGCTGTTCCAGTGTGGGGTGGGAATAAGAGAAAGGGGCTTGTTTTATGGATTCAGGCAATTCAAGCGACCGCAGCTATCTGGATCAAATCCGGATAAACGAAGGGGCGGACAAATGCAGGGCCGCTTTAAGCGAAGCGTTCCGAAGAAACGTTCAGCATGCCGCCGGTCTGCTGAACGACCGCAGGCTCACGTTCCCCTGCCTGTTCATACTGCGCGGGCAGATAGAGGCGCTAAAAATCCAAAGATATTTAAGCCCGCGCAATATAATCGCGATACGCATTGCAAATCAAATCAGAGGCGCTAAAGCTTACGATGTCGATTACCTGTCTTCCAAGCGGGATTCGGTATATCCCGTTCTCAAATGGATTGTGGAAACCGGTTGCGGCGATGAAATCCCCGAGGATGAATATGAGGAAACGCTGGACGTGGCCGTATCGGTTTTAATAAGCGTTTATAAGGATCGGGATATATTACCGTTGGCGGCGGAGTTGATTTTTAAACGAAACAAAAATGGGCGTTATATCCACGATCTGGTATGGGCGCTTTTCCAGGTTCACGATTCCCGGGTATTGAAGCTGATTGCAACGCACATGCGGTCTTCGGATGAGAAAGAAGCGGAACTGGCGGCAGAACTGCTGAATCTGGACGAAACAGATGTCCCGGCCGGTCAAGGTGATCGGGATGGGCAATACATGGGCTATCTTCACTGGCTTGCGGAAAACGAACCGTACCTGTATTTTACGGAAGAGAGTTATCAGTATGCCAGCAAGCCGATGTTCTGCGCCGTAGACCTGGAACGAAAATATCTCCAAAAAGGCATCCGCACCCACGACAAACAGCCTCTCTCTCTTGCAGACGAGAACGCCCATGAAAACCTGGCGGCTTTTAAGCAATTAAACGGCAAGGAGCAGAAAATCCTGTCGGGCTATTCTAAGAAGGTTCACGACACAGACATCTCGGTGTGGAAAGAATGGCTGCGCATGCCCGTCAGGGAGCAGATTAAGGCTGCGAAGGCAGAACCGGAGGGAGACAAATGATTATTATATCCGGTTCAACCTTCAATATCGCTGAAATCATCGACAAATACCCTGAAAATAGCGTGGAAAGGCAGCTTTTGGAGCAGATGTCCAAGAGCGAGGAAATTTACCGGTACGACACGCCGGAGCAGCTCAAGTTTGAGCTTTCCTTGCGCCGGGAAATCGTTGACGCGGCAAAGGCGCTTAACCGCAGCGGGCTCAGATTTGCAGTTTTCCATAAGTCGGAATGCAACCCAGCGTATTGGGAGAGAACAGGCACCGGCGGCTTCCTGCTCAAAAGCGGCGTGAAGCCCAGTGATGCAGTCAGGGACATCTTTGTAAACGGCCAGAAATATGCTACGGAATGCGCCACAGCTATGGTGATCGTTTATTATGGAGCCATACTGAAAGTTTTTTCGGAGGAAACATTCAACAGACGCTTTTCTTCGATCTATCTGATGAACTGGCACGATTTAGATCCTCTGCTCAGAGAGGTCGGTGCGCCTAAAAAAGTTGCGGATATTTTGCTGGGGGACCGGTGTTATTTCAAAAACCCCGAGGTAAATCCGAAAACCCCTGAGTTGCAGGGCGAAAACGTCATCGTCCTGCCTGGCGGATTATACTACGGGCACGGCCTGGGAATAGCACACGCCGATCAAATCATCCGCGTGTTAAATGCCAACCGGATGGAAGGCGCAACCCAATCGGCCTTTTTTATGGAGAATTATGCGGCCCGCCCCAATTTCATAAAGTTGGAAGAGGCTCAACATACTAGCACGCGGCCCGCCATCATAAACTGGCCGCCTTTCCCCCAAGCTATCTCGGGATAAACCAAGGGGCGGAGAACGGAAAAGGCGCGGGCAAAAAAGGGCCGCGTTATCATTGGCATTGATGCTCATGATCTGCGGTATACATACGCGGCTCTTGATGTCGACGTAAAGGACCGCCCAATATCCTCAATTAGCTTTGTGGTCTTAAGCTTCTTTCATCCAGCTTGGTATCGGCAATATGCAGAACGGATGCCCAGCAGGGTCTATCATCACTCGCCAATCATCTTCCATTTGGATTTCTGACATGGTCGCACCACACGACAGGGCGTATTTTACCCCCTTTTCTACATCCTCAACATGGAAGTCTAAATGCGCCATCTGTTGTTGCTTGTCCGGCGTTGCAGGCCAAATGGGCGGCACATAATCATCTACTTGTTGAAATGTAATCCAAGTCGGAAATCCGTCCTGCCCTACGTTCGCTAAAGTTGTAAACTCCTCGCCCTTGAACCGCGTCCAGCCGAGTAGCCTTTCGTAAAATGCAGACAGTTCGTCCGCATTGCCGGAATCCAAAACAACACACCATCCCCCAAGGTTAAGTGCCATAGTATGATACCTCCATAATCTATAACAGGTTGAATAATTACAGTATATCAAGCATATTGAAAGAAGTCGATTACTTTAAAGTAATCGACTCAGCTTGTCGAGAAACCGGGTTTACAGAACGGCGAAAACCCAGTGTTCGCCTGTCATAATTACTTTGCTTTTCTGCGGTTACAGTTACACAAAATTAGCACGAATGGCCACCACATTAACACTACGGTTATATTTTAAGAGTTATAATCGTTGCATAGGAGGCGACAATATGATTGTCCTACTCATCATTGTTTCATCGGGAATAATACTATATGGATACCTTTTGATGTGTCGTTTGGATCGGTTCCTTGAGCGGGGCGGCTTTATGGCAGAGCCGGAAACTCCCGCAGAAAAAGAAATATTGTTGTATGGCGAACTGGAAACGATTGATGAAATTAGCCATATGCTTGATAATGCCGCACTCACCTATGACTATACACCTGAGCCGGACATAATAGCCGGAACTATTTACCACTGGATCGGCGCTTTTTCACAGGATGACGCGGATAACCTATTGATCTGTCTAATGGCCAAAAGGAAAAATAGCGCTATTCGCACTATGGCACAATGCAATAACGCAATCTACAAAAATATATTCAGGCAGACGGGCATCACGGTAATACTGGAAAATGGCGTTTCTGCTAATCAGATACTTGCCTGCCTGAGAGGATGAAAATCATATTATGATATTTTTAGGGAAGATCAGAGCTAATTCCACACAGATGATCGCACTTGGTTTCGCTGGTATCATAGTATTGGGGGCATTCCTTTTATCCCTCCCGTCTGCCAGCAGGGATGGAAATCCACTCCCGTTTATAGACGCCCTATTTACCTCCACCTCCGCCACTTGTGTAACGGGATTGGTCGTATATGATACATATACGCAGTTCAGCCTATTCGGTCAAATTACCATATTGTGCCTGATTCAAATCGGTGGCTTAGGTTTTATGACAATAGCAACCCTCTTTTTGATGATGGCCCGGCGTAAAATCGGACTTGCGGGGCGGGGCGTTTTGACGGAATCGGTCAACGCCTTTCATATTGGCGGCATCGTGCGGCTGATACGGCGTATTATCATATGCATCGCAATTTTTGAAGGCATTGGGGCTATCCTGTTATTTATTCGCTTTGTCCCACAAATGGGTGTGGTAACGGGCGCTTATTATGCGATATTTCATTCTATATCCGCTTTTTGTAATGCGGGATTTGATCTGATGGGGAGATTTGCCCCTTACACATCCCTTATCCCTTATCAGAGCGATGTACTGGTCAATCTGACCATAATGTCGCTTATTGTCATCGGGGGGCTTGGCTTTGTGGTTTGGGATGATATGATAGAGCACAAGCTGCAGTATGCCCGCTACAGGCTCCATACGAAGATCGTGCTACTGTCAACGGTGTTCTTGATTATAGGCGGCGCGGTTTTATTTTATATCATGGAGAAGGGCAACACGCTCTCGGCAATGCCCCCGACTGATAAGCTGCTGGCCTCACTCTTCCAGTCAATCACGCCAAGAACCGCCGGTTTTAACACCGTAGAGACCGCTGCGCTTACCGAAGGCGGCACAGTTTTGTCCATGCTGCTGATGCTTATTGGCGCATCTCCCGGCTCTACCGGCGGCGGTATTAAAACGACAACAATCACGGTTATTATACTGGCGACGATATCTTATATTAGAAATTCCGACGATATCAATATTTTTCATAGAAGGTTGGAGGACGATGTTGTTAAGCGCGCTTACTATAGCGCAACGATTTATGTCATACTATCCATTTTGGGAATACTTTTTATCATTACAACACAAGGTTTACCCGTGAGGGATGTGTCGTTTGAGGTGCTTTCCGCTATTGGTACGGTGGGATTGTCCACGGGTATTACCCGGGAGCTGAATGCGCTTTCACGCATCATTATCATTTTGTTGATGTACAGCGGGCGTGTAGGCAGTCTGACGCTGGCAATGGCTATCGCTGCTCGGTTGAGCAAAAAAACAGGTTTTAGAAATCCAGAAGAGAAAATCAACATTGGTTAGGAGAAAGACAATGAAAACAATATTGGTAATTGGCGTTGGAAGGTTTGGAAAGCATCTGGCCACAAGAATGACGGAGCTTGGCAACGAGGTTATGATCGTCGATAAAGAGGAGGAGCGGGTCAACGACCTACTTCCCCATGTTACACGCGCGCAGATCGGGGATTGCATGGACGAAAAGCTGCTGCGCTCTCTGGGCGTGGGTAACTTTGACATATGCTTTGTGTGCATCGGCGACAATTTTCAGGCGTCGCTGGAAATTACATCACTACTCAAGGATATGGGGGCAAAATATGTGGTATCCAAAGCGGACAGAGCGATTCATGAAAAGTTCCTGCTGCGAAACGGCGCCAACGAGGTCATCCACCCCGAGCGGGATGTTGCGCTCCGGGCCGCGCGAAAATACAGCGCACGTAATCTCTTTGACTTTTTTGAGCTGACGGAGGATTTCTCGATTTTTGAGATTGAGACCCCGGATAGCTGGGTGGGTAAAAGCATTAAGCAGGTAAATGTCCGTTTTCGATATAATATTAACATCATTGCTATTAAGAAAAACGGAAAAATAACGCCTGTTACCAGTGCCGAGCATGTTTTCACGGAGCACCAACACCTAATTGTCGGGGGCGATCCGAAAAGCTGTTCCCGTATGCTGGACATAAAATAGTATTCATTGTATGCTCCGTCGAAAGGAAGTGAATGGTCTATGGTTACGAATAAGAAGAACAATGAAATCATGCGCTCGGTAATGAAGATACTGCTTGTACTAGCGTTGTCTATGTTAATTTCACTTCTGATTGCCGGATTTGGTGTCGGCAATGAAAGCATCATTATGGTGTTTTTGCTTGGTGTACTATTTGTAACCATCCTGACCAACGGATATATTTACGGTATCGCCGCATCAGTGGCCAGCGTGATGCTGTTCAATTACTTTTTTACCGAGCCGCGGTATACTTTCCTCATTTACAGCGCGGTAGATGTGATACTGCTTTTGTTTTTCCTTATAACAGCCGTAGTATCAGGTACTATCACTTCCCGCCTGCAAAAGCAAATGAGCATTTCCCATCAAAGCGAGCTGACAGCGCGGCTGCTTTATGAAGTTTCTGAAGGCTTTTTGCTTGTCACCGGGAAGCGCAATATCATTTTGAGGGGCATTAAGTACATTTTTGATAACACCGGATTTGCTAGCCGCATTACGCTTGAAGGGGAAGTGCATGGATATTTTAGTGAGGATTCTGTCCACTCAGATATAGCGGGATTTGCTATTCCAATTAAGAACGCTACAAAACAACTGGGGCAGCTTACTGTGTATTGCGTGGAAAAGGATTTAACATTTCAGCAGGAGCTTGTGATAAAAACCGTGGCGACACAGCTTGGCACCGCATTGGATAGAGAATATAGCTATTATGAGCGGGAGGAGATCCGGGTCGCTATGGAGCGGGAGCGCCTGAGAAGTACGCTGCTGCGTTCCGTGGCCCATGATCTGCGCAGCCCACTAACAGCACTTACCGGCGCAAGCTCACTTCTCGCGGACGAATTTGGCAAGCTATCCACGGAAGAGCAAAAAAAGCTGGCCGCCGATATCAGCGAGGAAATGATTTGGCTTGCCAATCTTGTGGAAAACATACTCAATATGACGCGCATAGGCGAAAACCAGCTTGTTCTGCACAAAGAATGCGAGGTTGTGGATGACGTTGTGAATCAGGCCATATCTCATATGTCCCGACTTCTGCAAAATCGGCCTTTCGAGGTTTTATTGCCCGACGAGGTGATTTCGTTGCCGATGGATGGAAAACTAATCGTACAAGTGCTCGTCAATCTGCTGGACAACGCTATTAAGCACACGCCGCCTGATCGGTACATTAGCCTGAAAGCATTTGTTGTGGACAATGACGCTGTATTCCAAGTCAACGACAGTGGAAATGGCCTTGACGAGAGCCTGATGACCCGGTTGTTCAATGGGTTTGCGGAACAGAAAAATAATATTGTTGATGGGAAGCGCGGAATGGGAATGGGGCTTGTCATCTGCAAGGCTATCGTTGAAGCGCATGAAGGAAAAATCTGGGCAGAGAATAGAGCGGCCGGAGGTGCAAGGTTTGTATTTTCCCTGCCGATGGAGGTGAATAAAAATGACGGATGAGTTAAGCGCGTTGGTAATTGAGGATGATAAGTATATTTCAAACTTCATATCGGTTTCCTTGAAAAAGGAAGGCTATAAGGTCATGCTTGCCGAAAGTGCCGATGAGGGAATGTTCCTGCTTTCCTCCAATCATCCCGATATTGTATTACTGGACCTCGGGCTGCCGGATAGGGATGGGTTAGAGGTCATTCGAGAAATCCGTAGCTTTTCCAATACACCAATACTTGTGGTTTCGGCAAGAGGCCAAGAAAAAGAAAAGATTGAAGCCTTAGATTTAGGGGCGGATGATTACATTTCAAAACCTTTCCATATGGGTGAGCTACTGGCGAGAACTCGTGTGATTAAGAGAAGGCTTGGGCAGCAATTATCGTCTTCTTCCGTATCTGTTTTCGAGTGTGATTATTTGACGGTGGATTATGAAAAACGCAGGGTTCTCGTAGACGGGAATGAGGTTCATCTGACCCCTATGGAATATAAGCTGCTCCTGCTGATGATTGTCAACAAGGGGAAGGTTCTCACGCACAATTATATTGTTAAAGAAGTTTGGGGCTATGAGGAAACAGGCGATACCAAAACCATCAGGGTTTTCATGGCCAAGCTCCGGCGTAAAATTGAAAAAAATGTGGTAAAACCACGGTTCATACTCACTGAGATTGGCATTGGCTATCGCTTTGCCGACGAATAGGCCGCAGGGGAGGGATAATTTAGAAAAGCTACGGTTTATTTCATCAATTTTCACGCAAACGATGATCGAGGTTCCCGACGAGGTGGCCCGCCGAGCTCCAGAGCGGAAAACGGTATGAAGCCGCCTATCGGCAGCGCGTCACGCGCAACAAGGCGCAGTATTCCCTCGACTATGATGATGGGATCGAATATTCGGCCTGCCTGTCCGAGCCCACGCCCCAGGAGCTTTTGGAGCGCAAGGAAACATTCTGCCGCCTGTGCCGCGCCCTCAACTCTCTGCCCGACGCGCAGGGGCGGCGGATCGATGCCTGCAGTCGTATATTCAGCTTTTGAACGAACACAACGAACATAGGGCAACGCTGCTTTGTGTATCGGAGGGGCTGGAAATCAGCAATCACAATCTCTACCCCTGTTTTGACATGAAAAAGCGGAGTGTCCTTAATAGGATTCTCAAACCCTATAAGGACACTCCGCATGTAATCACCGTGGAAAAAAGATTTAAAAATCGGGCTGGGGACTGGGGCTTAATCGATCAAGTAAAACCGGCTTATCCGTTTTGCTTCCTTTTATTTTTAAAATGATACATTTGATCATCTGCTTCTTTCAGCGCCATGGCATACCCTTTTTCTGAGCTGGGGAAAACCGAATATCCCGTAGAAACCGTGGGAATTCATTTTGAACATCGCGGCCTTTTCTGATCCCGGCAATCTTTCTGTGAAACAAATCAAGCGCATCTTTCAGCTGCCGCTCATTTGTGGTTGGGCATATAACGCAGAATTCGTCTCCGCCGACACGGTAACATAAGCCTATCTGCAAAAAACAGTCTTTTATGATCTTTCCTGTGAGTTGAAGGCAAGAATCACCCCATTGATGCCCATATAGATCATTGATCCGTTTAAAATTATCAAGATCAAAAGTTAAAACGCTGCCGCTGGAATTTTGATTCAGGCTTTTGATATGTTGCTCATACACGCTGCGGTTGAGTAATCCGGTCAAGGTGTCCTGTGTTTCCGAGAGCTCGCAAAAATAAGCGTAATACAGGATCAGGCCCAGGGTTATGCACAACCAGGAAGTATGGATATCTGGCAGTATAATCTGCATGAGGGTTCCTGTAAATACAAAAACAAGCAGCATGATAAATGTGCTTTTTATATGGCACTGATAAGTTTTCATGGCCTTAAAGGACTCTACAATCAGTATTGTGTACGAACACAGATATGCAGCAATATACAGGCTAAACCATGGACCACGCAGATAATGACCATTACTGATAGTAAAAATCAATCCTGTCCATGGAGAGCGGATAGCAAAGGCAGCGTTGATCCATACAGGAATTGTCAGTGCCGTCCTGATCCGTCTTTTTCCTGCAGAAAAAGCCTTAGATAAAACAATCGCAATAAAAGGGGAGAGAGAAAAACCGATTACATTTACAGCAAAACTGGGAACGTTGCTCCCAGTAATACGGTTTTCAAAAAGAACGCTCCCGATTTCCGCTGTGATTATTATGATTGTCATACAAGCAGCAAAGGCAAACTGCTTTTTCATCGCGTGAGTATAAAAGACATTACGGCAAGACATATGCACTAAAATTGCGAGTGAAAGAACACATATCACACCTATAGCTATATAATTATTCGTCAATTCACTCATGGCTCCGCCTCCTTCTCAGGCTTTCCATTTCGGGAGAGGCAGGTCCGGAAAGGATGTGATCTCCTGCCGCAATGTTTATTATATAGTGCTTTCCTGGCGCTCCTGCTTCCGATTTTCACTTCCGACACGGAATAAGTTTTTATCTATACTATCACGTTTTACCGTACAAAAAAAGACATAGCAATTCCTTGGCGGAAAGCTATGTCTTTTTGGTAGAACTGGCGAGATTCGAACCCGCACAATCCCCCTTTTTCAGCTTGTTTTCTTGTCGAAACATGAAAGATTTTATATATTATAGATGAGCTAACTTAAATAAAACCCAGTCTTTAAGCCATTTATTGTTGTTA
>JAYFPE010000003.1:0-60993 GCA_034928145.1 Candidatus Pelethousia sp. | reverse complement strand
AAAGGCATAAAAAAGGCCGCTTTAGCGGCGGCCTGTGAAGATGATGCGCTTGGCAGATCTTTCAATGCGTCTTAAGACGCTGCCAGTAATATGCCCTTCTAGGGCTCGTGCATACCACCAGTTCAACTGGTGGTTTTGATTACTGGCATAGCCTCTTTTGACCCACAATAAAGGCCCCGCATTGCGGGGCCTTTGACGGTTGCGGTTCTGTTCGGTTGCGCTTCTCCGTGCGGATTAATACACGTCTTTCCAGTCGGCAATGTTGGTGGCGTCGAAGCGGAACGGAGGCCCAATGATGATCTCGGTGCCGCCGTCGCCGGCCTCGGTCACGACATACTCCGTGCCGTTGGCAGCGGTGAACTTGCCGCCGACCTTACCGTCGAGGCCATTGTTGGCCATTTCAAGCATCGTGTAAGCGGCGACCTTGCCCACGTCGATCGGGTTCCAGAGGAACATGTAGGGGCAGGCCACGTTGCCTTCGCCCATGAACTCGGCCATTTCGGAGGGGAGGCCGAGGCCGGTGATGATCAGCTTACCCTGCAGGCCGCCATCCGTAACGACCTTGGAGGCGGCGGCGATACCAACGGTGGTGGGCGCGCAGATGACCTTCAGGTTGGGGTAGTTGCCGATCAGCGCCTGCGTCTGGTCAACGGATTTTTGGAACATATCGTCGCCATAGGCGACTTCTACCAGGTTCATGCCGGAATACTTGCTGTCCTTGAGGATCTCCTTCATAGCGTCGATCCAAGCATTCTGATTGGTAGCGGTGGAGGTGGCGGAGAGGATGGCCCAATCGCCAGAGCCGCCGGTGAGGTCATACACGGCGTCCACCAGGCACTGGGCAACCTGCTGTACGCCCGCTTGGTTGATGTGGGTCAGGCGGCTGGCCGGGTTCACGGAGGAGTCCATGGAGACGACCTTGATCCCCTTGGCCATGGCAGCCTTGAGGGCGGTCTCCAGCGCGTCGGGATCGTTGGCGGCCACGGCGATGCCGCTCACGCCCTGCGCGACCAGCTCGTTGATCAGGGTGATCTGGGCTTCCGCGGTGATTTCGGCGGGGTACTTGACGATGACTTCCGCGCCGGCGGCCTTGACGACTTCTTCAAAGCCGGCTGCCATCCGCTCCATGTAAGGGTTGCCAGCGGACTTGGCGATGATGGCGTAGGAAGCCGACGCGGCGGCCCCCTCCGTGGGCTTCGCGCAGGCAAACGCCGTAAGCGCGAGCACAAGGCATAGTGCGAGTACAATCAGTCTTTTCATTGTTTTCTCCCTCCCGTTTTGTTTTATATAAACACGACCGATGGTGTTTATTGGAATGGATATGGCCGCCTCATTGCGGCGTGGATGCCTGCTGCCGCGCGCCGGCCGCCGAGGCCCGCGCCTTTTTGGCTGTGGAAGTGCCAAGAACATTGGGCAGCATCACCATGAGGATGAGGATGGCGCCGATGATCATCAGGATGGTCTGCGTGTTGACGTTCGCCAGGCCCAGGCCGTAGCGCAGCAGGCCCACGGTGAAGATGGAGATAATCGTGCCCGGGAAATTGCCCTTGCCACCTACCGTGGAGATACCGCCCAGCACCACCATGCTGATGGCTTCCAATTCATAGCCCGTAGCGATATCGCTCCGCACGGTGCCCATCCAGGAGCCGTAGAACACGGCGGAGATGCCACAGATGAGGCCGATCAGCGCATAGCTGATGAAGCGCACGCGCTGCACGGGCACGCCCGCATAGCGCGCGGCCGTGCGGTTGGCGCCGATGGCGTAGAGCTGCCTGCCAAAGAGCGTTTTATGCAGCACAAAGCCGAATGCGACGGCCAGCAGGCAGAAAACGAGGAACACATAGGGAATGGGGCCAAGCTTGGCATAATAAAATTCGTAAAACCAGGCGCACTGGTGGAGGCCGCTGGCGCTTTGGCTGCCCAGGAAAATTTCCGCGATGCCGCGATAGAGCGTCATGGTGCCGAGGGTGACGATCATGGGCGCAAGCTCCTGGAAGCGGATAAGCAGCAGGCCGTTGATCAGGCCGCAGGCCGTGCCGCACAATAGGGCGATGAGCACGGAAGCGCCCATGGGCAGCCCGGCGTTATAGCTCAGGCCCAGCAGCGTGGCCGAAAGGGCCACGGTAGAGCCCACGGAAAGGTCGATCTCGCCCAGCACCAGGATATAGGCCATGGGCAGGGCGATGAAGCCGCGTACGAGGAAGGTGCTGATGGCGGTAAAGATATTGTCCATATTGAGGTAATTGGAAGAGATCGAGGCGTTCATAACATTGACAGCCACGAACAATACCAGCAGAAGCGTTTCCCAGCGCAATAAAACGGAGCGGAGGGTCTTCTTTTGTGTGGAAACGATGTTGCGCGAACCATGCTCTGCCATGTTAGATCTCCCTTGCCTTAAGCTGGTTTTTCTGCAGCGCGCGCTGCGCCAGGATGTTGATGATGATGGCCAGCAGGATGATGAGGCCCTTGATGGCCCGCTGCCAGAATTGTGAAATGCCGATCAGCGGCAGCGCCTTGCTGATTACGGTCATGGTCAGCGCGCCCAGCAGCACGCCCACCACCGAGCCCTGGCCGCCGCTGAGGCTCACGCCGCCCAGCACGCAGGCGGCTATGGCATCCATCTCCATGCCCAGGGCCATGTCGTTTTGGGCGGAGGCATAGAGCGCGGTGTACATGGCGCCCACCAGGCCTGAGAAACTACCCATCATGGTATAGACCACGAGCTTGATGCGCTTGATGCGGATGCCGCTGACGGACGCGGCCTCCGGGTTGCTGCCCACCGCGTAGATGCGCCTGCCAAAGCGCGTCCAGCGCATGATGAAGAAGAACACGGCGTAACAGATGAGCGCGATGAAAATCAGGTTGTTCATCAGGCCAAAGGAGAGTGTGTTGGTTTGTGCGAATTGCTTGAAGGAGGCCTGGAATTGATAAGCCGAGACCCACTGGCTATCCGAAACGAGGTAGGTTGCGCCGCGGAAAATATTCGTCAGGCCCAGCGTGGCGATGATGGGGATTACCCGGCCGTAGGAGATGATAGCGCCCACCAGAAGGCCGCAAAGCGTGCCGATGGCGATGCTTACGAGGAACATGACCAGCGTGGAGGAATATACGCCCTCGCGCATCAGCAGCGAAGCGCACATGCCCGAGAAGGCCAGGGAAGAGGCTACCGAAATATCGATCCCACCGATGAGCAGCACGCTCATCATGCCAAGGGAGAGCGTGATGGTGGTGGAATAGTTCTTGAGCATATCCTCAATGGTTTTGCCTGTGAGGAAGGTATGGTTCCTGGCCTGGATAAAGGCGCAGATCAGCGCCAGCACGAGGAAGAGCGTCATCTCGCGCGAGGCGGTGAGGCGCTTCCAAAGGGCCTTAAGGTCGAAAGAAGCTTTTTGCATCTGCTATCCCTCCTTACGCGCCTTGGCCGGCCTGCGCGTGCTTGCGCATAGCCAGCTCAAGGATGCGCTCCTGCGTGGCCTCGGCCCGGCTCAGCTCGCCGGTCATCCTTCCGTCGCACATCACGAAGATGCGGTCGCACATGCCGAGGATCTCGGGCATTTCGGAGGAGATCATGATCACGGCCAGGCCCGCTTCGGCCAGCCCACCCATTATCTCGTAAATGGCAGCCTTCGCGCCCACGTCCACACCCTTGGTCGGCTCATCCATGATGAGCACCTTGAGGGAGGAGTTAAGCGCCTTGGCGACCACTACCTTTTGCTGGTTGCCGCCGGAGAGCGAGCTGCATGCGTCAAAGATGGAAACAGCCTTTACATCTACTCGCTCGGCCAGGCGCTTGGCGTCTTCGCTCTCCTTGCCCTCGGAAAGGACGCCGTATTTTGTGTAGCGCTTAAGTTCGGGCAGGGTGATGTTGCGGCCAATACCCCAATCTAGCAGAAGACCCTGCTGCTGGCGGTCCTCCGTGAGCAAGCCGATACCCAGGCGCATGGCGTCCTGCGGCTTTTTAATGGAAACAGGCTTGCCATCGAGGAAGATTTTACCCGCGTCGTAGCGTTCCACGCCAAAGAGCGTTTGGATTACCTCCGTGCGCCCCGCGCCCACCAATCCGGTGAGGCCCACGATTTCGCCCCGCCGCACATTCAGGGAAACATCCTTGAAATAGCCCGCATGGCTCAGCCCTTCCACCCGCAGAACCTCTTCGCCCGGCGTGATGACGGGCTTGGGGAAGAGTTCCTTGATCTCGCGGCCCACCATGGCCTTGATCAGCTCCGGCTCGGTGATGGTGGATGCGTCGTAGGTGCCGATATAGTGCGCATCGCGAAAAACTGTGACCCGCGAGGCCAGGCGATACATATCTTCCAGCCTGTGCGAGATGAAGATGATGGATTTACCCTCGTCCCGCAGGGCCTCGGTGATGCGGTAAAGCTCTTCGGATTCGCTCTTGGTCAGGGCGGCCGTGGGCTCATCCATGATGATGATGTTCGCGTTCATGGAAAGCGCCTTGGCGATTTCCACCATCTGCTGCTGGGCTACGGAGAGCGAGCTCATCAGCGCCGTTGCGCTGAAGGATACGCCCAGTGGACGAAGCAGCTCCTCTGCGCGGCGATTCATTTCCTTCCATTGCAGCAGGCCCCCTTTGACGCACTCGTGGCCCATAAAGATGTTTTCCGCCACGGAAAGGTGCGGGTAGCTGGTCACATGCTGATAGATGGCGGCGATGCCGTGGCGTTGGGCGTCCAGCGGCGTCTTGAATTCTATCTGCTGCCCATCCATGAAGATGCTGCCCTCGTCGGGTTGGTGTACGCCCGTGATTACCTTAATAAAGGTGGATTTACCCGCGCCGTTTTCACCCATGATGGCGTGGATCTCGCCGGGCAGCAATTGAAAGCTCACCCGGTCGAGCGCCTTTACACCCGGGAAAACCTTGGTGATGCTCTTTAGTTCCAAACGGAATTCGGACATAAGCCCTCCTGACTTATCCGCGCTCAGCCGCGCCGGCTAAGCACATCGCGCTCGTAAGCCCTGGCAATTGCCAACCACTCGCCGTCCTGCGGAATGCCCTGCTTTGCACAGTAATAAGCCCAAACCGCGCCAAATGGCATGGTCTTGCGGTCTTCCAAAGCGGCGAAGCGAGCTGTGTAATCCCCGGCGTATTCCGCCTCGCGGATGGCCTCAGCGGGGGCCAGGCAGGATTTCAAAAGCGCCTTGCGCGCGTTGCGCATGCCGATGGCCCAGGCCGCGATGCGGTTGATGGAGGCGTCAAAATAATCCAGGCCGATGAATACCCGCTCTTCGAGGCCGTTCCAGATAATCTCATCCATGATGCGCATCAGCTCGTCGTCCAGGGTGATTACGTGGTCGCTATCCCAACGCACACCGCGGCTCACATGCAGCACGATCTTATCGAGGAATTGCAGCACCGCGGTGATCTTGGCGCTGATGACCTCGGTGGGGTGGAAATGCCCCGCATCCAGCGTATAGAGCTTGCCGCGCGAGAGGGCGTACCCCAGCGCGTATTCGTGGCTTGCCACCGTGTAGCTTTCCACGCCCACGCCAAAGAGCTTGCTCTCTATCGCACAGGGGACGAGCGTCTCGTCAACCGGCTCATTAAAGATGGCGTCCAGCGATTCGGTCATCAGGTCGCGGCGGCGTACGCTATCTACGCAAATGTCTTTATAGCCATCCGGCATCCAGTAATTAACCGTGCAGGGTTGGCCCGTACCCTTGGCGAATGCCAGGCCGATCTCGCGGCAACGCTTACCGTGCTCGATCCAGAAGCCGCGCGTGCCCGCGTCGAAGCTGCTGAGCGAGAAATCGCCATCCATCCTGGGGTGCGAAAAATACGTGGTGTTGAAATCAAGGCCCAGGCCGGTCGCCTTGGCCCAATCCAGCCAGGTAGAGAATTGTCCGATGGTGTAAGCGTCGCGGTCGACTTTGCGGCCGCCCTTTTCCGCGTAGCTGGCGTGCAGGCTCAGCTTGGTGCGTCCCGGAATCAGACATAGGGCCGCCTCGATATCCGCCCGAAGTTCATTGGGCGTGCGGGCGCGGCCCGGGTAATTGCCTGTGGTCTGTATGCCGCCTGTCAGGGCGTCTGAGCCGTCAAAGCCAATCACATCATCCCCCTGCCAGCAATGCATAGATACGGGAACCGCGTCCGCCCGGGCGATGGCGGCTTCCACATCTACGCCGGCCGCGGCGTATTGCTCTTTGGCGATCTCAAACGCCTGGTTGATCTTTATGCTCTCCATTTGCCTCTCCTAATTAAACTGAATCATACGGATGCACGCCGCAAAGCGGGTGTGCGCAACATGCTATTTGTGCAAAAATACCTGCCGCATTAATGGCTGCGCGCCGGTCACGGGATCCATCTCCATGGCCATTACGTCTTTCATATACTCGTTCCACCTTTGAACGACAGGACTCTCGGCCTGTATGCGGATCGCGTGCGCTATGCTCTCGCATTCGTAATAGCCGAAAAGCTCGTCTCCTGTGCTCCAGATCGTATAATTATGGATGCCGGCCTCGTTGAGCGCCTCGGTCATTACCGGCCAGATCGCATTATGCCGCCGGATATATTCTTCCAACTGCCCGGGCAGCACGCGCGCCTTCCAAGCGTAACGTTCCATAAAGGCTCCTTTCGGCTTAAAGCGTTTTGATGATCGAACTTAACTATATAAATATCTTGTGTAAGTATGTTGACATTTTATTGCACTATGTTGCCATCGGCTTGTGGGGCCGTCCACTCCCGTTCTATATGTTGTGGTCAACGAATTGTGCGGAATTAATAGGGGAAAAATCGAATTGTTGCAATACCATGCAGCCATGCAATATACTAGAACTATACTTAGTATTGCAGATTATGTTGTGTTTGTCACTGTGGAATGTTGGTGAACTATCAAAATATCTTGGCTTGGAGGGCATCTTCTATGGCGGGCGTTCAATTAAACTATGAGCTGGATATCACTGCCAGCTCCACTTGGCTCACCGTTACATCCGGCCAGCAGGCCAAGCAGAGCCTGCCCTATGTGCAGGAGGTGGGGGATTTTCTGGCGCGGGAAAAATACTATACGCGGCGCGAGGGTCTGCCTTCCTATCTCATCAAATATGTCGTTTCCGGCGGGGGCCTGCTGGAGTATAACGGCGCTACGGAGACCGTAAGCCCGGGCCAAGCCTTCTGGATCGAGTGCCGCAAGCCGCAGTTTTACCAAACCAGCCCTATAAAAAAGGAATGGCATATGCTCTGGGTGCATTTTTATGGCCATGGTTGCGCGCGCTATTATGACCTCTTTTTATCGCAGAACGACGGCTGCAACGTGATTACCCTCCCGCCTAATACCGCCGCGCCGGCCATCCTGCGCGAGCTGATGGAAATCTATAAGCAGGGGCAAAGCTCACTGGCAGGGGATATCCGCGCCGCTAGGCTCCTTACGGACCTGATGAGCGACTGCGCGCTGAGCGCCTGCGCCCTGCCGGAGCACGAGATGGTGCCCGCCTGTATCCAGGAGGCGCGCACATTTTTGCTGGATAACTACCACATGCGCATCACGCTGGATGATCTGGCCAAGCGCTTCTCGATGAACAAGTTCTATTTTCAAAAGCTGTTCAAGCGTTACACCGGCTTCACGCCCAACGAATTTTTGATCTTTACGCGGCTCAATCGGGCCAAGGAGCTTTTGCGTACCACCAACGACACCATCAACCAGATCGCCTTTGAGGTGGGCATCGAAAACTCCAGCCACTTCATCAACCAATTTAAGCAGCGCGAGGGGATCACGCCTCATGCCTTCCGCCAGAGCTGGTATAAGATGATCTAGCCATGCGGGAATCGCGTATATGTCAAGATTACGATATTTTTGCCCAACTTTGCTGGCTGTACGTTGTAAAACGGCTTTGCTATAATGGAATCATAAGGCAATATCATCTCCCATGCACAGCGTCAATGTAATGTTATGGATCAAGAGGAAAAGCAGATGGATTTTTTTACAACGCATCGGGAAAGGCTGCAAGCCTTCCGCGCGCTCTCCTGTGAGATCGGCGCGCGGGCGGATTATGTGCAGGGCGGGGGCGGCAACACCTCCGTTAAGCTCGAAGGCGGGCTGATGGCCATCAAGGCCTCGGGCTACCGCCTGAGCGATATCCGGGAAGACGCGGCCTACGCCGTGCTCGACGGGGCTGCCGTGCAAGAATTTTACCGTTCGCATCAGCCGGGGGATTTTAGCGATGTGGAAGGCGCGTGCGCCGCCTTCACCAAGGCGCGGGTCAAGCAAATCGCGGGGCTGGCCGCCCTGCGCCCCTCTGTGGAAGCGGGCTTCCATTCTTTGCTTGACAGATATGTGATCCACAGCCACAGCGTTTACGCCAACCTGGCCGCCTGCGCCGAAGAATGCGAGCGCATTCTTCGAGCGGCCTTTGCGGGCGCGCCCTTCTCCTGGGGCCTGGTTCCCTATGTGGATCCGGGCGGCCGGCTCACCTTTTCCATCCGCGATGAATTAAAGCGCGTGGAGGCCGAAACGGGCCGCCGGCCGGCCGTGCTGGTGATGCAAAACCACGGCATCATCGCGCATGCGGAGGATGCGGCTGCGGCCATAAGCATCCACGCGGCCGCGAACGAGCGCCTGGCCGGCTATTTCGGCCTAAGCGGCGAGTCCTTCCCGGAGGCGCGCATCCGCCAAACCGGCGAAAATGAATTCGTTTCGGATACGCCGTATCTGCAAAGCTTTCTGCGGGGGGCTGGCTATCCGGAAGAAAAGCTCTTGTCTGCGCCGCTCTATCCGGATCAGATGGTGTTTTTAACCGGCACGCTGGGCGAAACGGCGCTGATCGATCGCGCGAGCGGCGCGGTAGCCTACCGCATGGAGGAAAGCGCCGCCCTCACGCTGGAGCAAACGCTCACGGCCGTTATCTTTATTGAAGAAACGCTGCGCGCGGCCGGTCTGGCCCTGCAAACAATGGGAGAGGCGGCCAAAGCCTTTATCGCGAACTGGGAGAGTGAGAAATACCGCAAGCAGCTGGCCGGGGGTGCGAAGCCATGACCCGGGATATGCTGGCCTTCGACCTGGGCGCTTCCAATGGACGCGCCGTGCTGGCCCGCTTCGACGGTGATAAGCTGGCCCTTTCGGAGCTGCACCGCTTCCCCAACGCGCCATATGATAAAGGCGGCCTTTCCTATTGGGATGCGGGCGCGCTCTTTGCCGAACTAAGGGAGGGCTTTCGCGCCTATAGCCGGGACGTGGGCGGCGAGCTCGCCAGCTTTGGCATCGATACCTGGGGCGTGGATTATGGCCTGCTCGATGCGTGCGGCGGCCTGATCGGCGACCCGCGCGCCTACCGCAGCGCTGTGGACGACGATATGGATCTGGCCTGGCAGCGGGCGGATAAGCGCGGGCTTTTTGCACGCACAGGCATCGCGGCCATGTCCTTCAACACCGTGTATCAGCTCTACAGGCGCGTGCGCGAACGCGACGAGCAGCTCGCCCGCGCGCGCACCCTGCTTTTAATGCCCGATCTTTTGGGCTATTTCTTTACCGGCGATACATGCACCGAATATACCAACGCCACCACCACCAACCTGCTGGCCGCGGATACCGCTTCCTGGGATGAAGATACCCTGCGCCTATTGGATATACCGGCGCATATCTTTACAGCCATCGATTTCCCCGGCACGCTTCGAAGCCCCCTCAAAAGCGAGCTTGCAAACGAGCTGGGCCTGAAAAACGTACGCCTCTGCGCCGTGGGCACGCACGACACGGCTTCGGCCGTGGCGGCCATACCGGGCGAGGGCAGCTTCGCCTTTTGCTCGAGCGGCACCTGGTCGCTCTTTGGCGTGGAAACCGAAACCCCCGTGCTGACGGATGCGGTGTTCGCGGCGAATTTTTCCAACGAGGGCACCGTACAGGGCGGCTTCCGGCCGCTCAAAAACATCATGGGCTTGTGGATCATCCAAGAGTGCCGCCGGGCGTGGGCAGCGCAAGGAAAGGCGTTTTCATGGGATGAGCTCGTGCGCCTGGCCAAAAGGGAAGCGCCCTTCCGCTCTGTGATCGATCCGGACGATGCGCCGTTTTTCAAGCCTGGCGATATGCCGCAGAAAATCCGCGCCTATTGCCTGGAAACGGGCCAGGTTGCGCCTGAAACGGAAGGCCAGTTTGCGCGGTGCGTATACGAAAGCCTCTCGCTTAAATACCGCCATGCCTTGGAAACGCTGGAAACGATCAAGGGCAGGCGCATCGATACGCTCAACATTGTGGGCGGCGGCAGCCAGAACCGCCTTTTGAACCAGATGGCCGCGGGCGCCACGGGCCGCACCGTGATTACCGGCCCCGTCGAGGGCGCGAGCGCCGGCAATGCGCTGATGCAGGCGCAGGCGCTGGGCGAGATCAGGAATATTGCAGAAGCGCGCGAGGTTATCCGCCGCTCCTTCCCGCTCAGCGTGTGGGAGCCGCGGCAAACGCAGGCCTGGCAGGATGCTTACGCGCGGCTGCTAAGCTATATGGAGGGAAGGAAGCATGCTTGATATGACGATTTACGAGAAGATCGCGCGCGAATATGCGGGTAAGCGATCGCAAACGGGGGGCAGGCTTTCGGGAAAGATCGCCCTGGTCACGGGCGGCGCGCAGGGCTTTGGCAAGGGCATCGCACAGGAATTATACCGCGAGGGCGCCTCCGTCTGCGTCGCCGACCTCAACGAGCCGCTGGCAAGGCAAACGGCAGAGGAGCTGGGCGAGCGCGCCTTTGCCGTGAAAACGGATGTGACGGATGAGCAAAGCGTAGCAGCCATGATCGCCGCCTGCGTGGAGCGCTTCCATGGCCTCGATATCCTGGTTTCCAACGCCGGTATCCTCAAGGCCGGCTCGCTTGATGAAATGGAAAAGCGGGATTTCGAGCTGGTGACCAGCGTCAATTATACAGCCTATTTCACCTGCGTCAAATACGCCAGCCGCATTATGAAAGCGCAGCACGAGGCCGCACCGGGGGCATTTTACGATATTATCGAAGTTAACTCCAAATCGGGCCTTGCGGGCAGCGAAAAGAACTTTGCCTACGCGGGCGGCAAGTTCGGCGGCATCGGCCTTACGCAGAGCTTTGCCCTCGAGCTTGCGCCCTATAACATCAAGGTCAACGCCATCTGCCCGGGCAATTTTTACGACGGGCCGCTGTGGAGCGACCCGGAGAAGGGCCTATTCGTGCAATACCTGCGCGCGGGCAAGGTGCCCGGCGCGAAAACGCTGGCGGATGTGAAGGCGCATTACTTAAACAAATCCCTCATCAAGCGCGGCTGCACGCCGCAGGACGTAGCAAAGGCCATCTTCTACTGCGTGGAGCAAACCTTCGAAACCGGGCAGGCAATCCCGGTCACGGGCGGGCAGGTGATGCTCAGATGATCGATCAACACCTGCTCGATACGCTCAACGCGCCCACCGAAGAAGCGCGGCTCCATGCCCTCCGCGCCGCCCTGCAAACTGCGGCCTTCCCGCCGATGGACGAGCGGCTGGTGAACAACCACATCCACACCACCTTTTCCTTTTCCCCTTATTCGCCCTCGGCCGCGGTCTACGCCGCGCGGGCGGAGGGGCTTTGCACCTGCGGCATCGTAGACCACGATTCCATGGGCGGCGCGGAAGAATTCATCGAGGCGGGCAAGCTCGTTGGCATCCCGACCACGGTGGGTGTGGAGTGTCGCGTTTCCATGGTTGGCACTCCCTTTGAAAACCTGCGCACCAACAACCCCGACCAGATGGGCGTGAGCTATATGGCGCTGCACGGCGTGCCGCACAGGTCCATCTCCCGCATTCAAGCCTTTTTCGTTCCTCTTCGCGAAAAGCGTAATGTCCGCAACCGTGAAATGCTGGACAGACTCAACGCCGAAATGGGCGTATCGCTCGATTTTGAGCGAGATGTGCTCCCGCTTTCGCAATACGCGAGCGGCGGCACGGTTACCGAGCGCCACCTGATGCAGGCGCTGGCGCGCAAGCTCAAGCCGCATAATGATATGCTGGCGGAATACGACCTGATCGGCACGCTCAAAAAGGACTGTATCCCCAAGGTTTATATCCCCGCCACGGCGGAGTGCCCGCTTCTTTGCGACATCGTGGCCCTGGGGAAGGAGACGGGCGCCATTCTCTGCTACGCCTATTTGGGGGATGTTACGGCCTCCGTCACGGGCGACAAAAAGGCGCAGCGCTTTGAGGATGAAAACCTCGAGCTGCTGTTCCAAACGCTGGCGGAAAGCGGCGTTCGCGCCCTTACCTATATGCCCACCCGCAATACGGACGCGCAGCTTGACAGGCTTCGCTCTCTTTGCGAGCGCTACGGCTTTTTGCAAGTGAGCGGCGAGGACATCAATTCGCCCCGCCAGCGGTTTGTCATTGAAAAAATGCGCGAGCCGCACTTTGCAAATCTTATCGAAAGCACCTGGGCAATCATCCGCAACGAAATGGAGGCATGAGAGTGAACCTTTCCTATTTACACCCGGCGGATCAGCTGGTGATGTTCATGCAGCGGATCTACGACAAGGGGTTGACCACCACCTCGGGCGGCAACCTTTCCATTCTGGATGAAGACGGCGACCTGTGGATCACCCCGGCGGGCATAGACAAGGGTACCTTAACGCGGCAGGATATCATCCGCATCCGGCCGGACGGCATGGCCTCCGGCCCGCATAAGCCCTCAAGTGAGCTGCCCTTCCACCAATCCATCTACAAAAAGCGCGAGGATATCAAGGCTGTGCTGCACGCGCACCCGCCTGCGCTGGTGGCCTTTTCCATCGTGCGCAAAACCCCTGCGCTGGGACTGATCCCTTCCGTATATAAGACCTGCGGCGATGTGGCCATGGCGCCCTACGCCCTGCCCGGGAGCGAGGAGCTGGGCGACAACATTGCGGCGGAGTTTGAAAAGGGCGTCAACATCGTGATGCTCGAGAACCACGGCGTCTGCATTGGCGCGAAGGATATGTTTACGGCCTTTATGATGTTCGAAACGCTCGAATATACGGCCAACCTCGAAATGCTCGCCTGCAGGCTGGGCAAGCCCAATGCGCTGGGCGCGGCCTCCTTTGCCGTAACGGATACCCGCTACCACCTGCACATGGATGATTTCATCCCCCACGCCAGAAGCTCCGAGGAACTGGCCGCGCGGCGTGATATGGTCACCCTCATCCACCGCTCCTATCGCCAGGGGCTGTTTACGGCCACGCAGGGCACCTATTCCGTGCGCCTCGCGGACGGCAGCTTCCTCATTACCCCCTTTGGCAAGGACCGTGCCTACCTTAATGAAGAAGACCTTGTGCGCGTGAAGGCGGGTATGAAGGAGCAGGGGAAGACCCCATCCCGCGCCGTGCGGGTGCACCAGCTGATCTACGAAATGCACCCCGGCATCAACGCGGTGCTGCTGGCCCACCCGCCCAAGGCCATGGCCTTTGCCGTTACGGACGCGCGCTTTGACCCGCGCACCATACCCGAGAGTTACATCCTCCTGCGCGATATCGAGAAGCGGCCCTTTTGTGAGCTCTACACAGCGCCCGAAAAGGTGGCTGCGGAATTCAAAGAAAACCGGCCCGCTCTCATTTTCCATAACGACTGCGTGATTGTGACCGGCGCTACGCTTTTGCAGGCTTTCGACCGGCTCGAGGTGCTGGAATCTACAGCCCATTCCATTTTGAACGCCGTGGATCTGGGGCCTGTGGCGCATATCTCAAAGACCGAGGTGGAGGGCCTTAAGGCGGCATTCCACCTTAAAGATTAACCCAACCACGACTATGATTTGGAGGTGTTTGCTTTGAAGACGAAGGCGGTGCGCCTGTACGGTGTGAATGATCTAAGGCTCGAGGAATTCGAGCTGGGCCCCGTGGGCGATGACGATGTGCTCTGCGAGGTCGTATGCGATAGCCTTTGCATGTCGAGCTACAAGGAAGCTTCGCAGGGCTCCGCGCACAAGCGCGTGCCGGATGACGTAGCGGAGAACCCCGTCATCGTGGGCCATGAGTTTTGCGGGCGCATCGTGGAGGTAGGCAAAAACTGGCGCCATAAATACCAGCCGGGCCAGGGCTTTGCCATCCAGCCCGCGCATTTTTACCAGGGCTCGCTGGCCGCGCCCGGCTATTCCTATCCGCTCTGCGGCGGCGACGCTACGTATGTTAAAATCCCTCTGGAAATCCTCATCTCCGACTGCTTGCTGCCGTATGAGAGCGATACCTTTTTTTATGGTTCGCTGGCGGAGCCGATGAGCTGCATCGTAGGCACCTACCACGCTATGTACCACACGCCTTTCGGCAGCTACGAACATAAGATGGGCATTGTAGCGGGCGGTAAGCTGGCGCTCCTGGCCGGCGCCGGGCCCATGGGCCTGGGCGCGATCGACTATGCGCTCCACAGCGAGCGCAGGCCCGGCTTGCTTGTGGTGACGGATATCGACGACGCGCGGCTGGCCCGGGCGGAAAGCATCTATACCGTAGAACATGCGGCTGCTTGCGGCGTGAAGCTAAAATATGTGAACACGGCCAAAACCGAAAGCGCGGTGGCGGCCTTGTTGGAACTGACGGGCGGCGCCGGTTATGACGACGTAATCTGCTTCGCGCCCGTGCGCGCGGTGGTGGAGCAGGCGGACGTCATCCTGGGCCAGGACGGCTGCCTTAACTTCTTCGCCGGTCCCTCGGATACATCCTTCACCGCGGGTATGAATTTTTACAACATCCATTATGCAGGCCACCATGTGATGGGCACCTCGGGCGGCAATACGGACGACATGCGCGAATCCATCGCCCTGATGAACGCGGGTAAGCTCAATCCCGCCGCCATGATCACCCACATCGGCGGCCTCAACTGCGTGCCGGAAACCACCATCAACCTGCCGCACATCCCGGGCGGCAAAAAGCTCGTTTACACGCACCTCGATATGCCGCTCACGGCCCTTGCCGAGTTTGAGGAAAAGGGCAGGAGCGCCCCGCTGTTTGCAGGGCTCGACCGCATCGTCAAGGAACACGGCGGCATGTGGTGCGCACAGGCGGAGAAATACCTGCTCGCGCACGCAAAAGAAAGGGCCTAATAGCGGGGGCCCCAGCCTTTTTTGCGCCGCCCGCCTCAATGATCCGCCTTTTTTAGCAGGATAAACCGGCGAAGAGGGCTTTGCCGCTCCGACACCAGCGTTTGCGGGTTAATCACGATGCAGGTAAGGTTCCGCTTGCGGGCATATTCCAGCGCGTCTCGCGTCCGGCCCGGGCTGCCATTATAGACCGCCAGCAGGTGGGTGGAACGGTCCGCCATGTATTGCCCGCATTTTGCCAGGCAGTTCTTTGCATAATGCTCCTGTAAAACGACGACCTCCTGCGCTCGCTCTAGAATGTTGAAATAGCGTTCTCGATAATCGTTGCTCCAGCGATTTGCCTGGCCCGCAAAGGGTGCTACAGCGGTCAGCTCAATGCCCAGTTCCGGCGCTTCCTCCCGCAAGGCCAGAACGATCTCCGCACACCACATATCCGCACCTAAAGCCATGCCGGTGAAAAAGGTGGTAATGCCTTGCGCCAGTATGGCTTTGATTTCCCGCGCCAACGCGGCCTTGAGCAGGAGGCAATCCTCGTACAGCTCATCGTGCCCGAAATGAAACTCCTGCGGCTTGTGGCCGATGAAGCAACAAGCAGGAATTTGCTTCATACATACACCTCGTTTTAATGCAGAAATCGGATTAATTAATTTTACTGCGATATATGCATTAAAACAACTCCATTCTCAAATATCATAAGGAAAAGAAATTGAGGGTGGTATTTATTTTTATGAAGCCGCGTCTTTCGGTAGGTAATAAAAACATCGTAGGACAAAAAGTATATGCCATACGAACCGCCAAGTTGATTAAACAAAAGGATTTTCTAGCCAAACTGCAAACGCTCGGCATGGATATCAGCGCTACCAGCCTATCGAGGTTGGAAGGGCAGCAGCGGCTTGTACAGGACCACGAGGTTATGATTTTGGCCCAAGCGTTGGATATGACGGCTGACGAACTGCTTTCTTCCGATTAATCTCTCGCCTATTATTCGCCGGCAAAGACCCCTCGCAAAAGCGTGAAGGGCTTTTATCGTGGCTTTGCCAGCCATCTTAAATGGGTGGACGCACCCTGCCGGGCGAGCTATGCTAATAGAAACAGCCACGGGGCCGGCTACCTTGTGGCCTCCGAATATCCGCAAAAGGAGATCGATCCTGCTATGCCGGAGCGGCCCATTACCATTACCCTGCTGGCAAACGCCGGCCTTATGGTAGAATATGCCGGCGCGCGCATCTTCATCGACGGCCTGTTCGCATGGCAGGGCCATGCCGGGCCGTGCTAGCGTGAAGCCGGGGCGGATGTTATAGCAAGCCAAGGGTCTGGCAGAGAAGGGGAAAAGGCGGCATGACCGTTTGGACGAAGCAGAATGAGAACGTGGCGAAGGTGCTGGCCGAAACGGGCCGCTACATCGCCAAAAAGGAATATATCTTCAAAGATTTGGATGAGCACGCGCCGCTGGTGCTGGAGGTATACGACTGGCTGGTAAGAAACAGCCCCGCTGCGCCGCAAAAGCCCGCGGATGTGGAATATCCGATCTGGGTGTCCGCCTCTAAGGAGGCCACCATGCTGCCAAGCGAGGGCGCGGTGATATTGGAGATGGAAGTAGACCCGGCTCTTATTACCCGGGTGAATATCGACAAATGGGGCACGATCCTCAATTATTCCTACATCCCCGCGGATGCGGCGGACGCCAAGCGCCACCTGCAAATGCTGGAGGAATATGGCGTGAGCGACGCCAAAGCCTATATATCACAGTTTTACCCGCGGATCAAGCGGGAGATCATCGGGAGCTGGTGGCGTTTGTTTGACGATAGCGTAATCCTGGGCAGCGGCAATAGCTACGGAAATATATGGGAGATCAAAAACGAATGGGTGCGGAATATCCTGCGGTAACGCTCTATGCCTCCCAGGCGGAGGCGGTGGTCAACGCTCTCGAGCGGGATGGCGTTTGCTTTTCCAGGCGCGAATATGTGATCAAAAAATATGAGGAAAGCGCGCCGGTTTTTCTGGCGGCCTACGATTGGTTCGTGGCGCAGGCGCAAACATACGTGTCCCGCCCGGCAGGGGCCGAGCTCCCTTACTGGGCCTTTATGGAGCTGTATAGCGTGGAGCAATCAGGCGACAGCCGCCTTCTGGCGCTGCGTGTGCCTGCGGATGAGGCTATCTTCTTCGATATGTATGATTGGAACAAGATTCTGCGCCACCAATACATCGGCGAGACCGAGACGGAGGAAAAACGCTTCAAGCAAAAGCTGACCGATTACGGCATCCGGCACAATAGCGACGTGCTGCTGACCAACTTTTACCCGGATCTTAAGCGCGAGGTGCAGGCGAGCTGGCAAAGGCTTTTCCGCCATCATGAACGCATCCGGGCCGGCCAACCGCACGGGGCCGGGAGCGTGCAGGCCGCCCTATGGCAACTGAAAAAGGAATGGCTGGTGTAAATGGCGAAGCGGCGCGGATGCATATCCGCGCCGCCGTGCTTTTAAGCGGGGCCGATTATTCGGCAGCTTTAAAATAGTTGGAAGTATCGTAGCCCAGTTCGTAATAGCGGTTGTTGTTGAAATCGAAGCTTTTAATCACATCCAGCCCCAGCTTGCGGGTGTGGGCCTCATAGGAGCGGGGGTTGATATGGTTGATAAAGGTGATGAGGATGGGGTAGCGCTTGCCCATCTGCTCCGCGGAAAAGGCGAAGAGCCTGGGTAACACCTCCGTGCCCCGGTAATCTTTATCGACGCAGACGGGCCCGTATTGGTAGGAATTTTCCACAGAAAGGGTTTGGCCCTTGTATTGCGTGTGCGCTAGGTCTTGGATCATATGCTGGAAAAGCGGCCATTTGGACCAATATTCCCAGGAAGCGGCCATGGCATAGGCGGCGATGCGCGCCCCATCGCAGGCCAGGGCGATGCCGTTTTCCTTTTCGATCAGCTCTTTGAACTGATCTTCCGCAAACAAGGTGGTGACAAAGCCGTCCTTTTTATCCTCCTCACTGATGGTGGAAACATGGTATTTCTTTTGCAGCTCGGAAATGGCGGGGATATCTTCAATAATGGCGTTGCGGTAGATCATAGCGTCCTCCCTCAATGGCGTATCATAATGCATATATTATTTTATCATGGAAGGCGGATTTTTGAAGCCCCTATTTCGCTCGCTCGCGGGCCACAGTTTTTGCATTATATGATTCAAATCTCTGGGGAAAGATGGTAGAATGGAGACACAAACGAAAACGCGGGCTAAGGAGGTGCGGGCGCATGAAAAAACTAACGGATACGGTGAGTTGGGTCGGCAAAATCGACTGGGAGCTTACCAGGTTTCACGGCAACGAATACTCTACGCATAGGGGTTCCTCCTACAATTCCTATCTGGTGCGGGATCAAAGGACTGCGCTGATCGACACGGTGTGGCAACCCTTTGACAAGGAGTTTGTCGCCCGGCTCAAGGAGACGGTCGATCTAAACACGATCGACTACCTCATTGCCAACCATAACGAAATCGACCACAGCGGCGCGCTGGCCGAGCTGTTGCGCGAGATACCCGGCACGCCGGTTTACTGCACGGCAAACGGCGCAAAGATCCTCAAAGGGCATTACCACCAGGATTGGAATTTTGTAACCGTGAAGACCGGCGATTCGTTGGACCTAGGTGTGAACAAGCTGGTTTTTGTGGAAGCGCCCATGCTGCATTGGCCGGATTCCATGCTCACCTATATGGCGGGCGAGAATATCCTTTTCAGCAACGACGCCTTTGGCCAGCATTACGCGGCGGAATCCCTCTATAACGACACCGTGGATCAGGCCGAGCTCTACGCGGAGGCCCTCAACTATTACGCCAACATCCTCACGCCCTTCAGCAGCTTTGTGACCAAAAAGATTAACGAGCTGCTTGCCATGAACCTGCCCATCAGCATGATCTGCCCCAGCCACGGCGTGATCTGGCGGCAAGACCCGGCGCAGATCGTAGGCAAATACCTCGAATGGGCGGATGCCTATCAGGAAAACCAGATCTCTTTGGTTTACGACACCATGTGGAACGCCACCCGCAAAATGGCGGAGGCCATGGCAGAGGGCATCCTCGAGGCCGATCCCACCATCCGGGTGAAGCTGATGAATGCCGCCAAGGAAGATAAGAACGACATCGTTAGCGAGATCTTCCGTTCCAAGGCGGTGCTCTTTGGTTCCTCAACCATCAACAACGGCTACCTGTATGCAATGGGCGGCCTGTTGGAAATGGTCAAGGGCCTAAAATTCAAAAACAAAAAGGCGGCTGCCTTTGGCAGCTACGGTTGGAGCGGCGAAGCCGTGAAGCAGCTGACCGCGGCGCTTACGGATTGCGGCTTTTCCATCGTGGATGAGGGGCAGAGGCTGCTCTGGGTGCCCGATGAAGCGGGCCTGGCGGATTGCAGGGCCTATGGCGCGCGCTTTGCGCGGGCGCTGTAGGATGCAACCCTTCGCAGCATAGCAACAGAAAAAAGGAGGCACTGATATGAGCAAGGAGATCAACAATCGCGAATACCGCCAGCAAGTCCTTCGGGAGCTGATCGGCCAGCTTCACGAAGGCAAGAGCGTGGAGGAGGTCAAGGGCCGCTTTGAGGCCGTGTTCGGGGGCGTATCCGCAGAGGAGATCGCCTTGGCGGAACAGGCGCTGATCAACGGCGGCTTGCCCGTGGCCGAGGTGCAGCGCCTGTGTGATGTGCATGCTTCGGTCTTCAAAGGCTCGATCGAGGATATCCACAAGCAAAGCACCCCCGCTTCGCTTCCGGGGCATCCCGTCAACATCCTCAAGCAGGAAAACCGGGCCATCGAGGAAGTGAGCCGGCAAATCCGCACCCGGCTTAACCTGCTGCCCGATCCGCAGGCGGCCAAAGAGGCAGCCGCGGGTCTTGCGCGCCTGTCCGAGATCGACAAGCACTACCTCAAAAAAGAGAATCTTTTCTTCCCCTATATGGAGCAATATGGCATCACGGCCCCGCCCAAGGTGATGTGGGGGGTGGATGACGAAATCCGCGCCCAGCTCAAGGAGGTCATTGCCTGGGGCGATGCGGATCTGGAAGCGAACAGGCAAGCCATCGAGGCGGTGCTTAATAAGATCGGTGAGATGATCTTCAAAGAGGAGAACATCATGCTGCCCATGCTGCTGGAAAACCTGACGGAAGATGAATGGCGGCGCATCGCGGATGAGAGCGGCGAGCTGGGCTACTGCCTGATCGAGCCCGCCGCCGCCTCGCAGATGGCCGAGCCGCAGGAGCAGACGCAGGAAGCGCGGAGCGTCCGTCTGCCGGGCGAGGTCATCCTGCCCACCGGTTCCTTCAGTACGGAGGAGCTGATCGGGGTGCTCAATACCCTGCCTATGGATATCACCTTTGTGGACAAAGACGATAAAGTGAAGTATTTCTCCCAGGGCGTGGAGCGGGTATTCCCCCGTACGAAGGCCGTCATCGGCCGCAACGTTTCCAACTGCCACCCCCCGGCCAGCGTGCATATCGTAGAAAAGCTGGTGGAGGATTTCAAGGCGGGCCGCAAGGAGAGCGAGGATTTTTGGATCCAGATGGGTGAAAAATACATCCTCATCCGCTATTTCGCCGTGCGCGGCGAGGGTGGCGAATACCTGGGCGTGCTGGAAGTGACCCAGAACATCCGGCCCATCCAGGCCATCCAGGGCGAAAAGCGCCTGGCTTCGGAGTGAGCGGCGCTTAGCCGCCCATATATATACGAAAAGCAAGGAGGAGCATCATGAAAGCGACATTGGATCGAAGCGGCTGCATATCCTGCGGCCTGTGCGCAGATACCTGCCCCGAGGTTTTCCGCATGGCTGAGGATGGGGTGGCCGAAGTGTATCGGGAGGATGTGCCTAAAGAGGTCGAAGAGAGCGCCATCGAGGCGCAGGAGGGCTGCCCGGTTTCCGTAATTACCGTGGAATAAGCTTTGTCAAACAAACATCCCCGGCACTGCCGGGGATGTTTGTTGCTTATACGTCCAACCGCATGGAGCAGGATATTTCCTGCCCTTTTTCCTTCATATAGCCCGCGCCCCATTCATACATGGCGGTGAGGATGGGCTTAAGGCTCTTGCCCCGCGCCGTGAGCGAATATTCTACCTTGGGCGGCACCACAGGAAAAACCTCGCGCGCGAGCAGATCATCCGCTTCCAGCTCGCGCAGCTGCTGCGTGAGCATCTTGGGTGTGGCTGCGGGGATCAGCCGCTGCAATTCGCCATGGCGCAGCGGGCCGCTTAAAAGGTGCCAAAGAATCAGCGCCTTGTATTTGACGCCGATCAGGCGCAAAGTCGCATCCACAGGGCAATGCAGTGTGGTTTCGTCGCGCTTCATAAAGGAACCCTCCTTACTATAGTTTTACATAGTATTGAACAATAAAGTACATACTTGCCACAACGAATATTATGGTTACAATAATAATAGGACGGCAAGTTGCTGTCAAGGCCAAATGTCAGAAACGAGGTGACCCCGTATGAAAAGTCAGGTATTGAGCATTCGCGGCATGACCTGCGCGGCCTGCGCCCAGCGCATCGAGAAGGCCGTAAAAAAGCTGCCCGGCGTGCGGCAGGCTGCGGTGAATCTGGCAAGCGAAAAGCTCTTTGTGGAATATGGCGAGGATGCTACCCTGGCCGATATCAAAGCGACCGTGGTCAAAATCGGCTATGAGGTGGAGGAAAAGGCGGCAAATAGCACCGTTACCATCCCCATCGGCGGCATGACCTGCGCGGCCTGTTCGCAGCGCATCGAAAAGGTGCTCAGCCGGCTCGACGGGGTGGTGAGCGCCTCGGTCAACCTGGCTACCGAAAAGGCCACGGTTACCTACGAGCCGCAGAAGATACGCCAATCCGCCATCAAGGCGGCCATCGAAAAGGCGGGCTATCAGCCCTTGGAGATCGCCAAGACCGACGCCGCTGAGGAAGACCGCCTGCGCAAGCAAAAGGCCATTCGATTGCAATGGATCAAGTTCATCGTGGCCGCAGCCTTTGGCTTGCCGCTCTTATATATCGCCATGGCCCCCATGATAAGCTTTGTGCGCCTGCCCTTCCCGGCCTGGCTGCAACCCATGCGCTACCCGCTGATCTACGGCCTGGTGCAGATCGCGTTGGTGATCCCCATCATTGCCGTGGGGCATAGGTTCTACACCGTGGGCTTCAAGGCGCTTTGGCAGCGCAGTCCCAATATGGATTCGCTGATCGCCATCGGCACCACGGCTGCTGTAATCTACAGCGTGTATAATGTATTTCAGATCGCTAATGGCCATTATATGGCCGTGGACGCGCTCTATTTTGAAACCGCGGGCGTGATCATCGCCCTGATCATGCTGGGCAAAACGCTGGAGACCGTTTCCAAGGGGAAGACCAGCGAGGCCATCAAAAAGCTGATGGGCCTGGCTCCCAAAACGGCCATTATTTTCCATGACGGCGCGGAAAAGGAGATCCCCATCGACGAGGTGGAGATCGGCGATATCCTCGTCGTCAAACCCGGCGCGAAGATCCCGGTGGATGGCGCCGTGCTTTCCGGCCATACGGCCATCGACGAATCCATGCTCACCGGCGAGAGCATGCCGGTGGATAAAAAGGCGGGGGATGCGGTATACGCCGCCTCGATCAACACCAACGGCACCATCCAGTTCCGCGCCGAAAAGATCGGCAGCGATACGGCCCTGGCGCAGATCATCAAGCTGGTGGAGGATGCGCAGGGCTCCAAGGCCCCCATCGCCCAAATGGCGGATATCGTATCCGGCTATTTCGTGCCCATCGTTGTGGCCATCGCCCTAATCGCGGGCTTGGCCTGGCTGATCGGCACGGGCGGGGATGTGAAATTCAGCCTCACCATCTTCATCTCCGTGCTGGTCATCGCCTGCCCCTGCGCCCTGGGCCTGGCCACCCCTACAGCCATTATGGTGGGCACGGGCAAGGGCGCGGAGAACGGCATCCTCATCAAGGGCGGCGAAGCGTTGGAAACGGCGCATAAGGTCGATACCATCGTGTTCGATAAGACCGGCACCATCACCGAAGGCAAGCCTACGGTTACGGATGTGCTTCCCGCGGGCGGCTTCTCCACGGAGGAGCTCATGCGCCTCATCGCCTCCGCCGAAAAAGCTTCCGAGCACCCGCTGGGCCAGGCCATCGTGCAGGGCGCGCAGGAAAAGGGGCTGGAGCTTATGCAGGTAGCGGATTTCGAGGCCCTCACGGGCCGGGGCATCCGCGCGAAGATCAACGGCCAAACCATTCTCGCGGGCAACCGCAAGCTGATGGAGGAGCAGGGCGTTGCTTTGGGCGCATTCGAGGCCGAGGCGGATAGGCTGGCCGGCGAAGGCAAGACCCCGATGTATGTGGCTGCGGATGACGCCCTCGGCGGCATCGTGGCCGTGGCGGACGTAGTCAAGCCCAGCAGCCGCCGGGCCATCGAGCGTTTGCACAAGATGGGCGTTCAGGTGGCGATGATCACCGGCGACAACCAAAAAACCGCCGCCGCCATTGCCAAACAGGTGGGCATCGACCGGGTGCTGGCCGAGGTGCTGCCGCAGGATAAAGCGGGCGAGGTCAAAAAGCTGCAGGCCGAGGGCCGCAAGGTGGCGATGGTGGGAGACGGTATCAACGACGCGCCCGCCCTGGCCCAGGCCGATGTGGGCATCGCCATCGGCTCGGGCACGGATGTGGCTATGGAATCCGCTGATATCGTGCTCATGCGCAGCGATCTGATGGATGTTTCCGCGGCCATCGAGCTGAGCAAAAGGACCATCCGCAACATCAAGCAGAATTTGTTCTGGGCCTTTGGCTATAACTCCATCGGCATCCCTATCGCGGCGGGCCTGCTGCACCTGTTCGGCGGTCCTCTGCTCAACCCGATCTTCGCCGCCGCGGCCATGAGCCTCAGCTCCGTTTCGGTGGTGACCAACGCCCTGCGGCTTAAAGGCTTCAAGGTGACCCATTCCGAAGGGGAGGCGGTTTAACCATGAAAAACACCAAACGTATTTTTGTGATCTCTCTGTTGACGGCGCTGCTGCTCCTTTCCACCGCCTGCGCCCAATTGAGGCAGAGTCTCGACGTGATCGGCCAAGGCTCCGCAGATTCCTTTGAAGCGCTGCTGCTGGCCGCGCCGGGGCAGGTCGAAGAAATGACGGAGGGCTGGGCCTTCCAAGCGCCGGATGGCGGCGCGAAGTTTATCTGGCGCGGGGATTGGAGCCAAACTTCCCTTGACGCCCTGCTTATCTTCGACGCCGCCCCCTTCCTGGCCGCGGGGCTGGATGCGGCTAAGCTGCCGGAAGCTTACGATTATGATGGGGAAACCATCGCCGTAGGCGTTGACTTTGGTGCACAGGCCGCGCAAGGGGACGCTACGCCCTTGGGGGCCTATGAACGGATCGTCAGGCTCGCGCCGGACGCTATCGGCTACCACAGCGATATGGATCACTTTGGCGTGAGCATGGGGGGCGGCAATATGTTCGAGTGGGCCAAGGATTTAAGAGCCAACGATAAGGATATCGTATTCGCCCTCAATCCCGAACCGCTGATCGCCGCCGGGGTCGATCCGGATGCTGTGGAGGGCTGGACCTTTGCAAAGGTTCCCATGCACGAGGGCGGCAAAACGGTGGAGGTAGATAAGCTGTTAAAGCCTTTTAACTTAGCATAAATAAAGAAGCGGAGGAAATTGTGATGGAAAAGAGCGTCATTCGGGTGGATGGCATGTCCTGCCAGCATTGTGTGAAGGCTGTAACCGGCGCCGTGAGCGCCCTGCCCGGCATCGCGGGCGTAGAGGTGGATTTGGCCGCCAAAACCGTGGCCGTGGCGCACGACGCTGCCAAGAGCGGCCTCGAGGCCATCAAGGCGGCGATTGAGGATCAGGGCTACGATGTCATCGATTAAAGGCAAGGGGAGCGGCGCATAGCGTGCCGCTCTCCCTTTTTATTGGCGGCGGGATATGATATAATGGCACAAATTTCAGGCCGCCGCGCGGATAGGAGAGTAGAAGTTGCTGCACAAAGAAGATTTTTATGCCCTTTTGGATCAACGGCATATCGCTTACGAGGCCTGCGAGCATCCCGCCGTTTATACGATGGAAGAAGTGGAGGCGCAAAACATCCCCCATCGGGAGCAGATCGTCAAGAACCTTTTCCTCCGTGATGATAAGAAGCGGAGCTATTACCTGGTCACGCTGGCCGGCCATAAAACGGTTAATCTAAAGCATTTAGGGGAAAGAATACCCAGCCGCAAGCTGACCTTTGCCAGCGAGGATGATCTATGGGAATTCTTAAAGCTGGAAAAGGGCCATGTGACGCCGGCGGGCATTCTGAACGATGCGCAGTGCAGGGTGACCATGGTTTTTGATAAGGAACTGGAGGGAAAGCGCGTCGGCATCCACCCGCTGGAGAATACCGCCACGGTTTTCCTCACCTTTGAAGATGTGAAAAGCCTGGTGGAGGAGCACGGGAACCCCATCGTCCTCTGCGATTTGGATTGACTGTTTATTTGAATACAAGTGGGAATAGTAGGGAGAGAGGCGTTATGAGCAAGTACAATGCGCTATGGGAATATGTTCAAAAAAGCGGGAGCCCGTCAATGAAACTATCCTTTACTGAGATCCACAATATCGCCGGAATCGAGATAGACCATTCTTTTTTGAATTATAAAAAGGAACTAACCCAATACGGGTATCAGGTTGGAAAGATTTCCCTTAAAGAACAGACGGTCGTTTTTAATAAGCTCGGTTAAGGGCAATAGATGAAGTTTCAAGGCTCCTGTTGGCCATCCCTGATAAAAGTCATGGGCCGCATCGCTTTTCGCTTTGCGGCCCATGGTTATCTATAGGTGTCGCCACGTATCCGAGGGCCGCTTCGCTTGGGGGCGGCCCCTCTGACCGCATAGCCCCAGGTTGATAGGCCAATACTAGAGAGCGGAAGGGGTGAGACCATGACGACGGTTCGCTTGGACGCACCGCTCAAGGTGAGCGGCCAGGCCCAATACGCGGCGGATACTGCCGCGCCGCCGCAGCTATACGCAACCTATGCCGTGTCTGGCGTGGGCCATGGCGTGCTGCACGCCGTGCACACGTGTGAGGCTGAGCGGCTTGATGGCGTGCGCGCGGTTATCTGCGGCGGCGCAGGCCTGCCGCTGACAGGCATTCTGATGGAGGATCGACCCATCCTGGCCACGGGCCGGGTGCGCTACGCGGGGGAACCCATCGCCCTGGTAGTTGCGGATACGCAGCAGCAGGCCGAAGCCGCCGCCCTGCTTATTACCGCCGATATCACCCCCCTGCCCGTGATCAACGCGCCGGATGAAGCCCTGCAGGCGGGCGCGCCGCTTTTGCACCCGGAGCTGGGCAACTACGCCAAGCTGGTGGAGGATATATATCCCCAGCCGGGCATGAATATCGCTTCCTCATACAGAATTTCCAAGGGCGATAGCGACGCTGCCTTTGGGCAATGCGCCGCCGTGGTGGAACATACCTATCACCTGCCGCAAACGGATCACATCGCGCTGGAGCCGCGCTGCGCCAGCGCCCTGTTCCTTGCGGACGGCAGGCTGAAAATACGCAGCTCCACCCAAGCGCCCTATACGGTGCGTTCGCTGGTATCCAAGGCCTTAGGCCTGGAAATGGGCAAAGTGGAGGTGGAAGCGCCCTTCGTGGGCGGTGCATTTGGCGGCAAAGCCCCGGTCTTTCTTGAATATATGGCCGCGCTGGCTGCCCAGCGATTCCCCGGCTTCACCATTAAGCTGGAAAACAGCCGTGGCAGGGATATGGCCTCATCCCCCAGCCGGCTGGCCTTAGAGGCGGCCATCCGCCTTGGCGCGGATGCAAACGGCAAGATCCTCGCTGCCAGGATGGAATATCTTTTGGATTGCGGGGCCTATTGCGATATCGCCCCCAATATGGCCAAGGCCATTGCCGTGGATTGCAGTGGGCCGTATAATATCGAAAATTTATACTGCGATTCCGTGTGCGTATATACCAACCATACCTACGCCACCTCCTTTCGCGGCTTTGCGCACGAAGCCTATACCTTTTGCCTGGAGCGGGCGCTGGATGCGCTGGCAAACGCGCTGCATATGGATAAACTGCAGCTGCGACAGATCAACGCCATCCGCCCCGGTGATTTCACGCCCACGATGGTCAAGGCCAACGCCAGCAACTTGGGGGATGTAATCGCCTGCATCAACAGCCTCCGCAACCAGATCGATTGGCAGGCGGGGGAGCGCGTGCAGTTGGAAAACGGCCTGATCCGCGCCAAGGGGGTGTCCCTGCTGTGGAAAACGCCCAACCCCAGCACCCGGGCCAGCGCCGGGGCTGTGCTCACCTTCAATAGCGACGGCAGCGCCAACCTCAATGTTGGCGTGGTGGAGATGGGCAACGGCGGCAAGGAAACGCTGGCGCTTTTAGCGGCCCAGCGCCTGCGCATGGCTGCCGGCCGCGTGCATGTATGTTTTTCTGTGGATACCAAGCTCACGCCGGAATATTGGAAGACTGTAGCTTCCCTTTCGAGCTTCCTCGCGGGCAAGGCGGTGATCGCCGCCTGTGACGACGCCCTGCGCCAGCTTATCAGCCAGGCGGCGATCATCCTGCGCTGCCCGGAGGAAGACCTGGATTATGGGCAAGAAAAAGTCTTTTTCAAGGGCGAACCGGATTTTTGCGTGGGCTATCAGGATCTCGTTTCCGGCGTAATTCTCAGCGGCGGCAATGCGGTGGGCAGTCAAATCATCGGCAGGGGCAGCCATGTGATGCGCCATACCGGCCCCCTGGCGAAGGATACCGGCAAGGGGAAGACCGGCCATTCCTGGACGGTGGGCGCACAGGGCGTGGAGGTGGAATATGATCCTAAAGATCATTCCTACCGGCTGCTTCGGGCCTGTACGTGCATGGATATCGGCGCCATACAGGATGCGGATGCGGCTGCCGCGATGATCCGCGGGGGCATGAGCATGGGTCTAAGCCTGGCGCGTAACGAGGAATATATTTACGACGAAAGCGCCCGCCTTTTGACCTCCAGCCTGCGCAACTATGAGCTCTTGCGCATCGGCGAGGAACCGATCTATGATGTAGCGTTCGTCACCACGCCGCAGGCGGATGCGCCGGGCGGCATGCGCGGCTTTTCCGAGCATGGCGTGATCGGCATGGCCGCGGCCCTGGCCAACGCCCTTTCCTGCGCGGCCGGGATATCGCTCGATATGCTGCCGCTCACGCCGGAAAGCATTTGGCATGCCCTCGGGCAGGGGGACGCGCCATGATTCCCTGCAATTTCGATTACTATCGCCCCGAGAGCCTGCAAGAGCTGGATCAGGCCATCCGCGAAGCACCTAAGCCTTTTCAATTCCTGGCTGGAGGCACGGAGATCGTGACGCTGGCGCAGGCAGGGGAGATCGCGCCTAAGGCGGTGATCGACCTCAAGGCCATACCCATATGCAACAGGCTTGCTATGGAAAACGGAGGGCTGCATATGGGCGCGGCCCTGACGCTGACGCAAGCGGCCACATCCGGCCTGTTCCCCCTGCTGGGCAGCGCGGCCCGGCGCATATCCGACCATACCAACCAAGGCGCCATCACCTTGGGCGGCAATATCTGCGGCACGATCATCTACCGCGAGGCCGTTTTACCGCTGCTTTTGGCGGAGGCGCAGGCAGGCTTCTTTCGCGGGGGAGAGATCGTGGAGCAAAGGCTGGCCGATTGCTTCCACGGCCGTTTGCGGCGAGAGGAAGAAACGGCGCTGCTCTACTTCTGCGTAGAGCAGAAATACCTGGATATGCCCTATGTTCATGTAAAAAAGGTAAAAAACGAAAAGATCGACTATCCGCTCATCACCCTCGCCGCACTCAAAACGCCCGAAGGGGTACGGGTGGCCGTTTCGGGCCTTTGTTCTTTCCCCTTTTTAGTGGAATGCGCGGCACTGGCGGATCAAAGCCGCACGCCCAGCCAAAGGGCGGAGGATGCGCTCAAAAGCCTGCCCGAGCCGCCCAGAACGGACCGCATCGCCAGCGCAGGATGGCGCGCCTTCCTGTTCAAACAGGCTGTGGAGGATACCATTACGGAATTGGAGGCGGGGAAAGGATGATCGTTTACAAAGGCAAGGCGGAGATCACGCTGCATGTAAACGGCCGGGCCCACGCGCTTTGGGTACGGCCCGCGGATGTGCTGCTGGATGTGCTGCGCGGCCAGTTGGGCCTCACCGGGGCCAAGCCCGGCTGCCGCAACGGGGATTGTGGGGCCTGCACCGTGGTAATGGACGGACTGCCTGTCAAAAGCTGCCTGGTTCTCGCCTGCGCGGCGGAGGGCAAGCAGATAATCACTGTGGAGGGCATTGGCGAAAGCCCGCTGGTCAAAGCCTTCAGCGAGGCCAGGGCCTTTCAATGCGGCTATTGCACACCGGGCTTCCTTATGGCCAGCTATGCTCTTTTGCATAGCGCGCCACAGGCGGATGAGGGCGCCATGGAGGAATGGTTGCAAGCGAATATCTGCCGCTGCACCAGCTATGCGGAGATCCGTGCGGCCTTGCGCGCCGTTTTGCCGGGCACGGCGCGGCCGTGAAGGAAGGCCCGTCACATATCGGGAAGTGGAAACAATTCCTTTTTGGCACATAAAAAGGCCCCGCGAGGGGCCTTTGATATTTGATAAATAAGGCGGCTCAATATTCCGGCTCGATGAGGCCGTAGTTCCCGTCCTTACGCAGGTAGAGGACGTTTACGGTGCCATCCTCGGCATTTTCAAATACGTAGAAGGAGTGGCCCAAGAGTTCCATTTGCAGGATGGCTTCCTCCACATCCATGGGTTTGATGGAGAAACGCTTTACGCGCACGACCTGCTTGGGCTCGTCGTCGAAATCCTCCAGCGGGGCGTAGACCGGCTCTGCTTTGAAGGCGCCCTGGCGCAGATTCTTTTCGAGCTTGGTGCGGTGCTTGACAATTTGGTGCTCAAGCTTGGCCAGCACGCTATCTACAGAGGCATACATATCGCCGGAAGCGACCTCGCCGCGAATGATGCCGCCCACGTAGGGGATGGTGACCTCGACGATGTGGCGGTTACGTTCTACCGCCAGCGTCACATGTGCTTCGGTGTCCTCGGGGAAATACTTGTCGAGCTTGGATACCTTTTTGTTTACGAGATCCTCCAGGTATTCCGATACCTCAATGTTTTTGCCCGTGATGATAATTCGCATGGTTCTTCCCCTTTCCCGCGCCGGATTGGGCGAGACCGCCCCATGTTGCGGCGCTCTTTCTTCTATGATCTAAGTATAGCATAAAGTACGCGCGATAAAACAGATATTTTTGTGAAAAGATGGGGGCACGGGTGGGACAATCTTTTTTATCTCCGCCCGCATCGCTCGCGCTTAGGGCAATCCGCGCAGCCACCGTGGCAGCCTTTTTTGCGGCCCTTCCACCATCTGACCAGGCACCAGGCCGTGTAAAGCAGGATCAGACCCGCCAGGATGTACCAGATCATACGCCAGCTCCCTTCTCTATAATCGGGCCCTTACTATTATTATGGCAGGAATGGGCCCAATAACATGTAAGCGACAAAGCTAATCACATAGGCCACGGCCACCTGCCAAAACACGGCGAAGGCCGTCCACTTGGCGCTTTGCAGCTCGCGCTGCATGGTGGAGACGGCTGCGGCGCAGGGCACATACAGCAGCACGAAAATGAGGAAGGCATAGGCGGAGCGGGGGGTAAAAGTACCCGAGAGGGCCGTAGCCACAGCGCCGCTTTCTGCCGATAGGGAGAAGCCGTAAAACATGGCCAGGCTGGAGACCACCGCCTCCTTGGCGATGAGCCCTGTAAGCAGGGCCACCGCAGCCTGCCAGCTTCCAAAACCTTGCGGCCGGAATAGGGGGGCGATCAGGCCGCCCAGGAGTCCCAGAATGCTCTTGGAGGCATCCTCCACCAATGCGAGGCGGGGGTCAAAGCTTTGCAGGAACCAGAGCACCACGCTCATGGCGAAGATGATGGTGCCTGCCTTTTGCAAAAAGTGGTGAACCCGCTCCCAAACGTGGGTAAAGGTATTGCGGGCCGTGGGCACGCGGTAAGGGGGCAGTTCGATGACGAAGGGCGCATCCTCCCCCGGGAAGAGCCGCTTTTTGAACAGCAGGCCGGATAGGATGCCCAGCAGGATGCCGATGGCGTAAAGCGAAAAGATCACCAGCGCACGCCCTTTGGCGAAGAAGGCCCCGGCGATGAGGCCGTAGACCGGCAGCTTGGCCGAGCAGCTCATAAAGGGCAGCAGCAAGATGGTCATGCGCTTGTCCTTTTCGTTATCCATGGTACGCGCGCCCATGGTCGCGGGTACGGTGCAGCCAAAGCCCATCAATAGGGGGATGAAGCTCTTGCCCGAAAGGCCGAAGCGGCGCATGGGTTTATCCATAATAAAGGCGATGCGGCTCATATAGCCGCTATCCTCCAGAAGGGAGAGGCAGAAGAAGAGAATGGCGATCTGCGGCAGGAAGGTGAGCACGCCGCCCACGCCGGTAAGAATGCCGTCGCAGACCAGGCCCGTAAGCCAGGAAAACGCGCCGGAGGCCATCATCGTCTCGCGCATATAGGGGATGATAAAGGAGCCGATGGCCTCGCTCACCCAATCCGAAAGGAAGGCCCCGAGGCTCGAAAAGGTGAGGCCGAAAATCAGCATCATGATGCCGAAAAAGATGGGCAGGGCCAAGAACTTATGGGTGAGCAGGGTGTCGATGCGGTTGGATCTGCTGGCTTCCCCTTGCTTGCGCGCCCGCTTGAGGGCGAGGGCGCACACGCGGCCCACGTAGCGGTAGCGGCTATCCGCCACCATGCTCTCGTTATCGCCCAGGGGGCTGGCCGCGGCGTATTCCGCCACCACGGCCTCTACTTGCCGCTCTACCTCCGGCGGCAGGCCCAGGCTTTCCTTGATAAGCTGGTCGCTCTCCAAAAGCTTGATCTGTGTCCAATGCAACGGCAAGCCTGCGGCCTTGGCGTAGCTTTCGACCAGCTTGCCGATGCGGTGGTGGGCCATGTGGGTGAAATCGTCGTAAAGGTCGTCCGGCTCGATGTTGAAGCCCTCGTGGAATTGGGTGTGGATGGCGTGGATCAGCTTTTGCGCTTGGACTGCCAGCTCATCCACCCCCATGCCCGTACGGGCGGAGATGGGGATCACAGGCACGCCCAGCTCCAAGGAAAGGCGGTTCACGTCGATGCAATCGCCGTTTTTCTCCACCTCGTCCATCATATTGAGGGCCACGATCATGGGCCGCTCCAGCTCCATCAGCTGCACGGTGAGGTAGAGGTTGCGCTCCAGGTTGGTGCCATCCACGATGTTGATGATGGCATCCGGCTTTTCATCTACAATGAAGCGCCTGGCGATGATCTCTTCCATGGAATGGGGGGAGAGGGAATAGATGCCCGGCAGGTCTACCAGCGTCATATCATGGCCGTGGGTGCAGATGGCGTTTTTGCCCACAGCGCCCCGGTTGGGCTGCTTGACGCGCCCCTCCTTTTTTTCTACCGTTACGCCGGGCCAGTTGCCCACGTATTCGTGGCCGCCGGTCATGGCGTTGAACAGGGTGGTTTTGCCGCAGTTGGGGTTGCCCACCAGGGCCAGCTTCACGGGCTGGTTCTCCGCGCCCGGGTCGATCTTATGCGCGCAAACGTCGCATTCCTCCATCCTGTCTACGCGAGAGCAGGCGCTGGAAGCACTGGTAAAGGCCTCGGTCAGCAGGGCGGCGCGGCGGTGCCCCTCGGCATCGGTATCCCGCTCGTGGCCGAGCTGTGAGTGGGAGCGGCGCTCGTATTCGGCCAGGGCCTGGCGCTGCTGTTTTTGCAGGGCGTCCTTTTCGCCGCCTCTCATCAGGGTAATCTGCAGCGCGTCCTCCTGCCTGAGGGAGAGGGAATAGCCCCGCAGGGCGATTTCGATGGGGTCGCCCATGGGGGCCACCTTGACCACCGTTACCTCTGTGCCGGGGGTAATCCCCATGTCTACAATGCGGCGGCGCACGCGCTTGTCCGCCGTATTTACGCCGTATATATGGCCGCTTTGCCCGGGCAAGAGTTCACCCAGGGACTTGCGCCCGCCTCGATCATCCATAAAAAATGGCCTCTTTCGCCTTTTAAATTCTTATTCAGTATATGTTCCCGCCTTGCGCCTGTCAAGCAGCGTAACGGGGGCTGCAGCCGCCAAGATGCGTATTGCAAGGCGACTGGGGAAAGGCTATAATATTACTCGGTATGACTGCGAGAACAGGGAGGAAAACGAATGCTGGAAGTTTATAAACAGGCCCAAGCGGCCTTAGCGGAGCTGATGGCCTCCGCGGATAATCTCAAAGCCGGGGATATGTTGGTAGTGGGCTGCTCCACCAGCGAGATCTGCGGCAAGCGCATCGGCACCGATTCCTCACAAGAGGCGGCCAAGGCCGTGATGGATGCTATATTGCCCGCGGCTAAGGCCCGGGGGCTGTATCTGTGCGTGCAATGCTGTGAGCACCTTAACCGCTGCTTGGTGGCGGAGCGCGCTTGTATGGAGCGCTATGACCTGCAGCAAGTATGGGTGCGGCCCCAGTTGCACGCGGGCGGCGCGTTTGCCATGGAGGCTGTGAAGCGGCTGGACGAGCCTGTGATGGTGGAAGACCTTCGGGGAAAGGCGTCGGCTGGGCTGGATATCGGCGGCACGTTGATCGGCATGCACCTGCACCCGGTGGTGGTGCCCATCCACGCAAACACGCGCAAGATCGGCGAAGCCAACCTTGTTATGGCCCGCACGCGGCCCAAATACGTAGGCGGCCCCCGCGCGATTTATGACGAAATCGCGCCGCATTGACGCTTTCTACAGCGGTTTGCAGGAGAAGGATGGCGAACTTGCACGAAAGAATATAATCGAAGAAAATATTTGTTGTGTTTTTTATTACATTCGGTTATAATACAGTTTAGGTTGTTTGGGTTTTCGGGCTGTGGTTGCAAATCGATGCCAGTCGCAGGCGAAACGATCCACATAAGCGGGCAAAGCCCGTGAGCATGGTGCGGCTTAGATGTAAGTCCGCCCGCGGCCGTCGGCCGCGAGAGGAGCAGTAGTGGGGGGCGTAACGCCTAGTAGCGAACCTCCCGGGCGGCGAGTGTGGGGGCAAAGACCAGGTCAGCCGAAAGGCCGGCAACCAGAAAAATTTTTTACAAGGGGATTTTTACACAATGTTCGAAGACAAGACTTTGGTATGCAAGGATTGCGGCGCTGAGTTCGTTTTTACCGCTGGCGAGCAGGAATTCTACGCTGAGAAGGGCTTCCAGAACGAACCCATCCGCTGCAAGGGCTGCAGGAACAACCGTAAATCCCAGCGTAGCGGCGAACGCGAAATGTACGACGCCGTTTGCGCCGAGTGCGGTGCTCCCACCAAGATCCCGTTCGTTCCCAAGAACGACCGCCCGATCTACTGCAGTGCTTGCTTCCAGAACCACCGTTAACCTTCTCGATCTGACGCTCTGCGAGCAAAGGCTTCCTAATCCCCTTTTTCCCGCGCTGCGGAAAAATTCGGTGCATTAGTAAAAGCAAGAAGGCCCCATGCAAACGGGGCCTTTTTTGTTTTGCGGCAAACGTGACATTGTCACTTTTGGATATTGCATTAAGAACACAAAATATGTATACTATTTACACGGCATGATACAATATGTTGTGGAGCCGGCACATTCCGGCTAGGATATAAGGGGGAATCGGCATGATAGACGTCATCAAAAAGCGGGATGGGCGGATCGCGCCCTTTGAGATGCAAAAAATCACCATGGCCATCCAAAAGGCCTTCGACGCCACGGGCGTAAGCGCCAACGGTGCGGAGGGCTTGGCGCAGCAGGTGGTGCAGCGCCTGGAGGAGGCGGGGGTGGATCAGCCCGAGGTGGAGCAGATACAGGATTGCGTGGAGCGGGTGCTCCTGGATAACGGCCACGTGCGCACGGCCAAGGCCTATATCCTCTACCGCGCGGAGCGCAGCCGCGTGCGCCAGGCCAATACCCGCCTGATGAAAATATACGAGGATATCACCTATTCTGAGGCCAGCGATAGCGATATTAAGCGGGAGAACGCCAACATTGACGGCAACACCGCCATGGGCGCGATGCTCAAATACGGCAGCGAGGGCGCCAAGCAGTTCAACGAGCTCTACGTGCTTAATCCCGAGCATGCCCGGGCGCACCGCGAGGGGGATATCCACATCCACGACCTGGATTTTTATACCCTCACTACCACCTGCTGCCAGATCGACCTGCTCACCCTCTTTAAAGGCGGCTTTTCCACCGGCCACGGCGTGCTGCGCGAGCCCATGCATATCACCAGCTATGCGGCTCTGGCCTGCATCGCCATCCAGTCGAATAAAAACGACCAGCACGGCGGCCAGAGCATCGTCAATTTCGATTACGGCCTGGCCCCCGGCGTGGCCAAGACCTATATCCGCACTTACCGCCAAATGCTTGGACGCAGCCTCGAGCTGCTGCTCGATGAGCCGCAGGCTGTGATCGACGCGGTGAACGCCGCGCTGGCGGCCGAGAATTTGGAGCCCCTGCTGGATGACGGCAACGGCTACCTGGCCCGCGAGCAAGCGCTCTATCTTGAGGCGGGCGTAGAAGAGGCCCCCTTTGCCAAGGCCCAGGCTTTTGCCAGGGACAAGGCCGTGCGGGATACCGACCGGGAAACCTATAAGGCCATGGTGGCATTGGTGCACAACCTCAACACCATGCACTCACGCGCGGGCGCGCAGACTCCCTTTTCCAGCATCAACTACGGCATGGATACCAGTGCCGAGGGCCGCATGGTGATGAAAAACATGCTGCTGGCTACCGAGGCGGGGCTGGGCCATGGGGAAACGCCGATTTTTCCCATCCAGATCTTCCGGGTAAAAGAGGGGGTTAACTATAATCCCGGGGAGCCGAATTACGACCTTTTCCGCCTGGCCTGCCGCTGCAGCGCCAAGCGCCTGTTCCCTAACTTTTCCTTTGTCGACGCGCCTTTCAACCTGCCTTACTATAAGCCCGGCCATTACGAGACCGAGGTAGGATACATGGGCTGCCGCACCCGCGTGATGGCCAATGTATACGACCCGACCAGCCAGATTGCCTCGCGGCGGGGCAACCTTAGCTTCACCACCATCAACCTGCCCCGCATCGCCATTCTCTCCGGCGGCAATGCGGAATGGTTCTTCGAAGAGCTCGACCGCAAGATCGACCTGTGTGTTGAGCAGCTTTTGGAACGCTTTGCCATCCAATGCAAAAAGAAGGTATGTAACTTCCCCTTCCTCATGGGGGAAGGCTGTTGGCTGGGCAGTGAAAACCTGCATTGGAACGACGAGATCGGCGAGGTACTCAAGCATGGCACCCTCTCCGTGGGCTTCATCGGCCTGGCGGAAACCCTCAAGGTGCTGGTGGGCGAGCATCATGGCCAAAGCGAAAAAGCCCAGAATCTGGGCCTCGAGATCATCTCCCACATGCGGCGCAGGCTGGATGACGAATCGAAAAAGCGCAAGCTGAACCTTACCCTGTTGGCTACCCCGGCGGAGGGCCTTTCCGGCCGCTTTGTCAAGCTGGATAAAAAGCGCTTCGGCGCGATCGAGGGCGTTACGGATCGGGAATATTATACCAACAGCTTCCACATCCCGGTCTATTTCCCGCTTTCCGCCTTTGATAAGATCCGCCTGGAAGCTCCCTACCATGCCCTCACCAATGCGGGGCATATCAGCTATGTGGAGCTGGATGGAGACACGGCCCAGAACCTCGACGCCTTTGAGAGCATCGTGCGATGCATGAAGGAGGCGGGCATCGGCTATGGCTCTATCAACCACCCGGTGGATCGGGATGGGGTTTGCGGCTACAATGGCATCATCGGCGATACTTGCCCCAAGTGCGGCCGCACGGAGCATGGTGGGCCGCAATTCCAGCGCATCCGGCGCATCACAGGTTACCTCGTGGGCACCATGGATAAATGGAACGACGCCAAGCGGGCCGAGGAGGCCGACCGGGTGAAGCACGAATTGTAATGATCATAATAAACAGGAGGCGGCGATGAAAATACGGCTTTATGGGGTGGTTCGGGACTCCATTGTGGATGGCCCCGGCCTACGCACGGCGGTTTTCGTGCAGGGCTGCTCCCACCATTGCCCAGGCTGCCACAACCCCGCTTCCCACGACCCGGCCGCGGGCTACGAGGCGGATACGGAGGAGATCCTGGCCGCTATGGCTGCAAATCCCCTCTGCGCCGGCCTTACCCTCTCGGGCGGCGAGCCTTTCGAGCAGCCCGGCCCCTGCCTGGCCCTGGCCCGGGGCGCACGCGCGCTCGGAAAGGGCGTTTGGGCCTATTCGGGCTACACGCTGGAGAAATTGCGTGCCATGGAAAATGAAGGTGTGCACGCCCTGCTTGAAGAACTCGACGTGCTGGTGGACGGTCCTTTCTTGCTGCATCAGCGCTCGCTCGATTTGAAATTCCGCGGCAGCGCCAACCAGCGCCTGATCGACATGAAGAAATCCACGCCCGGAGCCATCGTGCTCTGGGAGGACCCGTGGGAGAAATTATAGCATGCAAAAAGTCCCGGCTTGCCGGGGCTTTAGCTTGTCAAAAAGGTGGCCCGTAGCCGCTTTTTTGAGGATGCACGCTTTGCCTAAAACGCTGCGCGTTTCCGGGCGACAAAGTACGAAAAGTAAGAAAGCCTGCGGCTTTCATCCGTTTCGGCGTGCAGAAGGTGAATTGCCGCAAAGCGGCAAGAGAGGCCCCCCTGGGGGATGCCGCCGAAGCCGGCATGGAAGTCAAGAGGCTGCGTCCCCTTGACAATCCCAGGTTTTTTGACAAGCTAATCCCGATACATCAGCCGCTTGATCTTCGCCCCGCCGGGGATATACTCCAGTTCCTCCCTGGAGAAGAAGCGCAGGTATACGGCCATCACGGCATAGGCGAATACGCCTACGGCCACGGAGAACAGGGTGGAGAGGGAGGCGTGCTCCGCCTCGGCCATCAGTTGGCCCAGCATGTAGACCACGAAACCCATCATGGCGCTGGAAAGCAGGGGCTTGAGCAGCACGTCGAACATGCTGAGGGAGAGTTTGGCCTTGCGAATCACATAGATGGTATCGGCAATGCCCGCAAAGGCATAGCAGACCACCGTGGATACGGAAGCGCCCTGGATATTGACCTCGGGAATATTCATCAGCACCAGTTGGGTAACCACTTTGAGGATAAAGCCGATAAACAGATTGAAAACCGGCACATGCGGCTTGCCCATGCCCTGGATCACGCCCGTCATGGATTGCACCAGCGAGAGGAAGATCACGCCGATGGCGGAGGTATGCATCAAATCCGTGGCCAGTTGCAATTCCGCTGGGGAGAGCTTGGGATAGAGCATGGAGAGCACCGGCCCGGCCAGGATAAAGAGGCCCACGGCGCAGGGCAGGCCGATGATTAGGGCTAGCTTGAGTCCCATGCGGGCGACGCTCTGCATGCCGGCTTTATCCCGCTTGGCCATAAAGGCGGAGATAGCGGGCACCAGGCTCATGGCCAGGGCCATGGTGAGCACGCCCGGCATGTTGGTGAGGGTGGCCACATTGGTGCGCATGAGGGAGAAGGCCGTTTGCGCGGTTTCTTTTTCGTAGCCCAATTTGAGCAGGATGCGGATGATGAGGGCGCTGTCCACCACGCTGGCCAGGGGGCTGATGGATGCGCCGATGGTGATGGGCAGAGCCAAGGCTAACAGGCGCTTGGCTACGGGCTTATCCTCGGTGCGGCGGCTGCGCTCCATGCGCGCGCGGATGCGGGGCCATCTGCGGCGGTAGGCCAGCATGATGTAGAAGAGAGCCAGAAGTTCGCTGGACGTAACGCCGATAAGCGCGCCCATGGCTGCATATTCCGGCCCCTTGGGCAGGAGCAGGATGGCTAGGCCTAGGCCGATAACCAGCTTACCCACCTGCTCCACCACCTGCGAAAGGGCGGTGGGGGCCATCTGCTGCATACCCTGTAAATAGCCCCGGTAAGCGCACATCAGAGACACAAAGAAAAGGGCCGGCGCCAGCGCGCGGAAGGAATAGGCCACCTCGGGCAAAAGGTGCAGCTTAGCAAGATAATCCGCGCCAAAAAACATCAACAGCGCGGTGATTACACCAATTCCTAAGAGGATTTGCAACGCCGTGGTGAATACCCGGTGCGCGCCCCGGTAATCCCCCAGGGTGACCCGCTCGGCCACCATTTTGGAAATAGCCGTAGGAAGGCCGCTGGTGGAGATGACCAGCAGCCAGGAATAGTAAGGATAGGCCGTATCGTAATAGCTGGTGCCGATCAGGCCGATGGCGTTAGCCAGGGGGATGCGGAAGGCCGCGCCGATTATTTTGACCAGGATACCCGCCGCGCCCAGCACAGCCGCGCCCTGGATGAAGGACGTTTTTTTCTTTTCCATGTTCGCTCCTGAAAGCGGGCAAAGGGCCCACAACCCGCCGCCCGGGATATACTTACTATACTATTATAACAGATTTATTCAATAAGGCGATACAAGATTCACAAGATAGGCCGCATAGGCCCCCAGGGCGGAGATGGGCAGCGCCATGATGCACCAGAGCAGGGAAAAATCCAAACAGACCTGGCCGTAGAGGTTGCGGGGCCGGGCGGAATAATCCCATACGCCTAGGCCGAGATGTCGGTTCACGGCCAGGCCGCAGAGGAATTCCGCAGCCGTGATTACGAACCCCGACAGCAGGAACCGCAATGGCCAAACCGGCGCATAGCGCATAAAGAGGGCGCTGAGGAGCATACAGCAAAGCCCGCCCGTGATAAACATGGATAGGTGGCTGCGGCCCCGCCAGGCAAGCTCGAGCAGCAGATACAGCAGGCCGCCAACGGTAAATGTAAACAAACTTTGAAGCATAACCATAGACTTGTATTTTCCCAGCCACATTATTCAAAAAAGGCGCATGGCATGATATAATATCCATAATTGGAGGAATATTGACAAAATTCCAGGAGGTATCACACGATGTCAACAAAGGTTTGGGCCCATCGCGGGGCTAGCGCCTACGCGCCGGAAAACACCATACCCGCCTTCCGCCTGGCCATGGAGCAGGGTGCGGACGGCATTGAGCTGGACGCGCAGCTTTCCAGCGACGGCAAGCTGATGGTGATCCACGACGAATGGGTGGATCGCACGAGCAACGGCAAAGGCCGTGTGGTAGATATGACCTGCCAGGCGCTCAAAAAGCTGGATTTTTCCTGTGGCATGCCGGATTATGCCTTTACCCGCATCCCTACGCTTAAAGAGGTTTATGGTTTGCTAAAGGGAAGCAGCCTCACCGTGAATGTGGAGATCAAATACGGCGAGGTAGAATACCCCGGCATTTGGGATAAGCTGATCCAGCTCGAGCGGGAGATGGGTATGCAGGGCAGGGTGATGTATTCCTCCTTCAACCACTATGTGCTTAAAAAGATCCGCGAACTGGATCCGGACGCGGAGATCGGTCTGCTTTATAGCGGCGTGCTGGTAGATCCCTGGGTCTACGCGGGCTACCTTAAGGCGGACGCCATTCACCCGCACTATAAAGCCGTTCTGGGCAGCCCCGGCCTCATAGAGGGCTGTCGGGGCGCCGGCGTGGCCGTAAACGCCTGGACTGTGAACGACCCCGACACGGCCCAGCTGCTGGCTTCCTCCAATGTGAACGCTATCATCACCAACTGCCCCGATGTCGCCCTGCGCGCCATCGGCCGTTAGCCGCCGTTAATGCGGGCGGCTAATAAAGGGAGCCTATGGATAAACGACGGGAGGAACTGAGCCTGCCAAGTTACATGCAGGTCAAGGGCGCGAATCAATCGTCCTCGGCTCTGCGCGCACAAAAACGGGCGCAATCAGGCGGCAAAGCGCCTGCCCGGCAGGCAGACCTCCAACAGGTCACCCTGGATGAATTCGCATCCTCCGCCTCCCCCAAGCGCAAGGCTAACCAGCCGGGCGCTCAGGCTAAGCGGGCAAGGCCCGTAAGCCGGATCAGCCAGAGCGCCTCCGCCGGCGGATCCGCTCGCGCGCCCCAAAAGGCCGTGCAGGGCGAGCTGCGTAGCGGCCCAGCGCCTGTGAAAACGGGCGGGCAAAAGAGCGCCTCTTCCCAACGGGCTACGGGGAGCACGATCCGCAGCGCTAAGGCGGCAACCGCCAGACGGCCGGTGCAGCCGCGGCGGGCCGCAAACGGCCTCGATATGACGTCCTCCCGCATCGCCAACCAGCCCCGGCGGGTAGAGGAGAAGCAGCAGCGCAGAAAAGGCGCGGGTATCCACATCGGCAGGCTGCTGCTGGTGCTGCTGGCGCTCTCGGGCCTCTTTGGCGGCGTTTACGCCCTGGCAAAGAGCCTTCCCAGCGCGGCTGGCGCGCCGGGGGATAGCCTAGATGTGGGCGCCACGGCCAAGCTGCCCAAGGGCGTGCGCATATTGGGTGTTGACGTTGGGGGGCAAACCAAATCCGCCGCGCGCGGCGCCGTGCGCGAGGCTGCGGATGCGGCGCTTGCCAAGGCCCTGGTAACGCTTAAGCTCGGGGAGGAAAGCTTCGTTATCAAGGGCAGCGAGATGGCTCTCAGCTACGATATCGAAACTGTGCTCGATAAGGCCCTGGCCTATGACCCCGATGAAGCGGATGGGGCCGGGGTGGTGGATGTGACCGGCGGCGCTCCCGCCGCACCCGGCGAATTCAACAATATTTTCACCTGCGACGCGGCGGCCCTGCGGCAGGCTGTGGAGGCGGTCGCAGCCAAGTTCGATATTGAGCCGGTCAACGCCATCGGTGAGCCGACCATGAACGAGGACCACACCGTTTCCTTTGCATATCAGGAGGGCAAAGCGGGCCGGGCGCTGGATGTGGAGGCCACCGCGCAAAAGATCGAGGATATGTTTGCCAAGGGCATATACACAGCGCAGATCGAGGGCGTATACGGCAGCGTGGAGCCGGCGGTCACCGGGGCCATGCTGGCCCAGGGGATGGGCATGCGCGGCAGCTTTACCACGAAATACGCCACCATCGGCAGGGTTAGCGCGGATACCCCTACCATCGAGAACCGGGTGTTCAACATCCATAAGGCCGCGGATATCATCAACGGCTGCCTGGTGGCTCCGGATGAGGAATGGAGCTTCAATACCTTTGTCGGCCCGCGCACCCTAGCCACGGGCTGGAAGGAAGCAAAGGGCATTGCGGACGGCAAGGAATACACCATGCAGGCCGGCGGCGGCATCTGCCAGGTTTCCACTACCCTATACAACGCCCTATGCCAATCCAAGGTCACCGTAACGGGCCGGCGCGCCCACAGCATCCCTTCGGATTATGTGGATCATGGTTTGGACGCCACCGTGGATTATGCTATGGGGCTCGACCTGAAATTCATAAACGACACCGGCGCGCCCCTTTACCTTTTCGCCTATTTTGAGGATGACCCGAATGGCCGCCATATGGAATACCTTACCTTCGTCATCTACGGCAAGCCGCTGGAAAACGGCGTAAGTTACAAAATGCGCAGCGTGATCGCCGATCAAAAAGAGCGCACGGATGTGAAATATACCGAGGATGAAACCATTCCCCGGGGCTATAAGGTAATTACCATCGAATCCCGGCCCAGCTATTTGGCCGAGGTCTACCTCGATAAGTACGTGGGTACGGGCTTGGTGGACAGCGAATATCTCTACACCGATAAGTATGCCGGCAACGCCGAGGAGGCCAGGCTCGGCACAGGCAGCCCCAAATACCACGCGGTGCCCGATGGCGCGGTAGCGGTGGATTGAGCGATATTAAACGAAAGCAGAAGCCCGGCGCATGGCAAGGCGCCGGGCTTTGCCTTATTAGGCGATAGATGCGGGAGGCGGCCGCTACGGCAGAGGGAACCCTAGCCTGCGCCCCAAACCAAAGGGCGGCCGAAAGCCGCCCCGTTTTATCATTGCGAACGCCCGCACAGGGCCTTTACATATCCTCAAATGCCTCCAGCCTTCCCTTGGACACGGGCTTGTTATCGCCGTGGCGCGTGAGGGACATGGTTACAAAGGAAAGGGCCACGCATAAGGCCGCGTAGGGGACGAGGGTGTAGTAGCCCACATGCTCGAGCAGCGCGCCGCTGAGGGTGGGGGTGACGATCTGCGCCGCCATGGAGAAGGTGTAATAATAGCCTGTGTATTTGCCCACGGAGCCTAACTTGCTGATCTCCACCACCATGGGGTAGCTGTTCACGTTGATGGCGGCCCATGCAAAGCCGATCAGGGCGAAGATGCCGTAGAGGGAGGCGCTGAAGTTGGTGGCGATGAAGCCGCCTGCGGCGAAGCAGGCTGCCAGTATGGCCGCGCCGATAAGGATGGTCTTTTTGCGGCCGATGTGGCTGGCGATAAAGCCAATGGGTATGTAGGAAATCACGGCCCCAGCCGTGGCGATCAGCAGGCAGGTGCTGGCCTGGCCCACGCCATGGCCCCAAACGACCGCCGCGTATTTGGTAAAGGCCGTGGTCACGGCGTTATAGCCCATGAACCAGAGGGCGACAGAGGCCAGGATCAAAAACAGGCTGCGGCGAACAGGGGTGGCGAGGGATGCATCCCCGGCTGTTTCTTCTTCTCCTTTGTCAGGCTCGTCCGCCGCCTTTTCGATGGTGTCCTCGCGGATGGTGAGCCGCAGAAGCAATACGCATAGCACCATGATGGCGGCCACGGCGATAAAGAGGGGCAGGTAGTTTGGCAGGCCTCCATCCGGCTGTTTGACCAGCACCTTGATGGCGAGGAGGGTATATACGCCGCCCAGCGCGCCCATCAGGTTGATCACGGCATTGGCCTTGGAACGGAGGGGCTTAGGTGTAAGGTCCGGCATAAGGGCCACAGCAGGAGAGCGGTAGGTGCCCATAGCGATTAACAACAGGCCCAATGCGATCATGAAGGGGGTGAGCAGGCCCGGCCGGTCGAACATCGGCAGGCCGATGCAAAGAACCACCGCAAGCGCCGTGCCGCCGATAACAAAGGGTATGCGGCGGCCCGCCTTATCACTCAAAGCGCCGAAGAGAGGGAGCATAAATAGGGCCAGGATATTATCGAGGGACATGATAAAGCCGGAAACGGTATCCCCCAATTCAAAGGTGTTTTTGAGGATGAGGGGGATGATGCTGTCGTACATCTGCCAAAAGGCGCAGATTGAGAAAAAAGCAAGCCCCAAAAGAATGGTTCGTTTATAGTTGAGCTGCATAGTCGTCCTCCGGCGGATATGATATAATTGGGTATAGAGAATAATCGTCACTTTTTTCAGTATAGCGTCAAATTATATTCAATGCAAGGAGGCTTTCTTATGTCTCGCATTTTGCTTATGGCAACCGGCGGAACCATTGCCAGCATACCCTCGCCCGACGGGCTGGCGCCCGGCCTTTGCGCGCAGGAACTGCTTTCCTGCCTGCCCGTGCTGCCCTGCCCGGTAGATTGCATCGACCTGTTTAATATGGATAGCTCCAACATCCAGCCCGAGGAATGGCAGATTATGGCCAAGTCCGTGCTGCTTAACATGGGCGATTACGACGGCGTGGTTATTACCCACGGCACCGATACCATGGCCTACACGGCCTCCATGCTCACCTTCCTTTTGCAAAACCTACCGCTGCCCGTGGTGCTCACGGGCTCGCAATGGCCCATCGTGCGGCCGGATAGCGATGGCCGGGCAAACTTAGCCCACGCACTGCTGGCTGCCCAGCGCCTGCCCGGCGGGGTCTACATCTGCTTTGGCAGCGCGGTGATGCGCGGCTGCCGCGCCGTGAAGACCCGCACCACCTCCCTCAATGCCTTTGAATCCATCAACGCGCCCTATGTGGCTACGGTGGTGGATGGCCGCTTCATCGACCTGACGCTCGCTCAGGCGGAGCAAGAAGGGCGGCATTTCGAGTATTATTCGGATATCGAGCCAAATGTGGCCCTTGTCAAGCTGATCCCGGGCACCATGGCCCAGCAGCTCTCCATCCTCTCCTCCTGCGGCGTGAAAGGCGTTGTGGTGGAGGCCTTCGGCCTGGGCGGCGTTTCCAATTTCCGCAGAGACCATGCCGAGGCCCTGCGGGGCCTAATGGATTTAGGTATCCCCGTGGTGCTTACCTCCCAATGCCTCTATGAGGCCAGTACGCCGGATGTTTACGAGGTCAGCCGTCCCCTGCGCGAGGCGGGCGTCATCTCCGCCGGGGATATGACCACCGAGGCAGCCGTGACCAAGCTCATGTGGGCCTTGGCCCAGGCCAAGGATATGGAATCCCTCCGCGCGCTGATGCGCAAGAATATCTGCGGGGAGATCATGTAAGCGGAAAAAGGACGTGCAGCATAGATCCGTATATCCAGAAAGGCCGCCCCCGTGCAAAGGAGGCGGCCGGAAACTTTTTGGGGGTTAACCCTTATACGCGCGGATGGGAAGAGCTTCTATATAGCCCCGATCCCCAATGGGCGCAAGTTGAAAGCGCGGCCCGTCGTCAGGCGCCCAATCCCAGCCATAGCGCTTGGGGTCATAGCGCTTGATGGCATCCCACACGATATCGATGGCCTGGGCGAAGCTTTCATCCGAGAAGGGCTCGCCGTGGAAGACCATATACTTGCAGGCGGGCAGATCCATCATATCGAAGCCCGCAGGTAGGGCGCCACAAAAATCCGGGGGCATTTCGACCGCCTGGCAGTATTCCGATGTGCCGGGCTTGCGCATACCCTCCGGCAGCCAAACGCCGATGGATTCATATAGGGCGCCCTTAACGCTTTCCAGTATGCCCCATACATCGCAGCCGACCTCCTCGCAATAAGAAAAGTACTCCGTAGCCTTGACCCCCCTTTTTAATACGAGCCTTCTTTGGGGTCTTTCAATGACCTGCGTAAAAACGATGGCGCTGGACATGGTTTCTGTTCCTCCCTCATCAAATAATCTGTAATAATCACGGATGGGATAGTAGGAAAACAAGGGGATGGGCGGAGCTTGCTCCCGATAGCTGCGCGGTGTTATGGCGAACTCGCGGGAAAAAGCCTTGGTAAAGCCCTCATGGGAGCCGAATGCAGATTCCAGGGCGATATCGAGCACGCTTTTGCCGGTATCGCGTAGTTCCTTCGCCGCCTTTGACAGCCGAACGCTACGGAGATATTCAAAGGGGGTTTTCCCCATCAACTCGCTAAAAGCGCGCAAGGCGTGCCACGGCGAGTATGCGGCCGCCGCTGCCAGGTCCCGCAGGGTAATCTCCTCCTGGTAGTGCGATACGATATAATCCTGCATTCTTTGCACGGCGTTGATCTTTTCCCAATTTTCTGCCATTCCTACCACCCGGATTCATCTTACCATATTCGAAATGAATAGCGCTTGAATAGAATTGCGCATTGCTTGCCTATGCGATTCCTGGCCGGACGCGGCCCTAACAAAGCATATTAAAACAGATTGAAAATGCTCAATGTCTCCGTATCATCCCAATAATCTACGATGCGCAGCACAATTTGCAGCTCTGTGAGCAGATTGCCGCTTTCATCGATCATGGTCAGATCCCGGGCGGCATGAAGGGCTGTACGGAGCTCGTCTACCTCCTCATGGTTCAAAAAAAGCTTGAGGGGCTGTTCGGCTTGCGCAAAATCCGCACACATGCGGGCAATAGCCTCGTCCGCAGCCGTGAGGTCATCCCGTAAAACGGCGTACTCCGCCTCCCGGGCGGCTATGCGCAGCTTCTCCGTTACACCGGTGAGGAAGTGGCGCGGCACGGTCAGAAGAAAGACGATCAGCAGGATGGCCAACGCAGTGATGATAGCGTTGGCACGGGGAAAGCCGGTGCGCCTGGTCATGCCGCGCCACCCCGGGTATCCACAAAGCGCACGAGCCCGCCATATTTTTGTTTGCTCTGCAGGTGCAGCGTATCCCCGCTGAGAAAGGCGAAGAGCACCTGCTCCACACCGGAAATTCCCGCACGTTTAAGCTGGCTTTCCAGCCAGGACAGACTAAAGCCGGATTGGCGCAGGGCTTCCTTGTGCACTTTGCCATCCTGGATCAAGAGAAAGGGGGGGGTGGTTTCGGGCGAAGGCAGAGAGAGCGCTTCGTAGGTAGGCGTTTGCTTGGCTCCCTTGGGTAGGATGGAAAGGTCGCCGTTGGTTTCCAAAATGGCGTAATCTACCTCCGCCAGATCAAAGACATCCTTCGCGCGCACCTGCTCCATCAGGTCGTTGAGGGTATAACGCGCATCTTTAAGGGCCTGCTCGTTGACCACGCCGCGGCTCACCAGCAACAGCGGCCTGCCGCAGAGCAGATGGCGAAACCCCGACGATTTGAGGGAAAGGAAGGAGACCGCCTGATGCGTCAGGAACAGCGCAAGGATGGGAACTACGCCGTAGAGCAGGGGGATGCCCATATTGGCAGCGGGTTCGCTGGCCAGTTCGGCCAAAAGCAGGGTGATGATCAGATCGAAGGGCTGCAAGTCGCTAAGCTGGCGCTTGCCAGTCATACGGATGGCCACAAATACTAGCAGGTATAGGATGATAGCACGCACAAATAGAATGACCATAGCCCTAGTTTACGCAAAACAAAAGGGCCGATGCGGCCCAAAGATTGGCAGGGGCGGCTATCACGGCTCCAGCAGCCCTATGGCATAGGAATTCCACCCGAACGCTCCTGTGGGGGCAATTCCCCGGAGCAATTTAGTATCTCCGCCTGCGTTTTCTTCGGAAGCTTGCCAAGCACATAGGAATATGCATGCCCGATCATCGCCCTTATGGCGCGTTCGTCTAACCGGCCATCCACAATGATGGTATTGCCGTAGGATTGCTGCCTGGGCGGATAGTGATAGGGCCTTAATACGACAGCCGGATATTGCTGCCTGAAGAAATCACCATAGGCGGGCTCACAGCGCAAGGTCACCATCGGGATTATGGCCTCGCGCGGAATCCGGTCATCCTGGAGCAAAATACGTAAAGCGCCACGAACGCCCGTGGGATAGACCTCCGCGAAGATCTTGCCGCAAAGGCGATAACACGCCGGCGCGTGGCCAAAGGGAAAATCCAGGGTAACGGCCGGATATTGCGCACAAACAGCCATAACTTCATGGATATCCATTGCTGTTCCTCCTTGCGGGCCGCACATGCCATAGAGGCGTTATAGACCGCCGTTTGTGTGCGGCCCGCCGTTTATGTGCGGCCCGCAGCTTATGTCGGCCGGCTTTGCCCGCCCCATTTGCAATTTGCACAGGAAATCCAAAGCGCAAAGGAATTGTTCCTTCACCCAATTATCGTAATTTTCTCCTGGTTCGGCACATGGGGCGGCACGGTATCCGCCGCATAGCCCAGCAAAACGCCCATGCCGCAGCCGTAGCCCTGCGGGAATTTGAGCTTGCTTTTGAAAGCATCCGCTTTGCTGCCGGCAAAGGCCAAGCCGACAAAACCGCAGTGAAGATTGGCGATGCCAAGAGAGGTGGCAGCGAGAACAATGTTTTGGGCCAAAATGCCGCAATCGATCAATTCGGCGCCCTTGGGAAACGCTTCTTTTATGGCGATGACGATCATACAAGGGGCGTTGTAGAACAGCTTACCGCCCCGCGCTAGGATACGCTCATACATGGATTTGTCCGCCATGCCTGCCAGCACCCGCATCCCTTCCGCTTCCATCTCATCCATAAGGCTTTTATCTTTTACGACGATCACCTGCCAGCCTTGCCGATTCATGCCGCTCGGCGCCTGTATGGCTGCCTGCGCGATTGCAGCCAGGTCTTTTTCCGCAGGCAATTGATCCGTAAAGTTGCGGCAGGAGAACCGCTCCGCGATTGTTTGCAAGGTATCATTCATATCCCGCGTCCTCTCTTTCCGGGAAGGCATAGCCATAAGGCGATTCTCATCCCTAAAGTTGATTGGTTGCTTTGCATTATATCACGCCTTGGCACATCCTAAAACAGGCTTTTCGACCAAAACAAAAACCCCGCGCCGCTTTTTATAAAGGCATTGCGGGATTTTTTGCTTAGCGTCACGACCCTTGCAGCGGTGTTGCTGCCGAAACGCATTATTACCGCGAAGGCGGCAACACCCCATAGTAGCATGCGTAAAGAAGACCGACGGCAATTGGAGATGCTGGCCAAAGGAAAAGCATGAATCGACCCGATCACTCGGCATCCTGCCGCACCGCCCTAGTTACGGGTCTTTGCCCGGTATTGCGAGGGGGAAATGCCGGCGCGCTCTTGAAAACGCGGCTGAAATATCGGGAATCGCCAAAGCCGCAGCGCTCGGCAATCTGTATGATGGAGAGATCGGAGGTACTCAGCAGGTATTGCGCTTCGTTAATTTTGATGTTGCTGATATATTGAATCGGTGAGGTATTCAATTGCTTGCGAAAGATCTTATGTAAGTAGGAGGGGCTCACATGAAAGGTTTGGGCCAAGGACTCCGCGCAAGCCAATGGGATTAAAAAAAGAAAGGGAGCGAAAAACATGAACAGCAAGAGAATACCTCAAAGCATAGCCCTCATCCTAACGGCACTCACCCTATTTTCTGTGGCAGGATGCAGCGCGGGAACCAAGAAAGCGGATACCATCAAATTTGCCTGCGTAGGCCCGATGACCGGCGATAACGCCGCGGCCGGCCAATTCATGAAGAATGCCTGTGAGATTGCCGTTGAGGAGATTAACGGCAAGGGTGGCGCGCTTCTGCTTCGACACCGGTTTGCCCCTCTGCCTGGCTGATCTGGATGTGGAGCCCACCCCGGAAAACGTGATGATCATTGCCGATAAGATGGTCAACAACAACGCATTGGTTTATGCCGAGACCTTCCACATTACGCTGGATTCTGTGTATCAGTCAATCCTAGCTGCGGATAAGCTAGGCAGTTTCTATTAGCGGTTATGGAGCAAATAGCTCTTTAGCCTCGATCTGTCAAAAACCCCGGAATGCAACGCATTCCGGGGTTTTGCTGCTATCCTCTGCAAGGGTATTCTGCGCGCGCGGTGAGCCTTATGCAGACGAAAGCTTTGGATCACCTATTCTTCACTAACAAACAGAGTATCGGTATCACGGCATAGATGCTGAACAGCTGTCCGCCCAGTCATGAGCGCAACAGGAAGGCCACCGGGGGGCATCATACGCTGCCCAGCGAAGTATACGCCGGACAACCCGTTGATAGCAGCCGGGTAACTCTTCATCTTCATGCTTGGCGTCATCTCAGTCATCCAGGAACCCTTCCAGTTGCCGCAGTAGCGTTCATAAGTTAACGGCGTCGCAACATCGCAAACCTCTACCTGCCCTTCGATTTCAGGAATCAGCCTCGACAGCGCCTCTATCACTAACCCGGCCAACTTTTGTTTTTCATCCATATATCTGTTTTCTTCTTTTGCTTTTTTCCAGAAATCGTAGGTGTCGCCATCTAAGATAATCGTAATAGCCGTTTTCCCTTCCGGAGAATAAACCGGATCAGACGCATAGTTGTTGACACTCAGATATTCATATGTTTGTTCCGCCAAGAAAATCGGCTGCTGAAGCTTAAAAACAAGGCCCTTCTGGTATTTCTTCAAGTCAGCCTTTATGCCGAGCGATAAAAAGGTAGCCATAGTAGGTTCGGTTACAGCACGCATTTCCTCCAGCCAGGGCGCTTTTGGCAGCGTATCAAACAGGTGGTCGATGGACATGGTATCTGCTGTGATAATTACAGCGTCAGCAGGCATGGCTTTGCCGCCCACCATCACGCCTACCGCTTTGTTGTTTTCAATGATAACGCGCTCGCCCCTGGCGTTTAGAAGAAGTTTGCCGCCCAGCGACTGGAAGGTATCTACAATCCGACCGACGAAGGGCAATGATCCGCCTTCGGGGAAGCCGCCATCACCCCGCGCAAGCGTACCCATCGTAAAAAACAGGGGCACCACGCCACTCTTTTCGCTTGTCGCGGAGCGGAGCATTTCGCGCAACCCTTCATGGGTAAATCTGTTAATATACGCATCTGTGGAGATTTTTGAAAACGACCCCATGATTCTCATGGCGGAAAGAGCGCTAAAAAGCAGAGAAATTGGCGGATGCGTCTTTTTTGTTACTTTGACACCACACAGATCGGTAACAGGCATAGCAAGGTTTTTTACTTTGCGAATGTTGTTGCATAGGGCTTTTATCTCTTTTGCGTCTGCGGGGGACAAGGAAAGCCAGTGCTTTTCTGTGGTATCGACATCCCTGTAAAAGCGGATGGGCGTGCCTTGGTAGTCATATTCGATGAATGGTTCAGAACAGTGGATTTGAACGCTGTCGTTCAATGCCCCCACCGTACGCCACATCTTATGAATGGGTTCTTCTTTAGCGGAACCCGTCAGCCAGTGCATACCGCCCTCGAACAGATACCCGCTCCGCTTCCACGACGTGCAGTTCCCACCCGCAATACTATGACTTTCCAAAACAGTAACGTCAAAGCCGCACCTTAACGCATACACACCCGCGCTAAGCCCCGCAATGCCGCCCCCTATGACGATCACTTTCTTTTTCACAAGAATCCTCCTTCTAATATTTTCAGGCAGTTATTCAAAATAGAGTAACAGGGGATAGGGTATAGATTAAACTTAGCATTTATCTGCACTTCATTAATCGCATAATCCGGCTCAAATTCGATTGCCTATTATTGCTATCAACTGCATACTATTATATTCCTTTATCGATCCTTCGCATAGGGGTGATAATATGTGGCCTGATACATCATAAAATTCAATTTGGACATTCATAGGATGTAGCGATGCCCGGCAATGTTGTAACAAATGGCTTCCGCAAGAAAAAGGACCTTCGATTTGTTTCGGCCAATAAGGACTGATCAAAACCGGAAAGTCACTTCACATGGTGCGAATGTTCATAACGGCAAGCTCGTCATTCATCACGGAATAAAACCTGGCGATAAAATACCGGGGCCTCCAGATGGAGGCCCCGGCAGCATGGTTGCGTTTACTATAGGATATGGGTTATTGGATGTCCGCATACTGGAAGTACCAGTATCCGGACGCGGAATACCACGAGCCGGTGATGTTCAGCTGCTGCAGATAGGGCTGGCCATAGAAGGCAACCGGGATAACGCCCATGTCGGCCATGAGCACATCCTCCGCCTGGTGCAGGTAGTCAAAGCGGGTCTTAGGATCCGTTTCGTGCGCGGCCTTATCCATCATCTCGTCGAATTTCGGGTTGTTGTATTTGGCGTCGTTATTGCCGTTGGTGCTGTACCCGAGCTCCAATATATTGGAAGGATCGTTGTAATCCAGCAGCCAGCCGTTGCGGCTGATCTCATAATCACCGGCGCGGCGCATGGGCAGGAAGCTCGACCACTCCACAACATCCACAACAGCGGTCACGCCGATTTCCTTCCAAGCCTGCTGCACATACTCGGCGACCGGCTTATGGAAGCTCGCTTCGTTGATGGCGTAATGTACGGTCGGGAAGCCCTGGCCTTCGGGATAGCCGGCCTCGGCCATGAGTTCCTTGGCGCGGGCGAGGTTGGCGTCAAAGGTATTGGGATCGATGTAGGGCTTGCCGCCATTGGCGTTAGCGGCGAAGTCGCTGCCGTCCCAATCCGCAACGCCTGTGCCGACAAAGCCGGTGGCCGGAATCATGGAATTGCTCATGATGGTTTCCGCGATATACTTGCGGTCGATCGCGAGGGAGAGGGCCGTGCGCACGCGGGGATCGGAGAACTGGGGCAATTGGTCATTGAGGCAAACGTAGTAGGTGCCCAGCATGCTGCCAAGAACGTAATCCTCACCCTGCGAGAGCCTGGGGATCTCGGCGGCCGGGAAGGTCTTAATCATCATAGCTTCGCCGGTCTGATAAGCGTTGAGGGAGGCGTTGGGGTCTTCGATGAGCAGCAGCTTAATGGAATCCAGCTTGATGGAGGCGGCATCCCAGTAGTTCTCGTTCTTGGTGAAGGTGATGTGGGAGCCGGTTACCCATTCGGTAACATGGAAGGGGCCGTTGCTGATATAGGTCTCGGGGTTAATGGCCCAAGCATCTCCGTTAGCCTCGACGGTGGCCTTTTGCACAGGGGCGAGCACCTGGAAGGCGGCCAGCTTGTCAAAGTAGGGGCACATGCGGGAAAGTTCGACCACGAACGTGTTCGCATCGGGCGCGGATACGGCGAGCGCATCCACATTTCCGGCGGCCGCTTCTTCATAGCCCTTTACCATGCCCAGAACGGTTTCACCATAGGGAGCCGCGGTAGCGGGATCGGCAACGCGCTTCCAGCTGTAAACGAAATCCTCGGCGGTCAGGGGAGACCCGTCCGACCACTTGAGACCCTCGCGTAGATGGAAGGTGTAGGTCAGGCCGTCCGCGCTCATCTCAAAGGATTCGGCGGCGCCGGGGATGACTTTATTGTCCTTGTCAATACCCAGCAGGCAATCAAAGGCAAAGAGGATCATGTTCGCGCCATCCACAGAGGTGTTGAGCGCGGGGTCGATCGTCTCAGGATTGGGGCCGATGCACGCGGTCAGCTGCTTGGGCTCGGCGGGCGTGGCCGGGGTGTCGGGGCTGCCGGGTTGAGCCGGCTGGGCGGGAGCGGTTGGGGTGCCGCCGCAAGCGGTCAGCGCCAGGGATAGGAGCATAGCGATAGCCAGTAGAAATGCGAGTCTTCTCTTCATCATACTTTTCCTCCTTGTTTTATGGTTTTACCTCTTATCGCTGAAAGCGGTAAGTTGGCTGCAAATTGGGCGCCTTGCGTCATTTCACCCTGTCCAAATGATGGCAGGCGGCAAAATGGCCGGTGCGGATCTCCCGCATAAGGGGCTCCTCTGCGGCGCAAACCTCATCCGCATAGGGGCAGCGCGTGCGGAAGCGGCAGCCTGAGGGCGGGTTGAGGGGGCTGGGCACATCGCCTTGGAGCACAATGCGGTTCCGGGCGCGCGATTCCTCGGGATCGGCGATCGGGATGGCGGAGATCAGGCTGCGCGTATAAGGATGCGCGCTGTGGAACGTAAGCTCGTAGCTTTCGGCAAGCTCGACCAGCTTGCCCAGATACATCACGCCGATACGCTTTGAAATATGTTTGACCACGCTTAGATTGTGGGCGATAAACAAATAGGTTAGCCCTATGCGCTCCTGAAGCTCCTCAAACATGTTGATAACCTGCGCTTGAATGGATACATCCAGCGCGGAGACCGGCTCGTCGCAAACAATGAACTCCGGATCTACCGCCAGGGCGCGCGCGATGCCAACGCGTTGGCGCTGACCGCCCGAAAACTCATGGGGATAACGGTTGGCATGCTCGGAATTGAGCCCCACAAGCGCGAGAAGTTCCACAATGCGCTCCCGCCGTTCCTTCGAGTTGGCGGCCAGGTGATGGATATCGATCGCTTCTCCTACGATATCCCCAACCGTCATGCGCGGATTTAGGCTTGCATAAGGGTCCTGAAATACGATCTGCATTTTGCGGCGGTAGGGAAGCATGTTGACATGCGTGATATCCTTACCCTCGTAAAAAATTTTGCCCGCCGTGGGTTCGTAAAGGCGCAGCAGCGAGCGGCCAGCCGTTGTTTTTCCGCACCCTGATTCGCCTACCAGCCCTAACGTTTCGCCTTTATCGATGTAAAAGGATATATCGTCTACGGCCTTAACAACCTGATTCTCCCCAAATATCCTGTCCTTGACGGAGAAATATTGCTTGAGGTTTTGAGCCTCGATCAATCTTTTGCTATCCATTACGCCTGTGCACCCCCTTGCGCCTCGAATTTCGCTTTATCCAGCAGCCAGCAGGCGCTGTAATGGAGCTCGCTCAGTTGCGTATATGCGGGCATATGCGCGAGGCACACCTTCATGCAGGCGCGGCAGCGGGGCGCAAAGGGGCAGCCCGCCGGCGGATTGAGCATATCCACAGGCGACCCTTCGATGGGTACGAGGCGGCTGTGATCGCGCCCGGCAAGGTTGGGTATGCTTTGCAGCAGGCCCTTGGTGTATTCATGGGCCGGGTGGTAAAATACCTCGTCCGTCGTGCCATATTCCACGACCTTGCCGCCGTACATGACGGCGATGCGGTCGCACGTTCCGGCGACCACGCCCAAATCGTGCGTAATGAGCATAATGGCCATGCCCAGCTTCTTTTTGAGGTCCATCATCAGCTCGAGGATTTGCGCCTGAATCGTAACGTCGAGCGCGGTGGTGGGTTCATCGGCGATTAGCAGCTTAGGCTCGCAGGCGAGCGCGATGGCGATCATCACGCGCTGGCGCATGCCGCCCGAAAGCTCGTGCGGGTACTGCTTGAGCCGCCGCTCGGGCTCGTTGATGCCAACCAGGTGTAGCAGCTCCTTCGCGCGCTCGTGCGCCTGTTTCCTGGTTTTATCGGTATGCAGCAGCATGACCTCGCGAATCTGGTTTCCGATGGTATAAACGGGGTTAAGGCTGGTCATCGGGTCCTGGAAGATGATGGATACCTCGTTGCCCCGCATTTTACGAAGCTCGCGCTCCTTCATCGCATTGATATGGCGCCCGTTAAAAAACAGGTCGCCGCCGATGAGCCGCCCGGGATAGGCCGTCAGGCCCATCAGGCTGTAAGCGGTAACCGATTTTCCCGAACCGCTTTCCCCTACGATGCCGAGCACCTCGCCCTCGCGCACTTGCAGCGTGACGTCGTTGAGCGCCTTTACTTCCCCCGCAGGCGTAAAGAAGGAAAGCCGCTCGTTGCGTATATCAACCAAAAACTCGCTCATTGCTCTTCCTCCTTCTTATGATTTGAGCTTGGGATCGAATGCGTCTCGCAAACCGTCGCCCAGCAGATTGAAGCTAAGGATAATCAGGCTGATGAGCAGCGCGGGCGAAAGCAGCATGTAGGGATAACTCGAAAGGCCGTTGAGCGCGTCGCTCGCAAGGGAACCCAGCGAGGGCAGGGGGATGGCCACGCCCAAGCCAAGAAAGCTCAGAAAGCTCTCCGTAAATATGGAGGAGGGGATCTGCAGCGTAGTAGTAACGATCAACGTGCCGATGCAGTTGGTCAAAAGATGCTTGCGGATGATGCGGCCGGGGGAGGCGCCCAGCGCCTTGGCGGCCGTGACAAACTCAAATTGCTTGAGCGTTAGCACCTGCCCGCGCACGATGCGCGCCATGCCGACCCAATACAGCAGCGCAAACACGATGAATATGCTGATGAAGTTCGCGCCCAGCACCTGTATCCATTCAAAGCCCGGCTTCTGGGCAAGCGCCTCCATGGGCTGCTTGATGGCAAAAGATATGAGCACGATCATCAGGATATCGGGCACGGTGTAGATGATATCCACAATGCGCATCATCACAAGATCTACCCATCCGCCGAAATAGCCCGCGATCGCGCCGTAGAAGGAGCCGATCAGCAATATGATGGCGGATGCGAGTATACCGACCAGCAGCGAGATACGGCTGCCCACCATCACGCGCACGGCATAATCGCGCCCCAGGCCGTCGGTCCCCAGGATATGCGGGAATATGGTTTCGCCCGCGTCTATACGCGCCTGCTCCGCTTCGGAATAGGTCATGGGCGTAAGATATTCCGAGCCCTTGGATTGCTGCTCGTATTTGTAAGGATAAAAGCTTGGCATGATGAAGGAAAAGAAAGCGATAATCAACACCACCGTTAAGCTGACCACGGCAACCGGGTTTTTAAACAGGCGGCGCATCGCGTCCTTCCAGAAGCTGACGCTTGGGCGCAACAACACCAAGCCCTGGCGCTCCGCGTCAGTGGCAGGCAAAAAGCTATCCGCATCTAATTGGAAGCTAAACGGGTTTTTCGCACTCATATTCATCCCCTCCTCATTTCAACTGAATGCGCGGATCAATCAGCTTGTAGGCGATATCCACCAACACGTTGAGGATAATGATCAGCGCGGCCAGAAAAATGGTGGTTCCCATAATAACAGTGTAGTCACGGTTGAGTATGGAACCTACAAACTGCCCGCCGAGGCCCGGGATGACAAATATTTTTTCCACCACGAAACTCCCTGTGAGCGTATATGCAAGCATAGGGCCGAGATAGGTGACGATGGGCAATATGGCGTTGCGCAGCGCGTGCTTAAAAAGTGTTACGAACTGGGAGAGGCCCTTTGCACGCGCGGTGCGCATATAGTCCTGGCCGATAACGTCAAGCATAGAGGCGCGCATCAGCCGCGTGATATAAGCCATGGGATAAAAAGCGAGCGCGATGACAGGCAAAACATAATGCAACGATGATGTAAGCCCAATGATAGGCAGCAACTTGAGGCGTACCCCGAAAACATACATGCCTACCGTGCATATTACAAAGCTGGGGAACGCTATGCCGCAGGTCGCGATAATAATGATGAGCTGATCCAGCCATTTGCCGCGGTTGAGCGCAGCAATGCTGCCCAAAGGAATCCCCAGTGACAGCGCCGTCAGCACCGCGATGCCGCCCAGCTTGGCGGAAACGGGGAACTTTTCGGAGATGATATCCATGACGGTGCGGCCACGCTGCTTCAGGCTGAGACCAAAATCACCTTGCGCCGCATTAACCATGTAGTTTTTGTACTGCACGATGAGGGGCTTATCTAACCCGTACTTTGCCTTTAGTGCGGCCTGCGCCTGCTCGCTGATGGATTTTTCCGCGATGAACGGGCCGCCCGGCACCAGATTCATCAGGAAAAACGTAATGGTCGCCACCAGAAGGATGGTTAGCACTGCCAGAAACACCCGCTTGAGGATATATTTACCCATTCAGCATGACTCCCTTGTTTATTAAAAAAAGCATGAACATCACATGCAAGCAAACAGCCGGTTCATCTATGCGACCAGCATATTGTATATAGCTACATACAATCCATTGTAGCAACCGTATTTTATTTTGTCAATTCACAAGGCGAGGTAATTGTTTACATTCCGCTGGGAATCATGCTGCCCTCTCGATACGGCATGGCATTCATGGGTGCGCGGTGAGATCGGCTGAACCCAGTCCATGCGGCCATTGTTGCGTAGATCACAAAAAGCGGGCCGAAAAAGAGATCTTCAGCCAGCAACAAAAAGCTGAACATGCCGCTTGAAGAAAATATCTTTACGCATCATGAGCAAGCAATCATAAACAACCCATTGAACCGGGCAATGTCATCTTCCGCCAGGATAAGCCTGCTGGCTTTATGTCGGCGAACATCAGACTTTCCGCCATGAAAGGCCCCATCTTTTTTCTATGCTGTGAACATGTATCATCTTTTACAAACCGCTCTGTTATGTATGGCTGACTTTCTTTATACTTTTGGCGCGCAAAACACAGGAGGTACTTTTGTGGGTATTCTAAAATAAAAAACGGCCAAGATGTTTAATCTTAGCCACTTTTGCATGGTGCGAATGTTCATAACGACAAACGCGGAGACCTGCATAAAATATGGTTTTTCGGCACAAACGAGAGAATATTACATTAAAAACCATACTTGTAAGCCCGCTAAAAAGCGGGCTTACAGCCTTTTCGTTAATATTGGTTTAAAATTTGTTGCATGCGGCCCTCTGCGGCAGAGTGCAGACCCATATGATTTACCTTGCCAACCTCCTCATGCTGAAAAAAGACAGTGTATTCATCACCTAAGTTTCCTTCCGGATACAGGCAGGCGACATAGTCCCATTCGATAGCCGGGCCTGCCTGAATTTGCTTTCTGCCATATATCATAATCGGGCGGTCACCGCCCTTTAGGGTTACTACGGTTCCGATGGGATAATATTTCATAGGTCTACCTCCAATACTTTGTTGTGCTTATCCGCTACAGCCTGTATCCGTTCAATCAACTGCGCAACGGGATAGTGCTCTTCTACAATAAAGATTTCAGAGGCGTTACAGATGGTGATTGCCGCAGTAGGGTCGCGGTGCTGGAAAATTCGGGGAATCTCTTCGAACCCGCCGATATTCTGGCCTTTTGTATAACCACGGAACCAAGATTCAGGCTCGCGTTCGGCATTCAGTTTGATGAGCGTGGGGTCAGGCGTTTCCGAATACACAAACAATACGATGTTTGGATATGTTTTTCCATCCCATGTTCTTGGAACAATCTTTTCGACCCACTGCCAATCCGGCTTGTTTTCCACAATATAGGCCTTTACACTCTCCTGGAATTCATGCGGATAATAGGTCAGGGGAATGTCCTTGAAAAACCGCCGTTTTCGCGGCAGTGTTTGAACATGGGTCTCATAGGTCAGAAACAACCGGCAGCCTTGCAACAAGGACGTGAGTAAATCTATATGAAATGCGTCATCCAGGTCATAGTCCGCATAGCCGCCGGTTAGAATAAACCCTGTGGCTCCAGGGATATTAAGGCGGCTTTTTGAAAATTCTAATGTCAACTTGCTTTCGTCCAGCTTTGGCGGTTTCATTACATTTATTCCCCCTTATATGTTTTATCTACAATGTGTTCGCCCAATGCTCTGGCCCCAAGCGCCCCTGTTATCCCGCCGCCAACCCCGCCGATAATGCCTCCAATGGCGGTACCCAAGCCTGGGCAAAAAAATGTTCCGATTGCAGAGCCGCCCATTGCCCCCAGCTTTGCGCCGGCAAGGCCACCGACCCAACTTCCACCAATTCCAACTGATGTTTTGAGCGTTTTCTTGCCCAGCTTTTTATCTTCATCATTCAGATCAACGTAGATGGTGCTGCCAAGCTCATATGCGTCCAGCACCACGCCTGCTACCGCAAGGGCTTTTCCTCCTGTTTTGGCTATGCGGGTGATTTTATTGCCTGATTTCGCCAATTTAAAAACCCCGTTGGAGATTGGTGTATGGTTACGCGGCTCTAAGTTGGGGTACAATCCATAATTAAAATTGATATGCGGCGCTACGTCATCTGTTCCATCAATCCTGATGATAGGCACACCCACTGGTTTTCCATTTTTAACTCTCCCCAAGGTTCTGTCGATGATACCAAAGACAGTATCTCCACCAACATGATATAGTCCGTATTGCGTATATTTCAGGTTTGAAACAACGCCTTTTCCAACATCACCCCATCTCTGGCCCACATCAATTGCCCACTGTGTTTTCGGACCAAATACACCGTCCTCTTTAAGCCTATTTCCAAACTTATCGGTAGCGCCTTGCTCATTGAGCTTCTTCTGCAAAAGATAAATATGCGAATCATACAGGTTATCTGTAAACGCGGTCGTTGCAAACCTGCCGTTTTGATAATCAATTTGGTCTCTCGCATCCAGTATCAGCGGAAGATTGGGACTTTGGGGATGTGCAAAAACAATTCGCCCATGCCTGTCTCTTTTGGGCAAAAGCGCTTCGAGCGCATCTTTGCGGGTTAAGCGCAGAAGGGTTTCATCATTCATTCCTTCTGCCAAGTACTGCTTCGCATATGCTTCATAGAACTTCGGTAGGTTTACTGTTCTTGCATCAATATGGTTTTCTCTAAGGAACGCATCCGCTTCTTTTATGGCCTGCATATAGGAGCGATAGGTCTCGTCTCCGGCATAATTAAGGCTTTTTGTGACGCCTAAGATTTCGGCGCATCGCCAGCCGTAACGCGCAGCCGGGTCAGATAATTTTCGATTGCAACGCTCACAGCGGTTTATATAGGTTTCGGATACGGTTTGCTCCATATTATCTTCCTCCAATCTTACTATATTTTTGTTTGGAACAAAACAGATGTTTTGCTGCCCTATTATAAGGGGATGGCGCCCCACTTTCAGAATAATTCATCATACGTATTCCTCCCTTCAAAACGCAAAAGCCGCAGAAGGCAACTTCTGCGGCTTTGCATATTTCTATAATGATAGGATAACCGGTTATTATAGGAGAAGCAAGTGCATAAATGCGGCAATATGTAGGTAAGGGCATAAGTCATTTGGGTCAAAGCAAAAACAGGCTGGCGCAAACCAACCTGTTTTTGTCGTTATGACCACTCGAGGGTCATTCACAGTGGTGCCGGTGTTCATAACGACAAACGCGGGAAACCGTACAAAACAAGGTTTTTCGGCGCAAGCAAGAGAATATTACATCAAACACGATACAAGAAAGCTATAAGCCCGCTAAAAAGCGGGCTTATAGCTTTTCGTTCGTGTTGGGTTAAGATTTATCTGCATGCCTTTTTCATTTTGCCTCCTTAGGCTTGTATATCCAGATGGAGAGCGGATATTCATTTCCCGAAAAGATGAAAGGAAGACCATAACCAGCCTCGAGCCGCTTCAGCCCAATTTGCCAGAAGAA
>JAYFPE010000037.1:0-31103 GCA_034928145.1 Candidatus Pelethousia sp. | reverse complement strand
TGAAACAACTGCTCGTACCTCGCGGTCGTTGTTTCATGCGGAGAAGGCCTTGGCAAGCAAGGCTTTTCGCTCGCGGCGTACACGCCGCCGCTCACGATTAAAGCCTCCGGGTGCTGCGGCCCCCGATCCCCCAGAGCTTTTTCGACACGCTGCAGGCCCCGCAAAAGCGGGGCCTTTCCATGTCGATAAAATGATATTCCTGCGCGGCTTGTCAGATGGCAGCTTCGGCTTACTCGGCCTCTCTCAGGTAAGCGGAGGGCGCGGGCTGTACGCCCCGGCCCCACTCGATCCAGTTTACGATAAAGAAGGTTAGCACGCCAACAGCGCAGCCGAAGACCACGGGTAATACGCCCAGGTAAAAACCGCCGCCGCTGAAGATCTGCCATACGATCACGCCGATGGTGCCGGTGATGATGGAGAATACGCCGGAGTTCTTCGTGGCCCGGGGCACGATCAGGCCCAGGCCGTAAGCGGCGAAGGGGCCGGCGCAGCGGATGGCAAAGGCGAAGGTATTCATAGTGACGATATCCACCCCCAAGAGTGAGATCATCATAGCCACCAGGCAGGCGATGACATTGCAAAGGCGGGTAACCCAGATAAGCTTTTTGTCCTCCATGGGCGTTTTATGGATAAACTTAAGGTAAATATCCTGGATGAACATGGTGGACATACACAGTAGGTTAGAATCCGCGCTGGACATGGTGGCCGAAATGATGGCCGCGGAAATCAGGCCCGTGATAAAGCCCGGCGCGTAGGCCGTGGTAACCGTCATCATGGAGTTGCCCGCGGTGAGGGTGGAGGGCAGCTGATCCTGCAAGGCCAGGGCGGATAGGCCTAGCAGCGTGGGGAAGATAGACATGGCCGCCATCAGTACGGCGCTGAGGAGGGCGGCATTCCTGGCTGTTTTCTCATCCTTGGCGGATTCGAAGCGGCTCACCATTTCCGGCCCGCTGATGAAGGTGCAGAAGTAGTTAAAGACATAACCGATGATGGTGACCCAGCCGATCTTGGTGATATCCAGCTGCGCATCCGGCAGCTTGGCGGCAATGGCTTCCCAGCCGCCCGCGCCGTTGAGCACGAAGGGGGTGGCAATAGCAAGGCCCACCAGGATGATGATGAACTGTACCAAGTCTGTGATCTGATCCGCGATCATGCCACCCGCCGTGGTATAGAAGATGGTGACCGCGCCGGCGATGAGCAAGCATACGTTGGCGGGGATACCCGTGAGAGAGGATACCACCATGCCCGAAGCCATGATTTGTGAAGAGGTTAGGCAGAACAGGGCCAGAATATTCAGCACGGCGGTGAAGGTGCTGGAGGCTACGCCGAAGCGGCGCTCCACCACCTCGGGGATGGTCACGGCCATAGTTTTGCGGATCTTGGGCGCAAAATAGGCCAGGGGGATCATGGCCACTGAGGCCGCCAACACATACCAAGCTGCGCTCATGCCCCAATCGCCAAAGGCCTTAGCGGCCAGGCCCGTAGTGCTGCCGCCGCCGATGTTATTGGCGGAAAGGGAGAAGGCTACCATGAACAGGCCCATGCGGCGGCCCGCCAGCATGTAGTCCTTACTGTCTTTGATCTTGAGCTTACCTACGACAAAGCCGATCACAAGCATGCCGATCAAATACGCAACGACAATAAACAGCGCGGTTCCTTGAACTTGCATAACATACCTCCTAAAAATTTGTAAAAATGAGAAAATAAATCAGAACGGGCCTCCCGTGCCCGCAAGCGCGGTGGACGCCGGAAAGCCAAGGCTATCCAGCGATATCTGGTTGATGTTTATTCTACTATACCCTCTCTCATATCGTCAATCTCTTTTATATACATGCGTTAATTTTCGTAAAAAATATATCGTTTCTTAGCGGTTGCGCTCAGCCGGAAAATGCGCGCACCCCCTTGACATTTCCCCAAGGGCGGGTATACTGTTATGTATAAAACATAACAGTCAGTACACTTGGAACAGGAGAAGCTATGAAGCTGGCCATTTCAAATGCCACGGGCGTGCCTATTTATGAGCAGCTCAAGCGCCAGATCAAGGCCGCCATCCTGGTTGGCGAATTGCGGGGGGGCGAGGCCCTGCCCAGCCTGCGCACGGTAGCACGCGAGTTGCGAATCAGCGTGCTCACGGCTACCCGGGCCTATACGGAGCTGGAGCAGGAGGGCTTTGTGGCCAATGTGCAGGGCAAGGGCTGCTATGTGCGCGAGCAGGACAGCGCTCTGCTTCGGGAGCAGTTTTTGCGCCGGGCCGAAGAAGGCTTGGCTGAAGCCATCGCCGCCTCCCGGCAGGCCGGACTTTCGTCGCAGGAGCTTCACGGCATGCTGGATATCCTATTAAATCAAGAGCATCAGGGGGAGTGAAGGATGAACGCATTGGAACTTAAAAACGTTTGCAAAGCCTATAAGGGCTTCTCGCTAAAGGATGTAAGCTTTGGCCTGCCCGAGGGCTACATCATGGGCTTCATCGGAGAGAATGGCGCCGGCAAGAGCACCACCATCAAGGCCATATTGGGCCTTGTGCACAGCGAGGGCGAAATTTGCGTACTGGGCCGGGATAAGAAGGAAATCACCGCCGTAAAGGAGCACATTGGCGTGGTGCTGGAGGAAGCGACCTTCCCGGACCAGCTGAATCTGCTGGATGTGGAAGCCATCCTCAGAGGCGTGTATAAAACCTGGGATCGGGCCCGCTTTCTGGCCCTGACCGATACCTTCCGCCTGGATCGCAAAAAAAAGATCAAGGATTACTCCCGGGGCATGAAGATGAAGCTGGCCCTGGCGGCGGCCCTCTCGCACGATAGCCGCCTGCTCATTTTGGATGAGCCGACCGCCGGCCTCGACCCCGTTGTGCGCGACGAGGTGCTGGATATTCTGCTCGAATTCATCCAGCAGCCGGATCACACGGTGCTCATCTCCTCCCATATCATCAGCGATTTGGAGCGGGTATGCGATTATGTAACCTTCATCCACGAGGGGCGCATCCTCTTCTCCCTGAGCAAGGAGGCGCTTTCGGAGGAATTCGCCATCTTCCATGGCGGTGACGCGGAGATTGCCTCTTTGCCTAAGGGCGCGCTCTGTGGCCTCAGGCGGGGCAAATTTGGCTGCGAGGCCCTCGTGCGGCGTAGCCAGGCAGGAAATATCCCCCTCGAGCCTGCAGGCATCGAGGATATCATGGTATTATGCGTAAAGGGGGTCAATTAAGATGCGTGGCCTATTGAAAAAGGATATCAAAAGCCTGGCCCAGCAGGGCCGCGTGGGCGTGCTTCTGCTGGTCTTCTATGGGGTGCTCTTCGCCCTGGGCGGCAACGAGATGGGCAGCGGCACGCTCATGGGCATGTTGGCCATGCTGAGCGTGCTCTACCCCATCACGGCCCTCAGCTACGACGAAAAGGCTCATTGGGACCGCTACGCCCTCACCATGCCTATCTCCCGCAATATGCTGGTGGGCGCCAAGTACCTGCTTTCCCTGCTGATTGCCCTCCTCTGCGCTCTGCTCTCCCTGGCCGTGGGGCTGATTTTCGGAGACTCCTCCTTGGGCGAGGCTTTCCTTTTGAGCTGGAGCATGGCGGGCGTGGCCATCTTCCTCGCCGCCATCACTTACCCTATCTATTTCAAGCTGGGGGTAGAAAAGGCGCGCTTCGTTTTCATGGCCGTGTTCCTCACGCCTACCCTCCTGCTGCTGATCCTCAATCGGATGAACGTAACCCTGCCCAGCGGGAGCGGAGCGCAGATCGAGCGTATTCTGCCCCTCCTGCCCCTGGCGGCCCTGGCCCTATTTGCCGCCAGTTATGGATTGAGCTGCCGAATCTATGCTAAGAAGGAGTTTTGAGCGATGAGCCATCATCATGACATTATTCGCAGGCCGGAACTGGGCGCTTATATCCTGCGCGAAGTACACGAGGGCCGCGCCGAGGGCGCGCTCGTGGCCCGTGACGAATCCGAAGAAGCCGTGATCGCCGCGGCCGCGGGCATTATGGCCGTGCAGGGCTATGCCTGCCGCCTGGTGCGCATGGCGGACGAGGCCCTCTTTGCGGCCCAGCCCCAATCCTATCGCGAGGGACTCCTGCCTCCTACCCTGCCCGCCCTTTCGCCGGAAAGCGGCGAAGCTGCATCGGCCCTGGCCCGGCGTATGCTTGGACTTTTGCTTGGCTGTTAGCAGGCCAAAATCGTCAAGAAAATCCTTGGGGTTTCAGGCCGAAGCTCCCGGAGGCTTCGTTCCGGCCCATAGTCACAAGCAAACCCTGCAAACTCAAAAAAGTGGCCGCAGCCACTTTTTTACATTTCATTGCTTGTTAACAAACTGGTTACGGAACGTACATGGACCATCCGTTGTTTTGCCATATTTTAATGGTATCCTACATATAACAAAAGCGAGAGCGAGGGATGCCTATAAGCCATGATTCGCGAAACCTACCGATTAAAACTCCTAAAAATGATGAGATGAGAAGTGTGATTCCCCCCATTACCGGCTGCGGCAGGCCGGGAAAAGATCGGCCCGTTTGTTGGGCCGATCTTTTTGCGCGGCGTCAGCTTTTCGCGCGCTTCTGTTGGAAATACTCGCCCAGCAGGGCCGCGCATTCCGCCTCGCGCACGCCGCCGATGCAGCGGGGCGCACGGTGGGCCAGGAGGCCGTCCGTCAAGTCCAGCACGGAGCCGCAACAACCCGCCTCCGGGTCGAATGCGCCAAATATAATGCTTTCTACCCGCGAAAGCAATACCGCCCCTGCGCACATGGCGCAGGGCTCCAGCGTTACATATAGCGTGCAGCCGGCGAGGCGCTCCTTGCCCCTGCCTTTTTGGGCCGCTTGCAGGGCCAATAGCTCCGCGTGGGCGGTGGCATCCGTCAATGCGCCCGTTTGATTGTGCGCCAAGGCCAGGATGTTCCCTTCGGCATCCGCCACGGCGGCCCCCACAGGAATTTCGCCCGCTTCAAGAGCCAAGCGGGCTTGACCAAGGGCCAGCTCCATACCCGTGCTGTTAAGCATCATTCCCCCGCGCTCCAAACGGCCTCGCGGATGATTTCGCCCACCGTAGGGTGCGGAAAAATGACCTTTTTGATCTGGCTTAGCGTCATCCCGGCTTCGATAAAGACCGCCACGGCCACGATGAATTCGCTCGCGTAGTTGCAAAGAACCTGCGCGCCCAGCACGGTTTGCGTCTTGTTATCCACGATCAGCTTGCAAAGGCCGTCGCCGCCCTCGTTCTCGGCGAGGTAGCGCCCGCTGAAGCGCATCGGCAGCTTTACCACCCGCACATCCAGGCCTTTCTCCTGCGCGACGGCTTCGGTGAGACCCACACCGGCCAGCTCGGGGTTGGTATAGAGCACGCCGGGCACAGCGTCATAGCGCATGGCGTCCTCCAGGCCCAGCATGTGGTTCACAGCCACCTCGGCCTCGCGATAAGCCGTATGCGCCAGCATGGACTTGCCGTTCACATCCCCGGCCGCGTACAGATTGGGGATGTTGGTTTGCATGTGTTCATCCGTAACAACGGCCCCCCGCTCCATCGTTACGCCCAGCTCCTCAAGGCAGAGGCCCGCCGTGGCCGGCCTGCGGCCGATGGAGAGCAGCACTTTGTCGGCGGGCACAAGAGCCGCTTCACCATTCATCTCATAGGCCACGCCCTCTGGGGTCACTCCCGTGACCTTGGCCCCCAGCAGGAAGCGCATGCCCTTCTTTTCGTAATTCTTTTGCAGGATAGCCGTCAGCTCGCGGTCGTTCTCGCCGGCGATGTGGTCCAGCATCTCGAGGATGGTGACCTCGCTGCCCGCGGAGCGGAAGTAACTAGCCATTTCCAGCCCGATCACGCCGCCGCCGATCACCGCCAGCTTCGCGGGTACCGCCTCCAGGGCCAATACCTCGCGGTTGGTGAGTACGAAGCCGCTCTCCAAGCCCTCTTTCAGGCCGGGAATGGGCGGCACGGCCGGGTCGGAGCCCGTGGCCAGCAGCAGCCGCACGGCCTCGTAAGTTTCGCCGCCGGCCTCCACCGTAAAGCCTTCGCCATCCTTGCCCAGCACCTTAGCCCGGGCATTGACGACTTCCACGCCGGCGGTTTTTAGGGCGCTCTTCACGCCGCCCACCAGCAGGCGAACCACCTTGTTTTTGCGAGCCACCACCTTGGCATGGTTGAGCGTGATCCCAGGCGCGCTCACGCCGTATTTATCCCCATGGGCCGCACCATCGTAAAGCTTGGCGCTGTAAAGCAGGGTTTTGGTGGGGATGCAGCCCTCGTTGAGGCAAACGCCGCCCAGGTTGTTTTGCTCGATGCACAGCACCTTCAGGCCGGCTTGCGCCGCGCGCTCACTAGCCAAATAGCCCCCAGGCCCCCCGCCGATTACGATCAGATCATAGGTCATGGTGTTCCTCCCTTGTTATGTTAAGCGCATTCTTAGAAATGCCGAATTGCTCCGCCCATTATACCATGGCGCACGAAGGGGGACAAGTTTACCGCAGCAGCCTGCCCCGGCGGCTGCCGGTGAGCGCGCCCTTGGCATAAGCGGCCTCCCCGGCCACGAATACCGCTTCGACCCCCAGGCAGGTGCGGTTGGAATCGGCATAATTTGCCCGGGCGCTAAGGTTCCCAAGATCCAGCAGCACCAGGTCCGCGTCCATTCCGGCGGCGATCAGGCCCTTGCCGTACAGGCCGAGCCGGTCCGCCGGCAGGCCGCTCATGCGGCGGATCATCGCTTCTATTGAAAAGAGCTTTTTCTCAAACACATAATATTCCACAGCCCGCGCAAAGCTGCCAAAGGCCCTGGGGTGGCCGTTTTCATCCGGCCTGCCCAAAAGCCCGTCCGTGCCGATCACGCTGTGCGGATATTGGGCAATGGCCAGGAGATCCTCCTCACACATGTGGAAATAGACCCCCAGGCCCAGGCCCTGGTTGCGGCGGAGGATATCTGTGTAGGCATCGAAAGGGTCCTGCCCCGTTTTTTCCGCATAGGCGGCGATGGTCATGCCCTCGGCCCCGCGGAAAAGCGGGCAGCTGGAAACCAGAACGCCGCCAAAGCCGCCGCTGTTGTAAATGTAATTGTCATAGCCGTTCGGTTCGGCCATCTCCGCGCGCATCTCTTTCAAGGCCGCCGGATCGCTCAAGTGCCGCACCAGCATCGCTAATCCATCCTTGCGGAAGCGCGGCGGGACGGATACGTTTAGGCTGGTCATGCCCGCCAGGTAAGGATAGTGATCCACGGTCAACCGCAAGCCCCGGGCGATGGCCGGGTCGAATACTTCTTTGAGGATCCGCCCGGGCTTGCCCCAATTCTGGCGGCCCGCCGCTTTGAAATGGGAGATGAAGAGGGGGATATCCGCCTTTTCCGCGCTTCGCACGGCCTCCTGCTCGGCTTCGATGAGGCCGTCGGATTCATCCCGCACGTGGGTAGCGTAAATGCCGCCCTCGGCCCGGGCCGCTTTGAGCAGGCCGGTGATCTCCTCCTCCCCGCCATAGCAGCCCGGCGCGTAGACCAGCCCCGTGGAAAGGCCCAGAGAGCCCGCCTGGATGCACTCGCGAAGCATGCCCTCCATCCGCTCCTGCTGGGAAGCCGTGGGCGAGGAATCATCATAACCCATAGCCCAAAGGCGCAACGCGCCATGGCCGGTAAAGAGGGCCAGGTTGAGCGGCAGCTCCAAGCCTTCGATGTAGCGGGCGTAAGCGTCAAAGCCGGCGATAGCCGCCGGGGTTTTCGGCAAGGTGGGATAGGGGGCGATGCCGGAGACGAAGCGCGTGAATTCATCCAGCCGCTCCGGGTCGCCCGGGCACATGGAAACCCCGCATTGACCGGCCACCTGTGTGGTGATGCCCTGGGAGAGCTTGGAGAGGGAAGAAAAATCGCTCTCCAGCATTAAATCGCCATGGGAATGCGCGTCGATAAAGCCGGGGCAAAGCGTCAGGCCCTTTGCGTCCAGCATTTCTCTGGCAGGCGGCGGCAGGCCTTGCCCGGCCCGCACCAAGGCGATGCGGCCTCGGCTAAGGCCTACGCTGCCCCGGAAGGCAGGCTTGCCAGTGCCGTCTATGATATTCGCATTGTAAATGCAAAGCTCCATTGTTTTTTCCATCGTTTTGAACCTGGCCTCTCTATCCGCATCATAAGGCGGGCAGCTCCCGGAGCCGCCCGCCTTGCGTTACCCTATCAGATTATAGTACCCGCTCCGATCTTTTGCAATGGGGCCGGGCATTTGGGGCTGGGCGCGCTTCAGGGCAGGGTCCGCCGGCTCCACTTAATAATAAACCTTTGCCGCATAGGGGCTGGCAGCGATGACGCGCTTTGCATCCACGGATAGGCCGCTGCGCAGGTAGTCGGCATCCGCCGCAGTGAGGATGCCGCCCCGCCGATCCGCCAGGTCGAGCACACTTTGGGCGATCAGCCCTTCCACATTCACGAGGTTGAGCGCCACATACCAGCCTACCAGCAGCAGGGCGCAAAGCCGCAGTAGGCCCGGCTTGCCCAGGGGCCCCCGGCCATACAGGCGCAGGGCGCAAAGAATCACCGCCGCGGCCAGATAGATCATCAGCCACAGGGAGAGCAGCCGCCGCCAAGTGAGGGCATAGGCCCCGATATATAGCCCCAGCCGCACAAAGGCCGAAAGCAGCACTACCGCCGTGGCCAACAGCAGCAGGCCCAGCAGGGGCTTCAAGCCCTTGTGGGGCCGCGTACGGCACAGGCCCACCGAGAATACGCCAAGGTTGATGGCTGCCACCCACAAAAGCTGACCAAAGCCGCTCACCGCGTATTCGGAATAGGTCAGCCCCGCGGGCAGGCCCTTCCAACCCGTGAGATAGGTGAATTGGAAGATGGCAAAAACCAGATACGCAACGAGCAGCATGCTTACCGCCGCCATCAGCGACTGGGCCGGCAGCGCAGCCTTCAACCCCTCCTTGGAGAGGGCGGGCAGCGTGCCGCCTTCCGTCCCCCAAGCGAGGTTATAGATAAAGGAATAGAACAGCACCGCAATGACAAACATGAGGATGATCCTGCCAAAGGAGATTTGCGGCAGCTTTTCCAGCAGGCCCGAGAGGGCCATCCCCATGGCCTGATCCGCCTGAATCAGCAGGGTGCAAACCAAGATCAGCACAGGCAGGCCAAAAAGCAGGCCCAGCAGGATGTTGCGCCGGGCCGCGAACGCGCCTTCCTCCCCCTCCCCCGCCTCACGGCGCCGCAGCAGCGCTGCCCAGGCTGTAAACCATTTGCCGATGGCGCTGAAAGGATAGAGACACCAGCCAAGAAGATAGCTTCGCACCCAAAGCCAGGCCGCGCCCGGCGGAAAATCAAAGGAACTCATGACGGCATGCAGCATCAGCACCAGGGGGATGATGAGAAAGTTCAGCAGATTGAGCGTTTCTTCCCGGTAGAGGGCGCTGTGCAGGAAGAGCAGGGCCGCCGACGCAAGCAGATACCAGCCCTCCCACTTGGCCTTAGCCCGCTGCCAAAGGCAAAGGTAATAGGCCGCGAGATACAGGCCCCAAAATAGGGCGTAGGCCGGCATCAGGTCCCGCAGGGCGTTCCACCCGGTTTGGAAAAATACAAAGGCACACACATAGCCCAGGGCCAATGTCAACAAAAGCAGCCATCCCGCCCTGCGCGGGGCTTGCGGTTTATGCTCCATGGTTCTCCTCCTGCGGCACATATTCTAAAATATCCTCTACGCCGCAATCCAGAATGCGGCAGATGGCATCCAGCGTGGAAAAGCGAATGGCTTTGCCCTTGTTGTTTTTAAGGATGGAGAGATTGGCAGCCGTAATGCCCAGCTTCTCGCACAGCTCGCCCGAGCTGATGCGCCGCCTGGCCATGGCGATATCTAAATTCACGCGGATCATATGCCTCACACCCCTCCCCTAGATCGTCAGGTCGTTTTCCTGCTTATATTCCACGGCCCTGCGAAAAACCTGGGCCAGCACCAGCGCGAACAGGCCGGAAAGCACCATCACCAGGCCGCACACGGCAGTCATAAAGGTAAAAAGAAAGCCGCTTTTGATAAAGAAGGCCACACCGGCCAGCTCCGCGGCCAGGCCCATGCGGAGAAAGGCGCGCACATTGCGCTCCACAAAAGGATCCGTATCCACGCTGCGCAGTACGCCGATCAGCTCCGCCAATATCCACAGGGCCATAGTCCCCATGGCCGTGAGGAAGGCCATTACCGCCCATGACCGGCCCGGATCGCTCACCCCATAGGCCAGTAAAAAGGCCTGCCGCAGATCGTGCGATACATACAGCCCCCCGATGAGCAGCGCCACCAACGCGCACACGGCATAGAGCAGCGCCCGGGTGAGCCGGGATAGGGTTTTCGGTTCCATATCTTTCACCTCCTGCCTTATAATATCCCAGTTCTTATTGAATTACAACATTTTTTTATCGTTTCTCGATAAATATTCATAAATAGAAAAGCCCGGCCATAGACGACCGGGCGGGGAACCAATATGTCAATCTTTCGCTGGCGGGTATTCGTTGCAAAGCAGGCGGTAGGCGGGCTCATCCTCCTCCACGGTAGAGAAGCGGCCCAGCGGCTGGTGAAAGCGGTTGTCGTTCAGGTCGTCGTTACACATAGAAACCTCGCCCAGCAGCACCGCGCCCGTGCCCTTTTCCACGGTAAAGTCATGATACATGCGGGGATAGATGCTGATGCTCTCCCCGGGGCAAAGGCGCACCTGGGAGCCGGCCGGCACATAATATTCCCGCCCGTCGCTGCAAATGCGCACATCCGTATCCAAAAAGCCCGTTTCATCCGGCGTGGCGTTATAGACCTTGATAAGGATGTTGCCGCCGCCCCGGTTGATGATATCCTCCATTTTTGACCAATGGAAGTGCATGGGCGAATATTGGGCTTCCTCGATATACAGCAGCTTTTCGGCATAGGGCTTGGGATATTTCTCCCGCTTATCGTAGTTGCCGTTGCGCAGGGTGATGAGGGAAAACCCGAGCTCGTCAAAGCGGCCCTCCCCATAATCCGTCACATCCCAGCCCAGCATATTCTCGCGCATCTCATCGTATTCATGGCCCTTGTCGGCCCATTGCGCGGGCGTCCAGCCGCAAAAGGGCGGCAGGGCAAAACCGCAGGCGTCGGCCATTTCCTCCATGCGGCGGATCGCCCGGTTGATTTGGGATCGTTTCATCTCGCATCTCTCCTTTTTACTCATATCGTATCAGTTGCCCGGCCGCGCGCATATCCGCAAAGGCGCCGCCGGCCAGCGCGCCCAAAAGGGCCGCGCCAAAGGCCGCTTCCTCCGGGCAGCGGGTCAGGCGCAGGGGCCGCCCCAGGCGTTCCTCCAAGGCGGCACGCAGCAGCGGGTTTTTGCGCAGGGCGTTGCCGCCGCCCACCAGCTCGCCCTGAAAATCCGGCGGCAGCATAGGGGCGAGTTCCTCCGCTATGCCAGCAAGCAGGCCCCGGGCCAAACTGCCGGGCGTAAAGTTATCCGCGCCGAGGCCGCGCACCCCGCCCCGCAGGCCGGGCTGCTCCCGGGTGCCGCAAAAACGCGCATCCACCGCTAAGGGCGGTTCATCCGCAGCTTCCAAAGCAGCTTGCACCATCCGCTCGTAAAGATCCGCCGGGGGCCGCAAGCCCATCATAGCCGCGGAGGCGGCAAAGAAATCCCGCAAAAGGGCAAAGGCGCGGCCGCCGCAGAGGGCTGCGCCCACATGAAGCGCCCGGCCGTAAAGATAGGGCCGCGCCTCCGTAGGCGCGCTTTGGCCGCAAACGGAGACCTGCGCGCCCGTGCCGATATTCACCAGCGCCCCGGCATTGCCGCCCAGCGCACCGAACGCGGCGGCCTGGTTATCCCCCACGGCGCAGAAAACCGGCGCTCCATCCCACGCCGCCAGCGGGCCTTCGGTAGCCGGTTCCGGCAAAAGCGACGCGGGGATGCCCGCCGCCCTGAGGGCCGCCGCATCAAAGCACCCGGCGGCCATATCGAACATGCCCATGCTCTGGGCCAGGCTGGCATGCACGCGGGGAGTTCGCTGCCCGCAAAGCGCCATCGCCACATAATCGCCAATGGTGCAAAAACGATGCGCGCGGGCTGGCAAAGCGCCTTCTTCCTTATGCTGCCAGATGGTTGCCAAGCCGTAGCCCCGGGCCATTTTATAGCCGCTGATGCGGCTTAGGGTGTCCGCGCGGGCATCGCCGCCATATTGCCAGGTGTAAAGCGGACTCAGGGGAACGCCCTGTTCATCGAGGTAAAGCCCTCCATGCATCTGGCCGGAGATGCCCATGCCCCCGATGCGCGCCTTTTGCCGCAGCGCGCCGCACATCTCCAGGCAGGCCGCGAGGAGGGCCGCCGGATCCTGTACGGCAGCGCCGGTATTGGGCCGGGTCAGGATAGAAACCACCCCGCCCGTTTCACAATCGAGCAGCAGGGCGCAAAGGGACGTGGTGCCGATATCCAGGCCAATGGTCATCATAGCATTTGCCTCTTTTTGCAAATCATAACATTTTCGGCTTTTATAAACAAGGGGGCGCAAAGCGCCCCCTAAGGAGGATGGTGTTGCGGCTTACAGGGTATTCTTGGTAACCACGGATACGCCTGTATCGATCACCTTCTGGCCGGGTTCTGTGCCCTGTAGGGCGGCGACGGCCGTTTTTAGCCCGCCATAGCCCATCACATCGGGGTTTTGCACCATGGTGGCCAGCAGATAGCCGCCGCTGATGAGTTCCTTGATGTTGTCGGAATTATCGAAGCCCACGCCCACCACGTCTGTGCCGGCTTCCATAATGGCGTTGCCCACGCCTACGGCGCTGCCCTCGTTCGCGCCGAAGATGCCCACGCAGCCATCCACGATGAAGGCGGAGGCGGCTTCCTTGCTGCGGGCCGCGTCGCCATCGCAATACTGGGTCTCTTGCAGCTCAAAGGCCGTGCCTTCAAAGGCGGAGCGGAAGCCCGCGTCACGCTTGGCGGTGGAATCGGTGGATGCGTTCACGCTGACCACGCCGATCTTGCCTGAGGTAATGCCTTTATCCGAGAGGGCCTGGATCATGGTCTGGCCCGCGGTCTTGCCCGCAGCCTGGTTGTCCGTGGAAAGGGTCTGCACGAAGGGCTCGAAGGTGGCCGGGGAATCCACATATACGATCTTCACGCCTGCATTGGAAGCCTCTTTGAGGGCGTCGTTCACGGCCTCAGGGCCGTTGGCGGCCAGAAGAATGGCCTGCGCGCCGTTGGCTACGGCGTTGTTGATCATTTCAATCTGCTTGGCGTCGTCCTTCACATCCGGCGCCGTCCACTGGTATTCCACATTGCCAAGCTCCGTTGCGGCCTTTTTGCAGCCGGCGTCGATGTTGGTCCAATATTGATCCATCTGGTCCATCGTGATGAGGAATACCTTATAGGTCTCGCCGCTGGCCGCCGCTGCGGGCGCCGCGCCACCCAGGGCCTCGGCTGTGACAACGGACACGCCGGTATCGATCACCTTTTGGCTGGGCGCCGTACCCTTGAGGGAAGCAACGGCTGTTTTGAGGCCCTCATAGCCCATGACATCGGGGTTTTGCACCATGGTGGCCAGCAGGTAGCCGCCCAGGATCAGCTCTTTGATATTGTCGGAATTGTCGAAGCCTATGCCCACCACATCCTTGCCGGCTTCCTGGATGGCGTTGCCTACGCCCACGGCGCTGCCTTCGTTCGCGCCGAAGATGCCCACGCAGCCATCCACGATAAAGGCGGAGGCGGCATACTTGCTCTTGGCTGCGTCGCCATCGCAATACTGGGTCTCCTGCAATTCAAAGGCCGTGCCTTCGAAGGCGGAGCGGAAGCCCGCGTCGCGCTTGGCAGTGGAATCGGTGGAGGCGTTTACGCTGACCACGCCGATTTTGCCCGAGGTGACGCCCTTATCGGAGAGGGCCTTGATCATGGTTTCGCCCGCGGTTTTTCCTGCGGCCTGGTTATCCGTGGAGAGGGTCTGCACGAAGGGTTCGAAGGTGGCCGGGGAATCCACATATACGATCTGCACGCCCGCTGCGGAAGCTTCCTTAAGGGCGTCGTTCACGGCCTCGGGGCCGTTTGCGGCCAAAAGGATGGCTTTGGCGCCGTTGGCCACGGCGTTGTTGATCATTTCGATCTGCTTGGCGTCATCCTTTACATCCGGCGCCGTCCACTGGTATTCCACATTGCCAAGCTCCGCGGCTGCTTTTTTACAGCCCGCGTCGATGTTGGTCCAGTATTGATCCATTTGGTCCATGGTGATGAGGAACACCTTGTAGGTCTCGCCGCCGGATGCGGCGGGGGCGGCGCTCTGGCAGCCTGCGAACAGGCCGGCTACCATCGCCAGGGCTAGCAAAATAGTCAATGCCTTCTTCATGTCGTTTCCTCCTGATGGTTTATTTAGCAAGGCGCGGTCTCCCATGCCTAAGCCTTTTTCTTTTTACGCCCTTTGCGCACGACTACATCCATGAGTACGGAGAGCACCACGATCACGCCCACCACGATGTTGCGCAGGGCTACGGGTGCGCCCGCGAATTGCAGGCCGTTTTGCAAAACGCCCCATACGGCGGCACCGATCACCGTGCCCAGCAGGATGCCCTGGCCGCCCAGGGTGGATACGCCGCCGATTACGCTGGCCGCTACCGCGTAAAGCTCGTAACCGGTGCCCGCATCCATGGTGCCCTGGCCTACGGTGGCGCAGGTGATGAGGCCCACCGCACAGGAGCAGAAAGCGCTGATGGCATATGCCTTGATGGTGGTCATGGTGATGTTCACGCCGGAAAGGCGAGCCGCTTCGATGTTGCTGCCCACGGCGTAGATGTGGCGGCCTGTGCGGGTTTTGCTGAGGATGAAGTTGAACACCACCCACAGCACTACCGCAATGAGGATGCCGTTATATATGCCCAGCGTTTTGCCATAATAGAACAGATCTTTAAAGGTTTGCGCCGCCTCCGGGTAAAACTTCATAATGGAATCGGTATTGTAATTGTTATTGACGATCTGCGCGATGCCGCGGGCAATGGTCATGGTGCCCAGGGTGGCGATAAAGGGGGGAAGCTTGCACTGTGCCACCAGGAAGCCGTTGGTCACGCCCACCACCAGGCAGCAGAGCAAGGTGACCAATATGGCGGGAATGGGGCTGAGGATGCCGCGGGACATCAGCGTGGCCGCGATCATGGTGCTCATGCCTACTACCGAGCCGATGGAAAGGTCGATATTGCCGGTAATGAGCACAAAGCTTTGGGCGATGCCGATAAGCAAAATGGGGGCTATCTGGCGCAAAAGGTTGGTGACGTTTGCCTTGGAGACAAAGTTTTCGTTGATTACGCCAAACACGGCGCACAGGACCAACAGGCCCGCGCCCACGGTCACCACCTGTCCCATGCCCCGTATGGCCATTAGCCGCTTGAAGGGATTGGCTCGTTTCGTTGCTTGCTTTTCCATGACTGCTCCTTTTATGCTTGCTGAACTTCCCGCTCGCCTTCCAGCTTGTTTTCAAAGCGGGTGGCAAGCTCCAATATCTTATTTTGGGTGGCTTCCCCAATGGGCAGCTCGCCGGTGATACGGCCATCGCACATCACCAGCACGCGGTCGGCGATGCCCAGCACCTCCGGCATTTCCGATGAGGCGAAGAGCACGCCGATGCCCTGCTGCTTAAGCTGGTTCATCAGGTTGTAGATCTCCACCTTGGCCGCCACGTCGATACCCCGGGTGGGCTCGTCGAAAATGACCACCTTGCTGTTTCTGGCGAGCCATTTGGCGACCACTACCTTTTGCTGGTTGCCGCCCGAAAGGCTGGCCGCATCCACATCGGCGTTGGGCATGCGGATGGTGAGGTCCGCCGTGGCTTTTCCCACCATGGCCGTCTCTTTTTTGCGGTTGACCACGCTGAGCCTATCGCAGAGGATATCAAGGTTCGGCAGGGCGATGTTCTCTCGCACGGAAAGGTTGGTGCAAAGCCCATCCTTTTTGCGGTCTTCCGGCGCGAGTACGATTCCCTCGCGGATGGCGTCCATCGGCTTGTTGATGGCGATGGGCTTGCCGCTGAGGCGGATCTCGCCGCTCTCTTTATGATCCACCCCGAAGAGGGCGCGGGTCATCTCCGTGCGGCCGGCTCCCATGAGACCGGCCACGCCCACGATCTCGCCCGCGCGCAGAGAAAAGCTTACATCCCGCACCATACGCCCGGCGCTGAGGTTTTTGACCTCCAGCAGCATTTCGCCCGGGGGGCATTCCACGCGGGGGAATTTATTTTTGATCTCCCGGCCCACCATGTTGGAGATGATGCTTTCCATGGCGATATCTTGAAAGGCGGATTCCAATATGAAGCGGCCGTCCCGCATGATGGTAACCCGGTCCACAATGTGGCGCAGTTCTTCCAGCCTATGGGAGATATAGATGATGCTGCGCCCCTCCGCCTTCAACTGGCGGATGATGGCGAACAGCTCCTCGATCTCCGTGCTGGTAAGGGCGCTGGTGGGCTCATCCATAATGAGGATGCGGGCGTCTGTAGAAAGGGCCTTGGCGATCTCCACCATCTGCTGCTTGGAAACGGCCAAATCGCCCACTACGGTATCCGGGTCGATGCGGATCTTGAGCTTGTCGAGGATGGCCTTGGATTCCGCATACATCTCCCGGTTGGAAAGCACCGCGCCCTTGCGGCGCTCACGGCCTAGAAAAATGTTCTCCGCCACGGTGAGGTGCGGGCACATGTTCAGCTCCTGGTGGATGATGGCGATGCCCGCCTCCCTGGCCGTGGTGGGGGTCAGGTCGCCTTTGACCTCCTTGCCGAAAATGCGAATGCTGCCGTTATCGCGGGTGTAGACGCCGGAAAGGATTTTGACCAGCGTGGATTTGCCGGCCCCGTTTTCACCCAAAAGGGCCATAACCTCCCCGGCCGCCGCGCGAAAATCCACCTCATCCAGCGCCTGCACGCCAGGGAAGCCTTTGGATATCCGGTTCATTTCAACTACATATTGTGCCATGCTAATCCCCTGCTATCATCGATTTGAAAATGGGTGCGAAACCGCGCATAGAAAAACAACAGAACTTGCTCTGTTGTTATCATAGCATCCGCCTCCGGAGATGCTAAGGGCCATTCTTTGGTTTTTATAGGCTATTTTTTAGGAGTTGTCAGCAGGCGGTCGGCAAAAAGGGAAGTGGCGGACACGCTGGGCGAAAGAATCAGCACGGCGATCCCCCGTTCGCAAAGCATATCGATCAGGCCCATTACATGCTGCCTGAGGGAAAGGTCGATGGCGTCGAAAGGCTTAAGGCATACCACCGCCTTGGGGTGCGCAAAGGCCACGCGGCAATAGATCAGCGTATACAATTCCTTGATGGGCAGGTAGCGGATATCCGCCGCGTAAATGCTCTCCCCGGCTACAGGATAGTATTCCTGCGCCACGCTGCGCATCATCCGCCGGGAGCGCCAGAGGCCCGGCATCCGTTTATCCGCGCCAAAGCAGAGGTTATCAAGATACGAAAGATCTGGAAAGACCATGCGGCGCTCCGGTTTTTCATCGATCACGGCCACGCTGCCCGCGATCAGGCGCTGCGCCCGCCTGCCGGCCAGGGATAAAGCACCCCTGCGGGGCTGGATCTCGCCCAGGGCCAGCGAAATTATATCCTGCGCCTCGTCATCTTCCGCGATAAGGGCCACGCATTCACCGGCGTATATGGAAAGGGAAAGCCCTTGCAGGGCAGGCGTCTCGACGCCGCTGAAAGAGAGGGCAGGCGGGCCCTGCCAATCCGGCTCCCTGGTAAGCGGCCTCGGCTCCCTGGCCCTGCGGCGGGGTAAGGAAAGGGCCGCCTGACCGCCCCGCTCGGCCAGCTTTTGTATTTTGCCGTTTTCCAGCACGGCCACCCGGTCGCAAAGGGCGGAGAGCTCCTTTTCATGGCTGCACACATATAGGAAGGAGACCCCGCGCTTCGCGTAGCGCCCCATGAGACCCTGGATATCCGCCAGTTCCCGGTCGCTGAGAAAGCTGCTCAGATCGCGCAGGATGATCAGCCGCTTGCCCGTGTTGACGGCCCGCAGCATCTCCACCACGCAGCGCTCATAGGCCGAGAGTTGATCCACATAGCAATCTCCGGCGATGGGCACGCCCAATTCCCGGGCATAGGCCTCAAAGCGCCTGTCCATCTCCCGGCGGAAGATGATATGCTCGCGGAAGCTGCCCCGCAGCACGAACACATTGTCCGACACGGTGAGAGAGTCCACCAGCCGCGAGCGCCGCTCAATCACGGCGGCGGGGTTTTCATCGAGGCCGCTGTGCTTATAATCGTTGACCAGCCGCTCAAAAAAATAGACGCGGCCGAAATGCAGGGGCGTATTCACGCACATCAGGCCGATGAGGGCCTCGAGCCCCACGTCGTTGATGCACAAAAGCCCCATGATCTCGCCGCTGAAAATGTGTAGATTGACATTGTTGAGCAGGGCCGCCCCGTTTTCCAGGCAGCTCACCCGCTCCATGCGAAAGAGTTCCTCCCTCATACGCTCCCCCGCCGGGTTGTGCCCTCGGCCACGCGCCGGGCCTCTATATCATCAAGGGCCCGCGGCAGCGTGACCCGCACATCCGTGCCCTCCCCCTCCACGCTGTAGATATAAATGCCGTATTCCTCGCCAAAAAGAAGCTTGATGCGGTTGTTGACGTTGATCAGGGCAATGCCGCCATGGCTGCTCTGCCACTTTACGGTTTCAAAATAGGCTGCGTTGAGGTGGGCGTTGAGCTCATCCACCTTTTGTTCGGGCATGCCCACGCCGTTATCCGATACCGTGATGAGCAGCCGCGTTACAGTGAGCTCCAAACGGATGCGCAACAGCCCATCCGCCAGCTTTTGCTCCAGCCCATGGATGATGGCGTTCTCCACGATGGGCTGCAGCGTGAGCTTGAGCAGGTGGCAGCGCAAAAGCTCCTGCTTATCCCCCTCGTCATACTCCACCCGCATTTGCAGCCGCTCCCCAAATCGGTATTGCTGGATGCGGAAGTAATTCTCCACATTGTGCAGCTCCTCCTCCAGGGAAACCAGATTTTCCAGATTGCTGATGGTATAGCGGAAAAAGGTGGAAAGGGCCTCGGTCATATCGGCGATATCCTGCGCGCCTGCCACGATGGCGTCGCTGCGGATGCCCTCCAGGGTATTGTAAAGGAAGTGGGGGTTAATCTGGTTTTGCAAAGCCAGGTATTGGGCCTGGCGCTTGCTGGCGCTGATGAATTCGCGGTTGACGAAAATATCCCGGATGCGGCCCACCGCAGCCTCCGTGCCGGGGCTGAGCGGGTAGCGCATATCCATCGTATCCTCCACGGTATAGCCCGCCGCGAAGAGGGTGAGCAGCTTTTCCGTTTCTTTATAGGGCTTATATACGTATTCATACCCCAGCAGCGCAAAAAGGGCCAGCACGCAAAGGGGCAGCAGCAGGGCGATATGGCTCTTTTGCGCCCAATAAAGGGCGAATAGCAGGGCCAGGATGAAAAGCCCGGCGAAAACCGCGCACAACAGGGCGATGCGGGCGCTGATATAGCGCTTGGCGTGGCGCAGCATAAGCTTAGGAATAGAGCTTGCGGAACTCTGTGGGCGTTACGTTCGCAAGCTTTTTGAAGGTGCGGTTGAAGTGCTTAACATCCGTATAGCCGACCCGTGCGCATACATCCCCCACGGGCAAGTCCGTGCTGCGTAAGAGCTCCTTGGCCTTAGAAATGCGCACGCCGGAAAGGTATTCTAAAAAGGTTTCTCCACACTCCTTTTTGAACAGGGCGCTAAAATAGCTGGCGTTAAAGCCGGCTACCCCGGCGATCTCCTCTAGCGTGACCGGCTCGCGGTAATGGGCCAGGATGTATTGCCGCGCGTTCGCAATGGGCCGGGTAACGGCCTGGCGCATCGCCCCGCGCCGCAGGGCGATGCGCCTTTGCATGGCCGCTTGCAGGCAAAAGAACACGCCCGCGCCATCGTGTACCAGCTCGAGCTGCTCCGCAAAGCCGGCGGTCGCGCCCTCCATATCCTCCGTGGGGCCATGGGCGGATCGCATCAGCGCCACGAACAGCTCAAAGGCCCTGGTAACGGCCATCAGCAGCCCGGCGCCGCCAATCTGCGGCGTGCGCATCACGCTTTGCGCCAGCTCCGCCACCAGCGCGGGCACGGCCGCGTCATCCAAAATCTCGACGATGCCGGCCAGGCGGTTTTTATATTCTTCCTGGAGTATGCTTAGATCCGGCATGCCCGTATCATAGCGCTCCAGCACCCTTTGGCCGCTCTTATCCACCAAGCGCTGCTCCACGGCCATCGTCGCCTCTTCCAGCGAAGCGGGCAGCTCGCCAAGGCTTGCCTTGACCCCGCCCAGCCCCATGGTGATTTGCGCGTGGCGAAACATATCCCGCTGCGCGCCCATCTCGTTGACGCAGGCCAGCAGCTGGCGGCGTAGCCCCGCCTCGCTGCGGCGCGCATAATGCACAAAGCCCACGATGCGCGTGCCCGAAAAGGAGCGCTCCTCCTCGATGCTCAAAGGCCGCAGGTAACGGCATAAAAGCTCCGCCAGCTTTTCCCGCAGGGCAGCGCAGGCGGCTTGCGAGTATTCCTCCGGGCTGGGGAAATCCAGCTTCACAACATAGGCCCGGTATATGCCGGAGCCGAATTGATAATGATAGCGCTTGTTGGCCTGACCCGCGTCCAGCGGCGCCCGTGCCGCATTCAGCAGCCAATCGCCAAAGAACATGGCGCGCAATTGGCCGCTATCCTGATGCAGGCGGGAGAGCAGGCCCTGCGCCCGCTCCGTCTCCTCCTCGCGCTTATCGTGCCGGGCGCGGATCTTGCACAGCGCCGTTTCCAGCTCCTCTTTATTCACGGGCTTTAGTAGGTAGGCATTGGCACCATATTCGATGGCCTGCTGGGCATAATCAAAATCGCGGTGGCCGCTGATGATGATAATATCCGTATCTGGCGCGCTCTCGCGCATTTTGGCGATCAACGCCAAGCCGTCTAGGCCGGGCATGCGGATATCTGTGACCACGAGATCCGGCTTTTCCCGCTCCACGGCGGCAAAGGCGCTCAGCCCGTCGTGGGCCGTAGCCACAATCCGCATATCAAAAGCAGCCCAATCCACAAGATTGCAGATCAGCTTGCAGACCCTGACCTCGTCGTCAGCAACCAAAACCTTGAGCATCATTTTGCCTCGCTTCGCTCGAATCGATAGGGCCGGGGCCCCGGATACATCGAATGATATGCGTATGAGTACCGCTGGCCGCATGGGCGGCCATATATATAGTAGCACAACCGGCCGCCGGGGGGCAAGCCGCCTCCGATCCCCCTGCTGTCCGCCGGGTTGCAGGTTGCGCGTTTGGCCCGCATCCTATATGATAGAGTGAAACGAAAAAGCAGCAAAGGAAAGAAAAACATGGATAACAAAAAAACGCTCAAAGAACAATATAAAAGCCGCATGGTAACCGGCGGGGTATTTTGCATCCGCTGTGAGGGCAATGGCCGCGCCTGGATCAAATCCGCGCAAAACCTCGAAGGGCAAAAGAGTCGCTTCCAGTTCGCCGTGGATCACGATTCCTGCCTGGAGCCCTCGATGCGCGAGGAATGGAAGCAATACGGGGCTTCTTCCTTTACCTTCACCGTTCTGGAAGAATTGGAGAAGAAGCCGGATCAGAGCGACGCGGAATTCGCGCGGGATATCAAGACCCTGCTCGAGATGTGGCAGGAGAAAAACACGGCGCAATAATGCGCGGCATGGAGGGCGGGATGCATATCCCGCCGCAGTCTGTCAAAAAAGTGGCTATGCCACTTTTTTGAGTTTCCATGAAACAACTGCTCGTACCTCGCGGTCGTTGTTTCATGCGGAGAAAGCCTTGGCAAGCAAGGCTTTTCGCTCGCGGCGTACACGCCGCCGCTCACGATTAAAGCCTCCGGGTGCTGCGGCCCCCGATCCCCCAGAGCTTTTTCGACAGTCTGGGGCGGGATGCATATCCCGCCGTTTTTAGTGACGCCCACAAGCGCCGGCGATAACTTCGGATCTGCAAACTTCCGAATATATTGATAGCCGGAATTCACTCCTTATGCTTTAAATCTTCCTTATCAACACGCCCGGAAACGCCGGCTTCTTTAATTTGCCCATTTTTAACTGTGTAACTATATACTGCGTCCGGTTCATCAACATATCGAATATGGATACTCCATTCATTGTAAGACAAGATAACATTTAAAAACGAATGATTCACATCAATGCTTTGAATTTCCTCTGTGGTATATCCTTTATCTTTAAGATAGTCCCACATGCGTTTTTCCGCGTCCTTTGTTCCTGCAAAAGTATAAATAAAACAGGATAATACGAAAACGGCTAAAATACCGGCAGCTATGTAAAACCCTTTTCTGTTCATTGCATAAACCTCCTATTATGTATACCCCGCAGTTCAAAGATAAGATTCAGCTCCTGTTTATCTGCGGGAACCATTACTTTATCATTGAAAATTGATAGGCCGCATCCAGCCATTCCATAAGCTGGGCGTCTACATCTTCACTATGCTCAATCAGGACGTGGTGCGTCCAACGATTGGGATAAGGTTCGACTGCTTGAAAAATACGTGACGAATCCAATCGGTATGACAGGCCAAATGAAACAAGCATATACACCTTTGGTCCGTTCATTATGCGCCGAAGCGGGAGGGAAACCATTGCAAAGATATGTTTGTTTCTAAATGAAATCTGGGTTTTGCTCACCTTTACCTGCGTATCCCCATATTTTTCAACAAGCCTGTTTCGCAGCATTTCATAGATCGGCAGCATTTGAGGCGTTTTATCAAAAAATACAATCTCCTCTACATTCATCTATTGTTTCCCCAATCCACTTCTTTGTTTTTATAGATGCCCGCTTATATGGGCGCAGCATGCGTCATCCGTGCCTTTTATGCTATTCCATCCCTCATTAAAGAATAACAAAGTAAAAGGCGCGCCGCAACAGCTTCCTGTTGCGGCGCGCTTTTTTCGGCATCGCTCATTCGGCCGGCTTACCTGCCGGGCGCTATAGCGCCTTTTCGCCGCCATTCCTGAAATGTAAGAATGACAGGATGCCCACCGGCGCAAAGTAGAGGCACCAGACCTCTAAAATGGCGACGCCAATCCAATCCGCATTCTCCATTTCTGCCGAAAAAAGGCCCAGCATGGGCAGGATCAAACAGCCGCTAAAAAATATGCCATGAATCAGCAGAAGCGCTTTCAGCCATTTTTCACGAGGAGCGGCGGCTTTAATCGTTAACCCAGCGAACAAGGTAGCTAAAGCCATTATGCCGTAGCCTAGCAGATCATAGCTGAAAAAAAGGCCGAACTGCTGGTAATCCAGGATCTGCATGGCCTGCGCATTCAGCCTGCCGAGCCTTACCGCCGTCATCTGGGCAAAATATACCAGCAGGATCAGGGCGGCATACATGCCGGAAAAAACCAGCGCGGCATATCCCGCCGCTTTATGATCCGCTTCGCTTTCCTGGCAAAAGGCGCTCGCCATCAAAACAAAGCCCAAGGCGATAAATATGCTGGCAAGGTAACCTGCGAAACTGGCATCGATTATCATGCTCAAGGCAAATCCAATCACGGAAGCAAGATTGATCAGCGAGCCGGACATGCCAATTTTTCTATTCATAGGCCAATCCCCCGTAATACATGATCCCTGCCCTTTCGGTTCTCTTGCAAAGGGCAGAAAAGGCGCACCGCAACGGATTTGCGTTGCGGCGCGCTTTCTTCCGACTCAGTTTGCCCGAAGCAGCGCTTCGATCTCGCACTTTTGCGGCATGGCGGGGATGCCGCCCCGCTTGCCGATGCAAAGGGCTGCCGTGGCGTTGCCCCAGGCTGCGCAATCTAACGCCTCGGCCAGCGTGATTTCCACGGGCCGCTTACCGCTCTCCAGCAGTTTGTGCAAAAACCCGCCCCAGAAGGCGTCGCCGGCGCCGGTGGTATCCACCACGGGCATGCGATAGCCCCGCGCAAGGGCCGTTTGGCCATTCGCGCAGACCAACGCGCCCTTTGCGCCCAGGGTGACGGCCGCCAAGGGGATGCCGAGGGCGTGGAGGGCCAGGGCCGCGCGCCCGGGATCGGCCTCGTCCGTGAGCAGGGCCGTTTCTTCATCGGAAAGCTTCATCACATCCGCCAGGGGCAGCAAGGAGCGCATCCATGCCTTGGCCGTATCTTCATCCGGCCAGAGGGAGGCGCGGTAGTTGGGATCGTAGGAGATGATCGTCCCCGCGGCCTTGGCTTTTTCTACGGCAAAAAGCGTAGCGCCGCGGGCCGGCTCATCCGTGAGGGAAAGGGAGCCTACGTGCAGGATGCGGCTCTTCGCCAAAAGGGCGGCGTCCACCTCGCCGCTGCAAAGGCGTGTATCCGCGCCGGGCTTGCGCGCAAAGGAGAAGGCGCGCTCGCCGCCGGGCGAGAGGGCCACAAAAGCCAGCGTAGTAAACACATCCTCCGCCACCACCAGCCCCGTTGTATCGATGGACGCGGCCTCCAGGGTATCTTTTAGGAACAGGCCGTGCATATCCGCCCCCACCTTGCCGATGAAGGCGGTTTTGCGGCCGCATTGGGCTGCGGCTGCCAGCACATTGGCAACAGCGCCGCCCGGGTTGCGCTCAAAAAGCTTCATGCCATTTGCTGAAAGCCCGCTTTCGGTAAAATCGATCAGCAGCTCCCCCAAGGCCGTGATGTCGTACATAAGCTCACCCCGCTACGATGTTGATGATATTCTTTACCACGATCACCTTGCGCACGTTCTTGCCCTCCGTAAAGGCAAGCACCTCAGGCAGAGCCAGGGCCTTGGCCTGCACCTGATCTGCGGGCATAGATAGCGGCAGCTCGATGCGCGCGCGCACCTTGCCATTCACCTGCACGCCGTATTCCACGGTTTCCTGCACCAGGGCGCTTTCATCCCAGATGGGCCAGGCAGTGGCGTAAAGGGGCTGCTTATAGCCCAAAAGTTCGTTTATCTCCTCGCAAAGGTGGGGCGATACCGGGGATAGCAACAGCAACAGCGTGTGCAGCTCCTCTTTCGTTACATCCCCCTTAGCGTAGAATTCGTTGACGAGGCTCATCAGGGCGGCGATGGCGGTGTTGTATTTCATCCGCTCGAAGTCCTCGCTCACCTTCTTGATGGCTCCGTGCACGGCCGCGCGCAGCGCGGGCCGCACGCCCTCTTCCTGGGAGATCATATCCTGCAAGCGCCAAACACGCTCGAGGAAGCGGCGGCAACCCCGCGCGCCTGTGGTGCTCCAGGGGATGGGCTGGTCGAACGCGCCCATGAACATCTCATACAGGCGGAAGGAATCCGCGCCCATCTCCCGCACGATATCGTCCGGGTTGATGACGTTGCCGCGGGATTTGCTCATCTTATCGCCGTTTTCGCCCAAGATCATGCCGTGGCTGGTGCGTTTTTGGTAAGGCTCCGGCGTGGGCACGATGCCCAGGTCGTAAAGGAACTTATGCCAGAAGCGGGAATAGAGCACGTGCAGCGTGGTGTGCTCCATGCCGCCGTTATACCAATCCACGGGCGTCCAGTAATTTAGCGCCTCGGGGCTGGCCAGGGCCTGGCCGTTATGCGGGTCCGTATAGCGCAGGAAATACCAGCTGGAGCCCGCCCAGTTGGGCATGGTGTCGGTTTCGCGCTCCGCAGGGCCGCCGCACTTGGGGCAGGTGGTGTGGATCCAATCCGTAGCCCGGGCCAGGGCGCTGGAGCCATCGTCGCTGGGCTCGTAATTCTTAATCTCAGGCAGGGTCAGGGGCAGCTGGTCATAAGGCAGGGGCACCCAGCCGCATTTCTCGCAATGCACCAGGGGGATGGGCTCCCCCCAATACCGCTGCCGGGAAAAGACCCAATCGCGCAGCTTATAATTGACCTTGCGGTGGCCAACGCCCTCCTTTTCGAGATAGGCCTTCATGGCCTCGATGGCCTCCTCCACCTGCATGCCCGTAAGGAAGCCGGAGTTAACCATTTTGCCCGTGGCGCAATCCGTATAGGCTTCCTTGCCCACATCGCCCCCGGCCACCACCTCGACGATGGGTAAGCCAAAGGTTTTGGCAAATTCCCAGTCGCGGCTATCGTGGCCCGGCACGGCCATGATAGCGCCGGTGCCGTAGCTCATCAGCACATAGTCGGATACCCAGATCGGGATCTGCCGGCCGCTGACAGGGTTGACCGCCATCACGCCTTCAATAGGCACGCCGGTCTTATCCTTGGCCAGCTCACTGCGCTCGAAATCGCTCTTGCGGGCCGCGGATTGCCGGTAGGCCCGTACGGCCTCCATGTTGGTAATGCGGCCCGCCCACTTATCAATATAAGGGTGTTCCGGAGACATGACCATATATGTCGCGCCAAAGAGCGTATCCGGCCGGGTGGTGAACACGGTAAGGATATCCTCGCTATCCGCCACGTGGAAATCCACCTCCGCTCCCTCGCTGCGGCCGATCCAATTGCGTTGCTGGATTTTGACCCGCTCGATGTAATCCACGGTGTCGAGGTCGTCGATGAGGCGCTGGGCATAGGCGGTGATGCGAAGCATCCATTGGCTGCGCACCTTTTGCACCACAGGGCCGCCGCAGCGCTCGCAAACACCCTCCACCACCTCTTCGTTGGCCAGGCCCACCTTGCAGCTGGTGCAGAAGTTGATGGGGATCTCAGCCTTGTACGCAAGGCCATGCTCGTAAAGCTTGAGGAAAATCCACTGCGTCCATTTATAATAATTGGGATCCGTGGTATTCACCTCGCGGGACCAATCAAAGCTAAAGCCCAGCCGTTTGAGCTGGCGGCGGAAAAGCTCGATATTCTTGGCCGTGACCTTAGCCGGATGCTCGCCGGTTTTGATGGCGTAATTCTCTGTGGGCAGGCCGAAGGCGTCGTAGCCGATGGGATAGAGCACGTTATAGCCCTCCATGCGGCGCTTGCGGGCGATGATATCCATCGCCGTGTTGGAGCGGGGATGGCCTACGTGCAGGCCCGCGCCGCTGGGGTAGGGGAACTCGATCAGGGGGTAGAACTTGGGCATGGTATAATCATTCTTAGCCTCGAAGCAGCGGGCCTCCTCCCAGTTCTTCTGCCATTTGAGCTCCACATAATCGTGGTCGTAGCGGTTTGACATAGTTATCCTCCATCGCGTATTCATAAAAAAATAGGCCCCTGTCTCTATACTTAAGAGACGGGAGGCCCGCGGTACCACTCTTATTGGCGCGTTTGCGCCCACTTGCGCCCTTTAACGCAGGGATACGCCGGGCTTACTTAGACGCTGCGCACAGCTTCGCCTTTCGGCTCCGGGGCTCGGCGGCGAGCTTGGGTCTTATCGCAGGCCGCCTCGCACCGACCGGCGGCTCTCTTGCTGCGAAAAAAGGCTTACTGTTCCGCGTCATAGCCTGATTTAATTCCAATCATTCCAATTATATTTTGCAAAATAGGAAAAGTCAAGGTATACTCTTTTTTGTATGCGCTTTATACGCGCTTTGCCATGGAAAGGAGATGCAAACCATGTTTTTAACGGATTATCACGTGCACAGCGATTATTCCGCGGATAGTACCGCGTCCCTGCGCGCCCAACTGGAGGCCGCCCGCGCCGCGGGCGTTGTGCAGCTTTGCTTTACGGATCATGTGGATTTTGACGATTCCGGCATGCCTCCGGCGGATCTTGCCGCCCGGGATGCGGCCATCGAGGCGCTGCGGGCCGATTTTCCCGATATAACCATCCGCCGGGGCGCGGAGGTCAGCCTGAAAAATGAGGCCGTCGCGGCCGCAGCCCTGGCCCATTGCAAGGGCCGGGATCTGGATTTCGTCATCGCCTCCCTCCATATCGTGGATGGGGTGGACGCCTATTACCCCGAATTCTTCCAGGGCGCTACCCAAGAAGCGGTTTATGCCCGCTATCTGGATTTTGCCGCCCAAGCCCTGCCCGCGAACCCTGTTTTCAGCGTGCTGGGGCATTATGATTTCTGCGCCAAGTTTGCCCCTTATGCGGAGCGAGCCGTGCGCTACGCCCACGCGGCCAGCGCTTTCGACAGCCTTTTTCGCTACATGGCCCAATCCGGCAAGGGCATGGAGATCAACACTTCCGCCTGGCGGGATGGCCCGGCCTGGGGCCTGGATGTGCTGTGCCGCTATCGCGAGCTGGGCGGCGAGTTTATCACGACCGGCAGCGACGCGCACCTGCCGGACCGCGTGGGCAAGCGCCTTGGCGAAGCGCTTGAGCTGGCTCGCGCAGCCGGCATTCCCTATGTGGCCACCTTCGAGAGGATGGAGCCCACGTTCCATAAGCTGTAAGACCGCAGAACCCCTACCCGGCGGTTTTATTTGCCGCCTGCGGCAGGTGCGGTGGCGTAAGCGCCGGCCGCGAGCCATCAACAAGCGTTTTCTGTAAACTTAAAAAAGTGGCGGCGGCCACTTTTTTGATTTCAAGGGATCAGTGCTCATGCTCCATTGCTTCTTCCTGGGTTTTGTGCACGGTGCCCCAAGGATGCTCGGGCGGCGCATAAACGGAGGATAGTTTCAGCGGCCTGCTTTCCGTGTTGACCAGGTTGTGCCATGCGCCCGCAGGTATGAAGATAGAGCAGCCGGGGCCAACCATCCGTTGCAACTCCCAATTCTCTCGGCTGCGCCCCATCATAACCCGGCCCTGCCCTTCCTCAACACGGATCATTTGATCAAGCTGCGGATGCCGCTCCACGCCGATATCCCCGCCCGGCGGAATGCTCATCAGGGTCATCTGTAGATGGGTTCCCGTCCACAGCGCCCGGCGGAAGTTGTTGTTCTCCCGCGCCGCCTGGTTAACATTCACCACAAACGGCGCCGGCCCAAAGTCTATCCGCCGGCCCACATCGGCCTTCCGCCCTGCCTTGCCGCCGCAGCCGGTGCCGGTACCGGAAACGTTGTCCATACGGTTCTCCTTTCAGGTCTCTACCAGCATTATATGCGGCCTCCCCCCAGGGCGGCACAGTCGCCACGCAAGAAAAGGCCCGGAAGCCATAACCGCTTTCCGGGGCGCAAGAGAGCATAGGATATCCTTCGATAAGCGGGCGCGGCCTTATTCCTCCAGATGGGAGGTGCAGGCGGGGCAGCGGGTAGCCTTGATGTTAATCTCGGTAAGGCAATAGGGACACCGCTTGGTCTCCGGCTCCTTCGCCTCTTCCTTCTTACCGATGGAAGCCAGGCGGTTCATGGCCTTGACCAGCAAAAACACCACAAAGGCCATGATGATGAAGTTAATCAGGCTGGTGATGAACGCACCAACGGGTACGCCCAGCACTTCCCATTGCAGCTCGGCGGGGTTCCGCTTGGTAAACAGCCCGATGATGGGCGTGAGGATGTTCTCCGTGAGCGAGGCTACCACAGCCTGAAAGGCGCCGCCAATGATAACGCCCACGGCCAAATCCATCACATTGCCCCTTATGGCGAAGCTCTTGAATTCCTGCAGGAGTTTTTTCATGCACAATCCCTCCATGTATGTCAATTTACCCAGTATATCATATCGGCGGTGTTTTTCAATTCGCACCCGGCTAAGCTGTCCGCAAGCTCGGCGCGCAAAAATCATTGCAAACCGTAGGCACATATGATAAAATCACATTCGGTACCTTGCCGGTGTGATGGAATTGGCAGACGTGACGGACTCAAAATCCGTTGGTAGCGATACCGTGTGGGTTCGAGTCCCACCACCGGCACCAAAGCCCTTATGAATCCTGGGTTTGACAGGTTTCGTAAGGGCTTTTTTGTTCCCCCAAAATCGGGGTTGCTCCAACGGATTTTCGGGCAAAAAGAAAGGAATCCGTTGCCATGAAACGAAAGCAAATTGTAGGGAAATCCATTAGCATTCAAGAGTCCTTTGCCCAGTTCCAGCGGTTTAATCAGACCAAGAACCTATCTCCTGAAACCATACGGTATCACGATAACCATTCTAAGCCCTTCTTTGCATTTCTAGAGGATGTTTCCCAGCCTGTTGACTCTATCACCAAGGAGAAGATTGATGCCTATATCCTGCATTTAAAGGCAAAGGGAACGGTAAACGATACCACCATCAATACCCGGCTCAGGATGGTGCGGGGCTTTCTCTATTACTGCATGAAGCGGGGACTTATGCCCAACTTTCAGATAGCGCAAATACGGACCACCCAGCCTGTAAAGGAACCCTATACCAAGGCTGAGCTGGCCTTACTTCTAAAGAAGCCGAATATTAAAAGCTGCTCCTTTGCCAGATACAGGAACTGGGTAATTGTCAATTTTCTGCTGGCCACAGGGTGCCGGGCTTCTACACTGGTAAACATCCGGATAGAGGATATAGATTTGGCTGGCGGTATGGTGCTCTTCCGCCATATGAAAACAAGAACCCAGCAAGTGGTTCCCTTATCCAAAACGATAATCGGCATTCTGGAAGAATACCTTGCCTACCGGGATGGGCAACCCGCCGAACCACTGTTTATTTCTGAATATGGGAATGCCCTAAAGGTAGATACGCTGGATAGCTGCATCCGGGAATATAATCTTTCCTGCGGGGTGGAAAAGACCTCCCTTCACCTGTTCAGGCACACCTATGCCAAACTCTTCATTACTGCTGGGGGTGATCCCTTTCGGTTGCAAAAGCTACTAGGCCATAGTGATCTCACCATGACCAAACGGTATGTAGCCCTGTATGCTGAAGATTTAAAGGAAAACTATGATAAGCTGAATCCCTTAGAACAGTTATCAACCGGGAGAAACGGGAACCGGGTTAAATTGAACGTAGCCCACCGATAGAGGTAATAAGGAAACGCTTTTGATAAATCTATCAGCCTGAATAGAAAACAGCTTAGAAATGATTTCTGGCCAGCTATAAATCATCTAGGGGTTAGGGCTGTAGAAATGGGTATCCGGAGGTACGGAGGTATTTTTATAGAAAACTTAGAAGATTAACCGTGAGGAATAAATATGTGCTTAGGGCTTAACGCTTCGCTGCCCTAAGCACTTGTTTAAATATTAAGGGGAGCGGGACTTTTAAAAATTCGTCTTGCGCCGAATTTAGTGAAAAGCCCCACTCCAAATCCTGTTTTTATATTTTCCTGAGAAACTATATAGACTGTTACCGGAGGTACGGAGGTATTTTTCTTTAAAATATTTAAAAGTATACTATAGATACACAATAGATCATTGTTTTTTATAATCTAAATAATTAATAATAAAAATATGGGGAGAGGTTTGCGGTAAGAAATAGATTGCGCTA
>JAYFPE010000005.1:0-83312 GCA_034928145.1 Candidatus Pelethousia sp. | reverse complement strand
GGGAAAACGCATCACCCTCGTTTGAGATAGAATGAGGGGCGGCTTTTATGGAATCCGGCAACACCAGCCGGATCGCCTGTCACACCTTTGCTTTGATATAAAAATCTATCGTGCTCTATCGGAGCGATAGAAACCATGCGGCGGAACAGGTCTTTTGAGTCATCAAACTTTCAACCTCTTTCCTGATTCCGCCGCATTCTTTTGTCGCTCCTTTAGGCAAGCAAAGGAGGCAAAACGATATGAATCAACCTGTCTATATGGCAGATATTCAAAATAAGATTTACGAAGCAGGCTTAATCCGGCAAGAGGAACGCATTGTGCTGACAGCCGAAAATTGTGTGCTTTTGGACTACTACACCGGAAAAACATACAGCTACCGCATGGTGGAACTTTCAACCTTAAAGACAAAGCAGCTTTTTTCCAAGTCGGCGCCGCTGAATAAAAACGGCTATCAAAAAGCGATGGACAAAATGCTTTCGCAGGCAGTATCGGAACCGGAAAGCACCTTTTCCATCAAGCCTACCATGAGAGCAAGAAATCTGTTGGAACATATCTTTTCAAACATCCTGCCAGAACACGATATGGACTTTCGGGCAAATCAGGCGGCACTTGCGCTGGAAATGCTGGAGTCCTTGCAGGGAAACCGGCTGGCGCTCTGTGAGGCCGAGGTGGGTACAGGCAAAACCCACGCCTACATATTGGCCGTAACGGTCCATAACCTGTTCAGCGCCAATAAGCTACCGACGATTATCTCAACTTCCACCATTGCGCTGCAAAAGGCATTGACGGAAGAATATATCCCTCAGATTTCTGATATTCTGATGGAACATCGTATTATTGATAAACCCCTGTCCTTTGTGGTTCGCAAGGGGAAATCCCATTATGCCTGCGACAACCGGGTAAAGGGGTATCGTTCCTCTATCGCACACAATGACCGTCTTGAGGACGAGGAACTGCTTTCAGTCCTGACCGGACTTTTTACCGGAGCCTGCCCCCTTGATTTGGATACGCTCCCTTTAACGGACTATGTGAAAAACTGCTTCAATGTGGAACGCTGCCATCTGAACTGCCCTCTGTCCTCAGTCTGCCGATACCGTGACTTTATCCGCAAAGCGCAGTCCCTTGTTTATGACTTTCAGATTGCCAACCACAATCTTGTGCTGGCTGATGTACTTGGCAGGAAGAATGGGAGAAGGTCCCTGTTCCCGCCCCGTGGAGTGGTGATTTTTGACGAGGCTCACAAGCTCCTTGATGCTGCCCGACAGATGTACGGCATGACATTGGAAAACGTGGAGATGGAACGACTGGTGGCAAGCATTTACCATGCCATAGGTTCGGGAAATCCTGATAAAGCGGAGATTGTAAGACTGTGTGAAACCATGCAGGAACAAAATGCCCTGCTCTTTGAGGCCCTGCGATATGCCGCAGGCACAAGCTATGATAAAAACTGCTATGCCGTACAGGTTGACTTAAACTGCATACGGGCTTTGAAAACACTGATGGCTGTATTGCGCAGACTGTCGGTGCTTTTTTATACGACCTCCCGTGAAAAAAGGGAGCGTTACGACCGGCTGGCAAATCGCATGGAGCAACAGGAAACCAAGCTATCCATCCTGTTTCATCATGCCAGTTCTATCCTTTGGCTGGAAATGACCGGGGCGGCGGCCTGCCGGGTCTGTGCCTTGCCAAAGCAGCTTGATTACCTACTGTCGGAGGATATTTGGCAGGAAGAAATTCCATATATCCTGACCTCCGGTACGCTTTCTGTGGGAGGCGATTTTTCACATTTCAAGCGAAATAGCGGAATTACATTGGCGGAGAAACGCCGCATCTTTGAAACCAGCAAGGCTTCTCCCTTTGATTATCCAAACCATGCCCTGTTGTATCTGCCGCAGGATATGCCGCTGCCTTCAGACAAAGACAGCGACTATTTTCAGACGGTGGTCAATCGGCTGGCGGCTCTGATTGAAGCGACCCATGGGCATACCCTGATTCTGTTTACCTCCTACCGCATGATGGAACAGGTATATGACGAGCTGTGCAGGCGAATCACTTCATTTCCTCTGTTTCGCATGGGGAAAGGCCGTCTTGACGCCATCGACGCTTTTCGTAAAAGCGGCAACGGTGTCCTCTGTGCCAGCGACAGTGCCGGGGAGGGCATTGACCTTGCCGGGGACATTCTATCTTCCCTCATTGTAGTACGGCTGCCGTTCCCGGCTCCCGACCCGGTGCTGGAATATGAAAAGACCCTGTACCCTGACTTCTACGGCTATCTGAACAAAGTCATCGTGCCGGGTATGCTGATTAAACTGCGCCAGTGGATCGGCCGGGGAATCCGCAGAGAAACGGATACCTGTGTTTTTTCTATCCTTGACAGTCGGGCAAGCAGACGCTATCGGAATGACATACTGGCGGCCTTGCCTGATATGCCTGTTACGCACCAGATTTCTGATGTGAGCCGATTTATTGCGGACAAGAAGACGGGCGCCTACTTTGAATGAGTGGCGCCCTTTTTCGGGCATAGGACAATCAGCAATTTTCATATAGATGATAAGAGAAAACAAGGAGGGCGGCCATGGAGAAATTTGATGTAACACAGATGAATTTGGAAAAATTACGTCAGGTGGATGTTCGGACGGTCGATCCGGCAACGCTTGTAGATATAAGAGAAATTGAAATTGACAGGAGCCTTCCCAAAGAGGGACGCCAAAAAGAGTTTATGAGAGAAATCAGGAACCCTTATTGCTTCCGTGTGGGCAAGGTTGCCGTCAGTGTGGGTTTTGCCGCAAACGGAGTGACCTTTGAACAGCGGATGGAACACTATTTACAAACCTTGTGAGGAAAAGATGATGAACGATATTTGTCATGTGTCTGACAGTGGCAAAACTGTCTGGACGCGAAGGGAGTTTTGTGGTAAGCTGAGTCACAAATCCGCAGGAGGTTTGGGTAAGCCCCCTGCGGTATAGGACTTGCGGTAAAACTCCCGATTGATTTTCTGAAATTCAGAAACGATTAGGAGAACACCGAATGAATATAAAAACCACTTATTATGCGGATATGTACCTCCGGCTATCCCGTGAGGACGGTGATAAAGAGGATGTAAACAAATCCGAAAGCGACAGTATCGCAAACCAGCGGGATTTAATTTCCGCCTTTTTGGAGTCCCACCCCGAAATCACTCTGCATAAAGTGCGGATAGACGATGGCTATACCGGGGTCAATTTTGACCGTCCTGATTTTATCGAAATGATGGAGTCAGTCAAAAACAAGGAAATCAACTGTATTATTGTGAAGGACTTTTCCCGCCTTGGCAGAAATTTTATCGAAACGGGAAAATACATTGAAAAAATATTCCCTTTTATGGGTGTGCGTTTCATTTCCATCAACGATGATTATGACAGCGCCAAACCGAAAACGGCATCGGACAATTTGATTGTACCTGTCAAAAACCTGATGAACGATGCGTACTGCCGGGATATTTCCATTAAAATCCGTAGTCAGCTTGAAATCAAGCGCAGAAAGGGGCAGTTTATCGCTCCCTTTGCCGCCTTCGGTTATCTGAAAGCCCCGGAGGATAAGCACCGCCTGATGGTTGATGAGTTTGCGGCCGGTGTGGTGCAGGATATATTCAAACTGTTCTTGAATGGATATTCCGCACAGGCGATTGCCGAATACACGAACAAGCGTGATATCCCCTCTCCATTAGAGTACAAACGGCTGATAGGCAGCAACTATAAATCACCATTCAAGAGAAATCCAAAAGCGCAATGGACGGCAGTTACCGTTTTGCGTATCCTCAAGAATCCTCTGTACATTGGTATATTGGAACAGGGAAAACGCAGCAGTCCCAACTACAAGGTGAAAAAGCAGTTTGCGGTTCCGCAGGAGCAATGGGCAGTCACGGAAAACACCCATGAGCCGATTGTGAGCAGGGATACCTTTGAGAATGCCGCAAAAATTCTGCGTTCCGATACCCGCACGGCTCCCGGCGAGGAGACTCTTTTTCCGCTTGCCGGACTGCTTTACTGTGCCGATTGCGGACGGAGCATGGTTCGCAAGAATAATTCCACCGCCAGTAATCCCTATTACTATTATATCTGTTCCGGCAGCAAGGAAAAAAGCGGATGTAAAAGCCACAGTATCCGTGATGAATTGCTTGCGGAGGCTGTGTTTGCTGCGGTTCAGCAGCATATCCGTTTCATTCTTGATATAGAACAGACCCTTGCCGATATTGCAAAATTACCTTATACCAGTAGGCAGGTCAAAAAGACGGATGAAAGGCTGAACGCCAAGCAAGCCGAGGTGGAGAAATATCGGCGTTACCGGATGAAGCTCCATGAGGATTATACAGACGGCATCATCACCCGTGAGGACTATATCGCATTTGGCAAGCGGTACGACCATAAAGTGAAAGAAGCCGAGGATGCCATCCTGTCACTGAATCAGGAAATCGACCGTCTTGTGGAGGGGAAATCCGAGGAACAGCAGTGGATCGCCTACTTCAAACAGCACCAGGATATTGAAACATTAAACCGCAGGCTGGCGGTTGAGCTAATTGACCGAATTTCTGTGTACGAAAACCAGCGTATTCATATTCATTTCAAATTTCGGTGTGAATATGAAAATACGCTGGCCTTGATTCAGTGCGTGGAACGCATTGTGCCAGAGTCATCTTCCAACAGGGAGGTGGTATAGCATGGCAAGAAAAAGTAAATTCAGACAGGCTCCCATACCGCAGGAAACAAAGCGAAGGGTCTACAAAGCGGGTGCCTATGTGCGGCTTTCCGTACTGAACGGACATCGTGAAAACAGTGATTCCATTGAAAATCAGGAAGCCATACTCCGTGCTTATATTGCGGGCGACCCAAGCCTGTCCCTCTATTCGGTCTACTCGGATAATGGGGAAACAGGGGTCAACTTCGCACGGGATGATTTTGAACGCCTTTTGGATGATATACGAATGGGCAATGTGGATTGCGTCATTGTCAAAGACCTTTCCCGTTTCGGCAGAAACTACATTGAGGCCGGAGAATATTTGGAAAAGATATTCCCGTTCATGGGAGTGCGCTTCATCGCTGTAAACGATGGTTACGACAGCCTTGATCCATCCACCCTTGACAGCCTTACCATAAACCTGAAAAATCTTGTGAATGATGTGTATGCCCGTGACATCTCTCAAAAAATCTGTCCTGTCCTGCGTGGCAAGCAGGAACGAGGCGAATTTATCGGTGCATGGGCGGCTTATGGCTACTTAAAAGACCCGGAAGATAAGCATCGCCTGATTGTGGACGATGATACCGCCCCCACTGTTCGTGATATTTTCCACTGGCGGCTTTCGGGAATGAGCTATCAGAACATCGCATGGGAACTGAATCGGCGGGATATTCCATCCCCCAGCCGTTACCGTTTTGAAAAAGGACTGGTAAAGGACAAACGCTTTGCCAATGCGGTATGGAAAATACCGGCCATTAAATCCATGCTGTCCAACGAGGTCTATTTGGGATATATGGTACAGGGCAGAAAACAGGAGGCGCTTTGGAAAGGACAGAGCCAGACCCAAATACCAAAAGAACAGTGGGTTGTTGTAAAAAACACGCATGAGGCCATCATTGACCAAGATACTTTTGATAGCGTACAGCAGCTTAATGAGCAGGTAACAAGAGAGTATTACGAGAAGCAGGCCCGGTTTGCAGAGGTTGTAAACACGGAAAACCTCCTGAAAGGACTTGTCTGCTGCGGTGGCTGCAAAACGGGTCTTGTACGTTATAAAAACGTGCGGGAAAATAAAAATAAAAAACCGAAATTCCACGTTTGGTACAGCTATATTTGTCCTGTCCATGCCACAGATACCGACCGGTGTTCCTTTATCAGCATACCCGAGACAGACCTCTTAGAATCGGTTTTCAGCGTGATTCAGGCCCAGCTTATGATGGCTTTGGATATGGAAAAGCTCATCAGGAGTGCGGCGAATCAGAACGCCGTTCTCTCCCAAAAGCAGAAAATCAGACGCCATATCAATCAGACGAAGGAGCAGCTTGACCGGATTACTCGTCTGAGAGAAAGTCTTTGTGATGATTACTTAGACCGTCTGATGGACGAAAGAGATTATCTTTATGCGCAAAACCGCTATAAAGAACAGGAGGCAGAGTTGACCGCCCTTTTGAATGAGCTTATGGCACAGGAGCAGACGGTCACAGAAACACGAACAGAGGAAAATCCATGGTTGCGAACGCTCCTGACCTTCCATGAGGAACCGGCGCTGACAAGGAAGATGGTTCTCGAACTGGTAGATCATGTGATTGTCCACAGCAAGACCGCTGTTACGGTACATCTCCGTTTTGAAGATGAATACAGACATCTGCAAGAGTGTCTGTTGTTCCCAATGGAGGTGGCGGTCAATGGATAAAAGCTATGTTATCGTTTTGTATATCCGGCTTTCCGTGGAGGACGAGGACAGCCGGGATGGGGTCAAGGATGAAAGCAACAGCGTTACTAACCAGCGGGAGCTGCTCCGCCGTTATGTGGAAAGCTGCCCGGAATTTCGGGGCAGTGAAATCATAGAGCTGTGCGATGACGGGTTTTCGGGAACCAATATGCAGCGCCCTGATATGCAGAGGCTTTTACAGAAAGCCAAGGCAAAGGAATTTGATTGCATCATTGTCAAGGACTTTTCACGGTTCGGCAGGGATTACATCACGGTCAGCGACTATGTGGATCAGATTTTCCCCTTTTTAGGCATCCGATTTATTTCTGTTAACGACGGCTACGACAGTGCAAAGATGAAGGGAAAGACCAGTGGCGTGGACATTGCCTTTCGCAACGTGATTTACGGCTATTACAGCAAGGACTTATCCCTGAAAGTAAAAAGCGGCAAGCGAACGAAGGCGCTCAAAGGGGATTATCTAAGCCCTTTTGCACCCATCGGATACCGCAAGGATAAGAAAAATAAAAACCAGCTTGTCGTTGATGAGGACAGTGCCGGGATTGTACAGCGTATCTTCCGGTTAGCTGGAATGGGAATGTCCACACTGGAGATTACCCGTCTGTTTAACTCGGAGAAAGTACCCACTGCCAGCAAAATAAAAAATCAGCAGGGCCATCATCATAAATGGTGGATCGGCGTGGAAGGTACTGACCTTTGGGATCATGCCATGATAACACGGATTCTGCGGGATGAACGATATTTGGGCGCTGTGATCTATGGCAAGCGATACCGCCCACAAGTGGGAAATCAAACGACACTGAAAAACAATAAATCAGACTGGATTGTTGTAGAACAAAAACACGAACCCCTTGTGACAACAGAGGAATTTCAGGCGGCACAGGACAATTTGGCTCCGTTTATAGAAAAGGAGTCTGTGCCGTTCGGTGTTCATTTATTGACCGAAAAAATACGCTGTGGGCATTGCCGCCATGCCATGTCCCGCCGACCTACTCCCACTCCCCAATTTTTCTGCAACACAAAAAGCAAGACCTCGGGCTTGGGCTGTATGAAAGGTAACATCAAGGAAGATGAAATCGCAGGCGTTGTCCTGTCCGCCATCCACATTTACATCAAGGTTTTATTGGACGAAAAAGACCTTTTGATAAAAGCTGGGAGCAATGACCGCATGGCCAAGCAACAGAAGCAAATAGCTGTCTATCAATCCTCGTGCAATGGAATTTCCGAACAGAAAGCAGAACTATACGATGCCATGGCAGAAGAAAAAATCAGCAGGGAGCAATACCGGCACCAGCGTGAAAAGCTGTCACGGGAGCAGGCTGATATGGAGCGGCAGACAAACCGATTGGAAGCCGAGCTTGCCGAGCTGCAAGCCAAACTTGCTGCTGCCAAACAGGGAGAACCAAAGCTCCTACAATATTTGAAGGCAGATACCCTTACTCGGCAGATGGTAGTTGATTTTGTAGATTGCATCTACGTTTACAATGACAGGTCCATTCATATCGACTGGACGTTTCGTGGCCAAGGAGAAGGACATGGGCAGAAATAAAAACCTGCCAAGAAGATAAGGTAAAGGGGGTAGCTGTCCGCAGGCATTATCCTGTGAACGGCAGCCCTCTTTGCTTTGTTTTGCAGAAAATCGACACGCTAAGAGAGATTCCCCAAAAAGGTTTCATATTTTTTTACGTCCCTACTTGACACAACGTGACGAAGGAATATCCGGCACGAAGATAAAGAACCGTAAGGAGTTCTTGCGGCTTATGCAGGATGCCCGGCAGGGTATTTTCGATATGGTGGTGGTGAAGGATATCTCCCGCTTTGCCCGTAATACGGTGGACTTTTTACAGAGCATACGGGAGCTAAAGTCCCTAGGGGTGGAAACCACGTTCCTAACGGCCAATATGACCGTATTGGGAAATTCGGAATTCGTACTGACCATATTTGGGGCCTTGGCACAAGAAGAAAGCGCCAATACCTCTAAGCGTGTAAAGTTTGGAAAGAAAATGAATGCGGAAAAGGGCCGTGTCCCTAATATCGTCTATGGCTACGATAAGACCATTGGGGATTATTTCAACTTGGCGATCAATCAAGAGGAAGCGGCGGTTATCCGGCAGATTTATCAATGGTACATCCAAGAGGGGTATGGGGCCGCGAAGATCGCCAACATGCTCAATGAGCGCGGGTACAAAACAAAGCGAAACTGCCAATGGAGCCAGAATGCCACCTGCCGCATCCTGACCAATGAGCTTTATACGGGGAAGATCATCAACGGAAAGCAGGAGGTAACGGACTTCCTTACCGGGCAGCGCGCACAAAAGGATGAAGCGGAATGGATGGTGGCCGACCGGCCGGATTTGCGTATCATCGAGCCAGAGCTATTCGATAAGGCGCAGGAGATCATGGGAAACAGGGGAATGATGTTCAAGGTGAATAAAGAGCGCCAAAGCAACAAACACCTGTTTTCTACCTTAATCAAATGCAAGGAGTGCGGCTGGTCTTTTCGCCGTACCGTGCGAACCTATAAAAACACCTATGTGCGGTGGGTCTGTTCCTCCCATAACGGCAAAGGCGCGGATAACTGCCCCAATGCGGTAACAGTGGATGAGGATGAGCTGATCGAAGCCTTAGAAGCTTATTTTAAGGAGCTATTGCGGGAAAAAGGCAAGGTGATACGCAATGTCACACAGGAATTCACCCGCATTTATAAAGCCAAGCATGATAATGAGCATTACGAAAAGGAACTAAGGGACAGGCTATCGAAGCTGAGCCGAAACCGCCAAAAATACATGGATATGTATGCGGATGACCTTATTACCCGCCAAGAACTAAACGATAAAATCGGAGGGTCAAAAGAAGAAATCGCGCGGCTGGAAAACGAGCTTAAGCTGGTGGAATACAACATCAACAAGGGCGACCAGCTTGAAACCATCATTCGGCGCACGTTTTCAACCATTGAGGATATTGTATCAGTACGGGATATGACCAACGCCCAGTTAAGGCAGATCATCCAGAAGATCGAGGTGGATAAGGACGGAAATGTGGACATTTACCTGCGATTGCTGGGAGATTTAGGCCTGAATGAAACCGTTCTAGTTAATGACAACCTTACATAAGGATATGACCGAGCGCCTGACGGGGCTAGACACCTGCCGGGCGCTGGCCGTGGGGCAGATCCTCAAGCGCAACAAGGAGGAGCGGCATATCCGGGGCGGCATGGCTACCTATCGCAAGTATAAGGGCCAGGGCTGAAAAGAGCCGAATAGGCAAAAGTGAAAATATATATTTTGTGGTTGACATGATAGGGCAGCCATGGTATCATACATTGCAATAAGATTTTTCGGCGGGCGCTAAGCGCTTATGAACGGAGGAAAGGAGCAAGCATTATGAAGAATTTCGCCATGGCTATGTGCGGCATGATGATGTGTGGCTCCATGTCCTTCGGGCATGGAGAGCGTGTGCGTCCATGGGTGCTGGCATAGCCATAGTTTGGATATAGCCGGGCCGTGAGCGTATACGCTCACGGCCCTTTTTATGTGTGATATCATACGAGTTGGTTCAAGGAGGTATACCGGGCGCATGAATGCGGCAAGCAGGAACGAGATCATCACCATCCGGGGGTTGAATAAAACCTTTGGCTCGGGGGATACGGCGGTCACCGCCCTTTCCGGGATCGATCTGACCATTTACGAGGGGGAGATATTTGGCATCATCGGCCTCTCCGGCGCAGGCAAGAGCACGCTGGTGCGCTGCATGAACTATTTGGAAAAGCCCACCGAGGGCAGCGTGGTCATTGCCGGCCAGCCGCTGGAATTTCTGGCTGAGGGCGAGCTACTGGCAGCCCGGCGCAACATGGGCATGATCTTCCAGCAGTTTAACCTGCTGATGCAGAAAACGGCTCTGCAAAACATCTGCTTCCCGCTGGAGATCGCGGGCGTATCCAAGGCGGACGCTGTTAAGCGGGCGCGGGAGCTACTCTCCATCGTGGAGCTTACGGATAAGGAAAAGGCCTATCCGGCCCAGCTCAGCGGCGGGCAAAAGCAGCGGGTTGCCATCGCCAGGGCCCTGGCGGCCAACCCCAAGGTGCTCCTGTGTGACGAGGCCACCAGCGCCCTGGACCCCACCACCACGCGCTCCATCCTCGACCTTTTGCGGGAGATCAACCAGAAGCTGGGCATCACCATCGTGGTGATCACCCACGAGATGAGCGTGATCGAGGAGATCTGCTCCCGCGTGGCCATTATCGACAACAGCCGTATCGCCGAGATCGGCAGCGTGGAGGATATCTTCATGCGGCCCCAAACGGAGATCGCCAAGCGCCTGCTTTACGCCAGCGGCCGCCTGGGCGAGGAGATGATGGGCGAGAGATGCCTGCGCATCATCTTCGACGGCACCAAGACATCAAGCCCCGTTATCACCAGCATGGTACTTGAGTGCGGCGCGCCCGTGAACATCCTCTTTGCCGATACCAAGACCATCGACGGCAAAATGGTGGGTTACACCTTGGTGCAACTGCCGGAGAACGACGCGGTGGTCGAAAAGATGAAGCGCTACCTTGAAATGCACGGTGTAAATTACCAGGAGGAGGCTTACCATGTTTAACCAGCAGATGCTGACCCTCTTAGGCAACGAGACCCTGGCGAGCCTTTACATGACGCTGGTCTCCACCGTGATCGCCTATATCCTGGGCGTTCCCATCGGCATTTTGCTGGTGGTCACGGCGGAGGATGGCATCAAGCCCCGCCCTGCTTTTAACCAGACCTTGGGCGCTGTGGTAAATGTGCTCCGTTCCGTACCCTTCCTAATCCTCGTCGTATGCGTTCTAGGCTTGACCCGTTTTCTGGTTGGCACTACCATTGGCTCCAAGGCCGTGATCCCGCCGCTGGTCATCGCCGCCGCGCCCTTTGTGGGCCGCTTGGTGGAGGGCTCCCTCAAAGAGATCGACCATGGCGTGATCGAAGCGGCAGAGAGCATGGGCGCAACCAACTGGCAGATTATCACCCGGGTGCTTTTGCCCGAGAGCCTGCCCTCCCTGATCAATGGGGCGACTATCGCCACCACCACCATCCTCAGCTACTCCGCCATGGCGGGCGCGCTGGGCGGCGGCGGCTTGGGCGCCGTGGCCATCAACTATGGCTATTACCGCTACCAGGCGGATATGATGTGGATGGCCGTGGTGATCCTGGTTCTCATCGTGCAGGCGTTCCAAGCCGCGGGAAACAAGCTGACCATCGTTTCGGATAAGCGCAGGCGCTGATTCCGCTCCATAAACTGCAATGCCGCAAGGCGTTCAGCATACATTTAAAAATTATTTTATTAGGAGGATTTAACCATGAAGAAGCTCTTAACTTTGACCCTTGCCCTGGTCCTGGCCCTCTCCCTTGCGGCCTGCGCCGCCCAACCCGCCGCCCAACCTGCCGCCCAACCTGCCGCCCCTGCGGAACCCGCTGCCCCGGCAGCCGAGCCCGCAGAGCCCGCGGCTGAGCCTGCCGCTTCCGCCGAGCTGGTTAAGATCAAGGTCGGCGCTTCCATCACCCCGCATGCGGAGATCCTGGCCGTTATCAAGGATGAACTGGCCGCAGCCGGCTATGAGCTGGAGATCGTGGAATTCACCGATTACGTGCTTCCCAACACCGCCCTGGAGAGCGGCGAGCTGGATGCCAACTACTTCCAGCACCAGCCCTACCTTACGGATTTCAACGCCGAGAACGGCACGCACCTGGTTTCCGTGGCAGCCGTCCACTATGAGCCCTTTGGCATCTATGCCGGAAAAACCGCGAGCCTTGCGGATCTCGCCGACGGCGCGACCATAGCCATCCCCAACGACGGCACCAACGAAGCCCGTGCGCTGTTGCTGCTCGAGGCCCAGGGCCTGATCAAGCTTAAGGAGGGCATCGGCCTCACCGCCACTAAGCTGGATATTGCCGAGAACCCCAAGAAGCTGGATATTCAGGAGATCGAGGCAGCGCAGTTGGCCCGTGCCCTGCAGGATGTGGACGTCGCCGTGATCAACGGCAACTATGCCATCCAGGCCAACCTGAAGGTGAGCGACGCCCTGGCCATTGAGGATAAGGATTCCGTGGCCGCCGAGACCTATGCTAACATCCTCGTCGTTAAGGAAGGCAATGAGAACACCGAGGCCACCAAGGCACTCATCGCCGCCCTGCAGAGCGAGACCGTTCGTCAGTTCATCGACGCCACCTACGGCGGCGCCGTCATCGCCAAATTCTAGCCCTGCGCGGGCAGCGATCCTGCGCGGACGGCGGCCTCGGGGCGCAGCCTTTGCGCCGTTGATTTGGAAAAAGGCCGTTTGTAGCCTTTCGTGCAGTATGGTATACTTGGGGCGGGAGAAAATCCCGCCCTTTGTTGTATCCGAATCCATATTGAGAGGATAGGGGACTTTATGCAGGAGCAATATGTACGCACGGCCATGCTTGTTGGAGAGGAAGGCGTAGCCCGGCTGCGCGCAGCAGCCGTGGCCGTGTTCGGCCTGGGGGGCGTGGGCTCCTTCGCGGCGGAGGCTCTTGCCCGCGCCGGCGTGGGCCGCCTGCTGCTGGTGGATGACGACGTAGTCGCTCCTTCCAATTTAAACAGGCAGCTTGTCGCTCTACGCTCCACCATTGGCCGGCCCAAGGCCCTTGCCGCCAAGGCCCGCATTGCCGATATCGATCCGGATACCGTAGTCGAAGCCCGGGTAGCCCGCTACGAGGCCGCCACAGCGGATGCTTTCGACCTGGCGGCTTATGATTATATCATCGACGCCATCGATTCCGTCACGTCCAAGCTCCTGCTCATCGAGCGGGCCAAGGCGGCGGGCGTGGCTGTCATCAGCAGCATGGGCACGGGCAACAAAATTGACCCTACGGCCTTTCGCGTAAGCGATATCGAGCAAACCGAGGTCTGCCCGCTGGCCCGGGTGATGCGGCGGGAGTTGAAGCGGCGGGGTATACGGGGCGTGCGGGTGGTTTGGTCCCCGGAGGAGCCACACGTGCCGCAGCGTAGCGCCGAAGCAGCGCCCCCGGGCCGCCGGGCCATCCCGGCCAGCATCAGCTTTGTGCCGGGCGCGGCAGGTCTCATCTGCGCCGGCGAGGTAATCAGGCATATTGCGGGCTTAAATGAGAATTAAAGCAAAAAAAGCAAAGATATAAAGAAAAATGAAGCGGCTTATAATGGTTTCGCCTCTGTTTTCGGGTATCCTATATACATGGGTATGAAACATGAAAAACGGCTGGAAGGAAGATTGACACAAAAACAAAAGCGGTTTTGGAGCGGCTTAGCCATTGCCGCTTTTTTGGCGTTGCTGGTCCTTTTATTTGTGGCTGTGGGGGTGCCCATGCTGCGCTTTTTGCAAAGCCCGGAGGCCTTCCGCCGCTGGGTGGATGACCAGGGCCTTTGGGGCCGCGTAGCCTTTATAGGCATGATGTTCGCCCAGGTGGTAATCGCTTTCATCCCGGGGGAGCCGCTGGAGATTGCCGCAGGCTATGCCTTCGGCTTTTGGGAGGGCACCTTCCTCTGCCTGGCCGGGACCTTTTTGGGGAGCCTAGCCGTGTTCCTCTTTGTGCGCAATTGGGGCATACGGGCCGTGGAGGTTTTTTTCCCGCGGGAGCGCATCCTTTCCCTGCGTTTCCTGCGGGATGCGAAAAAGCGGGATATCCTAACCTTCCTGCTCTTCTTCATCCCCGGCACGCCTAAGGATGTACTCACCTATTGCGTGGGTCTTACGGACATGCCCCTCTCCACCTGGCTGTTCATCAGCACCGTAGCTCGCATCCCTTCTATCGTCACCTCCACTGTGGGCGGCAATGCCCTGGGCATTCAGGAATATTGGTTTGCCATTTTGGTGTTTGGGGGCACGCTGGCCATCAGCCTATGCGGTTATCTGATCTACCGCCGCGTGAGCGAACACTAAAAAAGAGGGCGCGCGGCCTTCACAGCGTGTCAAAAAAGTGGGGCATAGCCACTTTTTTGAGTCTCTATGAAACAACTGCTCGTACCTCGCGGTCGCTGTTTCATGCAGAGAAAGCCTTGGCAAGCAAGGCTTTTCGCTCGCGGCGTACACGCCGCCGCTCACGATTAAAGCCTCCGGCCCCCATGGACTTTTTCGACAGTCTAAGAGGGCGCGGCCCTCTTTTTTGTCTTTATTAATATTAATTATACATATTTTCGCATATGCTTAAGCGCGCTTTTTTCGAGGCGGGATACCTGGGCCTGGCTGATACCGATCTCTTCGGCCACCTCCATCTGCGTGCGGCCCAGGAAGAAGCGCAGCCGCAGGATACGCCGCTCCCGCTCGGTGAGCTTTTCCATACCGGTCTCCAGGGCCACATGGGTGAGCCAATCATCGTCGTTCTCACCATCATCCTTCACTTGATCCATCACGTAGATGGCATCCCCGTCATCGTGGTAGATGGGCTCGAAAAGGGAGACCGGGTCCTGGATCGCATCCAGGGCAAAGGCCACCTCTTCTTCCGATAGCTCCATGGCCTTGGCCACATCGCTCAGGTGCGGCTCACGGCCCATCTCATCCATCAAGCGGGTACGCGTTTGTAGGGCCCGGTAAGCCGTATCCCGAATGGAACGGGATACCCTGAGGGCATTGTTGTCCCTTAGATGCCGCCGCACCTCGCCGATGATCATGGGCACGGCATAGGTGGAAAAGCGTACCTCGTGCTTGAGGTCAAAATTATCGATGGCTTTGATAAGCCCGATGCAGCCCACCTGAAAAAGGTCGTCCATCTGCTCGCCCCTGCCGCTGAAGCGCTGAATCACGCTCAGCACCAGCCGCAGGTTTTCCTGAATAAAGGTTTGGCGGGCTTCCGTATCGCCCCCCTGTATTTTTATCAGAAGCTCACGGCTCCGCTTTTGTGTCATCATGGGCAGCTTCGCCGTATCTAGCCCGCAAATCTCTACCTTGTTGAGCGCCATTGCATCCATCCCCCATCGAAATGATCATTACCCTCTTAGCATTGCCGAAAGGGCCGCTGGTGATTCCGCGAAAAGGAGATTGTTTTGTGGCGCGCCCGTGGGAACCGTTTGGCGGCCCTATGCGTTATAATAGGTGAAGGGCAGAAAAGGAAAGAGAGGAAGCGGCATGCTAGACGCGCTCATCGAAAGCCAGGGTCCAAGGCTTTTCGGCCTTTGCCGCAAGCTTTGCGCCGGCTGGACCGATGCCGAGGATCTTTACCAGGAGACCCTGCTTCGCGCCCTGCAAAAGCAGGACATACTGGTTAAGCTGGAAAACCCCGGCGGCTATCTGGCCCGCGTCTGCGTGAACCTTTACCGGGATGGCCTAAGGCGCAAAAAGCTGCTTTCCTTCCTCAGCCTGAACGAAGAGGGTGCGGTCCCGCCGGAGGCTTTTGCCATCCCGCCGCCGCAGGTCGAGGAAGCGGCTTTTGTGCGCCAGGCTGTGGACGGGCTGCCGGAGCCTTACCGCCAGGCTGTGCTGCTCTATTATTTCTGCGACCAAAGCGTGGAGCGCGCGGCCCGCGTCCTGGGTGTGCGGCCGGGCACGGTGAAGTCCCGGCTGAGCCGGGGAAGAGAGCTTTTAAGGGAGGCGCTAAAAGATGAATGAACTGGATCGGCGGTTATCTTCTTATGTATGGCAGACGGAAACGCCGCCCCCCGCGAGCGCGGCTGCCCTGCGGGCCCGCCTGGCCCAGCGCCGTGCCGCGCGAGCGGAGCGCTGGCTGCTGGCCCTGAGCTGCCTGCTCTCGCTGCTGCTGGCCCTTCTGGGGATTTGGCTGCTGCGGTTGATCGCGGCTATAGACTCCCGCTGGGCCTTAACTTCCCTGGGGATGGGCCTGGGTCTGTGGGGGTCGCTTCTGGCGGGCGGCGCAGCGCTTTGGCAGGCCCGCCTGGATGAAAGTAAGAACGGATAAAGAGAGGAAGGGCAGATAGAATGAACAATGTGCTGTTAACTGTGATACACGGAGGGGGCATCCTGCTGCTGTTCATGGCCGTGCCGATCGTTATCGGCGTCGCCGTCTATAAGGACGCCAAGGCCCGGGGTATGGAACCCTGGCTTTGGGCACTGGTGAGCGCCCTGGTACCCTACTGCATCGGCCTGATCATATACCTGGTGATGCGCGCAAGCCACAAGGGCCTGCAATGCGCCGCCTGCGGGGCCAAGGTGGAGCCCGCATACAGCCTTTGCCCCCAATGCGGCAGCCCCCTCAAATATAAATGCGACGCCTGCGGCTTGCCAGTGGAAACGAATTGGGCCCTTTGCGCCAACTGCGGCGCCGCCCTGCCGCAGGATAGGCAGCCCCTGACCCGGCCCGCAGGGGCCAAAACGGGCAAGGCGATCTGGATCGCCTTGGGCGTGCTGGTAGCTCTATTCGTGCTGGTCATTGCGGCTTTGATAGCCTTCTCCTTCGCGGGATCGGCCTCTGCCGCGGTCGTGCGGAGCCTGCCCTAAAGAGAATGCGGGCACGGAAAAGCGCGCCGGAAGGTTCCGGCGCGCCTGCGCTTTCGTAATTGAAACGGGCCGTTTACAAGCGGCCTAATCTATGGATACCGTAAACGGGCGTTATACTTTGCGCTTGTGGACACCATATAGGATCAGGGCCACCAGGATAGCCGCCACGCAGACCCCCAGGGTCAGCTTTACAGGATCGCTCAAAGCAAAAAACATGCAAAACCTCCGTCAATATGATGAGAAAACGGCGCCGCTTATGCTTCTTCTTCGCACCAGCCCTTGCATACGTCTACCCAGGCGGCAGCGCGGGCGCAACGCTCCAATTCCTCGCAGCTCATGGGCACGGCGCTGTTGGCGCTGCCCGCAGCGGGGTAGATGATATCGAAGCGGCGCATGGAAACATCGAGATAAACCGGCACGCCTTCCGGCAGGGCAAAGGGGCATACGCCGCCTACGGCGTGCCCCGTAAAGGCGAGGGCATCCTCATGGGCCAGCATGCGTGCCTTAAAGCCGAATTGATCCTTGAATTTGCGGTTGTCGGCCTTGGCGTCCCCGGCCATAACCACCAGCATGCAGCCATCCCCCGCCCGGTTCTGGAAGGAGAGAGTCTTGGCGATGCGGGCCGGCGCCGCGCCCACAGCCTGGGCAGCCAGCTCTACCGTGGCGCTGGACATATCGAACTCCAAAATGGAATCGCCTTTACCAAAGGCGGATAGATATTCACGAACGATCTGTACGGACATGAAGCTCCTCCCGCTACTGTATGACCATGCCATCCGAGCCGTAGCTCATGCCGCCGAGCATGGAAGCGATCTGCGCGTTGAGCTGCTGCACAGGCGGCGTATAGGTATCCAGCAGGGCCTTATCCTCGGCGTCGATGGCGTCCGCCAAGAGGCTGAGGTAGGATTGGAGGATATCCTTGGTGTTCTGGTCAAGGTAAGCGCCGTAGCCGCTAAGCAGGCTCTGCCCCTGGTAATAGGCGCTGTTGGCGGCGCTGAGCTCAGCTGCGATCAGCTGGCGGTTAAGCTCGATCTGGGCGGTGATATTCGTCACATCCGCATCCGCGTCCACGGAGACCTTGGTGCCGAAAACCTCGCTCATCAGCGTTTCCGCCCGGGCGGAGTAGAGGCCCCAATAATCCCGGCCGCTGTAGTCGAAGGCTTTGCCCTCCAGCGTATGGGTGGCGAGTTGGGCCATATCCATTCGCAGGGCCACCAGGGAGAGGGAAGATATCTGCTTGAAGCTTAGGTTCGTCATGATATTCTGCTCTACGGCCTTATAGATATTGGGGATGTTGACAATCTGCTGTGTGGATTTGAGCTGCTGTACGATGGCGGCCACCATCTTTTGCTGGCGGCCTACCCGGGCGATATCGCTCGAGCCCTTGCGTTGGCGGCAATAATCCAACACGCCCTGGCCATCCAGATGCTGAACGCCAGGGAACAGCTGGCGGCCGTTCATATTGACGTCCACATCCACGTCGTAATCCACGCCGCCCATGGCATTGACCACCTCTTTGACCACGTTCATGTTGAAGCCTACGTAATAGTCGATAGGCACGCCCAACAGCTTGGAAACGGTATTGGCCGTGTAGGCAAAGCCGTCTTTCTGCGCGCCGCCGCCTGCGGAGAAGGCGGAGTTGATCTTGGCAAAGGGCGCGGCCTCATTGGCCAGGCTACCCTTGGCGGTATAAATTTTAACGTAGCTGTCGCGCGGCACGGAGATGATATCCACATCGTTGGTGGCAAAATCGATGGTGACCAGCATGATTGTATCCGTACGGAAGGAGCCCCAATTCTCCCGCTCCGTGCTCTCATCGATACCCAGCACCAAAATGTTGGCCCTGTTCTGCATAAACTCGAGGTCTGCCTCGCCGCTCAAAACGGCTTCCGGATCCGGCGTGGGGGAGGGGGTGGGCTCAAACGTGGGACCGTTATCGGCCTCGGGCGTGGGCGCCGCCTCGGGCGTGGAGATGACCTCGAAGAGATTGCTGGGGGCGGTGATATCCTGATAGAACTTAACGCCCCAGATTACGGCGCACACAATCAGCGCCAAAACGACCGCGAGGACAATTTTGGCGGCGGCGCCCATCTTTTTTTTCTTCTTGCGTTTTTTATGCCGACCATTGGGTTGGGCCCTGTTCATCCGGGCCTGGCCCTGTGGTTGGCGCTGATCCTGTTCCATAACGAAAAAACCTCGCAAATCGAAGTCTAGCCAAAAGACTAGCCACATTATACTGCATTTAGACCCTCCCGAACAGGTAAACCATAAATTTTAACAATTTTGTGCAGGATTTTGCCGAAAAGCAGCGCGGCCTTTTTATAGGAATTGGCGGAAGGCCGTGGGCAGGGCGTATGTTTCGGATAATTCCGCCGGGGTGGCCCAAACGAAGGCGGGGGCGGCCATGCCGCAGCGGATGCGGTAGGCGGTCATCTGCCATTCGAGATGAGTGAATACGTGTGTGCGGGATAGGGCCTGCTCGGGAGCGATAGGTTCTGCGCCCCAGGCCGCGGCCTGGGCCAGGGCCTCCTGCGGACCTAATGCGCCGCTTACATTGGGGAACTGCCATAACCCGGCCAGCAGCCCCTTATCCGGCCTTTGGCAAAGGGCCAGCCTGCCCTCGTGCGCCAGCAGGAACACCGTGCGCTCCTCCGCTTTGCGGGGCCGCTTGGAGGTAAGAAGGGGCAGCTCACCCGCCCGGCCGGCCGCATGGGCCTTACAAAAGCTTTGGGCCGGGCAATCCGTGCAGCGGGGCTTGGAACCGGGCAGGCAAACGGTAGCCCCCAGCTCCATCAGGCTTTGGGTAAAATCCCCGCAATTGCCGGGGGGATATACGGCGCTTAAAGCCGCGGCCACGGCCCGCTTCATTGGGGGCGTATCCATGGCCTGGCCGATATCCTCCAGGCGGGCGACACAGCGCAGCACGTTGCCATCTACGGCTGCCGTGGGAAGCTCGAAGCAGATGGAACAGATTGCTCCGGCGGTATAATCACCGATGCCAGGCAGGGCGCGCACTTGTTCATATTGCCGGGGAAATACGCCCCCATGCTCGGCCATGATGATGCGGGCGGCTTTTTGCAGATTGCGGACCCGGCTATAGTAGCCCAGGCCTTCCCACAGCTTGAAAAGGCGGCCTTCCTCAACCTCGGCCAGATTGGCGAGGGTTGGCAGGGCCTCGAGAAAGCGCAGGTAATAGCCGCGCACGGCCCCGGCGCGGGTCTGCTGCAGCATGACCTCGCTGAGCCACACGCGATAAGGCTGCCTATCCGCCCTCCAGGGGAGGGCGCGGGCATTTTGGGCATACCAGGGCAAAAGCGCCGCAGGCAGTCGCTCCAGACCGGAAAAGGAGGGCAATTGAAAAGGGGCATGTTTATCCATGCCCCTATCATACAGCCGCAAGGCCAAGCCTTCAACCCTCCGCAAAGCAGTAGCCGTTCTTCCCCCGCTCCTTGACAAGGTAGAGCATGGCGTCTGCCCGAGGGTAAAGGGTATCGAAATCCGCGCCCTGCGCGGGCACCATTGCCACCCCTGCTGAGAGGGAGAGACGGGCGTTGCCGCCGCCAATGCGGATCTCCCTTGCGCATACGAGCAGGCTTTGGGCCTTATTCTCTACCTCCTGCCGGGAAAGACCCGGGCAATAGACCACGAATTCATCCCCGCCCATGCGGCAAACGATAGACGGCTCGCAAAAGACGCTTAGCAGCAGGCGGCCGGTCTCTGTGATTACCGCATCGCCCGCCGCATGGCCCCAAGTATCGTTGATGCGCTTGAAGTTATCGAGGTCGCACATGATGAAGCCGCCGGTGCCGCCCTCACATAGGGTTTTGGCCAAGGCCGCCCGGATCCGCTCCAGGCCGGCCTGGCGGTTGAATACGCCGCTCTGCTCGTCGATCTCGGCCCGCTGGCGCAGCAGTTGCTCCCGCTGTTTACGCGCCTCGATATCCATTACGAAAAGATAGCAGCAGATATCTCCCGTATCCTCCCGGCGGGCCAGGTGGTATTCCAGCCGGCACCACCGCGTGACGCCCGCGCAGATCCGTTGGTATTCCATATGGCCGCTGGTCTCGTCCTTCTCGAAGGCCTCCAATAGCCGCCCCGGGTGCAAAAAGCGGCGCATTTGCGGCTGGAAGGCGGGCAAGACCAGGGTGTTGCAAACATGTTCCATGCATTGGGAAACGCTGCGGCCCGCTTTGTTGCCGGTGTCCCCCAGCCATTGAATGCCGGACGCATTGAGGGCAAGGCTGTCATTGGTAAGGTTTATGCGCAGGTTGTAGAGGGCGCTTTCCTCCAGCTTTTGCAGGCGCAGCTTGCTGACCTTCTCCTCCTGCTCCCGCTCCTTTTCGAGGGAGATATCCCGAAAATAGCCCATATCCCGCAGGGGCCGGCCTGCTTCATCGCAGATGGTTTCGCCGCCGATCTCCACCCAGAGCGGACGCTTGTCCGTATGTTCGAAGCGAAAGTGGATCGGCCGCATGGGCAGCCTGCTATGCAGTTCCAACCAAGCCAGGCGGAGGCGCTCTTCGTTTTCCGCCGTGCCCGCGAACGCCAGGCCAACCTTGGCGGGGAAATCCTCAATGATCAGGTCGCCGCCCTGCCGGGGGTGGAAAAAATGCCCCGGGTTTGGGGAAGCGGGATCCTCTACGCACATCAGGCGCAGCCTGCGGCTTATATGGTCGTATTCCCATATGTTCAGCCCGGCTTGGCGCATTACGCCGCGGAACTGCCCGCTCATCAGCCAGGGCGGTTGCTCCGCTGTTTTGAGCCGGGTCACATCCGTAAAAACGCATAAAAGGCGGCCATCCGGCCGGCGGCTGCTTTTAAGGTTGAGCCAGCAGGCGGAACCCTTCGCGAGCATGAGGCGAAAATCCGTATCCACAGGCTCGTTGTCGTCATAGGCCGCGCATAGCTGCTCCCTGCAAACCGCTAGCGGCCCGCCGCGGGGATCGCCCGCATTCAGACCCGCTTGCAGGTCCTCGGTGCCAAACAAGGGGGCTAACGGGCCCGGGCAAAGAATCTTAAAGCAAAGCCTGTCCCCGTCTAAGGCGGTTTCAATGATAGCGACAGGGAGATTGCTTGGTAACGGATCCTTTGGCGGATCTGCTACTGTATAGTGATCGGTTATAGGGATGCTCATGTCGTTTCTTCTCCTGGGAAAGGGCAGGAAGAGTAGAAGCGGGGAACTGCTCCCCACTTTTTTCATTATAACATGGGCGCCAGCCCGAGGCCAGAGCGCAGCCGCAAATTTTTACGAATGATGTAGATAAAGACAAAAAACAACGCTTTCAGTCGCACAGGCGCGGCCATGCGCTTCTTTTTTCTTTTCAAGTTGCGATTGCATGCAAAAGATGATATGATAAACAAACTATGGGGTATAAAAACTGAATACCGTGAGGGAGTAGTTCGCGCACGGGCGTGATATGTCAACATGCTGGCTTAACCGCCTGGCATATCTTAATAGAACGAGACTCATGTATAGAACTTCCGTAAGCCGCAGGGCGGCAGCGGATGACGGCTGTACTGGGTCTTTTATTTTATATGCTATCATAACGATACAAAAGCGGAAGGGAATTTAGAAGATCATGGGATTTACGGAATTGCTGCTGCTGGCAGTGGGCCTTTCGATGGACGCCTTTGCCGTATCGGTCTGCAAAGGGCTGAGCGTAAAGCGGATGCGCCTTAGGTATATGCTTTCCACCGGGCTATGGTTTGGAGGCTTTCAGGCGCTGATGCCCCTCTTGGGCTATCTGATGGGCACGACCTTTGATCGCTATATCATCGCCATAGATCATTGGGTGGTATTCGCTCTGCTCACCCTGATCGGCGCAAACATGATCCGCGAAGCCCTTGCCCCCGGTGAGGATTGCGAGAGCGGGGACGAGGGCTTCGGCTGGAAGCCCATGCTGATGATGGCCCTGGCCACCAGCATCGATGCGCTGGCCGTGGGCATCACCTTTGCACTGCTGCCGGGTGTGAACGTACTTTGGGCTGTCTCCGTTATCGGCGTCATCACCTTCCTTTTGTGCGCGGTTGGCGTAGGGGCCGGGCGTACGCTCGGCTCCCGGTGGTCCAGTAAGGCCGGGGTGGCCGGCGGCGTGATTTTGATCCTCATCGGCTTGAATATATTGCTGGAGCACCTGGGCATTCTGGCGTGAACGCAAAAAAGCGGCTTATGCCGCTTTTTTGTGTTTAAAAATCCGTTTGCTCCAGCAGTTCGAAATGGTTTTTGTGAAAGCTGAGCACGCCCTCTCTTTGCAGCTTGGACAGCTCGCTGGAAAGGGCACTGCGGTCTACCGCCAGATAATCGGCTAGTTGTTGGCGGCTAAAGGGGATGTCAAAGGCCGCATGGCCCTGGCGCAGGGCCTCGGCCGATAGATAGGAGAGCACTTTCTGCCGGGTGGTTCGCTGGCCCATATGGGTTAGTTTTTCGTTAAAATCGAGGTTTTTGCCCGCCAGAACCGAGAGCAGATTGCGGATCACCCGCTGGTGGAAGGCGCAGCCGCTGGGGCAGGTGGTGAGTACGCGGCGCACGTCGAGGAGCATGGCCGTAACCGGCGCATCCGCTACGATGCCCACATTCAGCACCGCCCCCGGCGTGCAGGCGAAGGATTCCGCAAAGAGTTGGCCGGGATGCAGCCGGGTGACGATGTGCCGATCACCCCAAAAGCTTTCATGCACCACAAAGGCGCTGCCCGCGAGCACTATGCCCATGCTCTCGGCCCGCTCGCCCGCGCGAAAGATGTATTCACCCTTGCGGAATTGTAGCTTGCGCGCGCCCAGGCAGCCTAGCATGGCCTCGGCCTCGTCGGCCTCCACGCCCGCAAAGAGGCCGCAGGCCATGATGACATCCAAATATTCTTTCATCCTTTTCATGATCCGTGGGAAATACAACGGACTCCTTTTTTTGATTGTAATATAGTAAGGCCGTAAAAGCAAGAAGGAGGAAGACATTGTGTTAAGAAGGATTATTGAGATAGATGGAGAAAAATGCAATGGCTGCGGCGCTTGTGCGGCTGCCTGCCACGAAGGGGCCATTGCGATGGTAAACGGCAAAGCCAAGCTGATGCGCGATGATTATTGCGACGGTTTGGGCGACTGCCTACCTGCCTGCCCGGTAAACGCGATCTCCTTTGTGGAGCGGGAGGCCGCCGCTTATGACGAGGCCGCCGTAAAGGCGAACCAGGCCGCCAAAGCAAAGGCCGGCGGTGCCGTGCCCTGCGGCTGCCCCGGGACCCGCGCCAAGGCCATCGAGCGCGCGGTCGCACCCGCCCAAGGCGCGGCGGTAGCGGAGAGCCAGCTCTCCCAATGGCCGGTGCAAATTAAGCTGGCGCCGGTGCGCGCGCCCTACTTCAACGGCGCGAACCTGCTCATCGCCGCGGATTGCACGGCCTTTGCCTATGGCGATTTCCATAACCGCTTCATCCGTAATCACACCACCCTCATCGGCTGCCCCAAGCTGGATGCCGTGGATTATGCCGAGAAGCTTACTGAGATTATCCGCCAAAACGAGATCAAGAGCCTGACCATCGCGCGCATGGAGGTACCCTGCTGCGGCGGCCTGGAGGCCGCTGCCAAGCAAGCCCTGCAGGCAAGCGGAAAATTCATCCCCTGGCAGGTGGTCACCATCTCCACGGACGGACGAATTCTGGATTAAGCAAAATAATAAATTTAGGAGGAAAGCCATGACGAAGGAGATGTTCTGTTTTCAATGCGAACAGACGGCGGGCCAGGTGGGCTGCCAGGGAAAAGCGGGGGTCTGCGGCAAAAGATCCGCAACAGCCGGCATGCAGGATAAGCTTACCGGCGCGATGATCGGCCTGGCGCGGGCTGCCAAGAACGCCCAACCCACCGCTTCCACCCACAAGGCTGTGATCGAGGGCCTCTTCATGACCATAACCAACGTCAGCTTCGACGACGAGGCGCTGGCGCGGCATATCGAGGTGATCGAGCGCGAAAGACAGGCATTGGGTGCTGGCGCGAATTACGATCTGAACCTGCTATGGGAGGGTGACGAGGATGTGCGCTCCCTCAAATCCCTGATCCTCTTTGGCCTGCGCGGCATGGCCGCCTACGCCGAACATGCCCTAGTGCTGGGCTATACGGATGAGGCTGTGAATGCCTTCTTCTATGAGGCCCTGCGCGCCATTGGCGAAGATTGGGGCATGGCGGAGCTGCTGCCCCTGGTGCTTAAGGTGGGTGAGGTCAACCTGAAATGCATGGCCCTGCTCGACCAGGCTAATACCGAATCCTACGGCGCGCCCGTGCCCACTGCCGTACCGCTCACCGTGGAGAAGGGGCCTTTCATCGTAATCAGCGGGCATGACCTGCTCGATTTGAAGCTGCTGCTCGAGCAGACCAAGGATAAGGGCATCAATATTTATACCCACGGCGAAATGCTACCCGCTCACGCTTATCCCAAACTGAAGGCCTATCCCCACCTCAAGGGCAACTTTGGCACGGCCTGGCAAAACCAGCAAAAGGAATTCGCCAATATCCCCGGCGCTGTGCTCTTTACCACCAATTGCCTTATGCCGCCCAAAGAGAGCTATGCGGATCGGGTCTTTACCACCGGCGTAGTGGCCTTTCCCGGCCTTATCCACATCGACGAGGCGCGGGATTTCACGCCCGTGGTCGAGAAGGCGCTCGCCCTTGGCGGCTATGCTGCGGATACAGGTTTCACCGGAATCAACGGCGGCAAGGAGGTTACCACCGGCTTTGGGCACGATGCGGTCCTAGGCGTGGCGGATCAGGTAATCGCCGCGGTCAAGACAGGCGCGATCCGCCACTTCTTCCTGGTGGGCGGCTGCGATGGCGCCAAGCCCGGCCGCAATTATTATACCCGGTTTGTGGAGCAGACCCCGGCCGACACCCTGGTGCTTACCGTAGCCTGCGGCAAATACCGCTTCAACGACCTGGATCTGGGCACGATCGGCGGTCTGCCGCGCCTGCTCGATATGGGCCAATGCAACGATGCCTACAGCGCCATTCAGGTGGCCTTGGCCCTGGCCAAAGCCTTTGACTGCGGCGTGAACGAGCTGCCCCTTTCCATGGTGCTCTCCTGGTATGAACAAAAGGCGGTCTGCATCCTGCTGACGCTGCTTTACCTCGGCGTGAAGAATATCCGCCTCGGGCCCACCCTGCCCGCCTTCGTGTCTCCCAATGTTCTCTCCTTCCTGGTGGAGAACTATGGCATTGCACCCATCACCACGCCTGAGAAGGACCTCGAAGACCTGCTCAAATAAACCTCCCTCGCCTTGTAGCCGGCCCGCTTTGCGCGGGCCGGCTCGACGTGGTTGTGGCTGAGGGCACCAACGATTCCGTGCTTCGTTATGCGGTGGGTCATTTCAAGGATACGGCCATGCCGGGCGAGGCGGGCAACTTTGCCCTCTCCGGCCATCGCAGCTATGCCTTCGGCCAGTTTTTTAACCGGCTGGGTGAATTGGAAGCCGGCGATTCACTGATCGTCGAGCGGGATGATAAAATCTACACCTACAAGGTTTCCGAGATCCTGGTGGTGGAGCCGGAGGATGTTTGGGTGCTCGACAAAACGGAGGATGCACAGATCACCCTGGTTACCTGCACGCCCATCCGTGTCGCCACCCACCGCTTAATCATCAAGGGTGTGATGGAAGGCTAAGCCCGCCCTATCCCAAACGCAATCCCCGGAGTTAAGGCTTCGGGGCTTTTGCTTGCCTGGCTGCATAAGATTGTTGACAAATCAACATTTAGACCCTATAATTACACAAGCGCCGCCCGGCGGGCGGGGAAGGAGGGACGCATGGAGGAACGGTTTGAGGCCTTTGTGGGGCTGATCACGCAGATTTATAAAAGCATACAAAGAATCAAGGGCCTGGAGATGACGGAGCAGGGTCTGCGGGGTAACCATACGATGTGCCTGTACAACCTGGGCCGCCATCCCGATGGACTGACTTGTGCGCAGTTGACCATTCTTTGCGAGGAAGATAAGGCGGCTATCTCCCGCACGCTGGCCGAGCTTGAGACGCAGGGCTATGTGCGCCGCGAAGCGCCGGCGGGCAGTGGGAAGTACCGCGCCAAGCTTTTGCTTACGGAAAAGGGGCAGGCGGCGGCCCGCTTCATCCGGCAGCGGGCGGAAAGCATTGTCGGGCAGGGCGGCGAGGGGCTGACCGACAATCAGCGCGAAATCCTGTACGCCTCGCTTTCGCTGATCTCGCAAAACCTGCAAAGCCTACCGGGTGAAAACGACTGAATCATCTATATCTAAATTAAATTAAAGTGAGGAAGAATATGGCCGTTAAGTTTGTGATCTGTTCCACTGCGGATTTCCCCTATGATGAGGCGTTGGAGCGGGATGTTACCCTTCTGCCCCTGCATATTAACTTTGGAGAAACATCCTACAGGGATGTGCTGGATATCAGCCATAGGGAATTTTACGAAAAGTTGATCGAGAGCGACGAATTGCCTAAGACCAGCCAGGTGCCGCCTGTGGATTTTGAGGCGGCCTTCCGCCGCATCATCGAGGCCGGGGATACGCCTATCGGCGTTACCATTTCGGAGAAGCTCTCCGGCACGGCTCAAAGCGCGCAGATTGCGGCCAAGGAATTCCCGGGCCGCGTCTTCACCGTGGATAGCGACAGCGCCTGCATCGGCGAGCAGGTGTTGATCCGCTACGGCCTGCAGCTGGCTGATCAGGGCTTAGGGGCAGCCGCTATTGTGGAAAAGCTGGAAAAAGCCAAGCGGGAAATCCGCGTAATCGCACTATTGGATACGCTGGAATATTTGAAAAAAGGGGGCCGTATCTCCGCAGCCACGGCCTTTGCCGGGGGTTTATTGTCCATCAAGCCGGTCGTGTCCGTGGAGGAGGGAGAGATTCGCCTCATCGGAAAGGCGCGGGGCTCCAAGCAGGGCAACAACCTGCTGCGGGAGATGGTGCAAAAGAGCGGCGGCATCGATTTTTCGCGCCCCTTCATGCTGGCCTATTCCGGCCTTGACGATACCATGCTGCAAAAGTACATCAACGACAGCAGGGAGCTGTGGGAGGGCCGGGCGGAACGCCTGCCTATCTGCAGCATCGGCAGCACCATCGGCACCCATGCCGGCCCCGGCGCGGTGGCCCTGGCCTATTTCGCGCCGCAAGGCTGAGGACTGGCAAATATAAAAGGCCCCGCGCCCTTCCTTGGAGGCACGCGGGGCCTTTTGCTTACGAAGGCGCGCCTAGCTGCGCGTATCCTGCGCCAGCAGATCGGCCTGCTCCGGATGGGCGGCAAACCATTTGGCCGCGTAAGGGCAGCTTGTCCGGGTTTGCAGGCCCCGGCTGCGGATTTGACCCACAGCCGCCTCCATCAGCTGTCCGGCCACACCCTGCCCGCGCAGGGAAGGATCCACAAAGGTGTGGTCGATATCCGCCGTGTTGGGGTTTACCAGGGGAAAGGTGATTTCGGCGACAGTTTCGCCAGCGCTGTTTTGGCCGTATATCCGGCCGGTTTCTTGTATGAAGTCCATGATTTGCACCTCCAAAGCATTGTGTATAAAGCGGCAGGCTCACGTATCCATCATACTATACTTTTTGCCGTTTGTGGGCGCTTTCTCGCGAAAGCAGCCCTATTTAATATAGAAAAACGCGGGGATCAATCATCCCCGCGCAGTAGGTTTTCCGCATAGTCCCTTAGGCCTGAATAGCTGTTGACGCTATCCGCCCTGGTGCTGATCTGCTCACGCACATAATCCGGCAAAGAATCAAAGTACTTCTTGGCCAACGGGTCTTGCCGGAGCAGGGCGTGCATGCTTTTGTATTTCGCTTCCATCATAAGTCACCTCCGGCCATAGTTTGCGCAAAAAGGCCCCTATGAATGCATTCGGGCCTTTTTTAGGCTGGCGTTCAGGGCCGCAAATCGGGCATTTTGCTATTACGCCCGGGCCTCCTTCATCCGAGCTAGACCGTGGTATTATTACCGTTTTCCCCCCCGCCGGCGTACCCTGCGGCAAACCCGCGCCGATATGGCAAATGCTATGTTTAATTAAGTGTGAGAGGCTCAAAAGGAAAGGCACTTTACTTTCGCAAAGCGCCCTTTTTTGAGAAGTTAGGTCAATATAGATGCCGCTGTGCTCTATTCTTTTTTGAAAACCGTTCGGTCACAGGTTTCCCGTTAGGAATAGATTTTCGCGCGGAGCACTTCCGGCATTAAGGACGGGGAAACAAACCGGGACATGGGAGTTCGGACTTCGACTGTCGCTTACAGTGCGTCGAGAAGCATGAGCGTGGATTGGGCATCCGCATTGGAGGTGAGCTTAAAGTTTATCCGCCGCGCCCAAGTTTCGTGCGGGCAAAGCGAAAGTCCGTCCGCCATGGTCACGGCGCTGCCGTCACAGCGACCGCATTTGATGCAGCCGAGCGCCTCAAGACCTCCTTGCGCCGCCTCGCTCAATAAGGGCTTGAGCGCCGCCACCGCACGGCCCCCATCATAGGGCAGCGCCATCTCGAACTCTACGATATCCGCCGCCAAAGTGAATATGCAAATGGTTTTGCTCTTCTTTTTGAAATGCACGATCCAGTGTGGCGTGCAGTACGTCCAAAAATTGCACGCGGCGGTAAGCCCCCGCTCAGAAAGAGAAGACGCAAGCCTCTCCCAAACGGAGGAAAGCACGCCCGCCGTAGCGCGGATATCCGCGCGCAGAGGGTCGATATCCTGCCGCTTCGGACTGGTTCCCGCAAGAAATGAGGCGTAATCTGCCTTCAAAAAAAGCTCTGTGGGCATGGCGTAATCCTTGCGCGTGTCCACTTGAGGCATGCGTCGGGCCAGATAGGAAAGCGCCGAGATGATGCCCGACGAGTTCTCGTTGCAGATGCACAGCACGTCGCATTTCTTGTAATCGTCCACATATTGTCCGCACTTCAAATACTCGAAATAGAAACCGAAGCCTGACAGCGCCAAAATGAAGAAAGCGGCGGGCTTTTTGAAATGCCGTTTAATAAGTGCCTTGCTGATGCTTAGATATGCCCGCTCGCCCTCGCGCGAAAACTCCCCGTGCGCAAATGCGACGTTGAGGAAGAGCACGCTGTTCCAAAGCCTATGGTAGCTTTCGAGGTCGTCTTCCACGCGAAACACTGCGGTGCTCGCGAACAGTTCGAGAAGGAAATGCCTGAAATGCAAAAGCCCGTCAAATATGACCTCGGCGTCGGGATGCACGATGCACTCCGCGGTAAGGCCTGCGGGTATGTCCAATACGTTGCGGTACAAAAACTCAGCGCGCTCCTCGAAGGTGGTGGAATGAAGAAGCATACGACCTCCGAATGAAAGAGATTTGCTCAAATGATACAATTCATTATACAACATGAAATGTGGCGGTTGCACATCATATTTTCCGTGCATGTTTTGGAATAATAAAAATAAAAGTAGATAAAGCGAATGAATGGCTAGGTAATGGCTCTTTAAAAGTGTTGCGAATTTATTTCCATCCCTAGCGTTTGACAAAGGCTATGATCTTCTTGCCCCTTTGAATTCATTCCATAATCATATACAAAATATCGAATATGGAGGCTGCGATCATAAAATACCGCTTAAGAAGATCAAGCCAAATTAGTCGGCAAGCAGACAGACCGATAAGCAAAATCAGCATGCAGTTGATGAAAGAACATAGGCTGGGAAGCCAACTACTCTATAAAATATCAAAGCCCACTCCAAATTATTTATGGTGTGGGCTTAGCATATGGGTGGTGGGGATGGAGGGACTCGAACCCCCGACCTCTTCGATGTGAGCGAAGCGCTCTAACCGGCTGAGACTACATCCCCGAACGCATATGATTATAAAGCATGGGAGGAATTTTGGCAAGAGGGGATTTTTATCAGCAGGCGCAGGAGCGGGCGCGTCAAAAAGAAACGCCGAAGATTTTTCCCAAGAGCAGCAGCGCCAAAGCGCCCAGCACGGAAAAACCCAGGGCCGTGCCCAGGCCCCGGAAGACGCCCGATATGAAGCTGTTCCAAAGCAGGCGGCGGGTATTGGTGAGCACCTGCGCCAGTTCGCGAATGCGGCTTTGCTCAAGCGCGTCTACCAGGTCTGCCGTCAATTTTTCCCAATCCGTCATGATAAAAGTGTTCCCCGCTGCGCGCGCGGCCATACGGGGGCGGGTGCTGTGTGTTGAAAGCGGCCGGGGAATATGTTAAAATAATATTCAGTGAATCCTCTGCGGATGCGCCGGGTTGCGGCGCATTTCGCGCTGCATATCGCAAAGTTGGAGGGATTGGCTATGCGCATGGTAGATTTGATACTGAAAAAACGCGCCGGCGGGGCGCACACCAAAGAGGAACTGGCTTATATAATGAAAGGCCTGGTGGATAAGACTATCCCCGATTACCAGATATCCGCCTGGATGATGGCCGTTTGCTTTCAGGGCATGGGCGAAGCGGAAACTGCCTACCTCACCGAGGCCATGTGGCATTCGGGCGAGGTGGTGGATCTTTCTGATTTGCCCGGCGTCAAGCTCGATAAGCACTCCACCGGCGGGGTGGGAGATACGACCACCTTGGTGATCGCGCCTTTGGTGGCCGCCTGTGGCGGCACCGTGGCCAAGATGAGCGGCCGGGGCTTGGGCCATACGGGGGGCACGCTGGATAAGCTTGAGTCCATTCCCGGCGTGTCGATCCATGTGGATATCGGTTCCTTCAAGCGTATCGTGCGGCAGATCGGCCTGTGCGTGATTGGCCAAACCGGCGATTTGGTGCCCGCGGATAAGGCAATGTACGCCCTTAGGGATGTGACGGGCACGGTAGAGAGCATTCCCCTCATCGCCTCCAGCGTGATGAGCAAAAAGCTCGCCGCAGGCACGGACGCCATCGTGCTGGATGTGAAGATGGGCAGCGGCGCTTTCATGCAGACCCTAAGCGAGGCCCGGGAACTGGCCAGAACCATGGTGCACATCGGCGCGCATGTGGGCCGCAAAACCGTAGCCGTGATTACGGATATGGATCAGCCTCTGGGCTTGGCTGTGGGTAATGCGCTGGAGGTGCGGGAGGCCGTGGAGCTGCTTCGCGGCAAGATCCTCGAAACAGACCCGCTGTATGAGGTCTGCATGCTGCTCGCTTCCCATATGCTGATATTGGGCGGATTGGCCGCCAATGAGCAGGAGGCCGGGGCCAAGCTGCGTGAGGCGCTTGTAAGCGGCGCGGGCCTCAAAAAACTTGAGGCTATGCTCGTCGCCCTGGGCGCAGCGCCCGGCTGTTTGGACGATATGGACGCCCTGTGCAAAACCAGGCGGCAAGTGCCCGTATTTCTGGCGCAAGCAGGCTATATCGAGGCTATGGAGGCCAACCGCATCGGCTCGGCGGCGCAGATCCTTGGTGCGGGCCGTGCCAAGAAGACGGACAGCATCGACCCGGCCGTGGGCCTGGTGATGCATAAACGCCAAGGGGATTATGTAGCCAAGGATGAGCCGCTGGCCACCCTTTATGTGAACGACGAGACCCGCCTGGAGGAAACCGCGGCCCTGCTGCGGGGAGCCGTGCGCCTCTCGGCGGAGCAGCCTGCCCGCGCGCCCATGGTGCACGATGTGATCCGGGCCTAGCGCCTTGCCGTGACAATCTTGTGATCTATATATTTAGGAGGATATTAATTTGAGCAGTTCTTTCCTTACCATGTTCTGGATGATCTATGGGATCGTCATGGGCTTTATGCTGCTTCTGGGCATTGGCTTTTACGTCCTTTCTTCTCTCGGCTTTTATGCCATGTCCAAGCGCCGGGGTATTCCCCATCCGGGCCTTGCCTGGCTGCCCATCGGCGGCCAGTCGTGGATCGTGGGTAGCTTGGCGGATCAATATGTTTATCTGGCCGAGGGAAAAACCAAGCGCCAGCGCGGCCTGCTCCTGGGGCTGGATATCGGCACGTCCGTCGTATCCATATGCTATCTTGCGCTGTTTATCGTGGCCCTCGTCAGGGGCTTCACGCCGGAGCTGATGTATGACGATTGGGCCTTTGCGCCCTTTATCGCCGGCTTTTTAGTGTTGTATTTCCTATTGCTGGCCACGTCTATCGTTTACGCGGTGTTCTACTATATCGCCCTGTATAAGGTGTATAAATCCTGCACCCCGAAGAATGCTACGCTTTATCTGGTGCTTTCCATCGTGGTGAATGTGACGCAGCCTTTCTTCGTCTTCTTCAGCCGCAATAAGGATGAGGGTATGCCGCCCGCGCAGCCTCCTGCGGGCGAAGAGCCGGCGCAGATTGCCGCGCCGGAGCCGGCGGCGCAATAAGCTAAATCTCGGCAGCTTGCCGCAAATCGTTTACGGACCGTTAAATTGCAATTTAACGGTTCGTGTGATTTAATAAGAAGAACAATATGCGAACAATGAGGTACGCGCTTTGGAACAGCTAATCGCCATCGATGGCAACAGCCTTATGCACCGGGCCTATTATGCCCTGCCTTCTATGGCTGCCAAGGACGGCACCCCTACAGGGGCTATCTACGGCTTTTTGAGCATGCTGCTAAAGCTCGTGGAGCGGAAGCCCGCCTACCTGCTGGTGGCCTTCGATATGCACGGCCCCACCTTCCGCCATGAATTCTATGAAGAATATAAGGCGGGCCGCAGGGCTACGCCGGAGGATTTGAGGCCCCAGTTCCCCCTGCTCAAGGAGGTGCTCACGGCTATGGGCATCGCCGTATGCGAATGCGAGCGCTTCGAGGCGGACGATATCCTGGGCACGGCCTCCCGCATGGCGGAGCGGGCCGGGGTGGAAGCGCTCCTGGTCACGGGTGACCGGGATGCTTTGCAGCTCATCACCCCCCGCACCCACGTATTGATGACGAAGAAGGGCATTTCCGAGACCGTGGAATACGACGAGGCGGTTTTGCTGGAAACCTACGGCCTTACGCCCGAGCGTATGCCCGATTTGAAGGGCTTGATGGGCGACGGATCGGATAACATTCCCGGCATACCCGGCGTGGGGGAAAAGACGGCCCTTAAATTGCTCGAAAAATACGGCACCATGGAGAATGCCCTGACCCGCGCGGCTGAGGAAAAAGGCGCATTAAAGGCCAAGCTGGAAGGCGGCGGGGATTCCGCCCGGCTTAGCTACAAGCTGGGTCTGATCGATACGCAGGTTCCCATAGGGGCAAACCTTGAAGACTGGGTTTTCCGCCCGGCCACCCTGCGGGGTGCGCTGCCCCTTTTGCATAAGCTGGAGCTGCGCTCGCTGGCGGGCCGCGTGGCAGACCATGGCGGGGAAGCGCCTGCCGCTGCCGCCACAACCGCACCGGCGCGCGAAACGCGCCGCATCAAGGATGAAGCGGGCATAGCGGCCCTGTGTGAAGAGATGAAAAAGGCCAAACGCCTGGCCATCGTAGCGGGCGAGGGCCTGGCGTTGGCCATAGATGGGGCCGCGCAATGCGAGGTCTCTCTCGCGGGCGGCACCCTGCTGACCCCTGGGCTGGATCCCGCGCGGGTTCTGGCGTTGCTTAAACCCATTCTTGAGGACGCGGCCCTAGAAAAGGCTGTGTTCGACGCGAAGACCCTGCAACATGCGCTGGATGCTTATGGCGTGCGCCTGGCCGGCCTTAAGTGGGACGCCATGATCCAGGATTACCTGCTGCACGCCATCCACCCGGCGGATTCGCTCAAAACCCTTTGCGCGGAACGCGGGATGGAGCCGGGCGCCGCGGCCCTTTGGTCGCTCTGCGTGGTAATGCAGGCGGAAATGGAAGAGAAGGGGCTTTGGAGCCTCTATGAAACCGTGGAGCTGCCCCTCGTGTGGGTGTTGTATGATATGGAGCGCGAGGGCTTCCGTATGGACGCCGAGGTTCTCAAGCATTTGAGCGCCGACTTTGGCGAGCGCATCAGGCGGGCCGAGGAATGCATTTACGAGCTGGCCGGGGAGACGTTCAACATCCTTTCCCCCAAGCAGCTGGGCGCGGTTCTCTTTGAAAGGCTGGGCCTGCCGGCTCAAAAAAAGACCAAGACCGGCTATTCCACGGACGCGGCCGTGTTGGAAGCCCTGGAAGACAAGCACCCCATCGTGCCCCTGGTTATGGAATACCGCTTTTTATCCAAGCTCAAAAGCACCTTTTTGGACGGTTTGCTGGGCCTGATGCGGCCGGATGGCCGGGTGCATACCAGCTTCAACCAAAACGTGGCCGCCACGGGCCGCATATCCAGCACAGAGCCCAATTTGCAAAACATTCCCATACGCACGGAGCTGGGGCGGGAGATCCGCCGGGCCTTTGTGGCCAGTCCGGGCAATGTGCTGGTGGGTGCGGACTATTCCCAGATCGAGCTGCGCCTTCTCGCCCATATGAGCGGGGATAAAGCCATGGTGGAAGCTTTCCGAAGCGGCGCGGATATTCACGCCATCACCGCCTCGGAGGTGTTCGGCATTGCGCCCGAAAGCCTCACGCCTGCCCAGCGCAGTGCGGCTAAGGCGGTGAATTTCGGCATCGTTTACGGCATCAGCGAGTTCGGCCTGGCCCGCAACACCGGCGTTTCCCGCAAGGAAGCGGGGGATTACATCGCCGGCTATTTCCGGCGTTATCCTGGCGTGAAGGCCTATTTGGATAGATGCGTAGAGGAAGGCAAGGCCAAGGGCTATGCTTCCACCTTGATGGGCCGCAGGCGGGAATTGCCGGAGCTCAACTCCACCAATTTCAACACCCGCAGCTTTGGCGAGCGGGTGGCCATGAACATGCCTATCCAGGGCACGGCCGCGGATATCATCAAGCTGGCCATGGTGCGGGTGCAGCAGGCCCTCTCCGAGCAGGGGCTCAAGGCCAAGCTGATTTTGCAGATACACGACGAACTCATTTTGGATACGCCCCTTGATGAAGTCGAGCCGGTTAAACGCCTGCTCTGCACCTGCATGGAGGGCTCGATGGCGCTTTCCGTTCCCTTGGTTGCGGAGGTGCGGGAGGGGCATAGCTGGTATGACACGAAGTAGCATGCCCGTGATCGGCCTTACCGGCTCCATGGCCGCGGGCAAATCCACCGTAGCGCGGCATTTGGCTAAGCTCGGGGCCTATGTGGCTGATGCGGACCAGGCGGCCCGGCAGGTGGTTCTGCCCGGCACGGCGGGCCTGCGGGCCTTGACCGAGCGTTTTGGCCCGGGTATTTTGCGGCCCGACGGCACGCTGGATCGGCCTGCCCTCTCGGCCATTGCCTTTGGCGATGTGGCGGCCTTGGCCGATCTCAACGCCATAACGCACCCCCGCATCCGCGCGTTGTTGGAAGCGGAGCTGGCCAAGGCTCGCGCCGAGGGCGCGCAAGCAGCCGTGTTGGATGCGGCGCTTCTGCTTGAAGCAAGATGGCAGGATCTATGCGATGAGGTGTGGCTGGTTACGGCTCCCGTGGAAGCGCGGCTTAACCGGGCCATGGCGCGTGACGGGCTCAGCCGCGAGGCTGCCCAAGCGCGGATGGCCACGCAGATGCCCGAAGAAGAAAAGCGGGCGCTGGCGGATGTGATTTTAGAGAACGGCGGCTCGATAGAGACGCTTTTCGCCCAAACGGAGGCCGCCTATGCGCGCCTAAGGAAAGGAACGCGATGAATAAGCTCGCTAAGGCGCTTTTGGTGGCCGTAATCTTGCTGGCCCTGGTGTTGTGCGCCTTCTGGCTCAACGAATATATGGAAAAACGAAAATACCGCCTGGATTACCCAGGCGAGATCATGGCTTCGAGCGCGGAGTTCAGTCTCGATCCCTATTTGGTGGCGGCGGTCATCCATTGCGAAAGCGGCAACCGGCCTGCGGTGGTTTCCGCCAAAGGCGCGGTGGGATTGATGCAGATCATGCCGGATACGGGCGGCTGGATCGCCGCCAAGCTGAGCCTCGCTGATTTTACGGAGCCCATGCTCACGGATCCGGCCCTGAATATCCGCCTTGGCTGCTGGTACCTGCGCTACCTGCTGGATCGGTTTGGCGGCGTGCGCAGCCACGCACTGGCCGCCTATAACGCCGGACCCGGCAACCTTCAAAAGTGGCTGGAGGACGAAACCTACAGCCAGGATGGCCTGCTGACGGAGATTCCCTTCGCGGAGACCGACAGCTATGTGGAAAGAGTGGAACAAGCCTATGAAAAATACAAAAAGCTATACCCGGACGAGCTTGGTTAGGCGAGCCGCCGCGTCCTTTCTGGCGCTGCTTCTCTGCCTGCTTTGCGCCTGCTCGGCACAAACGGTGGAGAAGGAGGAAGCGGCCCTGCTCACCACCCCTTCGCCCGACCCCGCGCCCCTCACAGGGGGCGAAATACGGCTGCCCATGCCCATCAACGCCGATATCACCGACCCCCTGCGCGTGAATACCGAGGAGATGCTCTCGCTCTTTTCGCTGATCTACGAGGGCCTCATCAGCATCAGCACCACGGGCAAGCTCACGGCGGAGCTGGCGGAAAGCTGGACTAGCGACGAAGCCGCCAAGGTATGGACCTTTACCCTGCGCAGCGGCGTCAAGTGGCATAGCGGCGCCGATTTCACAGCCTATGACGTAACGGCTACCTTCACGCGCTTGAAGGAGTTGGGAGCGGATTCCTATTATGCCTACCAGGCGAACAAGATCGAATCCATGCGGGCGGTGGATGACCGCACGCTGGAGGTGACTATGGCCCAGGCCGGCTATGCCTCGCTCTATGCCCTCACCTTCCCCGTGATGCAGGGAGGCCAGGCCGCCGCCCAGCCCGTGGGCACGGGCCCCTTCCTGCTGGAAAGCTGGACTGGGCAAGAGGCGCGCCTGATTGCCAACGGGAATTGGTGGAAACAGCGGCCCTATCTCGACGCCATCGTCTTTGTAGAGCGCGACAGCAACGAAACGGCCCTGGCCTCCTACCAGGCCGGTCAGCTGGATATGGTGCCCAGCTCCAATACGGGCGTGGGCCGCTACCGCAGCGAATCCACCACCGTGCTCGATGTGATGACCCAAACGGCGGAGCTGCTGCTGATTAACAGCAACAACGCGCCCCTTCGGGACGCCAATGTGCGCAAGGCCCTTTCCTATGCACTGGATCGCGGCAAGATCATCGCCAATATTTACATGAACCGCGCACAGCCCTGCGATGTGCCGGTCGCGCCGGATAGCTGGATCTACGAAAGCCGAAGCAAGGTATACGACTATAACCTCGCGAAGGCCCGCGAGCTTTTGGCTGAGGCGGGCTGGGAGCAGGATGTAGAGAGCGGCCTGCTCATGCGCAACGGCCAGGGCTTTAGCGTACGCCTGTTGGTGAATGAATCCATAGAGACCACCCGCAAGGAGGCTGCCAACCTCATCGCCTCGCAGCTGATGGAGCTGGGCATGGAGGTGGAGCTTACCACGGCACCCCATGCCTTAGGGCAGAGCGATAGCGAATATATGCAAAAGCTTAGCGCCGGGTCATACGACCTTTGCCTCATCGGCGTCAATCTTGGCCGCGATGGCGACCTCACAGCGGTGATGGATCCGGCGGGCACGGCCCACTACGGAAACTATTCCGTGCCGGCGCTTACGGCCATGGCCAAGGATATCCTCGCGGCTAAGGATGAAACCGCCTACCGCGAGGCGGCCGCGGCATTTCAGGTGAAATTCGCCGAAGAGCTGCCCTTCATCGTGCTTTACTTCCGCCTCAACAGCATTGTCTATTCGGCGGAGATCAAGGGCGTGAGCGAGGCGCGCGAGCCGGATATCATGTATTCGGCGGATAAATGGTATATCAACCAGCGCCAGGATTGACCGCAAGGCAACCTTTGGCTATACTGGAACGGAAAGATTAGTAGGAGAATGTACATGCTCGTTATCATCATCGCCGCGGCCGTGGTGGCGCTGGATCAGGTCACCAAGCTGCTGGCCGCGAACCTGCTCACCACCCTGCCCGCCAATACGTATGCCCTCTGGCCCGGGGTTTTCCACCTCACGTATACGGAAAACCGCGGCGCTGCCTTTGGCATGCTGCAAAACGCCCGCTGGTTCTTTATCATCACCACCGTGATCGCCTGCGGGATCATGATCTGGTTTCTCCATAAGGAGCGGGGCAAAATGCACCTTCTGATGCGGGTGACGCTGGCCCTCATTCTGGGGGGTGCGCTGGGCAATTTTATCGACCGCCTGCTCCTGGGCTATGTGCGGGATATGTTTTCCGCCGTGATTATAAACTTCGCCATTTTCAATGTGGCCGACAGCGCCGTGAGCGTGGGCTGCGTGCTGCTTTTCATGGATCTGCTGTTCCTCAAGGGCAAACGGTATATGGCGGACCCGCCCAAGGGTGAGAACGCGTCCCCTAAGGAGAGCGGGGCCGGGCCTGTGGAATGATTTCCGATTTCGAATACGAAGGCGAATATGAATACCCCGAAGCGGCGCTGGAAGCCCGGGCGGATAGCGCCGGGGAACGGGTGGATGTATTCTGCGCCCGCGTTTTTGGTCTTACCCGCTCACAGGCGCAGCGGGCCATTGCCGCCGGCCGTGCCGCCATCAACGGGCAGGCCGCCAAAGCCGGCGATAAGCTGCGTGCGGGCGACCTCGTTTCCTTCCTGCCGCCGGAAGTGCGCGAATTGGAGGCCAAACCCCAGGATATCCCCCTCTCGATCGTGTATGAGGATGCGGATATCGCCGTGATCGATAAGCCCCAGGGCATGGTGGTGCATCCGGCGGCCGGCAATCCGGATGGCACGCTGGTCAACGCCCTGCTCTTCCATTTGGAGGGGCTTTCCGGCATCGGCGGGGCGGCCCGGCCCGGCATCGTGCACCGCATCGATAAGCTGACCAGCGGCCTGCTCGTGGTGGCCAAAAACGACCTGGCGCACAATTCCCTTTCGGAGCAGCTCAAGGCCCATGCGGTCCGGCGCACGTATATCGCCATCGTGGAGGGCAATTTCCGCGAGGATGCGGGCACGGTGGACGCGGCCATCGCCCGCAGCCGCACCGACCGCAAGCGCATGGCCATTGATGGGGAAGGCCGCAGCGCCCGAACCCATTGGCGGGTGCTGGAGCGCTATGGGAAGTTCACGTTAATCGAAGCCAGGCTGGAGACGGGCCGCACCCACCAGATTCGGGTGCACATGGCGAGCCTGGGCCACCCGGTGGCCGGGGATGCGGTATACGGCCCTTCGAAGCCCAAGCTGGGCCTCGAAGGCCAGGCCTTGCATGCTTCCCGGCTGGTTCTCCGCCACCCGCGCACGGGGCAGGATATGGCTTTCGCGGCCCCGGTGCCGGCGTATTTCCGCGCGGCCCTGCAAAAGGCGGGCAGGCCGGGGGGCGAGGATATCGAGGTTTTTCTGCAAAAGATCTGGGGGGAATGAGCCATGGCAAAGGCGAAGCGCGACCAGGGCCGGGGTTACCTGCTCTTTACCGGGGCGATGATCGCCTGCTGCGTGGGCCTGTATCTGGCGCAATCCCTGCGCGCGGTCCCGGCAGAGGCACAGGCCGAACCTACGCCCACGCCCCTTTATTACAGCTACCCCTCCGAGGATGCTTTTGTGGAAAACGCCATCGCTTTCGGTCTCTCGGCTCAGCCGGAGCCGCAGGAGGGCAGGCTGCCGGGCTCTGCGGAATACAAGCTTGCACGCGAGGATATGGCGGATGCCTATCTGACGCTTTCCTTTAGGGAAGGCGGGGTCTCCGCTTTCCTATTGCGCCTGCCCGATGAACCGGCCCCGGAAACTTTGCCTAAGAACGCCACGCCCATCGAAGCGGATGTTTACCAGGCGCGGCTGGAAGCTTACGCCGCCGGCCAGGCTTGGCGGCAGGAAGCCTTGCCCGGCCTTTGCGCCGCATTAGACCCCACAGGCTCCTGCACGGCCGCCGATATTGCCCGCTTTTGCGCCCTGCTCGAGGAAACGGCCCAAACGGGCGCCTCCCGGGAAGAGAAGGCGGGGGACATTGCTTTCGCCTGCTATGTCACCCCAAATGAGGCGGCGGGATCTTTGCTCTGCGCCTCGGCGGCAAGGCGCGATAAATAAAGCAAATTATATGTCGATACTTGCAAGTATCCACCAGTTATTGTATAATAAGGAAAATACATATACCATATATTTTGTGTAGGATGGCTTGGGGGAAGAAAATACTATGGATAAAACGCACGTCACCGTACAGATCGGCGGGCAGGATTTCCGTTTGGCTGCTGAGGAGAGCGAGGTATACGTCCGCAAGATCGCCAAGTATGTCAACGAAAAGATCGAAGAGGTGCAGCGGGCCTATCCCAACCTGAGTTCGGGCAATTGCGTCCTCCTGGCGGCGCTGAATCTATCCGACGAGCTGCATAAGCTACGGGAGGATTACGACGCGCTGGATTCCCGCATTTCCGAGCTTCGGGAGATGCCCCGCCAGAGCGCGCCCGTCAAGCGCCCCTTCGAGAGCGGGAAAGCGCTGCCTACCAAATGAGCTGATGGCGGATGCTGTGCGGCCCGGGATGCTTCCCGGCCGCGTTTTTGTCCCGAAACGGAGGAGAAAAGAGTTATGTTGCTTTTATCGCCCGCGGGCAGCCCCGAGAGCCTACGCGCAGCCCTGCAAAACGGGGCGGATGGGGTCTATTTCGGCGGGGCCGCCTTCAATGCCCGCCGGGGCGCGGCCAATTTTGATGAAGACGCCATGATGGAGGCTTTGGACGCCTGCCGCCTCTATGGCGCGCGTTCTTTTATCACCATGAACACCCTGCTCACAGACCGGGAGCTGCCCGCGGCTTTGGCCTACGCCCGCTTCCTTTATGAAGCGGGGGCAGATGCGCTGATCGTGCAGGACTTGGGCCTGATCCGCCTTTTGCAGCGGGAATTGCCGGATTTCAACCTCCATGCCAGCACCCAGCTGGGCGTATGCGATATCCCGGGGGCCAGGCTGACGCGGGAGATGGGCCTCAAATGCGCCGTGTTGGCCCGCGAGGTGAGCCTTGAAGGCATCCGCGCCATCCATGCGGCCGTGGATATCCCCCTCGAAGCCTTTGCCCACGGCGCGCTGTGCATGAGCTTTTCCGGGGCCTGCCTCCTTTCCTCCATGGCCGGAGAGCGGAGCGGCAACCGGGGCACCTGCGCCCAGCCCTGCCGCAAGCGCATGGGCCTAAGCGGCAAGCCCGGCCCCGATGATTATGTCCTAAGCCTTTCCGACCTTTGCATGCTGGAGCATTTGGATGATCTCGCATCCGCCGGCGTCTCCTGGCTAAAGCTGGAAGGCCGCATGAAGCGGCCGGAATACGTGGCCGCCGTCACCGCCGCCTATCGCGCCGCTCTGGATGGCGCAAACGCAAAGGAACTAGCCGCGCATAAGCAACGCCTGCTGGCCCTGTTCGACCGGGGCGGGGGCAAAACGGGCTATTTCTATGGCGACCACGCCATTACGGGCTGCGTGGCCGAAGCGGCCCCAGCATCCTCCCTTTTGCGGGAGCTGGCCCAAAGCTATGCCGGCGAGAACCGCCGCCAGCCCATCTCGTTGCACCTGACCTTGCGGTTGGGCGACCCCGCCCGGTTGGAAGTTACGGCGGTGGGCCGCGCATCCGCCTCCGTGGAAGGCCCTGTGCCCGAACGGGCGGAGAAGCCCCGGAGCGCGGCGCGTTATTTGGAGCAGCTAAGAAAGCTCGGGGATACGCCCTTCACCGCCGCTTCCTGCACGGGGGAGATCGATGAGGATGCCTACCTGGCCGTGCGCAGCCTCAACGAGCTGCGCCGCCGGGCCTGCGAGGCTTTGCTCAAAACCCTGCGCCTGCGGCGTGTCGCGCCGGATATTCGGCCCGCCGGGGAGCCTGCGCCCACGCCGCGAAACGAGCCTGCGCAAATCCTGGCCTTGGTGCGCAATGAGGCCCAGGCCCGTGCCGCCGCGTCGGCCGGGGCGGATATGGTGGCGCTGGAAGCCTCTTTGGAGGCGGAAGCCGCGCTAACTGCCCTGCAAAACCTGCGAGGGCCTTCCCGGCTGCTCCTTGCGCTGCCTGCCGCAGCCCCGCAGGGCAAGGAAACGGCGCGCCTGGAGGGCTTGCTGCATAGCGGCCTTGTCGATGGAGCCGTGGCGGTGAATATCGGCCAAGTGCTGATGACCGAGGGCCTTGGCCTGCGCGTCGCGGGCACCCAACTCAACGCCTTCAACGCCGAAAGCGTGCGCAGCCTAAAATCGATGGGATTCGCAAAGGTGGTGCTATCTGTGGAACTGACAAAGGCGCAAATGCGTGATATACTGGCAGTAGATTGCGCCGCCGGAATTTCGGCCTATGGCAGGGCGCAGCTGATGCAGCTTTTCCATTGCCCACGCAAGGAGGCGGGGGGCTGCGGCGGCTGCTTGGGCGCGGGCGATTATCTTGAAGATGAGGCCGGGCGGCGCTTCCCCCTTTCGCCTATGAAAGGGGCGGACGGCTGCTTGGTGCGCCTGCTGAACTGCCTGCCTACGGATATAACGGATTACCTCGCGCAACTGCCGCGGCCCGGCCTTGTGCAGCTGGCCTTTTATGAGGAAGCGCCCGGCGAAGTATCTCGCCTGGTCGCGCGGGCCAAAGCGGCCCTCACGGGCGAGGCTGTGGAGCCGCCCGTAAACGCCACCCGCGGCCATTGGAGCCGGGCCGTGGAATAAAAGCAAAAGCAAGGATACGACCATGCTGGATAAAGTATTAAAAACCCTGGAATACGATAAAATACGCGCGCAGCTGGCGCAGAAGGCCCAGTGCTTTGCCGGCCGGGAGCTGGCCGAGGCGCTGACTCCCTCCTTTGCGCGCGAGGAAGTTGCCGCCGCCCTGGCCCTCACGGCTGAGGCGGAAAGCTTGTATTTGCGCACGGGCCATACGCCTGTGGAGGATTTCCCGGATATGCGCGCCTGCCTCAAACGCATCCACGCGGCGCTTTATCTTTCGCCCACGGAGCTTTTGGGCCTGGCGCGGGTTCTTCGGGCCATCCGCCTTTGCAAGGAGGCGCTCAGTGCGGCGGAGGATTGCCCACGTTTGCGGAATCTTTCCGAATGGCTGGCCGCCCACCGCAGCGTGGAGGAGGAGATCGGCCGCTGCATCGTCGGCGAAGATGAGATATCCGACGGCGCGTCCCCGGCCCTAGCCCGCATCCGCCGCAGCATGCGGCTCACGAACGATCGGGTGCGCGAGCGGTTGGGTAACATGATCCGCTCCACCACATTTCAGAAATACTTGCAGGAGCCGCTGGTAACCATTCGCAACGGCCGTTTTGTGTTGCCCGTGAAGCAGGAATACAGGCAGAACGTGCCCGGCCTGATCCACGATCAATCCGGCAGCGGGGCCACGCTCTTCATCGAACCCACGGCTGTGGTGGAGCTGGGCAATGAATACAAAAAGCTGCTGGGCGAGGAAGAGGAGGAGATTGAGCGCATCCTCGCGGAGCTCACGGCCCTTTGTGCCCCCTACGCGGCGGATATGCTCGAGGGCCTTAGCGTGCTGGGCAGCGTAGACCTGGCCTTTGCCAAGGCGCGCCTCGCGCGGGAGATGGAGGCCGCGCGGCCGGAGCTTGATGAAAGCGGCTATACCCGCATCATACGGGGCCGGCATCCTCTAATCCCTGCCGATCAAGTGGTGCCTATCGATATCTGGCTGGGGCAGGATTTTCAGACCCTCATCATCACCGGCCCCAACACGGGCGGCAAAACGGTGACCCTCAAGACCGTGGGCCTTTTCGTGCTGATGGCCCAGAGCGGCCTTTTTATCCCTGCGCAAGTTGGCAGCCGCCTGCCCGTGTTCGAGGCTGTGTATGCGGATATCGGCGACGAGCAAAGCATCGAGCAGAGCCTTTCCACCTTCTCCAGCCACATGACCAATATCGTTGCCATTTTGGAGCGGGCCGGCGCAGGCTCGCTGGTGCTGCTGGATGAGTTGGGCGCGGGTACCGACCCCATCGAGGGCGCGGCGCTCGCCATGAGCATTCTCGAGGAGTTGCACGGCCGGGGCTGCCGCACTGTGGCCACCACGCACTATAGCGAGATCAAGGCCTTTGCCCTCACCCGGCCCGGCATGGAGAACGCCTCTATGGAATTCGATGTGGACAGGCTCTGCCCCACCTACCGGCTGTTCATCGGCATACCGGGCAAATCCAACGCCTTTGAGATCTCGCGCCGCCTGGGCATGGGCGAGGGCCTGATCGAGAAGGCGCGGGGCTACCTGAAAAATGAAGATGTGAAATTCGAGGATATTATCTCCGGCGCGGAGGCCCGGCATCGCAGGGCGGAGGAGGAACGCCGCCTGGCGGTAGAGGCCCGGCAGGAGCTGGACAAGCTCCGTGAGCAGGTGGAGGAGCAGCGCGCGCGCATGGAGGCGGAGCGGGAAAAGCTGCGCGCCAAAGCGAAGGAGGATTCCCGCAAGCTGGTGGCGGATACCAGGGCGGAAATGGAAAAGCTGATCGCGGATATCCGGGCTATTCCGGGCGCGGATCAGCGCGCGGCAGACCGGGTCATCCAGCGTTCGCGAGATGCCCTCAGGGCCAAGGAGGGTGGGCTGGCCGAGCCTTTGGCCAAAAAGAAGCCCGCCTACGGTACGGCTCCCAAGACCGTGCGGCCCGGGGATACGGTGCGCATCCTTTCGCTGGATCAAAAGGCCACGGTGCTTGCGCCTGCGGACGCCAAGGGCGAGGTGCAGGTGCAGGCGGGCATCATGAAGCTGAGCGCCAAGCTGAGCGACTTGCGCCTTTTAGAGGATGAGGAGCCCAAGAAGGGCGTGGGCAAGATCCGGCTGGAAGCGGATCGCCAGGCCGGCATGGAGCTGGATGTGCGCGGCATGCTGGTGGATGAAGCCCTGCTCACGGTAGACCGATATATTGACAACTGCATTTTGAGCGGCCTTACGGAGATCAGCATCATCCATGGAAAGGGCACGGGCGCGCTGCGGGCCGGCGTTCAGGATTTCCTTCGGCGGGATAAGCGGGTCAAGAGCTTTCGCATGGGCGCTTACGGTGAGGGCGACGCGGGCGTGACCGTGGTTAGTTTCCAAAAATAACGGAGAAATTTACACCCAGTTCATACAAGCGGTGGGGAAGGATGGTATCATTATGACAAAACTAGCCGTGTCCGCCTGCCTGATGGGGGAGCGTTGCCGCTATAACGGCGAAGCCAAAGCGGATGCAGCCGTGATCGCGCGGGTCAAGGCCGGGGATGTGCTCGCCATCTGCCCCGAATGCCTGGGCGGCCTGCCCACGCCCCGCCTGCCCTGCGAGATCCAGGGCGGCGACGGGGAGGACGTGCTCGATGGCCGCGCCAAAGTGGTCGATCAAGCGGGCCGGGATGTAACGGCGGCCTTCATCAAGGGCGCGCAGGAAGCTCTGCGCCTTTGCCAGGGGGCCGGGATCACAGGGGCCGTGCTGAAGGCCCGAAGCCCTTCCTGCGGCGCTGGAACCATCTACGACGGCAGCTTTTCGGGCCGACATAGGCCGGGGATGGGCGTGACAGCCGCGCTGCTTAAGCGCTACGGCATCGCCCTTTCGACCGAAGAAGAAGCAGAATAGGGGGGAATTTCTATGGAGAAGAATTCCATTCTGGTTATCGACGACGACCGGAATATCCTGGCCATCATCGAAATGTACCTGCGCAAGGCGGGCTATGAGGTGACCTGCGGTGAGCGGGGGGATGAGGCCCTGCCGCTTTTCCGCAAGGTGCAGCCCGCGCTGGTGGTGCTGGATGTGATGCTGCCCGGCCTGGACGGCTGGGAGGTATTGGGCAAGATGCGGGCGGAAAGCGACGTGCCCGTGATTATGCTCACCGCCAAGGGGGATACGCTTGACCGCATCCAGGGCCTGGATCTTGGCGCGGATGACTATATCGTCAAGCCTTTTGACGCGAAGGAACTTTTGGCCCGGGTTAAGGCGGTGCTCCGGCGCAGCAGCCAGCCTGAAAACGAAAAGAGCGTGGAATTCGAGGGCCTGTCCATTTCCCTCGATAATTACGCCGTGATTATGGATGGCAAGCAGATCGAAATGCCGCCCAAGGAGATTGAGCTGCTGTTCTTCCTGGCTTCGCGCGAGGGCAAGGTATTTACCCGCGAGCAGCTTTTGGAGCAGGTATGGGGCTTCGATTTCTTTGGCGATTCCCGCACGGTGGATGTGCACGTCAAGCGCATCCGCGAAAAGCTGGGCGAGCGGGAGGCTTGGCAGCTCAAAACCGTGTGGGGCGTGGGCTATAAATTCGAGGCTAAAAAATAGATGTTCAAAACCCTCTTTTCCCGCATGCTGGTCACCTACCTTTCCGTAACGCTGGGGCTGATGATCCTCTTGGGCGTTACGGTGGGCAGCATGTTCCAGCAGCAATATATGGGGGAAAAGGAGAGCGAACTCCGGCGCGAGGCAGAGGAGATCGCCGATACGGTGGTCAACCGCTATATGGATGACGACAAGCGGCCCCTGGCGGAAAAAGAGCTCCTGACCATCGCGCGCAAATACGACGCCATGATCGTGCTGCGCTTTGCCGATGCCAAATACGGAAAACGGGCCTTTGTGGATGAAGGCTCGCAGGAAAAATGGAAGGGCAGCCAGGATATGGATGTGGAAGAACAGGCGCTCGCCCTGCTTGGCGGGACGGACGCCGGCCGCATCGCAACCGATATGCTCCAGGATCGGGTGGATATCCCGGTGATGACCCTTATAGCTCCCATCGCCAATGGCGAAAAGATGATCGCTGCCCTTTTTTTACACACGGATATGAGCCGCATCAATGCTTCCGTGCGCCAGGTATGGATGGATGTGCTGCTCTATTCCTGCATTGCGGTGTTGGTGGCCTTTTTAGCGGTAAGCTATACCACGGGCCGCATCACCCGGCCCATCATCGATATGAACGCCACGGTGCTGCGCTTTTCCAAAGGCGAGTTCGACCTGCGCCTGCGCGCCAAAGGGCAGGATGAAGTAGCCCAGCTGGGCAAAAGCTTTAACCTGATGGCCAATGAGCTCAATTCATTGGAGCAATCCCGCCGCAGCTTCGTGGCCAATGTTTCGCACGAGCTGCGCTCGCCGCTCACCTCCATGCGCGGCTTTTTGGAGGCCATACAGGATGGCACCATCCCCCCGGAGGAAAGCCCCAAATACCTTGCGATCGTCATCGACGAGAACCGGCGCATGACCGGCATGGTTAACGACCTGTTGGATCTTGCCCGCATCGAATCCGGCCAGTACACGCTAAATTTGAGCGCTTTCGATATTAACGAGCTCATCGCCCGCACCCTATTGACCTTCGAGGCCCGCATCGACTCTGCGCATATCGAAATAGCCCTTGATTTTTCCGAAAATTACTGCTATGTTGAAGCGGACGCAGACCAGATCGCCCAGGTGTTGCGAAACCTCATCGACAACGCCATTAAATTTACCCCCGAGGGAGGTCGGCTGGTCATCTCTACGGCTGCGGATAAGCGGCTTGCCACCATCCGCGTAGCGGATAGCGGCAAGGGCATGGCGGCGGAGGATATTCCCTATGTGTTCGATCGGTTCTACAAAGCCGAAAAGGCGCATACCCCCCATGCGCAAAGCGGTACCGGCCTAGGGCTTTCCATCGTCAAGCGCATCATCGCCGCCCACGGGCAGGATATAACAGTTGAGAGCGAACTGGGCAGCGGCACGGCCTTCATTTTTACCCTAAAACGGGCCGAGCGGCCCCAGCCGCAGCCCAAACTCTCGCAGCGGCGCGCATAGCGCGAAGCGATTCGTGGAAAGGAATCTATATGGAAGAAAACAACACCTATCAGCCTGAACAACAGCAAAATCCGTCAAACGAGGAGCAAGCGCCCGCTTCTTATCCCAATGCGCGCCCCCGCTTTAGCGCGGAGCAGTCAGGGCAAAAGCGTGGCAACATAGGCGGCTATGTGGCTGTGGGCGCGGTCTGCCTGCTGGTGGGCCTGGCGCTGGGCTCGCTGATTACGGGGCTGGTATCCCTGGGCGCCAGCGGTATATCCGCCCTGATTCGCGAGGGCGTGGAGCACGCCCCCGAGGATATTTGGGAATGGGATTGGGAATGGAAGCGCGGCTTCGGCCCCAGCACGGAGGAGCCGCAACCGGCGCCCGAATCGACTAAGCCCGAGCAGGTCGAGCCGCCCGAATATGTTTCGAGGCCTTTGCCAGTCTTTGACGGGCAAGCGCCGGCGCTCGGCAACGCGGTCAACCCCCTGCCCGATATTGTGGAGCATTCGAGCGAGGGCGTGGTGGGCCTGGATATCTATTACGCGTCCGAAAGCGGCGACGAGGACTTTTTGGGCAGCTATGGCAGCGGATTTATTGTTTCCAGCGAGGGGTATATCATTACCAATGCCCACGTGGTGGAGGATGCTTCCCGCGTGATGGTGAAATTTACCGACGGGGATGAGCTCCAGGCCGAGATGGTGGGCGCGGATACGCGCCTTGATGTGGCCGTGCTTAAGATCGAATCTGCGGATTCACTCACATCCCTGGCCCTCGGCACGAGCGCCGATGTGCGGGTGGGCGATTTCGCCGTGGCCATCGGCAACCCTACGGGTGAGAAGCTGGCGGATACGGCCACCTTCGGCATCATCAGCGCCACAAGCCGCGAAACAAATGTGGATGGCCGTATCAACAGCTATTTGCAAACGGATGCGGCCATCAACCCCGGCTCCAGCGGCGGCCCCCTGCTTGATATGCAGGGCAGGGTGATCGGCATTACCAGCGCAAAAACCCTTTATGCCGGCTATGATGACTATGGCAACATGGTCAACGCCGAGGGCATCGGCTACGCTATCCCCATCGACGACGCCATGAAGGTGGTGGAGGAGTTGATCACCACAGGGCACGTGGTGCGGCCCGGCATCGGCATTTCTGTGGTAACCATCGATGCCTATTACGCCGAAGAATACGATATCCCCGAGGGCGTACTGGTCTATACCGTGACCCGCAACGGCCCGGCCCATCAGGCGGACCTGCGCGTGAATGATATCATCCTCTCCTACAATGGCGTCATACCTGGTGAGCACAGCGACCTGGTGGATTATGTGGCCGGCTTGCAGGTGGGCGATACGATTGACTTCCATATCTGGCGCGATGGCAAGGAGATGGATATTACCCTCACCATTGCCGACCTAAACCTGGTGGGTACGGAGATACTGGGCGGCAAGTATGCGGATATCATCGATTGATAGACGGTAAGCGGCAAGCATAGCGGCGCATGGCATTGTGCGCCGCTGTTCGTTCCAGGGCGCAATAAATCGGATTAAAAAAGAGGCGCCTATGCGCTGGCCTGGGCCGCTCGTAAGGCAAAAAACACATTCTGGTATGGTTATGTACTGTCTATGGGAATAATAAACCAAAACCCCAAGGAGGTTTTGGTTTATGAACGGATTGTATCCCTCTGGCGTTTTGCGCGCCTCCACGGCGCTGATGCTCTGCTGCGCCATGTTGCTGCTGGGCGCGGCCGGAGGCTACAGCTTTGGAAGCAGGGAACGGGTGAACATAGAATCCCCGACGGAGGCCGCTCTGCCCCCGGAGGCTACGCAGACCGATCCAATAGAGGCTGCGGAGCAGCCCGCAGGCGCAGCGGAGGTGGCCAAAAGGGACAGTAAAACCGTATCGCCGGATGCGGTTGTAACCTGGCGCTACCAAATGGCCTGCGGCCACATCGTAGAGCTGACGGACGCGCAGCCCGTTATCGGCAAGACCAGGCTGGAGCTGGAGGAAGCCTACGGGGCGGAAGCGGTGGAAGCTTTCAGCCCCGAGGCGGTGACCCTGCGCCTCACATCGGACAGCTTCTGTCCCGAGCATTATGTGCTTTGGCTGGAAAACGAAATCCTCACCGTGCGCAAAACGAATGAAAAGCTAGCCGTGGAGGTGTTGCTGACCCTGGATGTAGATCTGCCCGCCGATGCGGCTGCGGAATGCGCCGAGGGTCTGCCCTTCGATAGCCTGGAGGACATCAACATTTACTTGGAGGGCATCGAGGGATAAAGGGAGATATGGAACAGCAGGAGCGCCCGCAGGAAGCGCTCCTTTTCTGCTTGAAGCAGCGCAAATCGGGTTGTGAAACATAAATTCCCATGGTACAATAAAATAAGTATAAATATGAGGTGGAGCATTGATCATTTTGGGCATTGATCCGGGCTATGCCATTTTGGGCTACGGCGTGCTGGAATCCAGGCTGGGCCGGCGGCCCAGACCCGTGGACTATGGCGTGATCGAAACGGCTGCGGACGAGCCTTTTCCCCAGCGGCTGGATAAGCTATACCTGGGGGTGCGCCAGCTCATTGGCCTCTATAAGCCGGAGCAGGTAGCCTTTGAAGAGCTTTTCTTCTACCGCAACGTGACCACGGCCCTGCAGGTGGGCGCCGGGCGGGGCGTGGCTCTTCTTGCGGCCCAGCAAGCGGGCCTGCCGCTGTATGAATATACCCCTATGCAGATCAAACTGGCCGTGTGCGGCAACGGACATGCGGATAAGCGGCAGATCCAACAAATGGTGCGCCTTCTGCTCTGCCTGAAGGAACTGCCCAAGCCGGACGACGCGGCGGATGCCCTGGGCGCGGCCATCTGCCATGCCAATACCTCTGGCCCGGCAGCGGAGGAATTCCGTATCCGCTAGCACACGATTGAGGAGATAGATCATGTTTGCACATATTCGCGGCATTGTGGAAGAGCTCGCGCCGGATCGGGCCGTAGTTGAGGCTGGCGGCGTAGGCTACGAGCTGCAATGCTCCACCGCTACGCTAAAGGCCCTCCAAACCGGGGCAATGGCTAAGCTGTACGTGCATTTTCACCTGGCGCAGGATGCGGTATCCCTTTATGGCTTTGCATCCACGCAGGAGCGGGCCATGTTCCGCCGGCTGATCGGCGTGACCCGGGTGGGCCCCAAGCTGGCCCTGGCCGTGCTGAGCCATTTAAGCGTATCCGATATTGCGGCTGCCATCCTTACGGAGAATGACGCCGCTTTGAGCCGGGTGCCCGGTATGGGTAAAAAGACGGCCGCCCGCCTGCTTTTGGAGCTGAAAGAAAAGGTTTCGGCGGATATGGGCGCGGCCGGCGCTCTTGGCGGCGGCGTTTCGCTCGATATGCGGGCAGAAGCCACGGCCGCCCTGGTGGCCCTAGGCTACGACGGCGTGGTAGCTGGGCGGGCCGTGGCTGCCGCGCCGGCGTGTGAGCGGGTCGAGGATATGATCACGGCGGCGCTTCGAAGCCTGGCCGCCAAATAGGGAATAGGAGAACGGGATGGACGAACGGCTCATCACCTCCTCCATGATGTTGGAGGATGAACAAACCGAATATAGCCTCAGACCCCGCTTTTTAAACGAGTATATCGGCCAGCACCATGTGAAGGAACACATGCGCATCTATATCGAGGCCGCCAAGCACAGGGCCGAGTCGCTGGATCACGCCCTCTTTTACGGCCCGCCGGGCTTGGGTAAAACCACCCTGGCCGCCATCGTGGCCAATGAGATGGGCGGGAGCCTGCGGGTCACCAGCGGCCCCGCCATCAGCCACGCGGGCGATTTGGCAGCCATTTTGACCAACCTCGCGCCCGGGGATATCCTCTTCATCGACGAAATTCACCGCCTCAACGCCAGCGTGGAGGAAGTGCTCTATCCGGCGATGGAGGATTACGCGCTGGATATCATCATCGGCAAAGGCCCCAGCGCCCATTCCATCCGGCTGGATCTGCCCCGCTTCACCCTGATCGGGGCCACCACCCGCATGGGTTTGCTCACTTCACCCTTGCGGGATCGCTTCGGCATCAAGGAACAGCTAGAGCTTTACGCCCCGGAGGATTTGCAAGAGATCATCCGCCGCAGCGCGGACATTCTGCATATCGAAATCGATAGGGAGGCTGCGCTGGAGATCGCGGGCCGATCCCGAGGCACGCCCCGCATCGTCAACCGGCTTTTGAAGAGGGTACGGGATTATGCCCAGGTGCGCGGCAACGGCAGCATCGACCTTTCGTCCGCCCGGGCGGGCCTTGAGATGCTGGCCATCGATGAGCTGGGGCTCGACAAGGTGGATAGACGCATGCTGCTCACCATGATCGAGAAATTCGGCGGCAGACCTGTAGGCCTTGATACCATCGCCGCCGCCACCGGCGAGGATGCCACCACCATCGAGGATGTTTACGAGCCGTACCTTTTGCAGTTAGGGCTGATCGCCCGCACGCCCAGGGGCCGCATCGTGCTGCCCGCGGGCTATGCGCATATGGGTTACGCACCGCCCCCGGCGGAGGCCGCCCCGGCGGAGGCCGCCCCGGCGGATTCGCAGCAACAGCGGCTGGATATATAAGCGAAGGCAAGGAACAATATCCACATCCATCATATAGAATTCAGGGGAAGGAAATTGCATTTATGGCAGGGAAGAAAGAATTGCAGGCAATGCTGGCGCAGCGGGAGAACGCCGTTGCCCAGCGTGAGGCGGAGATTGCCGTTCTGACGAAGCGGGTAGAGGAGCTCATGGGCAGGGAGGCTCAGTTGCAGGCTGAGGTAACAGACTACCGCTCCCGGGGCGAGGCCATCATCAACGCCCTAACGGAAGCCCAGCGCGCCGCAGCCCGCATCCGCGAAGAGGCGGACGCCTACAAGACCCAGGTCGTGGGCAACGCTTATTCGGAGCGGGACGCGGCCCAAAGGGAAGCCGAGGAGACCATCCAGGCGGCCAGGCAGGAGGCCGGGCAGATCCGGGCCCAGGCGGAAAGCCAAGCGGCCCAGTTGCGCGCCGAAGCACAGGAGCAGGCGGCGCAGACCCGCCAAGAGGCGGAACAGAAGGCGGCCCAGCGCATAGCCCAGGCGGATGCCTATGTGGCAGAGGCCGAGCAAAAGGCGGCCGGCCTAAAGGAGCGCCTGCGCCAGGCTGCGGAAGAGGCCCGGCAGCAGGCCGCGGCCTTTGGCTCCTTTGTGCTGGATATCGGCAATTCCAGCGCGGGTACGGCCAAGGTGGAGGCGGTGGCGCTGCCGGAGGATTATAACTCCCCCCAGGCGCTGATGCAGAATATCTATGCCTTGCAGGGCCGCTCGCTCCCCGGCGAAGAGTCCGAGGAAGCGCCCCTATGCGAGCCGGAGCCGAAGCCGGAACCGGAACCGGAACCGAATTCCCAGGCGGGTCCCCAGCCTGAGCCGCAGATCGACGCCGCACCGGTGGTCCGTATGGAATCCGAGTTGGATGCGGACGCGCTCTTGGTGGAATTGGTCAGCGCGCTGGATGGGCCCGCGCCTGCAAAAGCGCCCGCAGAGGAGCGGGTGTATTCCGTGAGCGATATCCTTTCCGCCGCGCCCGTGGAGTCCGCGGCTGCGCCCGCTATGAGCGTGCCCGGCGGCCTGGACGACATCATCGACGACATCCTCCGGGGCATTTGACAAGGCCCTGGCCGGATGCTATAGTGTTTTTTGATATTGCATTTATTTAGCTTGGAGGAACGAAACGGAGCATGGCAAAGAACAACGAGGAATTCGTACAGCACATCGCCAGTCGCAGCGAGGATTTCGCCCAATGGTATACCGATGTGGTTATTAAAACCGATATGTCGGATTACAGCGAAGTCCGAGGCTGCATGGTCATCAAGCCCTATGGCTACGCCATCTGGGAGCTGATGCAGGCGCAGATGGACCAGCGCTTTAAGGATACGGGGCATGTGAACGCCTATTTCCCCCTGCTGATTCCCGAGAGCATGCTTATGCGGGAGGCCGAACATGTCGAAGGCTTCGCGCCGGAGGTGGCCTGGGTTACACAGGGCGGCACCGAAACCCTCACGGAGCGCCTGGCCATCCGCCCCACCAGCGAAACCATTATCGGCACCATGTACGCTAAGTGGATCCAGTCCTACCGCGATCTGCCCATGCTGATGAATCAGTGGTGCAACGTGATGCGCTGGGAAAAGAGCACCCGTCCCTTCCTGCGCACGGCAGAGTTCCTCTGGCAGGAGGGCCACACGGCTCACGCCACCTTCGATGAGGCCCAGGAGGAGACCATGCGCATGCTGGGCGTCTATAAGGACTTTGCCGAGAACGTGCTGGCTATCCCCGTGCTCACGGGCCGCAAGAGCGAAAAGGAAAAGTTCGCCGGCGCGTATGCCACCTATACCATGGAGGCCATGATGCAGGATGGCAAAGCACTGCAAATGGGCACCTCGCACAACATGGCGCAGAATTTTGCCAAGAGCTACGAAATTATGTACCTAAGCAAAGAAGGCCGCCAGGAATACTGCCACACCACCAGTTGGGGCACCTCCACCCGCATGATCGGCGGCGTGATCATGGTGCACGGCGATGACCGCGGCTTGGTGCTACCTCCCCGCATCGCGCCTTATCAGGCCGTGATCGTGCCCATCGCAACCCACAAGGAGGGCGTGATGGATAAGGCCGACGAAGTCTTCCGCAGCCTCAAGGCCGCGGGCATCCGCATGAAGCTGGATGACAGCGAGCAGAGCGCGGGCTGGAAGTTCAACCAATGGGAAATGAAGGGCGTGCCCGTGCGCGTTGAGCTCGGGCCCAAGGATATCGAAAAGGGCCAGGCCGTGCTGGTGCGGCGGGATACCCACGAAAAGCTCTTCGTTTCGCTGGAGGGCTTGGCGGATACCATCAAGCAATTGCTGGATGACATCCATCGGAGCATGTTCAACAAGGCGCTGGCGATCCGCGAGGAACGTACGCGGGATGTGCGGGATTTCGGCGCGTTCATGGAGGCTGTGAAAACGGGCTTTGCCCGCGCGCCCTGGTGCGGTGAGCGGGAGTGTGAGGATGAGATCAAAGCCATCACCGGCGCGTCTACCCGCTGCTATACCCTGGATTACGATGCGGAGGCCCATGGAGATAACTGCATCTTCTGCGATAAAAAGGCCAAGCATCTGATGTATTTCGGCCGGGCTTACTAAAAGCTTTTTCGCAAAACGCGAAGGGGGGAGTGATGCTCTCCCCTTTTTTAAAAAAGGAAAGTACGAGGTTTTCATGAAACGGATCGCGGCCCTTGTTCTATGCGCGCTGCTATTGTTTTCGCTATCGGGCTGCCAGCCTTCGCGGGAAGCCCTTTTGCGCCAGGGGATCAAAATAGAGGAGCTTGATCCCGGCGCCCTTTGTGAAATGATGGAGGCGGCCATCCTCAGCGGGCAAACGGAGCTGCGCCTCAACTATCGGGGCCGCCAAGCGGCGGTGGAGCAAGCGGTGCGGGATGGGCTATGGAAGGCGCGGGAGAGCGGGAGTTACCCTTTGCGCCGTTTTCTTGCCGCCTACGATGTATCCTTCACGCAGGAGCGGGGCTATGTGGCCACCCACATCACCCTTACGCCGGCGAAGATGAGCCTGCTGGCGGATATGCCCCGCGACGCGCAGGGTGGCCTCGCGGTGGAGGCCTATGGGGCAGGCGTGCTGGAAGCCCTGCTCACGCATATGATGGAAGCCAAGCAGCAGCAGGCCCTGCGCCTTTATAAATGGCAGGATCTCGATGCCCTCAACGCTACCCTCAAGAAGGATCTGGATGTCGTCCTCAATACGAATTACGCTTATGTTTATCTGGTTTCCAGCGCGCAGTGGGTGCTGAGCGAATATTCGGGTACGGATGGCGAAACTTTTGTGGAGCTGGATATTAACCTGGAGTATGAGCCGGATACGATCCCACTGACGGATATACCGGTGGTAGACAACAGCCTGGAAATGATCGACGCCCTGGTGGAAGGCTGGGCTGCCGGGGCGGACAAGGTAACCCTCATCCTGGAGGATATGCGGCCTGATGAGGAAACGCTTTTCAGCTGGATTAATACAGCCGAGGTCAACAGCGCCTCGTTGGCCTGTGAGGGCGATTCCATCTGGTATGAGTTGCTGGAAAACCCAAGCCCCCGCCAGATCTGCCGCTTCTGGCTGGAATTCGACGCCAAGGACAGCCGCATAGCAGAGGCCCAGGCGGAGCTGGATAACGCCATTGCGGCAGAGGCACAGACGCTCAAAGCGCGGCTGGGTGAGGGCACGGATGCGAAAACGGCCTACCGGGCCGTGTTCGAGCGGGTGATGGAGATTACGGAATACGACGACGACATCCGCGAGGCCACGGAGCAGAAAACGCTTACGCAGGAGATGCAGATCCTGCGCAGCGCCTATGGAGCGTTGGTTGCCGGCAAAACGGTTTGCACGGGCTATGCCCGCGCGTTCCAGGCCCTGTGCAACGAACTTGGCCTGCCCTGCTGGACGATAAACGGCTATCAGGATGGGGAGGGCCACGCCTGGAACATGGTGCGCCTCAGCGGCGAAACGCTGTATGTGGATTGCACCTTCGCGGATACGGGCGACAGGCCGAATAAATATTTCCTAACTAGCGCCGAAGAGATGGAGACGCGCGATTATGTACCGGACGAAGGCTTTGTGATGCCCTGGTAAATGGCCGTGGCCTATCCCAGATCGAGGGATAGGCCCTCTTTTTTTGCGCAACACTAGGGGCAGCAGCATATGGGAGGCAAGCGCATGGCAAGGTTTATTACACCGAGGAATATTTATTATGGCAGGGGCTCGCTGGCGCAATTGCGTAAGCTGGAAGGGCGGCGGGCCTTGATCGTGGGGGATGGCATGAGCCACGAGAGCGGCTTTATGCAGCGGGCGGAAGGCTATCTGCAAGGGGCGGGGCTAAATGTGCGAAGTTTTATCTGTGCGCGGAGCGGACCCACGCCGGCCCAGGCCCAGGTGGGGGCGCGTGCCATGCAGGAGTTCAAGCCGGATTGGATCGTGGCCGTAGGTAGTGAAGGATGCATTTCCGCAGCCAAGGCCATGTGGATATTTTATGAAAGCCCGGCCACTATGCCGGATGCTCTGGCGCAGAATGGTGCGCTGCCAAAGCTGCGGGGCTTGGCACGCTTCATAGCCGCACCCACGGGCGGGGGTGGGGAGGGGGCCCTGGGTGGCGTGGCCTTTTTGTTGGACCCTGCCCAAGGCAAGCGCCACCTGCTGTTGGATCCTGTGCTCGCGCCGGATATCGCTATTGTCGATCCGGACCTGGCCGCGGTCAGCCCGGGGCCGGTGTTAGCCCAGGGCGGCATGGCCGCCCTTTCTCAGGTGTTGGAGGCTCTGAGCCGCGGCGCGGGCAGCTTTGCCCAGCCCCTGGCCCTGCGCGCCGGCCGGGATATCCTAACCCAACTGGATGCCGCGGTTGCCGGAGATGTACGGGCGAGGGAGAGCTTGCACGAGGCCCAATGCATGGCCGGCCTGGCCTTTGCCAATGCGCCTATGGGCCTGTGCGAGGCCCTTGCAGCCAATACCTGCGCCGCCTTCTATAAGCCCCTGCCCACGGGCGTCGCGGAGGCAATCTTCCTGCCCCGCGCCCTGCGCTGGGAGAGCGGGGCCAAGGCGATGGCGGCTCAGGTCTATACGGCGGCCGGCTTGGCGGGTGACCCGCTGCCTGCCCTCTGCGCTCGGTTGGAAACCCTACGCGGCCAAATCGGCCTGCCCGCCTCTGTGCAGGCCTTTGGCATAGAGGAAGCGGAGTTTTTGAGCAAACTGCCGGCACTCTCGGAGCAGGTCTCCCAGGATTCTGTTTTTCCCAAGACAGGCCGCCCTTCCACCAAGGAAGCGGAAAACCTTTTGCGCGGCGCCTATTATGGCAGTTGACGCAGCCACCCACAGCCCGTATAATAATGAAGGCAAGCGGCTGTGGTGGAATCGGCATACACAGCAGACTTAAAATCTGCCGGGAAACCATATGGGTTCAAGTCCCATCAGCCGCACCAAAATTTTAGGTGTATATAGATGCCATGCGGTCAAAGCCGCATGGCATCTGCCTTTTCAGGGGTTTTCACCCTCGATTTTTCACCCCTCAATTTCACAGATGACATCGGCCATTTTCGGCGTACTGGAGGGATTTGAACCACCGTAAACAACTGAATACGGAAAACAGGCATAATGAGCGGGCGTATTTTCAAACGAAGATATGTCCGCTCATATTGAAAATAGTTGAGATGATTTATTAAAACCGGAAGACAAACTTGACATTATTGTTTGATTTGCATATACTGCAATGGAAAGTACGCTTTCCAAACACTTAAAGGAGCTCAATGATTTGAAAAACAGACTGGAAGAACTCAGACAGTCCAGAGGTATCCGACAGGAGCAATTGGCGGACGCACTGTGTGTTTCCCGCCAAACCATCGGCTCACTTGAAAATGGGCGGTACAATCCGTCGATACTTTTAGCCTTTAAACTCGCTCGATATTTTGACCTACCCATTGAGGACATTTTTATCTACGAGGAGGAAACCGAATCGTGAAAAAAGACGGCGGGGGGACACAGCCATATGCAGATTAAAGAAATTTGGCCGTTTCTGCTTCCGGGGGTATTGCTTCAGCTATTAATGCAGATCCTCTGCATTGTGGAGGGCGTGAGAGAAGATAATCGAAAGCCGTTCCATCGTGCCTTATATATCTTGTCTATCGCCATTTTCGGATTGGCCGCCATTGCCTTCCATCTACTCCGCGCTGAAAAGACACCACCAAAGGACACCACCACTGCCGAAGTGGAAAGGGCGAACCACCTCACAAACAAAGGCATCTTTTTCCTGCTGCTGATTGCTTATCAAGTGATGGGTCTGCATATGCTTGCGGAGAATGTCGGAACTCCGACGTACGTCCCTTTGATTTGGCTGCTATCAATCTCTTTTCTCATAATGCTACTATATAATTTGCTCCCAGAGAAAAAACGCCTTATATCCGAACCCCTTTTGCCGATGCTGCAGCTTGTTTTGTGCATTCCAATTCAATATCTGGATATTTCGGGGGATAACTTATTTCTTTCCATCATTGCGGGGTTCAGCGCAATCAACCACGCATCGCTCCCCCGTGCAAAGATCTATGGGATCGGCGCGCTGGGTGCTTATCTTTTGGGCAGTACGACAAGAACAATACTTTTATCCGAAAGCGCTGAACTGGCTGATCTTGTCCGCTATTTTTTCGTCAACACGATTGTGGTTCTACTTGCCTTGATCGCTTTTTATACATTGAAAAAGCAAATGATTACAAGTGTTAAGTTGGAATCGGCTCTCCGTACGGTGAAAGAGCAATCCGAGAAGCTTAAGGGCTTAGCAGTCGTGGAGGAGAGAAACCGCATTGCCGCCGAAATGCACGATACGGTCGGCCATACACTGACTGCAGCCGTCCTGACATTAGAAGCGGCAGAGGGACTTGTATCAGAGTCGCAAGTGGCACAAAAGCTACATCAAGGCAAAGAGCAAGTACGGCGAGGGCTTTCGGAGCTTCGCGCTTCTGTTAAAGTAGTTAGGGCGGGAAATGAAACCGATTTTGTCACCATCCTTGAACAGCTTTTTCAGGAAATCCGTTTTGACACTGGGCTTGATATTCATCTTGTTATGGAATCAGAAATTACCCTGCCCCCGCTTCAAGCTGGCATACTGCTCTCAGCGGTAAAGGAATGTACAACCAACGCAATCAGACATGGGCAGGCAACGCATGTGGACATCTTGATTGGTGAGTATAAAGGACAGCTACGACTGGCTTTTTCAGACAACGGTAGTGGAACGAATGACATAAAGTTCGGCTCCGGACTATCCATCATGCGGGAGCGTGTGCAAAGCGTAGGCGGGACACTGGAAATAGAAAACGCGCCGGGAGAGGGGTTTACTGTTAGCCTCATTATCCCCGCCGTGCAAAGAAAGGAGGATGTGCAATGAATCAAATTACCATTCTGTTGGCGGACGATCAGACAATTATCCGAGATGGGCTACGCGCGTTACTTGAAACTAATCCCGACATTCAGGTAGTTGCGGAAGCAAAAAACGGCATGGAGGCTTACAAACAAACGAAAGTCCACCATCCGCAGGTGGTTCTCATGGATATTCGAATGCCGGAAATGGGTGGCGTGGAAGCAACGCGCCTAATCAAGCAGGATTTTCCTGAAACAGCGGTTTTAGTATTAACTACATTTGATGACGATGAATCCATTCTCGGGGCCATCACTCACGGTGCTTCGGGGTATCTTTTAAAGGACATCAGCGGGGTAAAGCTGGCCGAAGCCGTCCGTGACACCGTGCGAGGAAGTGTGATTTTGCCGGGGAATATTGCCGCCAAAATCACAAAGCATATCGGCAAACAAGGCAAACCGGAAACATCGGTTTCGGACTTTACGCAACGTGAACAGGATATCATTCGTTTGCTGATGCAGGGGAAAAGCAATCAGGAAATCGCTCAGACGCTCTTTTTGACCGTCGGTACGGTTAAGAACTATATCAGTCAAATCTACAGCAAAGCCGGAATCACTGACCGAGCAAACGCCATATTGCACTTCAAACAATTGGGATTCTAAAAATTATGCTTTTAAGAGCGGGAGCTGCGGCTTCCGTTTTTTTATTACCCGACACATGACTCCGGTAACTTATCATATGACCGCCTTATCTTCTATAATGAACATGGAAAAACCAGAAACCGTGTTCGAGAAAGGTATCAAAATGACGCTGATAAAGAGTATCTTCAAGAAAATAGTTAAATTTGTGCGACATCTATCGCAGGAATACGCACACCCAAGTTTCTATGCTACTGAGGCACGCGAAGCGCAGCGTAAAAAGAAGCAAACATGCTGTGAAGCCAGAAAAGTAATCAGGGGAAACAACTATTTTAACATAAAGTAATCAAAGGAGGTCGAATCGAATGAAAAAACGAAAAATGTCAGATTATTGGAATATGGGGACAGCTATAGGCTTGTGTGCTGCTGTCGGCATTGTGCTTGGGGCTCTTCTTCAGAACATAGTTCTGTGGCTGTGCATTGGAGCCGGTGTGGGCGTAGTTCTCGGAGCGGTTTCTACAAATAAAAAACCGCGAGACAAATAATCCATTAATCAAACAGGAGGTGTAACGTTATGAACGAGTTTGCACTTACGAAGGATATGCTCCTGATCCTCTCTCCGCTTATTCTCCTTCAGATCAGTCTCGCAGTGTACTGCAGCATCAAAATTTTTAGGGAGGGCGTACAAAACCTGAATATATGGGCATGGTTTTTTATCTGTCTTTTTGCCAACGTGATTGGTCCGGTTTTATTCCTTTTGGTAGGAAGAAAGAAGGAATTCAAATGATTACGGTAAAATGGCATGTAAAAAGATGGAGGATTCCAAGCATTAAAGAGGCCGGATATGTATGTGAAAAATTTGATTGTTAAGATTATTTAAACTGTGGAGGTGCTGTATGAAAAAAATTATTTTGATTTTTTCCTTTATCTTTTTGGTGATTTTCATAATTTTGATTATTGGACAAAGCAGCTTTTTCTTGCACTCAAACATCGAGGATAATTCAAGTGATGCGGTAAAACAACGGGAAGAGATGCAGCCGCCTCAAAATAAAGGCGAGCATGCATCGCCGGTTGATACGCTGTCAGACAAGGCCGAGAGCGGAAATGAATTAGAAAGAGACCTTAAAATTGATACAGGAACTTATCAGGGACAAATCGACAGTAGCTTTATAGAGATAGCTATTTCGGGTGTTCCTGAAGAAAAAGCAACGAAAGTATTTATGTTGTCTGAAGAGCTTAAGGATAAATTCGGAGATATGCAACCTAACACGGGCAAGATTATTAAGTTTCAGTATTATATCGACGAAGATAAGCGGAATGTCATTGTAGAGATTGAAAACCAGGATGGAGAGAGATGACAAATAAAACAGAACAACATCAAAGGTGATGGATTGTCATTTGCCTGTTTGTCATCTGCTTTCTTCCACCACCTTCCTGACCATCGGCAGAAAGAAGGAATATTGATGATAACTGTAAAGGGACTTCAAAAGGAGTTCAAAGATTTTCATGCCCTCAAGAACGTGGATATGCACGTCAAAAAAGGCGAAATATATGGCTTTATCGGACATAATGGAGCCGGTAAATCAACAGCGTTGAACATACTTGCCGGACTATCTCATCCAACAAAGGGTGAATGCACCGTAAATGGAAGAAATATTGCGGAAATAAAGCATCCAGGAGACGTGCAAGTCGGATATCTTCCTGAAGATCCAAGATTTTATCCATGGATGACCGCATATGAGATGCTTGAATATCTTGGAGACGGTATAAATCGTAGGCGTATCGTCGAAATGCTGGAGTGGGTTGGGCTTGCCGATGCGAGCCACCGCCGCGTTGGCGGTTTTTCGCGAGGCATGAAACAGCGGCTTGGCATCGGTGCCGCATTAATACGCGAGCCAGCTTTGCTTATTCTTGACGAGCCGTCCTCCGCGCTTGATCCGGAGGGAAGAAGCGAGGTGCTGCGCCTTATTAAGGAATTGAAGAGCATGGGTAAAACCATTCTGTTTTCCACGCATATTTTAGACGATGTGGAGCGTGTCTGCGACACGGTCGGCATGGTAGACGCCGGGCAGATGATGTTTGAAAAACCACTTGCGCAGCTTCAAAAAGAGAACACACAGCCGATTTTTGACGTCACTCCTGTTCATTCAGTCGAATCGAATATATTGGACGCATTGGAGCGACTTACAGGCGTAGTGTCCTTAACAAAATCTGAAAAATCCTTAACTATCAAAGTGGCGGACAATACGGTTTCCGTATCAGTGATGAGGTTCTTGGCAGATCATGAAATCGTGATAAAATCCTTTTCCCTGCGCAAGACGCGATTAGAGGATTTGTTTTTGCGGGGGTGAAAGCGAAATGAGGACCGAGATTATCAAGGAACTGCGATACGCCATAAGAAGTGGTCGAGTTTTGATTCTATTTGCAAGCTTTCTATTTTTAGCTTTGCTTGCGCCCGTGATGCTCAAGGTGGTGCTTCCGATGGTTCTATCCGGTCAGCTTGGCGGGGAAACGACGCAGGGTATCAGCGGCCTGACCGATATGACACAGCTTGACTGTATTCGCAACTATATGGATGATGTGTCGCAAATCGGAACCATCATCATTGCATTTACGTTATGCGGACTTACGGCGTCTGAGATTAGGGATAACACATGGGTACTGCCCTTATGTGCCGACAAACGCTATAGACAGATGGTTGGTGCGAAATTGCTGGTTTTCGGTGTCCTAATGGTGTTGATTCTCACCATCGCGCTACTTGCCGATTACGGTTATTCCGGGCTTCTCTTTGGCTTTGAAATCGGCGTTATGCCTATTTTATATGGCGGGCTGCTACAGGGGATTTATGTGCTGTTTTTACTCTCCTGCCTGATTATGTGGGGTGTTTTACTAAGAAAGCCGATTCCCGCTGGGTTTTTGACGCTGGCAACCGCATTCGGAATACACTTCATTTCTTCCTTGCTTAATGTTCAGAGATGGACGCCTTCCGGATTGTTGGTTGAAGCGCAAAAACTTATGCCCTCGGTTACTCTATCGTTACTTATCCCGATAGCTGTGACAGTGCTGCTCATCGTTTTTATGACGGCCCGCACCCTGTTGAGGCTCAGACATTTGGAGTGGAATGTGCGTACCGTGCGGTGAGTGAAATGATGAGGTGTAGTTATGAAAAGAGAAAAAATACTCGGAGGTTATAGGATGTGGATATGGTTTATCCTTATATCCATACTGATTAGCTTGCTCGTCATGCTGTTTTCCGACAGTCTGCAAATCAAGAGGAATATGAGCGCCGATGCGCCGCTTGATGAATTTAAGGCACATATGGACGAGCGCATTCCTGATCTGATGAAGCAGTATGGAATTCCGGGCTGCAACATCGGGCTTGTGAAGGACGATGAAGTCGTATGGACTGAGGCCTATGGATATGCAGATGTGGCGAGCGGCAGAGAACTGACGGTCAATACTCCTATGAGCGTTCAATCCATTACAAAATCCGTTACAGCTTGGGGCGTTATGCGACTTGTGGAAAAGGGCTTGATCGACTTGGATGCTCCGGTGTCGCAGTACCTGAAAAGCTGGAGATTTCCGCAGTCGGACTATCCGACAGAAAAGATTACAACACGGCAGCTTTTAAGCCACACTGCGGGGATGCCATTAGGCGATTTCACCAATGTCTACTCCCCCGGCGAGACAATGCCCTCTAACCGGGATGTGATGACCGGGGAAGCGGCGCTGGCGCACGAGGCGGGGACGGGATTTTCCTACTCCAACACAGGTTATAATTTATTGGAAATATTAATCGAGGATGTCACGGAGCAAAGCTTTTCGGAATATATCCGCACGGAGATTTTTCTCCCTCTGGGCATGGAAAGTGCAGCCTTTGACATAGACACAACGGCGACGCCTTATCCTCCAACGGGTTATAACCTCGACGGGAGGCCGGTGCCGGTCTATCTCTATCCCTCAAAGGCTTCGGGTGGTCTGTTTGCCACAGCTCACGATATTGCCCGCTTTGCGGCGGTGGGGATGAAAGAAAACTCTGTGTTAAGTGGCGAAAGCATCAAGCTGCTGTATGCTCCACAAAGCCATAAAATCGGCATTTACGGTTTGATATTTGAGGCGTATGGATTTGGTCACTATATCGAAAAGCTGCCAAACGGTGCGCTCTCAGTTTCTCACGGCGGCCAGGGCAACGGCATCATGACGCATTTCCAGACTGTTCCGGAAACAGGCGATGCCATTGTAATCCTTACAAACAGCCAACGAAGCTGGCCTTTCATTGCATATGTTTTAAGTGATTGGGCGCAGTGGCGAGCGTTTCCGTCCGTTGGCATGGGAAGGATTATCTGGGGACATTACGGACTCTGCGCCGTGATCGGGATGCTAATCTCAGCAAGCCTACTGATGGTATTGAGTCTGGTCCTGATTTTTTATCAGCAAAAGCGAACCAGTTTCAGATTGCTTCGAGTTGGTGCAGCATCTATTCTGTTTGGAATTCTGATCTGGTGTGCTTGCCAGAAGTATTTGTTTATATCCTCGGTCTTTCCGATTTTGTCCATATGGATGGGAGACGCAATCTTTCTGTTTTCTATTGTCTTGCTTATATCAGCCGTAGTGCCTGTAGCAGAAAGGGGAAATAAATGATGCAACCTGTGGCGAAAAAAATGCGAATACGGGTATGGAAGCCGGTCACTGCTTTTGTGCTTATCTCTTTGGCCTTAGCAATTTTGATTATAGGCGGTGCACCGATGCAGCCATCGTTGGATAACGCCTTGTGTCAAGAGCTGTATGGATATGTTCAGGCACTGAACCAAGCGTGCGAAAATCAACAAATCAGCGGGGGCATACTCGTCACGAAACAGGGAGAAATAGCCGCATCCCATTTTTATGGTATGTCCGACTATCAGGAGCAGCTACCGTTTTCGCAAGATACCCGATTTCTGTTATGTTCTACCACAAAGCTGTTTACCGCAATCGGGATTATGCAGTTGCAAGAAAAAGGTCTATTGCAACTGGACGATCCAATTGCGCAGTATTTTCCCGGCCAGTTTTGTGAAGCTACTATCACCATCCGACAGCTTCTTACCCACACGGGAGGTTTGCTGCGTGATGTAACAGATCAAGGCCTTATTAGCCCTTATGAACAGACGGAAAGGCACCAACTGCAAAGCTTTATCCTACGGAACCCGTTACTGTTTCATCCCGGCAGCGATATGGCCTATAGCAATGCCGGATACCAACTGTTAGCGGGGATTATTGAACAAGCGTCTGGCCTTTCATATGAGAAATATCTGCAAAAACACATCTTTGGCCCTGCAAATATGCGCAATACAGGCTGTGCCGACACTAAGATAGAGGTAAAGAACTTAGCTGTTGGATATGAGTATAAATATGGGAGTTTTCGCGAAAAAACGCCATATAACCTATCCCACGCCTTTGGTTCCGGCAATATTTTTACAACACCCTATGACATGGCGTTATTTGACAAGGCGTTAACAACAGGAGTTTTGATAAAAGAGGAAACCCTCGTACATATGACCACCGATAATACAGGATTAAACAGGGGTTATGGGTATGGATGTTTTGTAGGCACATTTGATGGATACGAATGGTTTGGGCACACCGGTAATTTCTCCAGCGGATATTTTTCCTACTATGCTCATTTTCCCCAAGAGGATGTTGGGCTTGTTCTGCTATTTAATACCGTATGGAATGATAACAATAGTATAGTAAAAGCTGTCAGCGCAATCGCACTGCAACGCCCCTATCCTTTGCCGCAAAAAAGGCAGCAAATTTCGACAGCACACCTTGACCTCGCTCGTTATGAAGGCACCTACCAAACATCAAACGGCCAGACAATGACCGTAAAAAATGTGGACGGACTTCTTCTTGCATCATTCGGAACGGTAGCATATCTGGCTGCTTATGCGGAAGACCGATTTTATGATAGCATGAGCGAGCTTTGGGAGTACATCTTTGAAACAGATCAGAGCAATCAGGTGGTTAGTTGTGTGGTGAGCAATGGATTTGACACCATCCGGCTCGAAAGACTGAAAATGGATTAACGCTTTTAAGAACCGGGGCGTGTTTTCGCCTCTTTGTTTAATGTGGAGTGAAATAACGGATTAGAGGAGGATTGATCATGAAAAAAATAACAATCCAACACCCCGTCATTCAATTTACTCTGCGGTTTATTGCCATACACACGCTGACATATCTGGTCTTCGGACTTTTCTTTATGCTGGTCAGCAGATATTTTGAATATTTCAAAAACGACCCGATATTTGAATTGGTGATGAAGCCCTCCGATTCGTTGTCCGTCGGGCTTGCGCCCCCTGCACAGGTATTGCGCGGCGTACTTTTAGCGCTTGCAATTTTTCCGTTCCGCGAGGTCATCATCGGGCGCAGATTAGGCTGGCTCAAGCTGTTCTTTTTACTGTTTGTCCTCACCAGTATCGGTGCGGTGATTACTGGCCCAGGATCGATTGAAGGCTTTCTGTATACCCGATTCTCCTTCAATCCATTCATCGGATACCCGGAAATCGCCCTTCAAATGCTTGCGTTTTCTTGGCTTTTCTGTTGGTGGCAGGGGAAAAAGACCGCAATAATTAACACAAAATAAATTATTAAGGGAGGTTTGACTTATGGATCATGCTGTATATCTTGAGGCGAAAGAAAAGGAGCTGGACAAGCTCAAAAGCGGCCAGAAAAGCATGATTATCCGGGGAGCTGCCGGAAGAAAACTGCCCCACGGACGGGTTCATCCCGGCGAGGTTTTATGGTTTGTTGAAAACAGCGGTGATGGGTTGGTGCAGTGCTGTGCCACGGTGAAAAATGTATTTAGCTCAGAAAAGCTAACTGTGGAAGAATCGCAAAAGCTTATTTCAGATTATCAGACAATGCTTTGTCTTACCCCTAATCAGATTAAACGATGGGGCGGTAAACGCTATCTTGTGCTGATTGAGGTGGAAAATTTACAGGAAATCACACCTTTTGCGGTTGATCGGAGCAGCTACGGCAATATGGATGACTGGCTGCCTACTGAAGATATTGAGCTCATAAAAAAGTAAACTCTCTGATTTATGCAGGAAACAGAGAGGACGAAGTGAGCTTATTCGTTTAACATGGATATAGGAGTTGAGGACATGGAATGGTTGAACAGGCTGAATGCAGTAATTGTGTATTTGGAAGAACATTTGGAGGACGAAATTGACCTGACGCACATGGCGCAGATTGCCTGTTGCTCCCCTTTTCACTTTCAACGTATGTTTTCTTATTTGGCAGAGGTGCCGCTTGGAGAATATATACGTCGGCGAAAGATGACAAGAGCGGCGGCAGATTTGCAAAATGAGAACGAGAGAATCATAGACATTGCCCTGAAATACGGGTATGATTCGCCCACCGCTTTCAACCGTGCCTTTCAGGGCGTACACGGAATCGCACCCTCTGAAGCGCAAAAATCCGGGGCAGTCCTGAAAGCCTATTTGCCCATCAGCTTCAAAATCATTATAAAGGGAGAGGTTGAAATGGATTATCGTATTGAAAAGAAGGACGAATTTAGAATCGTTGGAGCTAAAGAGCATTATGTTCTGAACGTGGAGGAAAATTTCGCACAGATTCCGGCATTCTGGCAGAAAACAGTGCAGAGCGGCACATTTTCGCAGATTTTGGGACTTGTGAATCAGGAGCCGAAAGGTATTTTGGGCCTAACCAGCAGTATGAAAGGCAAGGATTTCGATTATTACATCGCTGCGCCCAGTGACATGGTTGTGCCAGACGGCTTGTATGAATATACTGTTCCGGCTTGCACATGGGCGATTTTTACTTGCATCGGCCCCATGCCAACGGCTATCCAAGTCCTGCAAAAGCATATCATCAGCGAATGGCTTCCGAATTCCGGCTACGAATACGCAGATGCGCCGGATATAGAAGTATATTTCGAAGGAAATCAACAGGCCGAGGACTATCGCTGCGAGGTTTGGCTGCCGGTGGAAAAGAAGTAGGTCATAGGAGGTTTGGCGCTGCATAATATCGATCACATATCTGGATGCGCCCAATCTTGGGTCGCGAAGCGGTCAGTGAGAGGGATTATAATGAAAAAGCAGTGCTTGGTGCGCTGCTTCAAAACTTAGTTTTATGGCTTTGCATTGGCGCCGGTGTGGGCGCGGCTCTTGGAACGATTTCCGCACTGTATAAGCAGAAAAGACCATGATGAACGAAAAAGGCATCTATTTTCACCAAACATGTAAAACCCCGCATAGAAGCAGGATTTATAAGGCTCTACAAGTGGTAGTGATACGGAATATCGACAAATAATTGGAGTTTTTTCTGCTATATGACAGGAAAAACAGAGAAATGCGGGGGTTCAAATCCTATCGTCTCCGTCAAAGAGAACAGGATTGTTTTTTACGAAAGTAAAAGGCAATTCTGTTTATTTTTTGCCCTAAAATCAATGAAAATGAGGATGAAATGAGCGGTTGACCGCGAAGATGACCATATAAAACACGCATATACTTGACTTTAAAGTATTTGGCTAATGTGCCTCGCCGTTAAAAGGCAAGTATAGTTGACTTTTAATTTACTGAAAGGAAGGTTGAATATGAAAAGAGTATATGGATTTAGAGTGTCTGACAATGGTTTGCTTGAGGTCATTTCCGAACAGGCAGCGGTTGTACAAGAAATCTATCGGCAGTATCTCTCCGGAAAAAGTCTGGCAGGTATTGCCGACTTTCTTTTTGAACAGAACATCCCGTCCCCCTCTGGCAAAGAACACTGGAGCAAGTCGGTGCTTGATAAGATGCTGAGTAACGTAAAGTATATAAATGCCGTCATCAGCTTTGACGACTACTTTGCGGTCCAAAATGAGAAGGGCAAACGCAGCAGCATAGACGAGGATACCAACAAGCGAAAGGCCACCCAGTACTATTCGAAAGATGTACTGAGTGGCCTTCTTATTTGTGCCGAATGCGGCGGCGTATACTGGCGCATCACCCGCCCTTCCGGTGAGATTGTGTGGCGCTGCTCCAATCGAGTAAAGCATGGAAAAGGCATTTGCCAGCATGCTCCCTCACTTCCCGAAAATGAACTAAAGCAGGCTGTTTGTGAAATGCTGGGGATCTCAGAATTTGATTCTGAAGTTGTTAAGGACAATTTAGAGTGTGTGCAGGTCCTGTCTGGTGGGGCACTGATTCCGGAATTTGTTCAGAGGGAATATCAGGGATTTAGTCTATAAAACTGTCGAAGTATGTGATATAATTAGAATATTTAGGAAATGGAGGTGTGGTTTTGGAGAACTTAACGAACAACAATCGTCTTGTGATGTATGTTATCGCAAAGGAAAAGTACCTTACCACACTATTGAGTGAAGGCAAAATTACGCAGAGCGACTTTGAGAAGATGTCTCATTTTCTATATGAGCGCTTTCATATTTCAGATATGCCTATCAAAGATATTCAAGAGGTTCGGACTACCATTTCCGCCAACTCCACCACGATTTCAACGATTGAAGAGCCATCTTCTGTAGAAATGCAGCATCCTCACCGAGACGTTGAGGGTGAAATCCAACTACAGCCTCCGGCCTTTGTTTCTTTGACGGAAGCTGTGCGCACATTGACGGAGGAATCCCCGGCTCATGTCATCCAAAGCTGGATGAGAAGCCGTAATACACTGGACTTTTTAGCTTTATGGGAGGCAGTCAACAACACTGACTTCAACCAATTGGGATATGAAGCCATGATGGAGCAGCAATCAGGCCCTTTTACAATGACTCCAAAGCAATGGATTGACCAAACAAATGCTATCGGGCTTGTTTCTAAACAAGGCAGAAACGGTGGTACCTTGGCCCATCCGGTCATTGCCTGCGAATTTATGTTATGGCTATCCCCGGCATACAAGCTGACGTTTTTAGAAATGCGCTCCGGTAGTTAAAGAAAGGCCGATGTGACAATGAGCGAAAGCAGTCATCTGAGAGTAACAAAGATTCCACCCGAAGCTGAAGAATCCGCTTCGGGCAGTTTCTATGCTCAGCCCATTAGAGTTGCCGCTTATTGCCGCGTATCCACTAACTCGGAAGAGCAGCTTTCTAGCTACGAGTCACAGGTAGAATACTATCACGAAAAAATCAAAACTAATCCTGGATGGATACTGGTTGCCATATACGCCGACCAAGGGATTTCAGGGACGTCGACAAAAGGCAGGAAAGAATTTAATCGAATGATTCGGGCCTGCCGGCGGGGAAAAATAGATTTGATTATTACAAAATCTGTTTCCCGATTTGTACGAAATACATTAGACGGCTTAGATTATATACGGCAGCTCAAAGCACTTGGTATCGGCGTCTATTTTGAAAAAGAGAATATTAACACTTTAACCCTTGAAAATGAGCTGATTCTCACCTTTATGATGAGTGCAGCTCAGGCGGAAAGCGAATCTCTGAGCGGCAATATTAAATGGGGAATTCGCAAAAACTTCAAGGATGGGAAAGTAAATTATATTTACAGCAACTTTCTTGGTTACCGCGAGGGTCCTGATGGAAATCCTGAAATTGACCCTGAAGAAGCCGAACTTGTAAGACGCATCTTTTCCCGTTATCTCCAGGGTGAGAGTATTGCAAAAATAATCTCTGATTTTGAAGCAGAGGGTATAAAAACTATCCGGGGTAAAGAAAAATGGCGGGATGGCACAGTTCGTCATATCCTCTCCAATGAAAAATATACGGGAGATGCCCTGCTGCAGAAAACATTTGTTTCCGATCTCTTTACCCGTCGCTCAGAGAAAAATGTTGGTCAACTCCCCAGGTACTATGTTCATGAATGCCATCCGGCGATTATTGACCGTGAAACCTTTCAAAAAGTTCAGGAGGAAATCGCCCGGCGGGCCAGTTTACCGCAGCGCTCCATACACGGCAAAACCGGGAGGTCAAAGTACAGCGGGAAATATGCGTTAAGCGATCTGCTCACCTGTGGCAATTGCGGGGCCCTATACCGCAGGGTGACGTGGACACGGCCGGGGGGAAAGAAAATTGTCTGGCGCTGCCTGAGCCGACTTGAATTGGGCAAGGAAACCTGTGATTCTCCAACGGTTGAAGAATGGGCGCTGCACGATGCTATTACAAATAGCATTAGAAGCCAGATCAATTTTCCTATCCTTCAGGAAGCCCTGCTTGCTTCAGCACAACTGGCTTCGGATTTAGCTTCCACAAGGGCCGCTTTACAGGAGCTGTTTAGCCAAAGGCTGGTGCTGGAGTATGATGACATCTTGGCGAGGCAATTGATTAAGAAGGTAGTTGTAAAGGATGAGGACCGATTTGAAATTCATTATAAGTTGTAGATTCATGAATAGACACACATAGAAGATAATAGTCGGAGGTGTTCTTTTGAAAATATCGAGACTGATAATAAACAATTATAGAAACTTAAAAGAAATTGATATTCATTTGAGTGAAACGGTCGCACTGATTGGCGAAAATAACAGCGGTAAAAGCAATCTCCTAAAGGCGATAACATTTCCCTTTTTAACTGAAGAAGCGGGGTTTTCGGGCAAAAATTTATCATGGATAGATATTAATGATGTAGCAAAAGGTGAATATTATCACTATATTATTGACAACCAAGTGAAAATTGCGAACGGCATCGTTTCTTGTGCTGAGTTCGTTGCACATTTGCCTGTTGTGATGGTTGAGGTGCATTTGAAACCTGAAAAAACCGAAGGATACTTTGTGAAAGATCTGAGCTTTTCCGTAGAAAACGGTCAGATGCAGTATGGTCTTAGGTACGAATATAAACCTTCAAAGATTGATGATATCTACAGTATTGTAAAAAAAGTTCTCTCTGATGGTGACGGGAAATTAGATATGAAATCGATAAATGAAGTGAAGATGAATCTACTGCCAACAGAATATTATTCATATTCAGTAAGTGTTCCGGGCAAGGGGTCAGTCACCTACGATGTTTTGAAGTTATATAAATATGTATCACTTGAAGCTGAAAGAGATGAGTTCTCAAGATCCAAAGAGCGTCTGGGGTCAAAGTCATTAGTGAAACTACTGCAGACAGGATTGACTGATGATGACAAGTTGAAGGTCGAAAAAGAATACAATCGCTTTTTCGAAGAACTCAAATCTGTCAGTAATATGGATAGTGTAATTAATTGGCAAGACGAATCTGAATTAGCTGACGCCAAGGAATTCTTTTCCCATATTAGCATACTGCCCAACATGCCGCCTATGCAAAGCATATTAAACAGTGTCCGTTTAGGTTATTCGAATGCGGAACTATCGCTACAAGGGCTTGGATATAGAAATCTTATCTTGCTTTTTGTTCTAATCAATTCACTATCAGAAAGGCAAACGGATGTTGCTCTAAATGTGCTTACAATAGAAGAACCAGAAGCTCATCTATGTATCAACAATATTAAGCTTATGGTAAGTTTCTTGAAGGTGTTCACAGTAAAGAATCTTACAACGCAGCTATTCTACTCCACACATAGCACAGAGTTTATAAACAAAATGAATTTAAAAAATGTTGTAGTTATGCATGGTGGACAAGCGTTTTCCTTTATAGATGAACTTGATGACTCCTCAAGAGACTATCTTACCAAGAATCCGAATCTGGATTTGTTTAAGTTGTTTTTCTCAAAGAAATGCGTTTTGGTTGAAGGAATATCAGAAGAGATGCTTCTTCGTGCTTATATAGATTCAAGAAAAGAGTTAAGCGATATTGAAGTGCTTTCCTTCCATAAAGGTTTTATCGAGATAATCAAGATCTGGGAGAAAATTAATAAGAATACAGAAAATAAGTTGGGAATCATTCGTGATTATGATGATCAGGAAAACGCCAAAAAACAACATGATAAATATGATGACGGGGCCCATGTATGTATTCGGACAACTTCCGAGTATACACTGGAGCCGGAAATCGTAAAAACAGGAAATAACTATACTATTCTCAAGCAGAAATATGGCGAGTTGTTTGGGTGGAAAGACATGACGCCTGAGCAAATGCAGGCTGCATGGAGAGAAGCAAAAGCATCAGACATGCTTACTATCTGTAAAGATATTGCTAATGGAGACCTCTCGGATTTGAGTATGCCTAAGCACATCCAGGAAGTGTTTAATTTTTTAAAATAGGATTGTGTGTTTGAGGTGGTGTAAACATGCAGATTAGTATAGCCGGTGCCGGAGCAGGAAAAACAACTACAATGGCAGATACAATAGTGGACCTGCGGAAGAAAACAAATGAGAATAAGCATATTTTTTGCATCACTTTTACGAATAATGCAGTGTCATGCATCGAGCAAAAGCTGCAAAGATATTATGGGGTTATTCCAAATAGTATTGTTATAAGTACAATCCATTCATTTTTGTATAGAGAATTTATCAAACCCTATTACTATTTATTGTTCGGAAAACATTACGAGCGGATATCTATAGCTCCTTTGCCGCAGAACCCTGAATATAGAAATATGAAGATAAGGAGACTGGAGGATATTAATATATTGCATCAAACAGTTATTCCTGAGAGAGCAAAGTGGGTTGTGGTGAAGAAATCCGATGACAAAAAAACTGTGAAAGATAAACGGGCAATCATAAAAAATGTGTTTAAAGAATATTGTGGTGGGATCTGTATTGATGAGGCACAGGATATTGATTCAGATATGCAGATGATCATTGAAACGCTCAATGAAATAGGAATTCCCCTTATACTAATGGGAGATCCCAAGCAAGACTTAAAAGGGCGTAAATGTTTGAAAAATATTATGGAAAAGTCTAAAGACAATGTAAGTTACATAGGGGTATGCCATCGTTGCCCGCAAAAACATTTAGTGCTCTCAAATTCAATTGTGGAGAGCCAACAGCAACAATATTCTAATAAAGAAGGCGGATATCTTAAGATATTGTTTGAAAATGACAAGCCATGCAGTGAACTGATAAATGAAGAAGATTTCGACTTGTGTTATATTTCCCAAAAACAAGGAAAATACGAGACACACAATACCGAAAAAGCAAAGGACATTTTATTGGGGCTATCAGAAGAAATTGAAAGCGAAATGCGTAGGCTTCATCCTAATAAGGCTGAACTGATTTTGCTAAAAACATCACATTATTATGCGGAAACGCTATTGAAAAAATATACGACCACTCATAATGAGAAAAAAGCCATGAGTGAAACATTTAAATATGACACACTGAGTAAAAAGGCATATGGTGCTATTATTAATATGCTTTTAGATAACTCCGCCACACCAGATGAAGAAAAAATTTTGGTCAGTTCTATAGATAGCATTAAAGGGCAAGAAGGTGAAAATTGTTTGTTTATTTTAACACCGGATTTGGCGGCATATCTTTTCGGTGTAAAGACAGAGGATAATGCAACTAAAAGTAGACTGTACGTAGCCTTGACCAGATCATTGAATAAACTTACGATTTTCATTACTAAAGAAGTAGAAGTAAAATATAAAAGGGAGCACATAATCGATTTTTTTGAGAATCTTATAAACGCTTAAAGAGCAAACAGCTAAAAGGTTATTTGCAATTCTATTAACTAAACCAAGATTTTGATTTTCAATTCTTGAACTTACAAAATATCGAGAAGCATGGGAACAATAGAAATCTTTTTCCCACGGTTTTCACAAGATAAGGTGACAAACCTGTTTTTCAAGAAATGGCTTGAAATCAAGGTTTGTCGCCTTTTTCGTTATCAGAAACCTGAGTAAGAAGTAGGAAAGATCAACTAACAGGAGGGATTTGAACCCTCACACAATTTCATAATAAAACGCAGCCGCGATGGGTATGAACCGTCGTGGTTTTTTGCATTTTCAACGATATTTTAGGAGGGATTTACAGTGTTTAAAGGCGAATCAATCAAAGCAGGTATTCAGAAATCCTTTGAATCCGGCACGTCCAGGATAGCGGATAAAATTTGCTATGGCTATTCAAAAGCTCCCGATGGCAGTCTAACCATCAATGAGAAAGAAGCGCGAATTGTGAGCTTCATCTTTGACCGCTATCTTTCCGGCTCCAGTTTAGGGAAAATCATTGACGCATTAGCCGAGAAAAAAGCACTCTCCCCATCCGGCAAAGACAGGTGGAGCCGCAAGGCTGTAGATGGACTGTTGTCCAATGAAAAGTATGTCGGAGAGGTTCTACTCCAAAAAACTGTCGTTCGGGATGGTCAGCAGATTAAAAATACTACCGATGCTCAGTATCTGCTGCCAGACCATCACCCGGCCATCATTTCCAGAAAATCCTTTGATGCAGTACAGGCAGAAAAAGCAAGACGCTCCAATTTAGAAACAACAGAATCGGGTTCACAGAGAAAGGCCACAAAGTACAACTCCGGTAATGTACTCAGTGGCCTTTTGGTTTGAGAGGAATGCGGCAGCCCTTACCGCAGGATCACCCGCTCCGGTGGAGAGATCGTCTGGCGCTGTGCTAATCGTGTAGAGCACGGGAAAGCATATTGCAAGGCTTCTGTTACCATCACCGATGCAGCCGTGAAAGAATTTTTGTGCCGGGCATTGGATATGCCGGTCTTTGACGAGCAGGCTGTACGGAACAGCGTGGAATCCATTACAGTCAGGCATGGCAGGAGCTTTGATATCACTTACAAGCAAGAGCCGGTTTTATCCATGACTCTGTAAAACAGATCAGTCTTTCCGAAAAGAACAAAGCTCTGTATCCTTTTAGGAAAGGAAGGTGATGAACAAGCTTGTGAAAATCATTGAAATTCCAGCGAAACCGAAAGAATATTTCCCCGTTCAGAAACTTAAGGTGGCCGCATATTGCCGGGTCAGCAAGAATACCGAAGAACAGCTCAACAGCCTGGATATCCAAAAACAGCATTATGAATCCCTCATCACTAGTAACCCTCTCTGGGAAAACGCAGGGATCTTCGCGGATATTGCCAGCGGCAGTAACATGAAGGCACGCAGTGATTTTCAGAAGATGCTGAAAGCCTGCCGAAAAGGCAAAATCAACCTCATACTGACCAAATCCGTCAGCCGCTTCGGAAGAAACACATTGGACTCTCTAAAAACACTGGATAAGCTGCGTGAGCTTGGCGTTGACGTATGGTTTGAATTGGAGAATATTCGCCTTCTGAGCGAAGCCTCCCGCCTACGGCTTGACTTGCTTAGTGGGTTTGCGCAGGAGGAAAGCGAGTCCAGAAGCAAAAACATCAAATGGGGGTTAAAGCAGAGCTTCCAGTCCCCTAAGAGCAAAAGGAGTAATACTGTTTGCTATGGGTATGTTCATGATCAGCATGGCTATCTGATTATCCATGAAAAGCAAGCTGCGGTTGTCCAAATGATTTTCAGGCTCTACCTAAATGGGTACAGCCTGAATCGAATAACTAAAGAATTGAAAGCTCTGGCTATCCCCTCTCCCGCTGGAAAAGAAGCATGGAGCAGCCAGACACTGAATCGGATGCTTTCCAATGAAAAGCATGCCGGAAACGTACTGCTCCAGAAAACCTATGTCAAGGACTATATCTCAGGAAAACAACTTAAGAACAGCGGTCAGCGTGATCAGTATTACATCATCAATCATCATGCCGCTATCATTTCTCAGGCTGAATTTGATGAAGTACAGCAGGAGAAAAAGCAGCGCAGCAATATATCCAACACTGAGCAAGGCCAACAGATACGCTCCAGCACAAGATACAGCAGCGATTCTATTTCCGGATTGCTGATCTGTGCCGAATGCGGCAATTCATATAGGAGGATTACCCGTAACATCTCTGAAGAGAAAGAAATTGTCTGGCGCTGTGCCAGTCGTGTGGAGTATGGAAAGAAATACTGTAAAAGCTCTCCGACGGTTTCACAGCAACAGTTGGAGAATGTTCTATTCAAAACGTTTGGCGTATTCCCGCCGGATCAGGACTTGCTCCGCAAGGTGGTTCGGCAGATAACAGTCATATCAGATGCTTTGCACGTTGACCTGGCTGAAATGGACGACATAACCAGATCTACCTTCTTGCGCAGGCAGGAATATCAACTCTGCCAGGCTTATCTGGGTGGCGATACAAGAGCATTGGAGTACTTATTTGAGTGGAATTACCCGCTTCTGAGAAGACATGTTTTCTCTATCAGCCGCCGGTCATTTCTGAAAGAGGAGGACAAGGAGGATGTGATTCAGAACGCCGCACTCAAATCCATCCAATGCATCGCTTTTTATAATGGCAAGTATCGTTTTTGGGCGTGGCTAAAGAAGATCGCGTATCACGAATTTTGCCGTGCAATCAAAAATGCCAGAAGACTTTCCTGTGAAGCATCGATTGAATATTTTGAGTGGAAACGGTATGAGGGGCGTGATGATTTCGCTGAATGGGAAAGTGAACAAACAGTCGAGTTCCTGCTGAGCACAGTGAATGAAGGCCAGCTTCAAATTATTGTGGAGAAGATTTTCGATGGCAAAACATTGGTGGAAATCGGGCGCGAGACGAATATCTGCCGTTCGACGGTGGACGCCCGGTATCGCAGTGGCCTCAAACAAATGAGAAAAGTGTATATCCAAGGATTCTCTGCTGCATATCACAACAAATAGTACCATATTTCACACAAATATATCTATTTTCGATAGCACTTATTGTATTGTTCGCGTTATAGATATATAATGGAAGCATGTAATATTTTCCTGCGAGGGATTGTTGTAATGGACTATATGACCGCAAGAGAAGCATCTGAAAAATGGGGTATCACGCAACGCAGAGTACAAGTTTTATGCGCTCAAGGGAAAATACCCGGCGCTATCCTATTTGGAAATGCTTGGGCGATACCAAAAAGTGCTGTTAAGCCAAAGGATGGTAGATGTAAAAAGCATTCTAACCCAAAAGAAATGTTTCGACCAGCTAGTGAGCTGCAAAGTACGTAAAATCCTAATAATGGGAAGTTGAATCAGTTTTGCAAAATAGCAATAATTAGAAAGCTGAAAAAAGGGGGGTTATAGATTATGAAAATAAAATCTATGAAATTAAGAAATTTTAGAGGTTATAAACAAGAAGTATTAATTGATTTTTGCAATCTGACTGCTTTCGTGGGAAAAAATGATATTGGAAAATCCAGTATTTTAGAAGCGCTTGATATTTTCTTTAATGAAGGCAAAGGAGCAGTTAAAATAGATAAAAATGACGTTAACAAGCACGCAGTTTTAGAAGGCAATACGGAGATATCTATTTCTGTATGTTTTGAAGACCTTCCAGTGGATATCGTTATTGATGCTACCAATGAAACAACATTACACTCTGAATTTCTACTTAACATGAATGGTCAACTTGAAGTTATCAAGAAGTATCCAAATGCCGGAACTGCAAAGGTGTTTATAAAAGCGAACCATCCTACCAACCCAAATTGTAGAGACCTCTTACTAAAAAAGGATACTGAACTCCGCTCAATTCTTGATCAACAAAATATTGAATGCCCTGATAGAGTAAGAAAAGCCATTATGCGAACAGCCATATGGAATCACTACAGGGATAATTTGCAGTTAGCAGAAACTGAACTAGATGTTACTAAAGGGGACACAAAAACAATTTGGGACAAGCTGCAGAACTATTTACCTTTATATACTTTATTTCAATCAGACAGAAAAAACTGCGATGGTGATAGTGAAGTACAGGATCCGTTAAAGGAAGCTGTAAAAGAAATCTTGAATCACGCTGATTTAAGAGATCATCTTGCTAGAATTGCAGTTGAGGTTGAAAGAAAACTTAGAGAGGTTTCCGATAGGACTCTAGAAAAGCTAAGAGAGATGAATCCCGATGTAGCAAATAGCTTAAATCCTGTCATTCCACCAGTTGAGAGCCTGAAATGGGTGGATGTGTTTAAGAATGTGTCAATTTCTGGTGATGAGGATATTCCTATCAATAAACGTGGAAGTGGTACCAAACGACTAATCCTCTTAAGTTTTTTTCGGGCGGAAGCGGAACAGAGAAGATTGGAGTTGGATGGCTCGAGTGTAATTTATGCAATCGAAGAACCTGAAACCTCTCAACATACCGAAAACCAAAAAATCCTTGTTAATGCTCTCCTGATGCTTGCAGCATCACCAAATACTCAAATAGTTATCACCACACATAGTGCAAGTATAGTAAAAGAACTTAATTTTTCAAATTTGTGTTTGATTTCGGTTGAAGGTGATGTAAAAACTGTATCTACTGTTTTGCCAGGGCAATTACCATATCCATCATTAAACGAGGTTAATTATTTGGCGTTTGCTGAAGTTTCTGAGGAATATCATAATGAGCTATATGGGTTTATTGAGGCAGAGGGCCATTTAGCTGATTATAGGACTGGGAAACCTACCATCACATATACCAAGATTCAGAGAATGGGTACTCTACAAAATGTAGATGTCATTCTGACTGAGTATATTAGACACCAAATTCATCATCCTGAAAACACACACAATCCGAGATTTACTTCTGCTCAACTGAGAGAATCAATATGTCTTATGAGAGATTTTATTCAAGCGTTACCAAGGTAAATTGTGATTATTTGCGTATTACGCATTACGTTTATAATGACAGTCGACCTCATGTTCTCATTGTTTTAGGGTGTGGGGTTATGTAAGATAGATATTTATGAGTAGACAGATAACTGTGGGATTATTCCCATTCGCTTTAGAGGGGATTCAAATGGATAAAACCTTAGAGACACAACTTGAGAAGAATGCTATTTATAAACGTTTGAAAAAAAAGTGCGAACAAAATAACCAGCATGAAGTTTTAGCACTCGTGTCAGAGGTTGGCACTTTCGCAGTGATGCGCTTAAAAACTGTAATAAAAAATATGCCGGAGTTCACCTTGCATGATGACACTCATATTTTTAATATGCTTACAATTTTGGGGAAAATCATTCCGGCATCCACCTTGGAAAACCTATCTTCTCCTGATTTACTCATGTTGGTTCTATCAGTGTTATTACACGACATAGGAATGGCACCAGAAGAAAAATATATTCTTGCTTGGAAAAACCAACTGTTAGAGGACGAGTATGACGAAGAACTACGGAAAGAAAACGAAGTTTTTAGTCGTTTCCGCATGACTTATACTCACCAATTAGCGGATATTGATAGCCTTACATCACAAGGAGAAAAGGGAAAGGCTCAGCTTCTTGAAGATTTTCTCGTTACAGAATATATAAGAACCACACATTCAATGCGCGCAAGAAAAATCATTGCAGATCATTGGGCTGGAAAAATCACTTATCAAGATACGGATTTGACTGAGGATTTAGCATCAATATGTTTTAGCCATAACGAAAATTACACGTATTTGCTTAACATGGAAACATTTAGGCTGTGTGGTCAAGATACATATTTGTGCCTTCCTTTTGTTGCAACAATGCTGCGATTAGCGGATATTATAGATTTTGACCCCAAAAGAACTCCGACAGTATTGTTTTCGCATTTGGCAGTAAAAAATCCCGTTTCGCTTATCGAATGGAGGAAACATCAAAGTATTAACGCTTGGACTATATCCTCAAAAAAACTTGTATTCTCTGCGCAATGTGATCATCCAGCAATAGAGGCGGCCATCCTTTCATTTTGCAACCAGATAGATGATGAATTAAGAAACGGTACAGTTGTTCTCTCCAATCTGGCTGATGAAGGTATGGATATTGACGTATCAATATATAAAGTCCCATTGCCTCCTCAAATTGATAGAAGAAAAATTGGTGCCAGGAAAGATATTATTTCAGGCAATCCAATTTATCGTTATCATGATACAAAGTTCTCTCTTAGTAAAAAGCAAATTATCGACCTTTTAATGGGGACGAAGCTATATGGAAAACCTGAAGTTGCCTTGAGGGAATTATTACAAAACTCAATTGATGCTTGCTTATTAAGAAAAAAACTCTCAGAATCTTGGGAGGTAGAGTATACTCCTAGAATAACTGTGTCATTGTATACTCAAAATGACATTGACTATTTAAAAGTAAAAGATAATGGAATTGGAATGAATCAGCATATTATTGATAGTTATTACACCAATGTTGGCTGCTCTTACTATTCGTCAAGAGAATTTAATGAGTTGATGACTTCTCTTAAATCCTCGTTCACCCCAATATCCAGGTTTGGTATAGGAATATTGTCTTGTTTCATGGTATGTGATTCGATGGAAGTTACAACTCGAAGGATAAAAGACCGATTCGAATGTGATGATGCTCTACATATTTCTATTGAAGGATACGAAAGCCTTTTTATAATCTCGGATTCTAATCAAAAGGAACCAGGAACCAATACTGTACTTGCGTTGAGGCCAGTTCACCCTTGGGAGAGAATGGATGAAGATGAATTTATTCAATGTATAAGAAATATTGTGCCTAACCCAGCGGTGCAAATTGATATCGAAACAGATAAGGGACATGAGATTCACTCTAGCGACTATTTTGATGAACTAGATTTAAAACCTTTATTAGATTATTCTTGGCATAGCCAAAAGAACATTAAGAAAATCGACATCGACTTAACAAGTGATGAATATGGTTTCAAAGGTAAAGGCTGCATTGGAATACTAATTAAAAATGGCATTCCTGTTAATGAGGTTGAAATTCTCTCAAAAGACGTTGAAATTGATGGAGAACTGTACACGCTGTCATCCGACATAAAATACGGGACGAATTGTATTAGAGAGAATTCAACAAGCATATCGGTTGATGAGGATGGGGATATTAATACTAATACATCCTATTCTGAAAGGTTCACGTCTAAGTCTTCTCTATCCATACATGGGATTGAAGTGCCTTGCAAGCTGTTTTCTGACTATACAAATAGAGGATCAAAGACGGTCTTTAAAATGCCATTTCCTTTCTCATTTAGACTCGATATCGGGCAAAACAATGATTTGAATCTGAATTCAGCAAGAGATCAAATTATCTATGATGAAAAGTGGTTATCGTTTGAAGAAAGTTTTTATAGTATTATTTGTAGCCAGTTGGCGACTGCACTTAAGTGCCCTGATTGGAAACTATTGAAACAGATCATCCATAAGAATAACGAAGACACATTTAATCGTATTGCACAAAAATTTTAAAGACATAGGTACAGCAATCTATTAGTTGCTCAATAACTTATTATAAGCATAATGCAAAACAACTACTAGCATCTATATTTACCTAACTTCTCAAAAGTTGAAGGTATCCCAAAGGGATGCCTTCAACTTTTGGTTATTGAATCAAAGGGACTTGAAGGGGCGGATCAGAAAACGCGCCGGTGACGCGTTTTCCGATAAGGTACAATAAGTTTCGCAAAAAGAAAAAGGCATAGGAAGCAGCCAGATGATAGAATTGGAGTTGCTGAGACAACAATTCTGTAAAGGAGACCGCAACTATGCCTGAGAAAATCATACAGTTGAACGAAGGAATAATCAAGGACGAACTCAAAGAACTGGTGCGTCATAGCGTGGAAGAAACGCTCAATGGT
>JAYFPE010000025.1:0-56781 GCA_034928145.1 Candidatus Pelethousia sp. | reverse complement strand
CATGGCCTTCCTGGCTCAGCGCCATCGTAATCGCCGCTGTCAGCGTCGTCTTACCATGGTCTACGTGACCGATCGTTCCAATGTTTACATGCGGCTTCGTGCGTTCAAATTTTGCCTTTGCCATTTAAACTTCTTCCTCCAAAATGTTTTGTGCTTGCCCATTCGGGGGACCTGCCCTCTGCCCGCATGAAAACGGGTGGCGCCAGCTCATGGCTGACATTTGGAGCGGGTGATGGGAATCGAACCCACATTATCGGCTTGGGAAGCCGACGCTCTGCCACTGAGCTACACCCGCGTAGCCACAGCGAATTCCGGGCAGACATACCACTTTACTACAGTCCTCCGTACGGTACAGCATCATTATTCTAGTACAGCAGGCCATTTTTGTCAACCACAAAGGCCCCCATTTGCCTTGCATTTTTAACGGCCGCTCATTGGTATGCGTCCGACTTGGGCGCGTCATACAATATCATGTATATGCGCAGGTTCCCGGCCCCATCCACGGTGGCGAGAAAGACATCCCGCATATCCCGTATACCCTGGCGGGCCAGCTCCTTGCCCAGCCAGGCTTCATCCTTGCCGACAAGGCGCAGGTTGCCGGGGAGCGCCTCCCCGTCGAGCACAACGTTTATAGCCGGCGCAGACTGGCCCACATTCAGCGATAGATCCTGGGGCGTAGCCGGGCGGGCGCATTCCTTGGGCAGGATGGAGATGCGGCCGTTGGGTTCGATGCGGGCGGATTGGATATCCGCTAAATCAAAAAAGCCGGCCAGGCGGCATTGGGTCAGGAATTCCGAGGCGTCCATCTTGGCCCGGGCGAGATTCTTCTTATATAAATTGCCATCTTCAAACAGGAGCAGAGTGTGGCCGATCAAGAGGCGGCGCAGATTGAGGCTCCGGCATGCGGCCATGCTGATCAAAACCGCAGCCAGCGCATAGATCACCATAGCCAGCAGCGGCTGGAGGAAATCCGGATGATCCGCCGTGGCCATCTCAGCCGCGATCGAGCCAATGCTGATGCCGGTTACATAATCGAATAGGCTCATGTTGGACATCTGCTTGTAGCCGATGAGCTTGCAAAGCAGAAACAGGGCGGCCACAGAGCCAATGCTCAGCGCCGCCACCCGCATAAGGTCATTCAGGATATCCATGCACAGCCCTCCCCCTTATTTGCTAAAAAAGTAAGGCATGAGCATAGTATAGCCCCTTTAGACTTCCCTCATTCCGCGCAAAGGGAGAGGCCCGGCTGGGCGTTGAGCTCGAGGCCGCTGCGAAGGCCGCTTAGAAGGGCGTAATGCCCGGCGCAGCCGATCATGGCCGCGTTGTCCGTGCAAAAGCGCATATCCGGGCAGCAAAAGCGCAGGCCGTGCTTTTGGCAGGCCGCCTCCAGCATAGCCCTGAGGTATTGATTGGCGGAAACGCCGCCGGCCAGGGCCAGCGTTCGGCTCTCCCGGCCCTGGCCGAGGGCCGCGCGCAGGGCTTTTTCTGTAAGCGTTGAACATACGGCCCGCTGAAAGGAGGCTGCCAGCGAGGCCGCATCCGCCTGCTCCCCACGCTGGGCCGCGTTGTGCAACAAATTGACCACAGCCGTTTTAAGGCCGGAAAAGCTCATGTCCAGCCCAGGCCCCTCGTTGAAGGCCGCGTGCAGGGGGTAACGGTTCTCATCGCCGGACTTGGCCAGCTTTTCGAGCTCCGGCCCGCCGGGATAGGGCAGGCCCAGGGCGCGGGCCACCTTATCGAAGGCCTCGCCCGCCGCGTCGTCTCTGGTGCGGCCTAAAAGGCGGAAGACGGTCTAGCTCTCTACAGCCACGATGTGGCTGTGCCCGCCGCTGGCCACCAGGCAGGTGAAGGGCGGTTCCAAATCGGGAAAGGTGAGGTAATTGGCGGCGACATGCCCGGCCAAGTGGTTGACGCCAATCAGGGGCAACCCCTCAGAAAAGGCCAGGCCTTTGGCATAGCTAAGGCCCACGAGCAGCGCGCCCACCAGGCCCGGCCCGCTGGTCACCGCCAGGGCGTCGATGTCTGAAAGCCGCACGCCCGCCTGCTCCAGGGCCGCCCGCACCACGCCGCCCACCCGCTCCACATGGCTGCGGGAGGCCAGCTCCGGCACCACGCCGCCATATTGGCGGTGCAGGGGTATCTGCGTATGAACGGCCATGGAAAGCACCTGCCGGCCGCCCCGCAAAACGCTGGCAGCAGTTTCATCGCAGGAGCTTTCGACGGCCAGCAGCAGGGCGGCGGGATCGGCCTGATAGGCCGCAAGGCCGAGCCCGGCCCGCTCCTCGTAGGTCATTGGCCGGCCCCTTTCTTCGGGGCGCGGCCCAAAAAGGCGGTAACGCCGCTCGCCAGCGCCAGGCCGCAAAGGCCCAGGGCCGTGAAGCGGGCGATGATGCCGGAAAAAAGATCGAGCGGGCAGATGCGGATCATGCGGCAGGTGTTATAATCCATCAGCCACAGGTCATTTGTAAAGAACATATAATGAAAGCGCGTCCAAAAATCATAAAAATCCACCAAGGCGTAAATCCCTAAAATGATCAATATGCAGCCGAACACGGCCAGCGCGCGCCATAGCCTGCCCCGAATGAGGCCCGGCAGCGCCGGCTTGCGCCGCCTGGCCCAGAGCATGACCCACCAAAGCCCCGCCAGGATCGCCAAGCCGATATATTCCATTAGGCAGAAGCGCTGGTATAAACTCCGCACATCCACCATGTGGGCGATCTCCTGCTGGTTGAACATGGCTACGGGCTGGCCGTACTCCGTCACTTCCAGCTGGATATCCTGCCGCCTGCCCTCCATATAGTCGATCATGGCCATGATGGCATCCGCGCTATCTGCTGCGGAAATGCCGATCTGCGCCTCAATCTCCATGGCCTCGTAGGTTTTGAGAAAATAGTCCCGGTTATTAATGGTGAAGCGCAGGCAGAGCATCAGCAGGGCCAATATCACCAGCAGCCAACCCAGGGCATAGACCCAGGCCGAATCCTTTTTTACCCACCAGGCCATGGCTATACCCTCCTTGGCAGCGCGCCCAGCGCATGATCCAAGGCGGCGATGGCCTCCCGCTCCCGCTGCGGCTGGCCCAATATCAAAAGCCTGGCCGCCCGTTCACGGGGCAGGTCGTTCAGCGCCAGCAAAGCGCCGAAAAGCACGTGGTCATGATCGCTGGCCAGGCCACAGTCCGCCTTGGGCAGGGCGGCGGTGTAAGAACCCAGCTCGTCATAGCGCAGCTGGGCGCGGCTAAGCAGCCTTACATTGCCGCCGAGTAAAATGCGATAGGTTTCCGCCTGGGGGCACCAGCTTTCCAGCCTTACCAGCACGGTAAACAGGCCTGCTTCCGCCGCGTCGTCCCCGCCCTCGGGGCGCAGGCTGCCCAAGGGAGCCAGGCCATAATGCCCCATGGTAATCACCCGCGTGCGCGGATCCCGATCCAGCGCGTCGAATACGCCGAAGCGCCGAAGCGGCAGGCCGCTGACGCCGGTTTCCTCCAGCAGCTCACGGGCCGCGCCCTCAAGGCTGGTTTCATCCATATTTAAAAAGCCCCCGGGCAGGGCGTAGCGCCCCAAGTCCGGATGATTGCCCCTGCGCACCAGCGCCACGCACAGGCGCAAGGCCCCGCCTTTCTCCGCCAAGGTGAAGGCCGCCGTATCCGCTGTGACCGAGGGCCGGGGGTATTTGCTTACATCATAGGCAGAGAGGAATTCCGCCAGGGTCTGGCCCTTTGCGTTGCGCAGCCCGTCCATACCAAAAGTCCGCCTTTCGTCCGAGGTTAGCCGCCCGCATGCGATATGCCGGCGGCGAAGGTATTCTTTGGGGTATTATAACATAGTTTTAAGGGAGATAGGGGGATGATTTGACCGTGCGCACCAAGACGATACCGCTGCTGGGAAGATCCAAAGCCCTGCTCCGATTGGAGGAGGGGGAAGGTCGGGGGCAGTTGGCCCTCTCGCCGCCCTGCCCCGGCGCGATGCTGTATCTCATCGGCCCCGGCGCGGAGGCCTTGGCAGCGGAGCTGGATGAGGAGGGCCGCGGCTCTTTGGCACTGCCCTTTTCCCCTGTGGCCGCGCTGGCTTATGCGCAAGGAGCCTTCGTGCTGGCCGGCGGCTTCGCGGGCCGCAGCGCGCTGTTGGAACGGGCCAAGGTTGCCGTCCGCTTGCAGACCCCCACGATAGTGGCCGCCCCGGCGGCCGACCTGCCGCCCCCGCCCGCCTGCCCGTCGCCGCCTCCGGAGCCTAAGCCGGAGCCGCCTCCGGAGCCTAAGTCGGAGCCGGAGCCGGAGACGCAGACGAAGGCGAACGCACAGCCAGCCCAGACCGGCCCGGCGCAGCAGACCTGCGGCGCGGGCCGGGCCGAAAGCCGCAGGCCCCAGAGCGAGGCGCTTTTGGCTGCGCTGCAAAAGGCGCAGGAGCTTTTTCACGGGGCTGCGCCCGCGCCCGCGAAAACCAAACAGCCGGCCCCCGCGCCAGAGCCGGCGGCCATTCCGAACCCTTTTCCCCGCACCTTCCCCCAGAGCAGCTGGCGGCGGGTGAACTACCCGGGCGCGCTGGGCCATTACCTTTGCGGCGAGGGCACGAGCCGATCCGGCGCTTATACCGTATATGCCCTCCCGGGGGAATATGCGCCCGTCCCCCCGCGCGGTAAAGGCTTTGATAAGTTCGTTCGGGCAAGCGACGGCAGCGGCTACTGGGTGCGCATCGTGCGCAAGGGGAATATGCCCAGACCATAGAGAAATTCTCATCCATTCCGCCGCACCACAAGATATGCCCCATAGCGCGGAGTAAAGGCACAAATCCCATAAAAAACCGGCCCAAAGCTTTATACACGGGCCTTTTTTTGATTGACACCGGGCATTTGTTGTGATAGATTAGTACAGGTACCCCCTTGCGGGGGTTTATTTAAGTACGTAAGTACGGTAAATAAGTGCCCAAGGCGAAATCTGTTGGCGGGATGCGACCCATCACCGTTTACATGCTTAGGAGGAAGGTAACATGCGCGTAAAAGTCACACTAGCCTGCACAGAGTGCAAGCAGAGGAATTACAACACCTTTAAAAACAAGAAAAACGACCCGGATCGCATCGAGTTCCAGAAGTATTGCCGCTTCTGCCGCAAGCACACCCTACACCGCGAAGCCAAGTAGCGGAGGATATGAATATGGCAAACGATAAGCAATCCAAAAAGCCCGCCAAAAAAGAAAGAAAGCCCGGCCGGGGCAGGCAGTTCTTCAAAGAGGTCGTCGGCGAGCTCAAAAAGCTCTCCTGGCCCACCAAGAAGGAGCTCGTTTCCTACACCCTCACCGTCATCGGCTTTATCGCGCTGATGGCCGTGATCATTTACGCGCTCGATCTTGCGTTCAGCGAGGGACTGGGCCTTCTGGCAAAGCTGTAAGGAGCGCCCTATGGAAGAGGCCAAGTGGTATGTGGTCCATACCTATTCGGGTTATGAAAACAAGGTAAAGGAAGACCTTGAAAAAACCGTGGAAAATCGAAACCTGCAGGATATGATTCTGGAGGTGAAGTACCCCACCGAAGAGGTCGTTGAGATCAAGGACGGCAAGCGCAAGGCCTATCAGCGCAAGGTGTTCCCGGGCTACGTAATGGTCAAGATGTTTATGAACGACAAGACCTGGTACGTAGTGCGAAACACCAGGGGCGTTACGGGCTTCGTGGGGCCGGGCAGCAAGCCCATCCCGCTTACCGATGAAGAGGTTACCGCCATGGGCGTGGAGCGCATCCCCATCGAGCTCGATATCGAGGTGGGCGAAAGCGTGCGCGTGGTGGCGGGCCCGCTCGAAAACTTTATCGGCACCGTGGAGGCTCTCGACCCGGAGCGTCAAAAGGTCAAGCTCGTGGTTTCCATGTTCGGCCGCAACACGCCGGTGGAGCTGGATTACATCGAAGTGCAAAAGCTGTGATATGCATCCCTTCGGGGGTTCATATACGTGGGAGGGCATCCAACCCATGCCCGCTCGCACCACTATATAAAAGGAGAATCTACAACCAATGGCAAAGAAGATCACAGGCTATGTAAAGCTGCAGATCCCCGCCGGCAAGGCAACGCCCGCGCCGCCCGTAGGCCCGGCCTTAGGCCAGCACGGCGTGAACATCATGGGCTTCTGCAAAGAGTTCAACGAAAAAACCGCCAAGCAGGTCGGCCTGATCATCCCGGTGGTCATCACCGTGTATCAGGATCGTACCTTCACCTTCATCACCAAGACCCCGCCCGCCCCGGTGCTCATCAAGAAGGCCTGCGGCCTCGAGTCCGCTAGCGGCAAGCCCAACTCCCAAAAGGTGGCCAACATCACCAAGGCCCAGATCCGGGAGATTGCGGAGCAGAAGATGCCCGACCTCAACGCGGCCAGCGTAGAGGCGGCTATAAGCATGATCGCCGGCACGGCCCGCTCCATGGGCGTCGTGGTGGTAGACTGAGAAGGAGGGCTATTCAGATGAAGCATGGCAAGAAATACCGGGATAGCGTAAAATCCTTCACCGCACAAAAGCTGTATGATCCCCGCGAGGGCCTAGAGGTCGTCCTCTCCACGGCCAAGGCCAAGTTCGACGAAACGATCGAAGTTTCCGCCCGCCTGGGCGTTGACCCGCGCCACGCGGATCAGCAGGTGCGCGGCGCCGTCGTGCTGCCCCACGGCACCGGTAAAAACGTGCGCGTGTTGGTTTTCGCCAAGGCCGAAAAGGCCGCCGAGGCCACCGCTGCCGGCGCGGACTACGTAGGCGACGAGGATCTCATCAAAAAGATCCAAACCGAGAACTGGTTCGACTTCGATGTGGCCGTAGCCACCCCGGATATGATGGGCCTAGTGGGCCGTATCGCCCGCGTATTGGGCCCCAAAGGCCTCATGCCCAACCCCAAGAGCGGCACCGTGACCATGGATGTGGCCAAGGCTATTTCCGAGATCAAGGCCGGTAAGGTCGAATACCGCGTGGATAAGACCTCCATCGTGCACGTGCCCGTGGGCAAGGCCTCCTTTGGCGTAGATAAGCTCGAGGAGAACCTTAACACCCTGATGGACGCCATCATTAAGGCAAAACCTTCGGCTGCCAAGGGCACCTACATCAAGAGTCTGGTGATTTCCAGCACCATGGGCCCGGGCGTGAAGTTTAACGCGCTCAAGTTCTAAGGCCGCGCCTTTCAAAAAAGTGGCTTCGCCTCTTTTTTGAACTTCCAGGGCTTGCCTGCGCTTGCAGCGCGGCCGGCAATCCCTGCACAGAAAGCCTTGGCGGGCAAGACTTTTCGCTCACGGCGTACATGCTGCCGTTCGCGAATAAAGCCTCCGGGAGGCGAAGCCGAGCGCCGCCTGTGGCGGATGAAGCGAGGCGAAAGCCCAGTGAGCAAAGGAGCAGCGCGACAAAGAGGGAGCGTTGCGACTATTGCGAACTGTGTATGGCCCCCGAACCCCCGAGGATTTTAAAGTTTCAGTTGACAACCGCGGGGCGGTCTGCTATACTGCCCCGTGGAAGCAATTCCTTTGCCAAAGACAGCCGGTAGCCCTTCCCAGGGCGTAAATCCTGCCGAGGCGCATGAGAAAACCGATTATGGTGTATCTCGGCTCTTTGTCTTTGCGCAAAGAGCCGTTTATTTTTCGCAAGGAGGTGAAACAACCCAATGGCAAACATCAACAACATCGAGATGAAGGCCCAGCAGGTTGCCGAAGTCCAGGAAAAGCTAAAAAGGGCGCAGAGCGTTGTGGTATTTGATTACCGCGGCCTCACCGTGGCCGAAGTTACCGAGCTGCGCGCTGAAATGCGCAAGCAAGGCGTGGAATACCTGGTGCTAAAGAACGCCATCGTCGAGCGCGCCGCAGCGGCGGACGGGCTGGGCGATCAGTTCCTCGACTACCTCAAAGGCCCCTCGGCCTTCGCTTTTGGCTATGAGGACCCCGTGGCTCCGGCCAAGATCCTCAAAGACAGAATCAAGAAGTACAAAAAGTGCGAGATCAAGGGCGGTCTCATCAACGGCGCGGTTTCCGACGCCGCGGCCATGAATACCTTGGCCGATCTGCCTTCCAGGGAAGTGCTTATCGCGCGGCTCCTGGGCAGCATGATGTCCCCCATCTCCGGCCTGGCCATCGTTTTGGATCAGGTCGCCAAGAAGAACGGCGGCGTGGCCGCAGAAGCTTAATCGCTTAATTCCAACCCAATATACGAATAGGAGGATATTACCATGGCATTCAATAAAGAGCAATTCATCGAAGAGATCAAGAGCATGACCGTCCTCGAGCTGGCTGAGCTGGTCAAGGCCGTTGAGGAAGAGTTCGGCGTTTCCGCTGCGGCCACCGCCGTAGCCGCCGCCCCCGCCGCCGCTGCCGAAGCTGTAGAAGAGAAGACCGAGTTTGACGTGATCCTCAAGGCCGCCGGCGCGGAGAAGATCAAGGTCATCAAGGTCGTGCGCGAGCTGACCGGCCTGGGCCTCAAGGAAGCCAAGGACCTGGTGGATGGCGCTCCCAAGCCCGTCAAGGAAGGCGTGCCGAAGGACGAGGCCGAGAAGATCGCTGCAGCTTTCAAAGAAGTTGGCGCCGAGATGGAGATCAAATAAGGTTTTGCAACCTTTTCAAAAAGCGGCTTCGGCCGCTTTTTGCCTTTCGCAGGGGGCTTACCCAACCCCGCAGGGTGGGCCGCCCTCTACACCGACGGCCCTATGCGTAACACCATTTGCCAAGGGGGGATCGGCTGTGCTATGATACTGGGAGAAAACGCAAAGGAGTATGGCCATGGCCCGCAATCAATACACAGTAGCCCGCAAATCCATATGGTATGTGCTGCGCACGCTGCTGGTCATCGTGGCGCTGGTGGTAGCCGCGCTCTATGTGTTCATCGATGCCATGCACGTGAGCAACATTTATATTCTGGTAAGCGAGGGCATGGAAAAGCGAGCGGCCTGCATTTTGGAAGGCAGCTCTGTGAACGAGCTGACGGAATATTTTACAGAGGATTTTGTAGCCAAGGACGCCGCACTGTATAACGGGACCTATGATGGCTATACGATTACAAATTATATATACAAACTGGATGTAAGCGGCCTGATGGTGCTGCCTTGGGATACCTCCGCCTCGATGAAGGTTACGGAGCGGATGCTCTCTCTTTCGGGCACGCCCAATGACGGTATGCCGGAGGATGGAAAGCCCCCGGCCTGGACGCCTATGCGCTACAGAATAAAGCTCAAGCGGATTGATGAGCGCTGGTACATCAGCGATATCATCCTGCTGGAAGAAAACCCGCCCCAAGCGGTGAAGCCCACGCCGGATATGAGCCTGCTGCCCGCATCCTAAATATGATGCTGCCGTTTTTGCCGGATTTCCCCATCCTGCTCGCCCCCATGGCCGGGGTGACGGATCTTTCCTATCGCGCCCTGTGCAAAGAGCTGGGGTGCGATTTTACCTATACGGAAATGGTGAGCGCCAAGGGTCTTTTCTATGGAGGCCCGGGCAGCGCGGCCCTGCTGGAAACGGATCCCGGCGAGCGGCCCTGCGGCGTGCAGATATTCGGCAGGGAGCCGGACCTGATGGCCGAGACCGCCCACAGGCTCTGCGCAGATAACGCGGGTGAGCTAGCCCTGATCGATATCAACATGGGCTGCCCAGCGCCCAAGATCACGAGCAATGGCGAGGGCAGCGCCCTCATGCTGGAGCCCGCCCTGGCCGGCCGCATCATCGAGGCTGTGGCCAAGGCCAGCACGCTGCCGGTAACGGTGAAGTTCCGCAAGGGCTTTGATGAAAGCCATGTAAACGCCCTGGAATTCGGCCGCATCGCGCAGAACAGCGGCGCGGCCATGGTCACCATCCATGGCCGCACGCGGGCGCAAATGTATAGCGGCAGGGCGGATTGGGATATCATTGGCGAAGTGAAGGCGGCGCTTTCGATCCCGGTGATCGGCAACGGCGATGTGTTTAGCGGCGCGGACGCGCTGGCCCTGCGGGCGCATACGGGTTGCGACGGCATTATGGTGGCCCGGGGCGCGCAGGGCAACCCCTTTATCTTTGGCGAGATCAAGGCGGCCCTCGCGGGCGAGGCTTATACGCAGCCAGGCGAGGCGCGGCGGCTGGCCATGGCCCGGCTGCATCTCCAGCGGGCGGTAGCGCACAAAGGCCAGAGGGCCGTGATTGAAATGCGCAAGCACGTGGCCTGGTATCTCAAAGGCGCGCGGGGCGCGGCGGCCCTGCGGGCCAAGGTGAACGAGGCCGCCACGCTGGAAGATATGCTCGCTTTATTGGAGCGGGCGGAAGATCAGGCGATGCAATAGGGGCAGCGCTCGCCCAGGCATTGGGCGTTTCGGCTCCTATGCGCGCAGCGGGTCTGCGCATCCTTTTCCAAGGGGATACCCAGCATCTCGCGGGTCATATCCACGGCCTCCGCCAGGGCGATAAAGGAATTGCGCTTGCAGCAGCGCGGCCCGCCTAGGGCGGCGATGCGGGCGAGGCAGCGGGAGGTCAGCAGGTTGGCCTGCCCCCAGCTCTCAGTGGAGAGCGGAGAGGCGTCCGTGAGGATGCTCCAATAGATGCCCGCGCTTACAGCGGCCCCGCAGGAGCCCCACAGGCCGCAGATGCCGCCCGGCACCTGGTTGCCCCGGCGTTCCATTTCCGAGAGGGCCTCCGCGAGATCCAATTCGTGGCCGGCATTGCGACAGGCGGCCAGCAGGCAGGCGCCCACCAGTACATGGTGCTCCGGGCCGTGCATATATATGAAGGGATCTTCCATAATTTCCCGGGCAATTGCCAGGGGATTTGGGGAAGCAGAAGCCAGGCATATCCGCCGGATGGCGGCGAGGCCCTGCTTACGGTGGCAGGCGTCGCAAACGTAGTGGCCCTGCTCGCACCTGGCGTTGCTGGGGAAAAGGCCGCCGCAGAGGGTGCAGGCCATCTCCTCCTGCTTTGGCAGGTAAACGAGGGGCGCATGGCATAGGAGGCAGTCTTCTTTAGGTTGCATGGCGAATCTCCTTTGCGGGGAAATGGGGGAAGGGGGAACATAGCCCTAACCTTAGTTTACGGCCGGGGGGCGGGCCTGTCAAACCCTGTTTTTGCCCTGTATCGCAGGCATTCTTGACTTTGAGCAGGCATTTCATTATAATGTCTATACTTGTGTGAATGGAGGAAAAAAGAGATGGCAGAAGTACATCTTACAGCGGAGGGCGTCGCAAAGTACGAGGATCGTTTAGAGTACCTCAAGACCACGGCCCGCAGCGAGATCGCGGAGCAAATCAAGGTGGCCCGCTCCTTTGGCGACCTGAGCGAAAATGCGGAATATGACGCGGCCAAGATTGAGCAGGCCCGTATCGAATATGAGATTGTAGAGATCGAGACCATGCTGCGCAACGTGTTGCTTATCGACGAGGACCATATCGACACGAATACCGTCAGCGTGGGCGCGACCGTTACGGTAGAGAACCTGGATGTCAATAAAGAAATGACCTTCCAGATCGTAGGCAGCGCGGAGAGTGACCCCAGGGAGAACCGCATCTCCAACGAATCCCCCGTGGGCGCGGGCCTTCTGGGCCATAAGCAGGGCGAGCTGGTAGAGATTCAGGTCCCCGGCGGCATGGTGCGGCTACGGGTAGCTGCCATCGGCAAATAGCGTGCAACCTGAAAGGATATACAATGGAAGAAATTAGCAACGCACCCGCGCAGCAGGAGCTGACGCAAGAGGAGCTTTCCGAGCTTTTGCAAATACGCCGGGATAAGCTGAAGGCTTTGCAAGAAGCAGGGCAGGATCCCTTCGAGCAGGTGCGCTTTGACCAGCAGTATTACAGCAGCGATGTGATTGCGCGCTTTGATGAATTGGAAAACCGGCAGGTTTCTATTGCGGGGCGCATGCTTTCCAAGCGAATCATGGGCAAGGCCAGCTTTGCGCACCTGCTGGATTACAAGGGCGGCATCCAGATATACGCCCGGCGGGACGACCTGGGCGAGGAAGCCTACGCCGCGTTTAAAACCTATGACATCGGCGATATCCTGGGGGTTGCCGGCACCGTGTTCAAGACCCGCACGGGCGAGGTATCCATCCATGCCACCTCCATCACCCTGCTCTCCAAATCCCTGCGGCCCCTGCCCGAAAAGTTCCATGGCCTCAAGGATCCGGAGCTGCGCTACCGCCAGCGCTTTGTGGACCTGATCGTCAATCCCGAGGTGCGCAATACCTTTATCAAGCGCAGCCGCATCCTTGCGGAAATTCGCAATCGGCTTAACGCGCAAGGCTTCATCGAGGTGGAAACGCCGGTGCTCAACACCACGGCCAGCGGCGCTACGGCCCGGCCTTTCACCACACACCACAACGCGCTCGATCTCGATATGTACCTGCGCATCGCCACGGAGCTGCATTTGAAGATGTGCATCGTGGGCGGTTTGGAGCGGGTGTACGAAATCGGCCGGATTTTCCGCAACGAGGGCATGGACGCCACGCATAACCCTGAATTCACGACCATCGAGCTGTATCAGGCCTATACGGATTACAACGGCATGATGGCCCTTTCAGAGGACTTGATTTCCCATTGCTGCAAGGTGGTCAACGGCGATACCCGCATCATATACCAGGGCAACGAGATCGACCTTACGGCCCCTTTTGCCCGCATTTCCATGAACGAGGCCGTGCGGCAAAAGACCGGGGCGGATTTTTATGCCTGCGCAAGCGATGAAGAAGCCCGCGCCCTGGCCAAATCCCTCGGCCTTGCCCTAGAAGATAAGGCGGCCACCCGGGGCAAGGTATTGGCCGAAGCCTTCGATGCGTTCGTGGAGGATAGCCTGATCCAGCCCACGTTCATCACCGACTACCCGGTTGAAATATCGCCGCTTTCCAAGCGTAAGCCGGGCGCGCCGCATATAACGGAGCGCTTCGAGCTGTTCATCGCCGGGCATGAATACGCCAATGCCTTTAGCGAGCTTAATGACCCGATCGACCAGCGCGAGCGATTTGTGCAGCAGGCGCAGGAGCGGGCCAAGGGCGATGATGAGGCCATGATGATCGACGAGGATTTCTGCATGGCGCTGGAATACGGCATGCCCCCCACCGGCGGTATCGGCATCGGCATCGACAGGCTGGTGATGCTGCTCACGGACAGCGCCACCATTCGCGATGTTTTGCTCTTTCCTACCATGAAACCCCAGGCCAAATAGACCGCGCAGCCTGGAAAAATATGAACATATTATGAAAAAGCCCGGTTCGGCTTTTAATAGCGCGGTCTTTTATGATATGATACACGGTAGAAAAATACCCCAACACAATTGCCTTTAACAGGAGGAAATACAATGCAGAAAAAGATCGTCGCCATCCTGCTGGCCCTGGTGGCCCTGCTAGCCGTTGGCTGCGGCGGCGGTGAAGCCGAGCAGGTGGTTATTGAAATGCCCACGCCCACACAGACCCCTGCCGTTGCTACCACCCCCAGCGCCCCCCCTTCGGCGGAGCCCACCCCTGAGCCCCCGGCGGCATACGTATCTCCCTATACGGAGAAGCTGGCGGCCCTGAAGGCTAAGAACAGCGACACCATCGGTTGGATCGCCATTCCCGGCACCAACATCGATAAGGGCATTCTATACGCGGACAAGTGGTTCTATGCCAACCATAACGAGGAAAAGAAAGAGGTAGAGTCCGGCGCGGTCTATTCCCATTACAGCGCCCTCACCCAAAACATCGTGATCACCGCGCATAACTCCCGCGTGAGCAAAACCATGTTCCACGAGCTGCACCACGTGCAGGAAGTGAACCTTGGCAAGACCAACTGCGCCTACAAGAAGTGCAACGCCGCGCTGGATAAGGCCACGCTGCCCGATTTCTCCACACCGGAAGGCCGCGCCTGGGATATCTCCGCCTACGGCATTGACGCCAAGTGGGAGATCTTCGCCATGTACGAGGTGGATGCCAAGGAACCCGAAAAGACCCTCTATTACAACACCTGGTTCCCCACTACCAAATATGCCTTCACGCCCAAGAACGATGCCGAGATCACCGAGTGGATCAAGTACCAGATCGGCCGCAGCCAGTATGACTTCGGCGTAACAGCTACCCCGCAAGATCAGTTCCTCACCATTTACACCTGCGGCGATAACCACGATTCCGACAACGCGACATCCCGCCTGTACTTCTTCCTCAAGCAGGTGAACCCCGTAAGCACCCTCTATGGCGCTTCGGCTACGCCCGCCGCGTAAGAAAACGCAAACATATAAAAGGCCCCGGGGATCCCCGGGGCCTTAGCTTGTCGAAAAAGTGGCAAAGCCGCTTTTTCGAGTTTGCATGGTTCCCTTGCGCCTGCGGCGCGGTCAGGGAACCATGAGAAGAAACGCTTGCTGCGCATGCCTTTACGCTCGCGGCGTACACGCCGCCGCTCACGATAAAAGCCTCCGGGAGGCGAAGCCGAGCGCCGCCTGTGGCGGATGAAGCGAGGCGGAAGCCCAGTGAGCAAAGGAGCAACGCGACCTGAAAGGGAGAGTTGCGATTATTACGGACTGTATGTGACCCCCGAACTCCCTAATGTTTTTGGACAGCCTCAGGCCCCAGGATGTCCCCCGGGGCCTTTTACTATACATGAATCAATTCTCCAGCTTTTTTTTCACCCGTTGCAGGGCGTTATCCACGCTCTTGCGGCCGCAAGAGAGGGTCTCGCCGATCTGCTGGTAGCTTAAGCCGCTGAGAAAGAGGTCGACCACCTGCTTCTCAAAGGGGGAGAGCAGTTCATCCAGCCTGCGCCGCATATCGAGCTCCGCCTCCTTGTGCAGGAGAGTCTCCTCCGGGTCTTCTGCGGCAGGAAGCTTGAGCAAGTCGATCAGCTCGGGGCCGCCCCCTGAAAGGTTGACGGGGTCTCCATAGAGGGAGATATAGCTGTTGAGCGGCTGGTGCTTGTTGCGCGCGGCCATGGTGATGGCGCTGATGATCTGCCGGCCCACGCACAGCTCCGCAAAGGAGCGGAAGGCGGCGTTATGCCCGGCCTTGTAGTGCTGGATGGCCTTGTAGAGGCCGATCATGCCCTCTTGCAAAAGGTCGTCCCGATCCCCGCCCAAGAGGAAATAAGGCCGTGCCATCATGCGAACCATATCCTTGTAGCGTTCGCAAAGCAGCTCCGCCGCATCCGGCTCCCCGGCCTGCGAAGCGAGGGCCAGCGCTTCATCCGGCAATTGCGTGAGGGCTTCCATGGCGCTAGCCTTGCCTTTTCTTTTCGAACATGAGGACGGCTGCAGCCACAGCCGCGTTAAGGGAATCCAGATGGCCGAACATGGGGATGGATACAAGGAAATCGCACTTCTCGCGCACCAGTTGGCTCAGGCCGCTGCCCTCGCCGCCGATGACCAGGCCGACAGCGCCCTTCATATCCGCCCCGGCCATAGGCTTACCTGTCATATCCGCGCCGAAAAGCCAAACGCACTCATCTTTGATTCGTTCCATCGCGCCCACCAGGTTGCTCACCCGGGCCACTTTGATATATTCCACGGCCCCGGCTGAAGCCTTGCAGACTGCGGCCGTGACACCGGCGCTGCGGCGCTTGGGAATGATGACCCCGTGCGCGCCTGCGCACTCCGCGCTGCGCAATATGGAGCCCAGGTTATGCGGGTCCTCCACGCCGTCGAGCAAAATGATGAAGGGCGGCTCGCCCTTTTCTTTCGCCACGGCCAGGATATCGCTGATGTCGCAATACTCCACGCCCGGCACCTGCGCCACAATGCCCTGGTGGTTGCCGGGCCTGTTGCCATGGCCGAAGGGCATGCACATTTCATCCAGCTTGGCCTTATCCATCTCGCGCAGCTGCACGTTGCGGTCGCGGGCCATGCCGACCAGCTCCCGCAGGGAGCCATCCTGCTCCTTATTGACCAATATGCGGTCAATGCTGCGGCCGCTGCGCAGGGCTTCCTTTACGGCGTTGCGGCCCATGACGAGGTAGGGCAGCTCATCCACCAGCGGCGCGGCCTGCGGGGCAGGCTCGGGCTCGGCCTCCCGCACGGGTTTGGGGTAACCCTTCTTATAACCCTTGGCGGCATCGCCCTCTCCATTTCCGCGATTGGGCTTGTCCTGCCAGTCGGCATTATAAGCGTTCTTATAGTAGGGCTTGCGCTCGCCATCATATGGTTTGCGTTCACCGCCATCGCGGTTATAGGGTTTACGTTCCCCCTCGTAGGGTTTATGTGCCCCATCCCCCTTATAATACGGTTTCCGTTCGCCATCACCCTTATAGTAGGGCTTGCGCTCGCTATCATAGGGCTTGCGCTCCCCATCACCCTTATAATACGGTTTCCGTTCGCCATCGCCCTTATAGTAAGGCTTGCGCTCGCCATCATACGGTTTGCGTTCACCGCCATCGCGGTTATAGGGCTTGCGCTCGCCATCATACGGTTTGCGCTCACCGCCGTCGCGGTTATAGGGTTTGCGCTCGCCCTCGTAGGGTTTACGTGTCCCATCACCCTTATAATACGGTTTCCGTTCGCCATTGCCCTTATCGTAAGGCTTGCGCTCGTCATGGCCGCTTTTATTGTAGGGCTTGCGGTCTCCGCCACTCTTGTTATACGGTTTGCGTTCGCCGCCCTCCTTGTTGCCGTAGGGCTTCTTTTCAAACGGCTTGCCAGGCGCGCGGCCTTTGCCGCTGGAGCCGCCTTTGTTGTCGTATGCCATGGATGTTATTCCCTTTCTGCTTTTATAAGCGCTTCAATACCCAAGATAGTATGGCCTCATCCGAGGGATTTTTTTCTGCGAAAGCGGAGAGCTCGGAGCTTAGGGCGCGGATGCGCGCAGCTTCGCCGCAGCTCATGCGGCCTTCCGTGCAGCCCGCGGCCTGGCAGCCCGGTCCGGCTTTTTTGAAGAGAGCGGGGGCCTCCCGCCTGCAAATGCCTAGCATGCACCAGGCTAGGCGGCGGATCTCCCACTGCGCCCGCATGCAGCAGCGAAGCTGGAAAAAGTGCATAAGCTCACGTGCGTTCATGGTCACCAGCATGCGGGTTTCGGCGGCATTGGGCAGCACGAAGCGGGCATCTTCCGCCGGAATGCCTAGGCCCCGCCAGCGATCGTAGGCGGCAAAAGAGGCTTCCATATCCGCCTGAAATTGCTCTACGGCCCCCGGCCCTAAGGCCTCGATGCTGGGAGGGAGGATATAATCGAGGTCATCCTTGGCGACATAGCGCTGGGATTGCACGGAAAAGCTGGCGATGCGGTGCCGGGTGATCTGCGCCAGCAGCGCCCGCGATACCCCCTCCACGCCAAAGGTGAAGCTGGCGTGCTCAATGGGAGAAAGGTGGCCGAGATCCATCAGCTTTTCCACAAAGGCCTCGCTGCGGCTCTCCATGTTTTCATAGAGCTGGTCGATGTTGGCGTCGCTGTAGCAAAGCCGCCCGCCCAGGGCCACGGCACGGGCGGGGTCTGGCGTAGCGCAGAGCAGGCGCACGCGAAGCGCTTTCTCAGGCATGGTCTTCCTCCTTTGGCGCTAGTGCCAGGGCCATCAGCTCGGTGAGGCGCGCATCCTGGCCGCCTAAATACAGGTAGCCCAAGAGGGCCTCCAGCCCTGTGGCGGCCCGGTAATCCTGAATGGCCGCATGCTTGGGCACAGTGCCGAGATGGCTGTTGCGGCCCCGCTTGTATACGGACAGCTCGTCCTCCGTGAGCTTGTCCAAAATGGCGTAGAGCGCGGCAGCCTGGGCCTTGGCGCAAACCATGCGAGTCGCCCGCATATGCAGGCCGTGGGCCGTGGCATCGCTTACAAGGATCAGGCGGGTGCGCACATACAGGTCGTAAACGGTATCCCCCACGTAAGCCAGCACCAAGGGGCTGAGCAAGCGAGGGTCTTTGGCAGGCAGGCCGGCAAGCGCCGAGCGCACCCGTTCAAGCAGCGTATTCGCTTGGTATAAATCCGTATATTCCATCCAATTCATTATAAACGTGGCAAGGCGCCAAGTCCAGCTATTTCGGGGCCGCCTGGGGGCTGGGCGAGGGGGAGGGGGCCGGCAGGCCTTCCTGCGGAGCGGGCCGGCTCTCGAGGAAACTCATCACGCCCATTACCACGCCCTCTGCCAGGGTACGCTGATATTGCGGATCCTGCAGAAGGGCCTCATCGGCGGTATTGGAAAGGAAGCCGCACTCGATCAAAACGCTGGGCAAAGGGCTTTCGCGGATCATAAAATAATCCGCCGGGTTAGCTTTGCGCGCAGGGCTTCCCACGGCCTCGCACACGGAGGTGATCACCAACTCGGCCAGGCGGCGGCCCTCTTCGCTGCCCTTCATATAAAAAGCCATCGGTCCCTTGACCGAGGAGTCCGTAAACTTATTCATGTGGATGCTGACCACAATATCTACGCCCGGCTGGTTCATAACCTTTTTGCGCGCCTGCATATCCGCTTTTTTGCCCTTGGCCAGAGCATCGTCATCTGTGCGGGTGAGCAGCACGCATACGCCCCGCTCCTCTAGGCCCGCCTGCACCAGCTTCACCATGGTGAGGTTCAGCCCGGCCTCCACCACGCCGGTTTTGGAGCCTACCGCGCCGCCATCCACGCCGCCGTGGCCTGCATCCAGCACCACGGTATAGCCAGCCTGCGGCTCTCCCGAATCCGCTACTGCGGGCTGGGCGCCCTCCTGTGGAATTTGCGTGCTGTACAGCGGCAGGGCGGCGAATGTCAACAGCAGCACCAGCGAGACGATGGAAAGCGTATCCAACATGTGTGTAAAAGGCAGGCCGCGCAGCTTGCTCAACGAAATCACCTCATAGTGACTATATTCGTTAAAAATGCCGCTTATGAAAGATATAACCCCCACTTCTATCTATTTTTTAGCCGAAAAAACGTTCGTAGCATGACAGATCCTGCATATGGAAGTTGTATATACACTGCATAATCTGCAACATATCCACACTCTCAACATAGTTATCAACGTTGTGGAGCGCGAAAAAACGGCGCGTTTATCCTCTCGGCCGGGCGGTCTTCACTTTATCAACAGCCCTACACGACCAGGCATGTGGAAATCTTTATGCAAAATCGTGTCCACAACAAGGCAAAAGGGGTGTATAAAATGGCGTATTTTGGCATAGATGGACGCCACCCTAGCTTATGTATGGCAAAGCGGGGGCGTATATGCTATAATCCGTGAAAACGGCATCGATATGGAAGGGAGAAGGGATATATGGCGAAACTAACGCTTAATAGGGCCAAGGAACTGCTGCAAAAGCACGTGAGCGAGGCGCATCTTTTCACGCACGCCCTGGCGGTGAGCGCGGCCATGGGGGCTATGGCGGCGCACTTTGGCGAGAATGTGGAGCATTGGCAGGCCATCGGCTACCTGCATGATGTGGATTTTGAGAAGTTTCCCGAGGAGCATTGCCTGCATGTGCGCGAGTTGCTCGATGGCGAGGGCGTGGAGGAGCGTGATATCGCGGCCATCCTCTCGCATGGTTATGGCCTTTGCACCAACGAGGTAGAGCCGACCACGCCCCTGATGCAGAGTCTTTTCACGGTGGATGAGCTGACCGGCATCGTGATGGCGGCTGCCCTTATGCGGCCCACCGGCATTTCAGATATGGAGGTCAAGAGCCTCAAGAAAAAATTCAAGGATAAGGGCTTTGCCGCTAAGTGTGACCGGGCCGTCATCCAGCAGGGCTGTGAGATGTTGGGCATGCCCCTTGATGAGGTGATGGCCATCGTAATCGCCGGCATGCAAACGCAGGCGGAGGCATTGGGTATCGGGCCGAAGGAGTAGGGCCGCGCTGTATTCAAAAAGCGGCGATCGCCGTTTCTTGAAATGACAGGGTTTGCTTGCACCTGTGGGCATCCCCTCCGGGCGCGCACAGAGGTTTCCAAAAGTGAAACATGAAGGGCGCGGTCAATAAGTTTTATGAAGAAGGCCTTGCGTAGAAAGGCCTCAGACTGTCAAAAAAGCCCTTGGGGGTTCGGGGGCCGTTCACAGTTCGCAATCGTCGCAACGCTTCCAATGTGTCGCGTTGCTCCTTTGCTCACTGGGCTTCCGCCTCGCTTGATCCGCCACAGGCGGCGCTCGGCTCCGCCTCCCGGAGGTTTTAATCGCCGCCGGCGGCGATTAAGGCTGATAGGGAGGGGCTGCGGCATCCAACTGCGTAAGCGCTTTTTGATAACCTAAGGACGCCGCAGATCATGCGGCGTCCTCGTGCATGGCTATACGGGCGCGGTAGGCGCTTATTTTCCATCCCAGGCCATGACGGCACGCTGCAGGAAGGCGGCGCAGCCAGGCTGGGTGGCGTCATAATAGGAGGTAAAGCGTTCATCCTCCAAATACATCCGGCACAGGCCAAGATGTACCTCGCGGCTATAGGCGGGCAGGTAGGCCGATAGCCAGGCCCTGTGCTTGCGGGCCAGATCCGCGCCCGCCTCGGAGGCGGGATCCGCCCCCTCCCGCACGGCGTTTTCTAAGCCGCGCAGGATCTGTTTGGCCAAAGCCGCCAGCTCGTTATGCTGCGCCTCCGTCATGCGCAGGAACTTTTGGTTGGAAGCCTCTACGGTCTCCGCTCCGTATTTTTTGCGTATCTCCTCGCCATACTTCTGTTCGTTCTCCTGTAGCTGCTTCTCCTTGAAGCCCTGAAATTTCTCCTTGTCCGTCATAGGTTCTCCCTCCTCAATGTGCCGGATGGTTTTTTGCAAGGTTTCCACCAGGCGATGTATGCGTTGCTCTTCCTCCAACAGCCTGCGCAAATGCTGGTGGAGGGCCATGTTTTTGTCAAAGCCGGGTTGATCCAGCAGCGCTTGGATCGCCTTGAGCTCCAGGCCCAGTTCCCGGTAAAAGAGGATCTGCTGCAGGCGATCCAGCTCCGCAGGCCCGTATATACGGTATCCGGCCGAATTTTTCCTGCTGGGCTTTAGCAGGCCGATCTGGTCATAATGGCGCAGGGTGCGGGACGTCACGCCCGAGAGCCTGGCCAGCCGGTCGATGGAATATTCCATGCGGCGCACCTCCTTTCCTTTGATAAACTCAGCATACACCTTTACGTTGCGTAAAGGTCAAGGGGTATACGCAAATTATTTTTGCCGCGCTATACCGATAGAAAAGGCGCCGCACTTTCTCATGTGGCGCCCCGGTTTCGGTCGCTTAGCGGCGCGCCCGGCCCTGCAAGGCCCGGGGTTTGCCAAGGATCTCCGCGTAGATGAGGCCCTGGCGTACACCCGCAAGATCCAGGCGCAGGCCGGAGGCGGCCGTTTGGTGCGCCGCGTGGGGCGGCGCACCGCCCGGGAAGCCTGAAACGCGCGGGCAGGGCATATCGCCGGTGAGGCTGCTTTCCACGTGACGATGATCGCCCTCGGTGAAGGGACGCACGACATGGGTGATGGCCGTAAAGCGGGTTTCGGACGGCAGCGAGCCTTCGCCCTCCTGGCTGGCCCGCAGGCCTTCCAGGGAAACGCCGCCCGCGCTGCTGTTGGAACCCCGGCCCTCCGAGGAATCGTAGGCCAGGCTGCCGGATACGGGAGCCGCTTCATAAGCCGCGCCTTCTACAGGCCAATCAAAGGCAGCGCCCGGCAGGGCGTCCGTTGCCGTGGGAGGCGGCGCATAGGCGGGCGGCTGTGCACGGCGCGCCTGTTGGCGGCGCTTTTTAGCGTCGGCCCTGCCTTTATTGCCCGCGATCGCCAGAACGATGAACAGGATGAATAATAGAGCTTCCATGTAGGCTCCTTTCCGTGCCGCGCCGGGCTGCTATTGCTCCTTTCGCTCCGCGGATGCATCCCCGGCGATGGATTCGCGCATACGGGTATCGGAAAGGATGTTTTGCATGTTGTAATAATCCATTACGCCCAGCTTGCCCTCGCGGAAGGCTGCGGCGATGGCCTGAGGCACCTCGGCCTCGGCCTCGATGACGCGCGCGCGCATACCCTGCACCTCGGCCTTGTTCTCCTGCTCCTGCGCCACGGCCATGGCCCGGCGCTCCTCGGCCTTAGCCTGGGCGATGCGCTTATCCGCCTCGGCCTGGTCGATCTGCAACTGCGCGCCTACGTTCCGGCCTACGTCCACATCCGCGATGTCGATGGAGAGGATCTCAAAGGCCGTGCCCGCGTCCAGGCCCTTGTTAAGCACGGTTTGGGAGATGAGGTCGGGGTTCTCGAGCACATCCTTATGGCTCAAGGAGGAGCCTACGGTGGTAACGATGCCCTCGCCGATGCGGGCGATAATCGTTTCCTCACCGGCGCCGCCCACCAGGCGGTCGATGTTGGCGCGCACGGTAACCCGGGCCTTGGCCCTTAGCTCAATGCCATCCTTGGCGATGGCTGCGATGACCGGCGTTTCGATTACCTTGGGATTAACGCTCATCTGCACGGCATTGAGCACATCGCGGCCCGCGAGGTCAATGGCGCAGGCCCGCTCAAAATCCAGCGGGATGCCGGCGCGCTGGGCTGCGATGAGGGCGTTGACCACCCGATCCACATTGCCGCCCGCGAGGTAATGGGCCTCAAGCTTGTTGAGGTTAATAACCAGGCCGGCCTTGGTGGCCTTGATCATGGGGTTGACGATGCGGCTGGGCACTACCTTGCGGATGCGCATGGCCACCAGCTGGAAAAGGCCCACCCGCACGCCCGAAGCCGTGGAGGAGATCCACAGGCCGATGGGCACGAAGCTGAAGAAGATGGCAAGGGCTACGATGATGATCACGACGAGGAAAATGGAAAAGAAGAATTCCATGGGTTAGCCTCCTTAATGTATTATAATTTTTGAGGTTGGGCTTATAGTGCGCGCACCAGCACCCGCAGGCCCTCGACCCGCTCAATGCGGACCCGCGCGCCCTTGGGGATAAATTCGCCGCTGCTGCTCACATCCAGCCGCAGGCCGTCGAAATCCGCCCGGCCGCTGGGACGAAGGGCGGAGAGGCTCACGCCCTCCCGGCCCACCAGTTCCTGCATCTCCACACCCCCCAAGGAGGAGGATTCGGCCTCGATACGCTCTTTGAGCACGATGGGCGTGCGGGAGAGTGCGCCCCGGCTCATGGAGCGGAAAACAATGATGGCGGCGATGATCAGGGGCACGAGAATCAGCAACAGGGTAATGACGGCTGTTTGCAGGGAATCCGCCCGCAGCACCACCGCTGCCAGGAGGAAAAGCGCGCCCAGCGCGCCGGGCACGCCCATGCCGGGTGTAAACATTTCGTACGTCATGAGCAGCGCGCCCACGATCAGGCAAACGATAGCCGGCAATTGCCAGCCCAGCAGGTATTCCATAACCATACCAAAGCGCCTCCTTTCAAAAGACGGGGATTCAAGCGCCGCGCCGCTATCTTAATTCTATTATAGCGCGGCCAGGGGAAAAGGATGTGGCGTGAGCCGCCGTATCCACTAAAATAAGGGGAAGATGTGCGCGTTGAACCAGGCGGAGAATCCCGAACCTGCGCCAGCGGCACCTGGCGAAGACCCGCCGGAAGCCAGCATCACGACCAATATCACCACCAGCACCACCACGATCAGCGAGAGGCCCATCACAAGCAGCGCGGAGCCTGGGGACACCCGATCCGGCTGTGGGGCAGCCTTTTTGTGCTTCTCCCGCGCCGACGGGTTGGAGACCACCTCATTTTGCGCATCTTGCGCGGTAGCACCGGCGCGGGTCGCAGGAGCGGGTGCGGTTTGGAGAAACTCGGCCTGGAACGGCGCGGATTGGACGGGTGCGGGCCGGGCAGCCTGCGGGGCGGATGCCTGCGCCTTAGCTGCGAAAGGGGCCGGAGCGGTCTGCGGCGCGGGCGTTTCCGCCTGCGCGGGCGCCGCAGCCTGGCGATTATAGAAGGCGCTCTCATTGCAGCAGTCGTCCGTGATGCGCAGCACCAAAGCCTTGTTGGGCTCCACGCCCATCTCATAGGAGCGTTTGAGCAGCTCCATGGCGCGGCGGGTGGCCTCGCGGGCGCGCTCTTCGCTGCCCGTGTTGCGCAGCGCCCGGTCATAGGCCGGGCCTATATATTGTTTGAGCAGGGCCCGCAGGGCCTCAGAATCCGGCGGCATGCCGTATCCTCCTATGTAAAAAACGTTTGTTTGCATAAACCGCTATTTATCTACACCAAGTATACGCTAAAATGACCACCGCCGCAATGCATTTGCTAAGGATTGGCGGCATAGCCTGCTATATGTGGAATCGATGGGAAATAAAGCGGGCCCTGGCGCTGTTATTAGCCGCCTGCCTGGCGTTGTGCCTGCTGGTGGCCGCCCTGCGGGGGTGCCGCCTGGCATGCCGGAGGGAAGAAAGGCAGGATGAGGAAAGCCTGCTGGTTTATCTGCACACGGAGGGCCGGGTGGTCACAATGGGCATGGATGACTACCTTTATGGTGTGGTGGGCGGCGAAATGCCCGCCTCATTTCCGCTGGAAGCGCTGAAGGCCCAGGCGGTGGCGGCCCGTACCTATACCGTGCGGCGGATGGCCGCTTTGGGAGGCAAGCCCTGCGGCCGGGGCGGGGCGGATGTTTGCACGGACAGTGCCTGCTGCCAGAGCTACAAGAGCCCCGAGGCCCTGGCCGAGCGCTGGGGCAGCGAAGCTAGGCGCAATGCGGATAAGCTTAAGGAAGCCGTGGCCTCCACCCACGGCATGGTCGCCGTGTATGAGGGGAAACCCATCGAGGCCCTTTACCACAGCACGGCCGGGGGCCGCACCGAGGATGCGCAGAACGTTTTCGCGGCCGCCTTGCCCTATCTGGTGGGGGTTGAGAGCCCGGGCGAACAGGACGCCGTCCATTATACGGATGAGATTCGGCTAAGCCGCAAGGCCTTCGTCAAGGCCATAAATAAAAAATGGCCCGCGGCCAAATTAAAAGAGAGCAAGTTGGAAAGCCAGGTAAAGGTAATCTCCCGCTTTGAAAGCGGCCAGATAGAAACCTTACGCCTGGGGGGCGTTGAAACCACGGGCAAGGAGTTACGCAAGGCGCTGGGCCTCAAAAGTGCCAATGCTTCCTTTGATTTCAGCGCCAAAGAAGTCTTGATCACCACCCACGGCTACGGACACGGCGTGGGCATGAGCCAATACGGCGCGCGGGCTATGGCCCTGGAAGGCGCGGATTACGAGGCCATTCTGAAGCATTATTATACCGGCATCGATCTGGCGCAGATGGAAGAGCTAAAATAGCGGGCATAACACAGGGGCCGCAGCGCTAAGCAAAGCGCGCGGCCCTGTTTTTTGTACGGTTACCGCTTCTTAATGTTCAAGCCGATCACCAGGCCTGCGAGCATCCCCAGGCAAGTGCAGTAAGTCAGGGCGTTCGTCCCCAGGCTGCCCATAAGCGCCGAGCCGATCGCCGTGCCAAAGCACATGCCGCAACACATGCCATATGTCATATAAGTCTCTTCTTGTTTGCCGTTCTCGCTCTGCGTTTCCGTTTGAGGGCGATCCTTTCGGAACCGCTTGGCCGAAAAGACAATAACGAGCGCAACGGAAACGCCAAGTGCGATCCATGGCAAAGCCGCAAGAATAAAGTCCTTCATTTCAGTACCTCGCAAAATAATAAGCTTGTAGATTGCCCCGCGGCGCTTTTCCCAATCAATACACCGGATAACCGAGGATATACAGGATCGTATACGCGCAGATGCCAAGGAACAGCAGCGCGGCCACGGCCCACCACACAGAGCGGGGGGCCTTTTGCAGCAGGGCGGCGAGGCCCAGGGCAATGGGGAAACAGACCGCCAGATAGCGCGGGGCGCTCAACAGCCAGGAGCAGCCGATGGAAACGGCGAAATACAGCAGGAAATAAAATGTATAGCCGGGCCGCAGCTTGCGGGCCGCGGGCAGCATAATGGCAAGGGAGCCAAAGGCGCAAAGGAGATTGGGCAAAAACAAGCCCAGGGCCATGCGAAGATCGCCACTCGCCAGGGCATTGAGCAGGTACTCCGTATGATAGGCGGCGGTGTTCCAGAAAAGGCCCAGGCTCTGGTCCCAATGCTCGCGCTGGTAGGTGAGGAAGGCAAAGGCGTCCCCGGTGACGAAATAATTCACCGCGAGATACCCGGCCGTGCCCAACAGCACCAAGCACAGGCAGCCGATATAGCCCCAGATGCGCTTGGCCCTCCACTTGCCGTCGCCTAGAAGGGCAGTGAGCATTTCGGCCGCCATCAACGCGGCCAGCAGAATGCCTACGGAGCGGGTGAAGGCGGCCAGCGCTGCAAACAGGCCAGCCAGCAGGTATTTCTGCCGCCGGGCGCAATAGGCGCACGCCAGGGAGAGCAGCAAAAAGAGGCTTTCCGTCATCGGCGCGCCAAGGAACATGGCCCCGGGCAGCAGCATGCCGAAGGCAGCGGCAAAAAGCGCCTCCCGCCGGGCGAGATCCAGCGCGGCCAGCTCATAGAGCAGGATGCCGCAGCCCGTGGCGCAAAGGTTGCTCACCAGCATAGCGGAAGCAAAAAGGTTCCCGCCTGTAAACAGGGAGAATATCTTGATGAAGATGGGATAAAGCGGGAAGAAAACGATGTGGAAGCGCGGGTCGCCCTCGGTAACATACCAATGCTCGGCAATGCCGAGGTAGCTGGGCGAATCCGTGCGCAGCCAGAGGCGGGAGAGCCCGTTGAGGATGCCGCCGCCATAGCCGTTGACCCGCATATCCGCCACGTAGGCCAGGATATAAAGGAACAGGCGCAGGGCAAGCACGGCAAGGGCGATCTGCGCCCAGGGGTGCCGCCGGCTGCGGCGCAGGCTGCGCTTGCAAAGAGCCGCGTCCGGGCAAAGGGGCACGGAATCCCGCACGGCGCCGAAGGCGGGCACAAGGCCTAGGGTCGTAAGCGCGAAGAGGGCAAAGGAAAACCCGGCCGCCAGCATGGACAGGCCGTAATAAGAAGCGCCTAAGGCCCACAGGCCGAAGGCCGATAGCAGCAGCGCCGCCAAAACGGCCAGAATAAACTTCTGTGCTTTCATAGCTATAGTATAACCACCAAGGCCTGCTCCCGTCAATTCATGCGGAAGGTTACAAGGCTAAATCCCTATTGGGAATGGCGTGGCGGTATGGTACAATGCTGATGGATAACGATTTTTCGGGAGGATTGGCATGGAACGGCAGCGGATCGGTTTTATCATCAACCCCGTGGCGGGCTTGGGGGGCCGGGTCGCCCTCAAGGGCAGCGACGGCGCGGACATCGTGGCGCGGGCCCTGGCCCTGGGCGGCGCGCCGGAGGCGGCCAAGCGGGCACGGGCCGCTTTGGAGCAGCTGCGCCCCTATCAGGACAGCGTCCGCTTCCTCACCTACGGCGGCCCCATGGGCGCGGATATCCTGCAAGAAGCGGGCTTTGCCTATACCGTGCTGGGCGAGCCGCAAACCTCCACCACATCCACGGATACCGTGGCCGCGGCCCGGGCTATCCGCGAGGCCGGGGCTTCGCTGCTGCTTTTCGCGGGCGGCGACGGCACAGCGCGGGATGTTTATGAGGCCCTAGGCCAGAGCCTGCCCGTGCTGGGCATCCCGGCGGGTGTAAAGATGCACTCCGCCGTCTATGCCCTCAACCCGCAGAGCGCCGGGCTGGCCGCGGCGGAATTTCTCTTGGGTAAGGCGGCGGGCCAACGGGCGGCGGAGGTAATGGATATCGATGAGGAAGCCTTTCGGCAAGGCCGGGTCAGCGCCCGGCTCTATGGCTATATGGAGGTGCCCGGCCTTTCCGGCCATATGCAGACCTCCAAATCCGCCAGCAGTTCGGATGAGGACGAGCTTTTGGGCATGGCCGGCTATATCGTGAACGGCATGGAGCCGGAGGCGCTCTATTTCATCGGCCCGGGCAGCACCACCATGGCCATTATGGATGACCTGGGCCTGGCGGGCACTCTCCTGGGCGTGGATGTGGTACAAAACCGCGCCCTGATCCTGGCGGACGCCAACGAGGCGCAGATTTGGGAGCTGCTGGAGAAACCCGGAGCGAAGGCCTACATCATCGTTACGCCCATCGGCGGCCAAGGCATGCTCTTTGGCCGGGGTAATCAGCAGTTCAGCCCCCGCATCCTAAGGCGGGTAGGCCGGGGCAATATTCAAACGGTGGCCACCCGCGCCAAGCTGCGCGCCCTGGATGGCCGCCCCTTGGTGGCGGATACGGGCGACCCCGCGTTGGATGCGGCGCTGTGCGGCTATCAGGATGTGGTCGTGGATTACGAGCAAACGGTGTTCTATAAGATCAGCGATAGATAAACAAGGAGAAAGGTTCCTATGAACATGCGAGAGATACGGGAAGCGGCGCGCCAGCCGATGAAAGCGCATTGCAAGCTCTGCCCCGCCTGCGACGGCAGGGCCTGCGCGGGCCAGGTGCCCGGCATGGGGGGCGCGCTCACCGGCAGTTCCTTCACAGCCAATTTCGAGGCCCTGCGGAATATCCGCATCCATTTGCGGGTGGTACATGGCGCGGCTGATCCCTCCACCAAGTTCAGTATTTTCGGCAAAAGCCTGGATACGCCCATCCTGGCCGCGCCCATGACCGGCGCGCCCTATAACTGCGGTGAAGGCCTCACGGACGAAGCCTTCATCGGGGCCGTGGTGGCCGGCGCGGAGGCTGCGGGCAGCCTGGGCTTTATCGGCGACGCGGCCAATATCGCCATGTTTGAGGCGGGTCTCGCGGCTTCCCGGGCCAGCGGCCAGGGCGTGGCGGCCATCGTCAAGCCGCGCAGGGAGATGGGGGATATCGTCCTCCGCTTCCGCATGGCCGAGGAGGCGGGGGCCGTGGCCCTGGGCCTTGACCTGGATGGCGCGGGCCTGGTGACCATGCGCCTGCAGGGCCAGGCCGTGGAGCCCAAAACGGTGGAGCAGCTCAAAGCCATTCGCAAAGAGACGAAGCTCCCCTTTATCATCAAGGGCGTCATGACCGCGGATGAGGCCCTGCTCTGCCTCGAGGCGGGCGCGGATTGCATCGTGGTTTCCAACCACGGGGGCCGGGTGCTGGATGGCTGCCCGGGCGCTGCCGATATGCTGCCCGAGATCGCTCACGCCCTGGCCGGCTGCCGGATGGCCATCCTGGCGGATGGCTGCGTGCGCAGCGGTGTGGACGCGCTCAAGCTGATGGCGCTGGGCGCGCAAGGCGTGCTGGTGGGCCGCCCCCTCTGTTGGGGCGCGTATGCCGCCGGCGCGGAAGGCGTGGCAACCGTGCTCAAAACGTATACGGATCAGCTCTACCAGGCCATGATCATGAGCGGCTGCCCCACGCTGGCGGATATCGGGCCAAAGGTTTTGTATTAGCGGGTCGGAGGCGGGGGATGGCTGTCGATGGGCTTCCGCCGGCGATAGCCTGCGCCTACCCTTCCGCCATCAACCGCATCCCGCTTATCATATCCGCAGCATATTGCTTTACCGCCTGCCGCACATACCGCGCCGCGCCCGCGCTGATGGCAATCTCGCTTAGCACCCGATCCAGGGCTTGGGGCAGGTGGGCTGAAACATCATCGCCCTTGAGGAGAGCCGCGAGTTTGGCGCGCCCGGCAGGGGAGAGGGCCAGGCCCGCGATGGGCTCGCCGCAAAGCGCGCAGGCCAAAGCGGCTTGCAGGGCCACGGCGCAAAGGTTGGCATGCATATCTTCCACCGTGGTGTCATATTCGATGGCGTGCAGGGTGAGGGCCGCTTTGATCTGCCGGGCTGCGAAAGCCCGGCAGAAGCAGTTTTCATAATCCAACCGCTGGATATAGAGCTGGATGAATTCGATGCCCTGATATCCCTCGGGATAGAGCAGCAGGGGGTAATCGGCTGTGATATGGATGCGGTGCGCGCCAAATCGCGGCTCGTACAGCTTGAAAAAGCCCGCCAGGCCGCCGTAGGCCGTGCCGTTATAAAGCTCGTTATCCGTATCGGCCATGCGCCTTTGCGCCAGCCTGTAAAACTGCCGCGTGGCCCTGGTTTTCGTTTGCACCCGGCGCAAGCCCGCCTGAAAACCCTCCGCAAGCGCCGGCGCGCCCTGCCCGAGCGAATCCAGCGCATCCTGCGGCTCAGGGTAGTCCTTGAGCCAAGCGCCCAGGGTGAAAACGATGGACTGAAAGATATCCTCCGCCTGCTCCCAGGGCAGGGAAGTGCTTTGACCGCCGGTATAGCGCGCGCATTGGGCAGCCAACAACTCCATACAGCACATCTGCGCGCGCTCCACAAAGGCCATGTCGATCAACCCTTTGGCAAGGGCGGCTTCCAACAGGGATTCAAGATAGGCCCCTTCCGCCAGATCTTCGCGCCGCAAGGCCGTGCGTCGGGCCAGCTCAGGCATCTTCATCTTCGCTCTCGTCGTCCTCGTCCTCGGCTTCATCTTCGTCCGGCAGGCCCCGGAAGCGCTCCTTGCGGCCTAGTTCGGCCAGCACCCGGCCTTCCAGCAGTTCCAGCGAACCATAGCAGGGCGGGCCGTCGAAGGCCGCCTTCATGGCCCCGATTAGTTCCGCATCCGGCATCTTATCCATGGTCTCATTTTTGAAGACGTAAAAGAGATGGGCCAGGGCCTCTAGGGTTTCCGCATAATTTGCCTGCTCGATATAGGGTGAATCGCAAAAGGCGAAGATAAGATCCTCCAAAATGCCGCCGCGAAATTCTACCCTGCCCGTTTCCAGAAGAGCCGCCTGCCGGGCCTCGGCCAATGCTAGGGCCTCTTCTGGGCTGAGCGCGAGGCCGAAGTGGGCCGAAACCTCGTTGCAGGCCAGGATGCGCGCCGCGCTCTGCCGTTGCGGCAGCCGCTGTGGGCACAGGCTTAAGCGTTCCAGGTTCATATGCAGCCCCCCTTCCGTGTAAGGGATATTATACCCTGGCGGCGGGCGCTTACAAGAATTGATTTTTCGGCGGAAATGTGGTATGATAGCTGTGGATAAAAGAGGGCTTTTCGCAAGGGAGGCCCTTTTTTTGTTTAAGCGCGGCCCGTTTTTTTATGCAACCTATGCTATAATGAGTTCGTTATATATGTTGAATTATGTTGAGTGAGGATGGGAGGAGCGGCTCATGGGCAAGATGAAGCGGGCCGTAGTGATCGTATTGGTTGCGTCTTTGGCGCTGGCGCTGGCCCTGGGGGCAGGCATGGCGCTCTATTTGCGCGCCATAAAGACCGACCCCATGCAGGCTTTCCAGCCCATCAACCCCACCGCCACGCCGGTGAAAACAGCCGCGCCCGAGGAAAGCGCACAGCCCACGCCCTCGCCCACCCTTTCGCCGGAGGAGGAGCTGGATCAAACGGCGGATCGGGACTTTATGAAGGACCGGGTCAACATCCTCATGCTGGGTTGGGATCAAAGCCCGGAGCGCGAGGCGGAGGAGAGCGACGTCTACCGCGGCGAGGATAATAACTTTCGCAGTGATGTATTGATGGTGCTCTCTGTGGATTTCGCGGCTAAGGATGTACACCTGATCTCCATCCCCCGCGATACCATGGCCCCCATATACAACGTGCCGGGCCGTTGGAAGATCAACGCCGCCTTTGCCAAGGGCGGCAGCGCCACAGGGGATGGCTTTCAATATGCCATCGAAACCGTGCAAAACCTGCTGGGAATTCCGATCAGCCATTATGCCGGCGTGGATATGAGCGGCCTTAAAGCCGTGGTAGACGCCATGGGCGGCGTGGATTACGATGTGGATGTGCGCATCACCCTCAACGGCCGCGTGCTGGAGAAGGGGTATCAGCACCTGAACGGCCAGCAGGTGCTGGATTATTGCCGGGCGCGCAAGGGCATCAGCACGGATGTGGGCCGGGCAGACCGGCAGCAGCGCATGCTTTTCGCCATCCTTACCCAGCTCAAAAGCCGCGATCAGCTCAAAAACCTGCCCAAGATCTACCTATCCGTGCAGGACAAGGTGCATACGGATCTGAACTTGCAGCAGATCGCAGCCCTCACCCTTTTTGCCCTCGATCTTGACCTGGGCGGCGGCCTGCACCGCCACACCCTGGCGGGACAATACATTAACAACACGCCCTATAGCGGCGCATCTTACTATGTTCTGGATACGGACGCGCTCAAAGCCTTGGCCCAGGATATCTTCGGCATTGAAATAAAGCCTGATTACCGCTATGATTACCGCTATGTGCTGGCGGATAAGGCCGCGGCGCTGGGCTTGGAATATGCGGATTTCGCGGATTATCTGGCTGTGAACGTGCTGCAAAGCAGCGCCGCCCTTTCGCAATACGGCGTGAGCGAGGCGGCAGCGGCCCTGCGCCTGCTGGCCCTGCGGGATATCCCGGCGGATTGGAGCGCAGAACGCCAAGAGGAAGCGATGCAGATACCGCTCGATCAGGCCGCCATTGAGGCGGCCACGCAGGAGCTGGCCAACCGCCTCTATTCCCTTTGTATGAGTTATGGCGTAACCAAGGCCCACGTAAGCAAAAAGGCGACGCCGGCAGCTCTTTACGATCTGCTGCCCGCCGCTTATACATCTGGCGCCGTTGCCGCGCAATAGGCCCTTATCGCCTAGTCATTTACTTCAATGGTAAACTCTACGCGCCTGTTGATCGCCCGGCCCTCTTCGGTGGCGTTGCTGGCCACGGGGCGGAATTCACCATAACCAGAGGAGAAGAATTTCTCGCCTGGTATGCCCGATTTTTCGATGAGGAAGCGCACTACGCTGCCTGCGCGGCCTGTGGAGAGCTCCCAGTTGCTGGGAAATTGCAGCGTGTTGATCGGCCGGTCGTCCGTATGGCCTTCGATGTGGATCGTCTTGATCACGCTGTTGTATTCAAAAAGGATATCGGAAATGCCGTCGAGGATGGGCTTCACTTCCTCTTTGATCACAGACTTGCCCGTATCAAAGAGCACGGAATCCATCATCCGCATCACGATCTTGTTTTGCTCCATCTTGGTAACGCGAACCTGTCCGTCCAGCCCGGCGTCGGCGATCTGCGCTTCCAACTCTTTGATCAGCTCTTCGGTTTTTACGTCCATCGCGGTTTTTGCTCTGGGCTCGCCCTTCTCGTCGTATTCGGTATTCCCTTCGTCCGCGCCCTTGGCTTCGTCCTGGTTATAATATTCGGTATATTCGATCATCCGGCCGGCCTCCATCAAACCGGAGCCGGTCGACTCCATCATCAGGTCCGGAGAGGAGGAGCGGTTGGCCGTGGCTTGCGTAACCAGGGCAAACGAAAGAAGCAGCACAAACACTGCCATCAGGTCTGTTACCAGGTCGCTATAGCTTGCCAGGTAACCTTCCCCCTCTTCCTCATCATCATCGAATTCGTCTTCATCAGGGCGGTGACGCATGGATTAAGCCCCCTTTTGCTCCGCTTTGCTCTGTTTTGCTTTGTTTTTGTAATCGATCACCTTGCCGCCTGTATGCTCCTCAGCAGGCGCCTTTTGCTTGGAGCGCGGCAGCTTGGCCGCCTCTTGCTTGGTAAGGTAGGTCATCAGATCTTCCCGGATCAATCGCGGGCTCTTGCCGTCGTGAATCGCCAGGATCCCTTCGAGGATCAAGTCGCTACGATCCTTTTCCTGTGCGCTTTTAGCGCTCAGTTTTTTCGCCATAGGCGAAAAAATAACGTTCGCCAAAAAGCCGCCGTAGAAAGAGGATACCAGCTCGATAGCCATCATGGGCCCCAGCGAGTCCGGATCCGTCATATGCACCAGCATAGGGATCAGGCCTACGTATGTGCCCACCAAGCCAAGGCTTGGCGCCAGGGTCGCGATCATGCTGACCATGGAGGTCCCCGTGCGGTGCCGCTTCTGTGCGTGATAAATTTCGCTCACCATGGAATCTTCGAGGTATTCGCGGGTGTTGCCATCCACCAACAGGTTGAGGCCCTTTTTTAGAAAAGGATCGTTGCTGTTTTCCGCGTAGCTCTCCAGCGCCAGCAAGCCATCCCGCCTGGAAACTTCGCTCAGCTCCACGATCGTGTTGATGTCTTCGAAGAGATCGTGGCTGTTTTCTACGAAAGCCTGCTTGATCACCGAACCCAGCGTTTTCAGGGTGCTCAGCGGGTAGGACATCACCAGCGCGAATATCGTTCCGCCCACGATGATAAGCAGCGAGGGGATATTGATAAAAAGGTCGATATCTCCCCCTTCAAAAATGGATAAAAGCACACAGACAACGCCACCGATCAGGCCGACTATGGTTGTTAACGCAAGCTTGCTCTTCATTTGCCCATGTCCTTTGTGCAAGTATTTTTCGGAAGCCGCTCCGGCTCGCGCGACGATACGTGCGGAAGCCAACCACGCTATGGTAAGAATAGCTACCATTATATAAATCGACAGAGCCCCCTTGTAATTTTAACCAATCCGGCGACAAGATATCGTTAAAATACCACACACAATGTGAAGAACTTGTCGAAAGAGGAGAATTCCGGCGGTTTTTAGCCTAAATATCTAAGATTTATAGGAGACACGCCTACTTGGGCGCGCTGTACAGCCCGTAGGCTTGTGGGCAAAGCCGCGCCCGGCCAGCTACAGCTCGGGCGGCGGGGCGCAAAAAAATTGACAATATAGGCCGGAGCGGCTACAATGTGACATGTTATTATTCCCTATTTTATAGATGTAAGGAGATCCCTATGGAGCAACGCAAACGCCGCTTTGGTGACCGCAGCGAGGGGCGCAGGATACGCACGATTTCCCCGATCGACCGCGTTTCGCCCTACATCATGAAAACGCGTAACACTTCTTCTAATTTTATTGCGGATAGCGTGGATATCGAAGCTATGGAGAAATACATCCGCGAAAAGCGCAAGGAGGGGCTGGATGATTTCGGCATCCTCCACGTGATGCTGGCCGCTTATGTGCGCACGGTTTCCCAAAAGCCATCCATCAACCGCTTCATCAGCGGCCAGAAGGTTTTCGCCCGCAATAACATCCAGGCCATGATCACCGTGAAAAAGGAGATGCGGGCCGAATCGCCGGATACGGTGATTAAGGTCGCCTTTCCCAGAGACGCCACGGCCGCGCAGGTATACGCCATCCTCAACGCGGAGATTCAGAAAAACAAGCGGGAGGAAAGCAATTTCGACGGCGTTGCAAAGGGGTTTAACTACATCCCCGGCCTGCTGCTCAAGTTCGTCGTTTGGCTGCTGAACCTGCTGGATTATTTCGGCCTGATTCCCAAGGGCTTGCTGGCCGTAAGCCCCTTCCACGGCTCCATCTACATCACCAGCATGGGCAGCCTGGGCATCCCGCCCATTTTCCACCACCTGTATGATTTCGGTAACGTGCCGCTTTTTTGCAGCTTCGGCGCCAAGCAAAAGCGCTACGAGCTGCAAGCGGATGGCTCCGTGGCCGAGCGCAAGTATATCGATTACTGCTTTGTCACCGATGAGCGCATCTGCGATGGTTTCAACTACGCCTCCGCCTTCAAGCTGACCAAGACCTTCCTGCGTAATCCCGCCCTGCTCGACATCCCGCCCGAGACCGTGGTGGAGGATATCGACTAAGCTACACAAGTATAAAGCCCGGCGTATCCGCTATGCGCCGGGCTTTTTATTACTTATGAAAGCGATATGTTGCACTGGGTTTTTTCTCATCCTGCGGGCGGGGGAGAGTCCTTCGCCGCGAAACGGCAAACTGATGCCCGCCCAAGGGGAACAAACGGCCTTTTCCCCAACAACCATCACAAACGCCGGAACCCGCTCCCGCCGTGCGCGCAGCACCGCTGTCTGCGTAGGACCTGCGTAGGATTAGAGCACGAGCATGGATACGTGAACGTAGATCAGCAGCGACATCGCGTCCACAATGGTGGTGATGAAGGGGCTGGCCATGACGGCTGGGTCGAAGCCCAGCTTTTTAGCCAGCATCGGCAGAACGCCGCCCACGACCTTGGCGAAAAACACCGTGCAAATCAATGTCAGGCTGACCACGGCGGCCACATGCATGCCTACCCGGTCGAAAACCAGCAGCTTAAGGAAATTGCAAATGGACAGCGTCACCCCACAGAGGAGGGCCACCCGTACCTCTTTCCACAGCACGCGGAAAAGATCGGCGAACTCGATATCGCCCAGAGACAGCCCGCGGATGATGGTAACGGAGCTTTGGCTGCCCGAATTGCCGCCCGTATCCATTAGCATAGGGATAAAAGCGATCAAGCCCGCAGAGAGTGCTACCTCAAAGCGCATAAGGATCATGCTAGTGAAGGTGGCCGAAACCATCAGCAGCAGCAGCCAGGGGATGCGGCTCTTCCAAATTTCCAGCGTGCTCGTGCGCAGGTAAGGCTTATCGCTGGGGGTGATGGCCGCCATCTTTTCCATGTCCTCCGTGGTCTCCTCCTGGAGAACGTCGATCACGTCGTCGATGGTGATGATGCCAACCAGGCGCTCCTCGTTATCCACCACGGGCATGGCCAGCATGTCATACTTGGAGAAAAGCAGCGCCACCTGCTCCTGGTCGTCGTGTGTATTGACGCCGATGACGTTGGCGCGCATCACATCCGCCACCAATGCCTCAGGGTCGGCTAAAATAAGCTCGCGAAGGGTCACCACGCCATCCAACCGGTGCTGGCTGTCGATCACGTAGCAGTTGTCAATGGTCTCCTTATCGACCCCGGTCTTGCGGATAATGTTCAGGGCCTGCTGCACCGTGACCGTCTGCTTGAAGTAGACGTATTCATTGGTCATGATGCTGCCTGCGGAGTTATCGGGGTCTTGCAGGGATTGGTTGACCCGCTTGCGGGTTTCGCCGCTGGAGTTGCTCAGCACCCGCTTGACCACGTTGGCGGGCATTTCTTCGATCAAATCCACATAGTCGTCCAGATACAGCTCGTCCAAAATATAGCGAAGCTCCCGGTCAGTAATGGCGCCGATGATGTGCTCCTGTACGTCGGGTTCCATGTAGGCGAAGGTTTCCGCAGCCAGCTCTTTAGGGAGCAGGCGAAAAAAGAGCAGGGCGCTTTCCCAGTCGGTATCCAGCTCCCTGAAAACCTCCGCTATATCCGCATAGTGCATTTCCAGCGCGGCAGCCTTCACCTCGGCGAACCTGCGCTCCTGAAGAAGTTGAAGAACTTTCTCGATCATAAAACGGCTCCTTTTTAGAGCGGCGTTTTATGCATCAAGGAACGCCGCCCACGCTATGAAATTGGTATGGCGTCTACTGCCATATGGTCCGGCGTCCATCTTGTTCTCCTCTCTTAAGATTTGCCTCTTTTGCTTGTGGCATTCTGCCACACATATATTGTAACCCGCTAACGGGGGCCGCGCAAGCCTTTTTTGCGGCCGAAGCCGCCTCATTCCGCCTGGGGAAGGATGCTCACCTCGCCGCTGAAAAGGGCCTCCGTGGCGCCCTCCTCATAGCGCACCAGCAAGCTTCCATCCGAAAGGATAGCCTGCGCCAGGGCCGGGCGCTGGCTGCCTTCCCGCAGCACCAGCACCCGCTTGCCCGGAACCAGGCTGCGGCTGCGGTATTCCGCCATGATGGCTTCATCTTCCGGATCGGCCAGGGCCTCCATCAGGCTGTCGATCAGGGCGGCGGCCATGCGACCCCGGGGCAGGGGCGGCTGCTCCGCCGGGCTATAGAGGCTGCCGGCGATATCCGCCAGTTCCGGCGGGAAGCCGCCCGCCGGGGCACGGTAGTTGAGGCCCACGCCTACCACCGCGTAATCGAGCAGGCCGCTCTCCAGCCCGGCGCCGCCCTCGGTGAGGATGCCGCAGATCTTTTTGCCATGAAGGAATATGTCGTTGACCCACTTTATGTCACCATCCAATCCGCAAACGGCCTTGATGGCCCTGCAAACCCCCACGCAGGCGGCAATGGTCAGCCGCACGCCCCGCACCGCGCTCAGCTCGGGCCTAAGGAGGACGCTCAGGTAGATGCCCCCCTCCGGGCTGAGGAAGCCGCGGCCCCGGCGGCCGCGGCCCGCGCTCTGCTTATCCGCCAGCGCTACGGTGCCATGCGGCGCGCCCTGTAGGGCCAACTCCCGCAACAGGGTATTGGTGGAGCCGACTTCCTTGGGCAGGATCAGCTCAACCTTGCTTTTGAGATAGGGCAGCACCGCCTCTTTGCAGAGCACGTCGCTCTCAGACCGCAGCAGGTAACCCCGGTTGGTGGCGGCCTCGATGGCGTGGCCCTCCTGCCGCAGGGCGTCAACGGCCTTCCACACCGCGGACCGCGAAATGCCCAATCGCGCGGCCAGCTCCTCGCCGGACAGGCGCGCGCCACGGTTTTCTTCAAGCAGGGCCAGTATGCGCTCTTTTGTCGTCATGCCAGCATCCTTTCCGCTTGGGGCCGCAGGCGTTGCGCCAGCCAGGCCGCCGTGAGTATCTTGGCCGCATCCCCGGGTAAAAAGGGCAGCACGCAATAGCCCAGGCTGGCCCAAAGGCCCAGCCCTGTAACCGCCATGAACCAGGCCGTGCCAAAGGCATAGCAGCCCAGGGTGCCCGCGGTCATGGCCAGGCAGGTAGGCCAATAGCCCCCGCCTTTGCGCATGAGCAACCCTGTAAGAAAGGCAGCCGGGATGTAGCCCAAAATGTAGCCCCCCGTTTTGCCGAAGAGCACGCCCGGCCCGGCGCCAAAGGAGGCAAACACCGGCACGCCCACCAAGCCGAGCAAGGCATAAACGGCCATGGCGGCAGCCCCCAGGCGCGGCCCCAGCAGCGCCCCGGCTAAATGCACGGCCAGCAGCGAAAGGCTCAGCGGCACCATGGGCAGCGGGATCACCAGTTGGGAGCAGATCACCATCAGCGCCGCGAAAAGGGCGCACAGAAGCCAGGAACGCAGGGAGGACCGCATAGATTGTAAACCTTTCAACATAAACTTGGTTGTCAATCAGTATAACACGGCTCTACGAAAGCGGCAAGGGCCGCCGAAAGAATTCCGGCGGCCCTGAAAGCAGGCTATCCTTATTCGCTTTTGCCCGCAGGCGCTTCCTCAGGGATGGTCAAGTACTCCACCGTATTATCAGCGGGCGCGCCCGCCTCCGCTTCTGTGGGGGGAACGGCCCCAGGCGTATCCGCCTGCGCCCGCTTGCGCAGAGAACGGCTTTTGTAGAGCGTGCTGCACAGGGATAGGGCCGCCACTGCAGCCACAGCGAGCAGCGCTGTGGTGTTGATGGCGGGTTTGCCCGCATCCGGCTGCGCAGCCTCTTGCGCGGCGGCGGCAGCGGCCAGCTTCGCCGTATCCTGGGCCTGTGCGGGCAGCACCAGCACGTGCGCCGCATAGCCATCCGCTTCGGAAATGCTGCCGCCGCTATCTGTCAATTGCGCCCATATCTCCAGCGCCGAGGAGCCCACATCCGCTTCAAAGGCAATGGTATCCCCTTCATCCAGCACATCGGCCATCACGACAAAGCCGTCGCTGCCGTAGATCACCTCCGGCTCGTGGCTGGTTGTTACCTTTACGCTGTTCTCGCGCAGGGTCAGCCCCGGCCCCAGGGAAAGGCGAAGGGCGCAGGTTTCCATTTTTGCCGGCAATGTATAGGAATAGGCGATAGAATCCCCGGGGGCCACCTCGGCGCCCGATTTTGGCTGGCAATCGAGGGCCAGCGCCCAAGAGGCTGTAAAAAGGAGGGACAGGGCCAGCAACAGGGCCAGGCCCCGCCTTTTGCATCCGATCACGCAGCCGCCTCCTCTCCATCCGCATAGAGGGCGGGCCGCCGCAGGTAGCGGAAGCCGCTGGAGAGCGCCTCGGTCACCACCACGCCGCCGGCTTTGGAGGAGCTGTGCACGATCATGTACTGCCCATCCTCCGTCTTATAGGCGATGATGCCCACATGGTTGATATCCACGCTGCCGGGCCTTGCGAGGAAGGCCAGGTCGCCCGGCTGGCCCTCGTCCCATCCTAGGGATTTGGATTTGGACCATTGGTTGGCGCTGCCCTCGCCAATGGCCGCAGCCACAGACGGATCGCCCACAGCGTTGATGAAGGACCATGTGACGACGCCGCTGCAATCCAGACCATAGTTGCGCACCTTGCCCGTGGTTTTGCTGCCCTCGCTGGTTACCCGCTTGGGGATTCCCCACAAGGGGTTCCAGCCCACCTCGTTATACTTGCCGCCCCAGAAATAGGTGACCTTATCGACCAGCGAGCAGGCTGTCATCACAATGGTTTCGCGCTGCACGTCCAGGCCGTCGGGCAGGGTGGCGCGGATGGCGGCTTCATCTTCCGCGCTCATGTCATCAAAGCTGGTATCCCCTGTGAGGGAGGCGAAAACCTTGAGAAATTCCGGCTGCAACAGCTCTTCGAGGGAAAGCTGGCGATCTTCCTCCCAGCCGTAACGCAACGCCATCTCCTCCGCCGAGGCGGGGGTGATCATGATGCGCAGGCTATCATCCTCCACATGGTAGGTCAGCTCGTTCATATCCCAGAAAACCTCGCCCAGGCCGTCGTATTCGATCTTGCGCAGGTTCATCAAATCCAGCGGCTCCTCTACATCCAGGCTGCCGCCCGCCACGAACACGGCCAATATCTCCGACCAGTTGCTGATGGCGAGGGCTGAAAGCTCCGTGTAGCCCTCCGCGTCCACTGGAAAATGCTTAGACGCCACGTCCGCCTCGATCTCCACCTCCGTCGCGTCGCTATCGTCGAGCAAAGCCGGGGTATAGCGCACCAACTGCATGGCCTTATCCGGGAAAACGGAAGATAGCGCCTGGATGCGCCGCTGCATATCCGCCGTGAGGCCCTCCATCTGCGCTTTGAGCTTTTCGTAGATCTCGTTGCGGTATTGCAGGTATTTGGCGTAGCGGTCGTTGCTATCGCCACGCAGGCGGCGCTGGGCTTTTTGCCAAGCCTTGTAATCCTCCTCGCTGAGGACCCGGACCGTGCGGCCCTGCGTAAACAATTCGCCGGTTTCAGGGTGGAGCGCGCCCAGTACCACCGTATATGCGCCTGCGCTGGAGATCGTGAAGCCGCCCCGGCTGTATACGCCCATCTCCACGGCCTTGCCGTTCTCATCCAGAGCTTTGGCGTCCTTGAGCAGGTCATAGGAGGATGCCCCCACCTGGAAGACCAGTTCGCCGGCCACGATGGTGACCTTGTATTTTTCCTGCGCCGCGCTCTTGTAAACGGTGACTGTGCGGCTAAAGGTATAGGCCTTGCCCGTTATGGGATGCACGGCCTGATAGCGGATGGTATAGCTGCCCACGGCGCGCGCGTCAAAGCCGCCGTCATCCACCACCGTCACCTTGAGAGCCGTACCCTTTTCATCCTGGGCGGGTACGCCGGTAAGCAGGTCGTAGCGCTGCCCCATCTGCACCTGCGCGCTCTCGCCGCGGATGGTCACGGCGGGGATAGCCGTAGGCGTGGGCGTAACGGCGGGCGTGGGCGTAACGGCGGGCGTGGGCGTAATGGCGGGCGTGGGCGTAATGGCGGGCGTGGGCGTAATGGCGGGTGTGGGCGTAATGTTCGGTGTGGGCGTAGTCCCGGGAGCGGGCGTAGCCGAAGGCGTGGTTGAGGGCGCGGCCGTGGGATCTACCGAGGCCGTAGGCTCCACCGAATCCGTAGGGGATGGGGGGGCTGTAACCTCGGGCGTATCCGCCGGCTCCGCGGAGGGACTGGCCATACTGCCCGTATCGCTGGGTGTGGCATTGGCCAGGGCCGTGCCCCACGGGAGGCAGGCCAGCGCCATGGCCAACGCCAGCAGCCGGATGCCCTTATTGAAACGCATATCCTATGCCTCCATAATTGGTTCTGTGTGGACCATAATTTACCAATTGCATTATACCACCTACATCCATTCTGCGGGGCGGCAACGAAGAATTTTAACAATCTGGCCGCAAAGTGGCGGCCTTTCCACACCTAATTTGTGCCAGCGCCGGCAAATTAATACGGCCCGGCATGCGCCGGACCGTTTGCGGCCCAAGAGGGCGGCCGCTTGTTTGAAAGGTTATTGCCGTTTGTGTTCGAGGCGCTTGTTCACCCACTCGCCCACGATGGTATAACACACAGCCATCAGCGGCACGGAGAGCACGATGCCGCCCAGGCCCCAAAGCCCGCCACCCAAAAGGATGGCGATCAGCACCCAGATGCCGCTGATGCCCACGGCGTTGCCCACTACGCGGGGATAAACCAGGTTGTTGTCGATCTGCTGCACAGTAAGCAACAGCACAACGAACCACAACACCAGCGGCGGATCCACGAAGAGGATCAGAAACCCGCCTACGATGCCGCCGATCCAGGGTCCCACGATGGGCACCACCTGCGTAAAGCCGATGGTGGCGCTGATAAGCAGCGCATAAGGGAAGCCGAAGATGCTCATGGCGATGAAGCACATGGTGCCCAAGACGAAGCAGTCGATAATCAGGCCGAAGAAATAGCTGTTGAGCGCTGCGTTGGTGCGGGTACAGATCATCAGTACGCGCCTGGCCGCGTTTTCTTCCAGGATGGCGTTGACCAGCCGCCGGGCCTGCATGAGGAACTTTTCTTTGTTGAAGAGGGAATAGAGGCTCAGGATGAAGGCGATCAGGATGTTGGCTGCCAGGCCGATTATGCTCACGGCCCCCTTCACGACCGCGCCCGCCGCGTTGGCGATGATCTCATCCAACTGGCCAAAGGTACGCGCGAATCCGCGCGAGATCGTATCCACCACATCCTGCCGAAGATTGAGCCGCTCCCATATCCCGTTGCCCCAGGCGCTGAGGCTTTGCATATTGCTGTCGAAATTCACCAGGATGGAGGTGATGCTTTCGACCATGCGGGGGATGATGAGCAACAGCATGGCCGTGATCACTGCGATCACGAACATATAGGCCAGCGTCAGGCATACGCCGCGCTTGGTCCCGCCATCCTTCCATTTGGCAAACACCTTGGTTTCGAGAAAGCGCATGGGCATGTTCACAATGAAGGCCAGCGCCACGCCCATGAACAGCGGCTGCAGAATCGAGAAGAAATCGGATAACGACTGCCGCACCGCAGGCCAATTTTCGCACAGCTCATAGAGCAGCACGCCGAAGGCCACCAGCGGCAGGTATTTTTTCGTGTATCTCCAAATACTATCCATCGTTGAAAGGCTATGCCTCCTTCCCAGCTTCCATGCGGGCTTTGCCGTGCTCGTCCCGCTCAAATTTTTCCGCCAGCAGCCGGGCCGAAAGGTAGGCGCTGATGGCGTCGATGGCCAGGCGGTTCTTGCCGCCCCGCATGATGGCGAAATCCGCCTGTAAAATATACTTGCTCACGTATTCCTCATATACGGGCTTAACCGTGGAAAGGTATTGCTCGGATATGCTCTCTATGCTGCGGCCCCGCACCTGGATATCCCGCTTGATGCGCCTTAACAGGCAGATATCCACATCCACGTGCATAAACACCTTGAGCACCATTTTTTCGCTGATGCGCTTATCGCGGAACATATGGATGCCCTCGAGGATCAGCACATCCGGCGGCTGGAGCAACTCATCCGTATCGGCGCGCCTGTAGTTGGAATAATCGTAGGCGTTGCGGGTGATGGGTTCGCCCCGCTCCAGGGCCTCAAGGTCTTCCAATAGCTCGTCGAAGTCGAAGATATCAGGCTCGTCATAATTGATGCGGATGCGCTCGGCAAAGGGTAGCTCCGAATGGTCGCGATAGTAGCAATCCAGGCCAATAATAAGGGCGTTGCAGGTGAGGGAATCCCGTATCTCGCGGGCCAACGTGCTCTTGCCGCTGCCGCTCGCCCCGCATATGCCGATGATGATCAAACCGTATACCTCCCCGTAGGATCTTGTATCCACATTTCTCTACATTATTATACCCTCAAACCGCGCCGCTGGATAGGGCAAGGTTGTTAAATTGTGCTGTTAACGCTTTGTTTCTTTTTTTTGACGCGCGATTTATGCTATAATCTATTCCATGAAGCGGCAGACGAGGGGCGGCTGGTCCGCCATGAAAGAAATATTGCGTGGCTCTGCCCGGCGCTCCTTTCTCTCCATCCGGCGTTTTCAAAAGCGGGGCGGGTTTGGCGCATTGGTTTCCCGTACCGTTCGGGGCCTTCGGCGGGGCGATCTGCGCACGATCCTCGGTTGCTGCACCGCGGTGCTGCTGCTCTGCGGTTTGATCTGGGGCATTGCCTCCCTTTCCGCCGCGGCCGAAAGTGGCGCGGCCGCTTCCGGCGCACGTTATGCCGCCGCGGCCGGGCAGGACGCGAACGTGGTCTCCCTCGAAAACGCGCTTGCCCAGCAACAGGCAAACGCCTCCCCCCCGCCGACCCCCGTGCCCACGCCCACGCCTATGCTCTTTAGCAAGGGCTACGAGGGCCCGGAGATCGTCGAGATCCAACAGCGCTTGATGGACCTTGGCTATATGGATAACGACGAGCCTACCCAGAAATTCGGCTCGCAAACCAAGGAGGCTGTAGAGCTTTTCCAGCGCAGCCACGAGCTGACCATCGACGGCTGCATAGGACAAGCCACTTATGACCTGCTCATGAGCGCCGAGGCCAAAAAATACATGGTGGGCATCGGCGTAAAGGGCACGGATGTGACCGAACTGCAAAGCCGCCTGGTCGAGCTGGACTACATGAAAAAGACCACCGGCTACTTCGGCGAGGAGACCGAGGCGGCCGTGCAGGAATTCCAAAAGCGCAACCATTTGGATGTGGACGGCAAGGTGGGCGAGCAGACGCGTGAAATGCTCTATAGCGAGGACGCCATCCCTAAGTCCCTCTCCTATGGCGAAAAGAGCGACGACGTACTCAAATATCAAAAACGTTTCTTTAAGCTGGGCTACCTCACCACAGAGCCGGACGGCACCTTCGGCAAGGATACCGTGGCCGCTACCAAGCTCTTCCAGCAAATCAACGGCCTCATTGTGGACGGCCACATCGGTCCGGCCACCCGCTACCTGCTCATGAGCGACAAGGCCCAGCCCAATGCCCTAACCTTGGGCATGAGCGGCGATACGGTGAGCAAGATCCAGGGCAAGCTCAAATCCCTGGGTTATCTTTCCGGCAAGGCCACGGGCTATTATGGCTCCGCCACGGAGGAGGCTGTGAAGGCCTTCCAATCCCGCAACAAGCTCTCTGCAGATGGTAAGGCGGGCCGCTACACCATACAGACCCTTTTCTCGGATAGCGCCAAGGCTGCGGCTTCGGACTATACGCCCAGCGCGGGCTCGGATTCCGGCGGCGGCAGCTCCGGGGGTTCCGGCAGCAGCTCCGGCGGCTCGGTGAGCAGCGGCGGCAGCCTCAACGCCTTCATCGAGGCGGCCCGCAGCAAGCTGGGCAGCAAGTATGTGCGCGGCGGCAAGGGCCCGAACACCTTCGATTGCTCCGGCTTCGTATATTGGTGCCTGCGGCAGGCGGGCGTGAGCCAGAAATACCTCACCAGCTCCGGCTGGAGGAGCACCGGCTACCAGAAGGTCAGCTCCCTCTCCAGCCTGCAAAAGGGCGACGTGATCGTATTCAAGGGCCACGTGGCCATCGCCATGGGCGACGGCACCATGATCGACGCCTCCAGCGGCTCGGGCCAGGTCGTGCACCGCTCCTGCCTGGGTGATTGGAGCAAGCGCAACTTCATCTGCGCCTGGCGCATCTTCTAAAATAACAGGTACCAACAAATACCAACAAAGCGGCCCGGCGCAAAAATGCGCCGGGCCGCTAGTTATGAACTTGGAATGGAAACCCTTACTTCGTTTTCCCTAAATACGCCTCGCGCACGCTTTCGTCGTTGAGCAGTTCCTGGCCGGTGCCGGTGAGGGTCATGTGGCCGGTTTGCAGCACATAGCCGCGGTTGGCGATTTTGAGGGCGGCGTTGGCGTTTTGCTCGATGAGCAGCACGGTCACGCCATCCGCGTTGATGCGCTGGATGATGTTGAAGATATCCCGCACAATCAGGGGGGCGAGGCCCAGGCTGGGCTCATCCATCATCATCACCTTGGGCCTGGCCATGAGGCCGCGGCCCACGGCGAGCATCTGCTGCTCGCCGCCTGACAGGGTGCCCGCCATCTGCCAATGGCGCTCCTTGAGGCGGGGGAAGAGCTGATATATATATTCAACGTCCGCCTCGATGCCCTCTTTATCCGTGCGCAGGTAGGCGCCGACCTTAAGGTTTTCGAGCACGGTGAGGTTGGGGAAGACCCGGCGGCCTTCCGGCACCAGGGAGATGCCCCGCTGCACGATCTTTTGAGAATCGAAGCCGGACATCACTTCGCCGTTGTAGACGATGGAGCCGCCAGCCATAGGTACCAGGCCCGAGATGGCCTTGAGGGTGGCGGATTTACCCGCGCCATTCGCGCCGATGAGGGTCACGATCTCACCCTCGTTCACTTCGAAGGAGATGCCCTTGAGGGCTTCGATGCCGCCGTAATTCACACGGAGGTCTTTTACTTCCAGCATGCTCATTCTTCTTCCACCCCCAAATACGCGCTGATAACAGCGGGATCATCCTGCACCTGTGCGGGCGTACCCTCGGAGATCTGCTTGCCGAAGTCGATCACGTAGATCCGGTCGGATATCTCCATTACCAGGTTCATGTGGTGCTCGATCATGAAGACGGTAAGGTGGAAATCATCGCGGATGCGGCGGATGAAGGCGGTCAGCTCGTCGGTCTCCTGGGGATTCATGCCTGCAGCGGGCTCATCGAGCAGCAACAGCTCCGGCTTGGTGGCCAGGGCGCGGGCAATCTCGAGGTGGCGCTGCTTGCCGTAAGGCAGGTTGTTGGCGATCTCATCCTTTACGTCTGCCAGGTCGAGGATGGTGAGCAGGCGCATGCACTCCGCGCGCATGGCTTCTTCCTCTTTGCGGTTGAGGCCGAAGGTGGCGGCAAAGAGGCCTGCCTTGAGGTTCATATGCTGGGCGATCAGCACGTTCTCAAACACCGTGAGGCTTTTGAAAAGGCGGATGTTCTGGAAGGTGCGCGCCACGCCCATCTTGGTGATCTTATCCGGGGTGTTATTGACCGAGTTGCTATACTCGCCGTTGTGGCCCCCGGCATAGAGCTTTTTCATCTTGCCGCGGGGGAAATCTTCGGCGATGACGACGCCCTTAAGGGTAACCCTGCCGTTGGTGGGGGCATATACGCCGGTGATGACGTTGAAAGCGGTGGTTTTGCCGGCTCCGTTGGGGCCGATGAGGGCTACGATCTCGCCCTTGTTCACATCCATAGTCAGGTCGTTCACAGCGACTACGCCGCCGAACTGCATGGTTATGTTTTCAAGACGAAGTACGGTCTCAGGCATTCTCGCCACCTCCTTCCCCCAGGCCTTTTTTACCAAACTTCTTTTTGAGCCAGGCGAAGAACCGGGGGATATTATCCCAGCTGAACTCCCGGCTGCCCATGATGCCGCGCCGCCAGAAGAGCACCACGGCCATTAGCAGCAACGAGAAGATGACCATGCGGAAGCCGGTGCGGAACAGCGGCACCTGCCAGCCGCCTATGGTCAGCGGGGTATCGAAGAAGCGCAGCCACCATTCCTTGCTGGCCGTCACCAGGAACGCGCCTAGCACGCTGCCGGAGACCGAGCCGATGCCGCCGATGACCACGATCAGCAGCACATCATAGGTGAGCATGATCTGAAAGGTCTTAGCTTCGATGGAGCGCATATACATGGCCAACAGGCCGCCGGCGATGGCGGTGAAGAAGGAGCTGATCACGAAGGCCATCTCCTTGTGCTTAAAGAGATTGATGCCCATGGCCTCGGCGGAAACCTCATCCTCCCGGATGGCCTTGAAGGCGCGGCCATAGGAGCAGCGGATCAGCAGCACCATGAAGATGATGCACAGGGCCGCGATGCCAAAGGGCACCAGCAGGCAGCCGAAGCCGCTGCTTACGCCAAAGCCGGGGATGTTCTTTACGCCGTAGGAGCCGTTGGTGATCTGATCCATCTGGGGGCTTGAGATGAGCGCGCGGATGATTTCGGAAAAGCCCAGCGTGGCAATAGCCAGGTAGTCGCTCTTGAGCCGCAGCACCGGAATGCCGATCAGCGCCGCACAGACGGACGCCACCAGGCCGCCCGCGATCAGGGCCAAGGGGATCAACACCACATCGGGGATGCCGCCAAGGGCCGCCTTGAGGCTCATGATCCAAGGGGCCACGCCGTTCATATAATAAACGGCTTCGATCTTATTCGCGGGGATGGTGAGAATGGCCGTCACATACGCGCCTATGGCCATAAAGCCGGCCTGGCCCAGGGAGAAGAGGCCCGTGAAGCCATTGAGCAGGTTCATGGAAACGGCGGCCACGGCCAATATGGCGCTCTTTTGCAGGATGGATACAGCCATACCCTGGGTAGTTTGCTGGGTCTCCATATAGAGCAGGAAGATAAGCAGCAAGGCGATGGTTATGCAATTGCATAAGGTTTTTGTACTTTTCTTCATATGCATCACACCTTATCCGTAATTTTCTCGCCGAACAAGCCCGTGGGCCTAAACAGCAGCATGATGATGAGCAGCAGGAAGGTGAAAGCGTCGCTAAAGGTGGAATACCCTAGGGCCACCAGGAAGGTTTCACTGATGCCGATGAAGAAGCCGCCCACCACGGCCCCCGGGATGGAGCCGATGCCGCCCAGCACCGCGGCCACAAAGCATTTAAGCCCGGGCAGCGCGCCGGAGAAGGGGGTAACGGACATGCGGTCCGTAAAATACAGGATGGAGCCGATGGCGGCCAGGGCCGAGCCGATCACGAAGGACATGGAGATCACGTTGTTGATCTTGATGCCCATCAGCTGGCTGGTTTCAAAATCTTTGGAAACGGCCCGCATCGCCATACCGATTTTGGTATGGTTGATGATGTTCATCAGCACGATCACCAGCAATATAGTGAGCACCGGTGTGATGAAAGTGACCAGAGAGGCGGAAACATCGCCGATCTGGAATATTTTCTTGAGCATGGGGATCTCCGGATAGGCGCGGGGCAGGGCGGAGAAGAGGTAGGTCGCCAGGTTTTGCAAAAGATAGCTGGCGCCGATGGCGGAGATCATAATGGACATGCGCGGGCTGGTGCGCAGAGGCTTATAAGCCGCCCGTTCTAGGGCCACGCCCAGAACGATGGTGCCCAGGATCACCACCACCATGGCGATGGGCCAGGGCATGCTGGCCACGGCAAACACCATAAAATAGCCGGCCATCATAAAAATGTCGCCGTGGGCGAAGTTGATGAGCCGCAAAATGCCATATACCATGGTGTAGCCTATCGCAATCAGGGCGTATGCGCCCCCCAGCGATATGCCTGTGAGGCAATGCTGCAGGAAAGTGGTAATACTCATGGTATGAAAACCCCCGATTTGAATTGTGATTCCGGGTATTCGTCAATAAATGCACATATAAGAGAAAAGAGGCGGGGGCGGCAAGCCCCCGCCTTGCGTTTTAAGATTAGCCGATGGAAACCGTCTTGAGGAAGGTGAACTTGCCGCCTTCGATGATGTTGAGGTACGCCATATCCTTCTTGGCGTCGCCGTTCTCGTCAAAGGCGATGGCGCCGGTTACGCCGGTGGTGGTTACGCCGGCCAGGGCATCACGAATGGCGGTGCCATCGGTGGAGCCGGCGGCCTCGATGGCGGCGATGGCAACCATGTAGCCGTCATAACCCAGAGCGGAAACCGCGGCAACGCCCTCGCCGCCGTTCTTCTCGAGGTCATCGGGATGGGCCTTGAGGTACTCCTTGAAGCCCTTGACGAAATCGGTAGCCACGGTGTTGGTGGTATCGGCCTCGTCGAAGAAGGTGGAAACCACAACGCCCTCGGCATCCGCACCCGCGTTATCGGCGATGGTCTGGTTCTGCCAGGTGTCGCCTGCGGTGATGGGGGCCGTGATGCCAAGCTCGCGGGCCTGCTTGATCAGCAGGGGCGCGGTGGCGATGGAGCTGGGCGCGAAAATGATATCCGGGTTCTGGGCCTTGATCTCGGTGAGGATGGCCTTGAAGTCGGTCTGGTTGGTCTGGAACTGCTGCTCCACAACCGTGCCGCCCAGCGCGGTGAAGGCCTTTACGAAGTAGCTGCCGAGGCCGGAGCTATAGTCGTCGCCCAGCTGGGTGATGACGGCGGCCTTCTTGGCGCCTTCCTGCCAGGCGTAGTTGGCCATTACGGTGCCCTGGAAGGGATCGAGGAAGCATACGCGATAGTAGTAATCGTTGCCCAGGGTAACCTGCGGGTTGGTGCAGGAAAGGCCGATCGCGGGGATCTTGTTCTCAGCGAAGATTTCGCCGGCCGCGATGGACACGCCGCTGCCATAGGAGCCCAGCACCACGGATACACCCGCGGACATCAGGCTCTGGGCCGCGGTAACGGCCTCGGTCTTATCGGACTTGTTATCCGCTTCGACCAACTCGACCTTGTACTCCACGCCGCCGATATTGACGGTGGGCTTGACCTCGTTGGCATAGCGCACGGCAAGAACTTCCTGATAGCCGCCGCCGCCGTTCTCACCTGTGAAGGGCTCAAAAACGCCGATCTTGATGACCTTGTCGCCGCTTTGCCCGCCGGAAGCGGCGGGCGTGCTGCTGCAACCAAAGGCTGCAAGGGCCAAAACCGCTACGAGAAGGAACGCAAGCATTTTCTTCATGTTTCTTTCCTCCGATTTTTAATGGTGGATCTCGGGCTGTGCTGCCCCGCTCAGAGACGCGGGCATGCCCGCCCGGCATGCTTTATCATACACCACATCATCGGCAATTGCAATCCGCTTTGCCGTGCATGTCTCTATATTGCGGACGAAGCTATAGGTTTTTTGCATACCCTGGATTTGGACCTGCAAACGTGAAAAGCGGCGCGGGCGTTCGGGCGGGCGATGCGGGCAAAAAGCGTGTGGGAGAGGCCGTAATTCAGGATTTCAGTTCCAGAATCGGCACCTCCGTGCGGCCGAAACGAGGCGGATATCCTGCATCTGCGGCATATATGAACAAAACAACGCGATTTTGCCTGCATTACACTATAAGTTATTTTAATGGCCAAGCCGTTGATTATTTGCGTCAAAAGGGAGCATTCTCCTAAGCATCCTGCCAATTTTCACCGGAAATGCCACAGCTTTGGCACGTGTCCGCAATATACGTACTACTGCCCGGAACAGAAAAACGGATCGGCCTCCGGCTGCAAAATGAGCGGCCCGGCGCTGGGATGCGACGGGCCGGGCTGTGAAAAACCATCCGGGACTGCGCGGTGCGCCGATTCAGCCGGCCAGGCGCTCGCCCACAAAGAAAAGGGCCACGGTGCCGGGGCCGGAGTGCGCGCCGATCATCACGCCGATGTCGTCGATGACGATATTCGCAATGCCGATGCGCTCGCGCACCTGCTGTGCCACCAGCTCGGCGTCGCCGCGGGCGTCGCAATGGCCGATGAAGACCACATCCGTCTTTTCCTTATCCACATCCTGCGCCATATGATCGACCAAGGCCTTGAGGGATTTCTTACGGCCCTGCACCTTCTCCACGGCCACCAGATGACCGCCCAGGTCCACGTGCATCACGGGCTTGATCTGCAAAACGGTGGCAATGGCCGCGGTGGCCCCGCTTACGCGGCCGCCCCGCTTGAGGTATTCGAGATCGTCTACCGTGAACCAATGCACGAAGCGCAGCTTGTTCTCCTCCAGCCAGGCGACCATCTCGTCAAAGCCCAGTTCCTTTTGCTTGCGGGCCGCATAATACACGAACAGGCCCTGGCCAAGGCTCGCGCTCAGGCTATCCACCACGGCGATCTTGCGATCCGGGTATTTTTCCGCCAGCTCGGCCTCTGCGATGCGGGCAGAGCCCAAGGTGCCCGAAAGGGCGCTGGAAAAGCCCACGTAGATCACATCGAGGCCCTCTTTGAGGTGCTTTTCGAAGGCGACGCCAAAGGTATAGGCGTTGATCTGGCTGGTGATGACGGCGGCGCCTCCGCGCATGGCGTTGTAGACTTCCGCGATGGGCTGATCCCCGCCGCCGGGGAGGTAGGTATAGGTCTTACCGTCGAGGGTATATTCCATAGGGAGTACTTCCACTCCCCATTCCTGCGCAAAAGCAGCAGGCAGGTCGCTGGTCGTGTCGGTAATTAGTTTATAAGCCATGATGATTGCACTCCGTTTCTGTATAATATTGGGAAAAAACGCAAGCTGGGCAGGAAACGTAGCCGCCCACACACCCATAAATTATATAGGCAAGCCGCCGCCTTGTAAAGCCGGGTGCAAAAAAGACACAAAACGCGGGGTTGCGCCGTGCGGCCGCATATTTGATTCCGTAGCGTTCCGCGTCCATTTATGGTAAAATGAAAGCCACAATACTATGATATCGGAGTAAAGGAGGCGCTTATGATCCCCGCGCTGGATGCCTATTTTGCGAAATATGATCTTGAGTGGCTGAGCGCCCTCGTCAACATCCTGCTGGTTTTTGTTCTGGCGCGCGTCCTTACGCGGCTCGCTTCCAGGCTGGCCCGGCGCATGGCCAAGGGCCGATTGAGCCGCTACGGCCAGGATGATACGGCTGCCCGCCGCCTTGAGACCGGCCTTTCTATTTTTGAGGGGCTGGCCAAGTATGTGTTCTATTTCATCGCCGCGGCCATTGCCGTGGGCGAACTGGGCCTCACCTCCACCATGACCAGCATGCTGGCCGCGGCCGGCATCGGCTCGCTGGCGCTGGGCATCGGCGCGCAAAGCCTGATCCGCGATATCGCCGCGGGCTTTTTCATTCTCTTCGAGGGCATCCTCTCCGTGGGGGATTATGTGCTGGTGGCAGGCGTGGAGGGCATTGTGGAGGATGTGAGCCTGCGCACGGTCACGGTACGGGGCTTCCGTGGGGAAAAGAACGTAATCCCCAATGGCGCTATCTCCACCATCACCAACTATTCCCGGGACGATTACCTGGCTGTGATCGAGCTGGCTGTGGCCCAGGAGGCGGACGCGGACCGCGCGCTGGATATTTTATATGAGGAAGCCCTGGCCGTATACGAAAAAATGAAGGGCGAAGGCGTGCAAAAGCCGGAGCGGGTGGGCATCACCCAGGTGGCGGAAAGCAGCGTGACCCTGCGGGTAACCATGAAAGCGAGCGCCATGCAGCAATGGGCGATTTCCCGCGAGACCATCCGCCGGGCGCGGCTGCGCTATAAGGAGGCGGGCATCCGCACGCCGCACAACACGGTGCTTTTGCGAGAGGAAGGGAAATAGCCTATGCTGACGCAGTTCGAAACCGGGGATCGCGTGCAGATGCGCAAGCCCCACGCCTGCGGGGCCAACGAATGGCAGATCACCCGCACGGGCGCGGATATTAAGATCAAGTGCCTCGCTTGCGGCCGGCTGGTGATGCTGCCGCGGGAGGAGTTTGAGCGCGCTGCCAAGAAAAACCTGGGAAAAGGCGGGGAAGCATGAAGGGACGGACGGAGCGCAACAGCGTCGAATATAAAAAACTGCGCCTAATGAGTTGGGGCTACGCCCTCGGCGTGGCGCTGATGGTGGTGGCGGTGGTATTCACCCTCTGGTTTGAGAGCATCCAGATCACGGATAGCGGCATGGCCCCGGCCCTGCAAAAGGGGGATATCGTCCTTTTTGACAAGCTGGCCAAGCATGCGGCCACTCCCGGGCGGGGAGACGCCTATGCCTTTCGCAATGCGGCCGGCGGGGTGAGCCTGGGACGGGTCGTCGGCTTGCCGGGCGAGCAGGTGCAGGTGGCGGCTGGACGCGTTTACATCAACGGCGTGCTGTTGGATGAAAGCCGCTACATACAGCCCGCAAACGGGGACATGACCGCGGTCATCCTGGGGCAGGATGAATTCTTCCTCATGCCGGATAACCGTACGGCCGCCGTGCTGGATGGCGAAGCCATGACGATGCCCTTTTCAAAGCTGATCGGCAGGGCGGCGCTGCGGGTTTCCCCCTGGGGCAGGACCAGCTTTTTTAGGGCCGGATAGCCCGCAGGGGGTTGACGGCCCAGCCGGGGCCGTGCTACCATAAAATGTATAAGAGCGTTTGCGAGCATAAAGCCTGCGAACGCTCTTTTAAGCCCTGTGCTTTTGGAGGTAAGGCTATGCTTGCACGCTTGGTTTCCCCCAGAAATCTTAAGGATATCGCCTTCGAGCTGGTGGGCAGCTTTCTGGCTGCCGTGGCCCTTTACAACTTTGCGCTGAACGCTGAGTTTCTGATGACGGGATTTTCCGGCATCTCGCTGATTCTCTACAGGCTTTTCGACCTGCCCATCGGCGCGCTTACCATTGCGCTCAACATTCCCGTGGCCCTCTGGTGTTATAAGCTCCTGGGCAGGGATTTCTTCCTGCGCTCCGTGCGCTGCACCATCCTCTCCTCCCTGATGGTGGATTATATTGCCCCGCTGCTGCCGCTCTATAGCGGGGATCGGCTGCTGACAGCTCTTTTTACAGGCGTGCTGGGCGGCATCGGCTACGCGCTGATCTTCATGCGAAACTCCTCCACGGGCGGCGCGGATTTCATCATCATGGCCATTCGCGCAAAGCACCCGCACCTTTCGTTGGGCCGCATCTCCTTCGCCCTCGATTTGGTCGTGCTCGCGGCGGGCGGCCTGATCTTCCGCGATATTGACGGCATCCTTTACGGCCTGGTGATCAACTACATCTCCGCCCAGATGGTAGATAAGCTGCTCTATGGCGTGGATGCGGGCAAGCTGACCCTGATCATTACCGAGCAGGGCGCGCAGGTAGTAGCCGCCATCGATCGGGTGAGCGAGCGCGGGGCCACCATTCTGCCTGCCAAGGGCGGCTATGCGGGGGATGGCAAGGAGGTTGTTCTCTGCGCCTGCAACAACAAGCAGATGCACCTCATCCGCCAGGCTGTGCACCAAGTGGACCCGGCGAGCTTTATCATCATTTTAGAATCCAACGAGGTGCTGGGCGAAGGATTTAAGGAGCATAACCCGAAGTAATTATTGACAGACAATAATTTTTAGCATATACTGCCCCTGTAATTATTGCAAAACAATAATTTGGGGGTGTTTTTATGTCGCTCAAAAAGCAAGGGGTCATTTTGGCCTTGCTGTGCGCGCTGGGCGCCGCGGCTATGCGGCTGTTTGCCCCGGGCGAATTGTTGCTATACGCCATAGCCCTGCCTTTTGATCTGGCGGGCGCCGGTCTTAGGGCGCTCTCGCTGGCGGGCTGGGCCGGGAACATCCTGGCATGGTGCCTCTATACTTTCGTCTTCGGCTTGCCCGTTTTACAGGGGATGTGGATGAAGCGGCGCGGCCAAGCGCCCCGGCATTGGGGCATGCGGCTGCTGCTGAGCGCGGGCCTGCTCTACGGGCTGTACCTCTTTATCAATCCGGCGGAGTTTTCGGCTGTGTTTGGCCCGCTGGCAGAAGGGGAGGGCCTGCTTGTTTGCAAAACTGCGCTGGCGGGGGCGGTCTGTTCCCCGGGGCTGGCGTGGTGGGTGCTCTGCATGGTGGGCCGGGCGGAGCGGCTGGCCCTTTACGACGGGCTGGCCCTGCTCCTGAAGATCACCGGCGCATTGCTCATCTTTACCCTCTGCTATTACCGGCTTTACGAAGGCATCGGCTGCTTCGCGCCCACCGGCGCGGCGGTCTATGACGCTTCCGGCGTTCCCCTGCCCGCCCCGATTGCCCGGGCTATTTTGGGCGCGGCGGTTTCGCCGTATGTTGTGGATTCGCCTGAGCTGATCCGGGTGCTGGCGTCCGCTCTGCCCGCCGCATTCCTGCTGGCGCTCGTCTGTCCGGCCCTCGATCTGCTTGCCGCCCTGCGGCAGGATCCTTACGGCGAGATCATAGCCGGCCTCTGCGAGGCCGTGGCCCAGAAGGCCCGGGCGGTGGTATACGCCTGCCTGGCCAGCATGGTGGGCGGAAACCTTTTGCAGTTGCTCTTTGCCGATGCGGCACGCGGTCGCGGTGTGCACATCGGCCTCGATCTGCCGCTCATCGAGCTGGCGCTGGCCTTTATGCTGCTGCTGTTGGCGGATAGCGCCCGGCGCAACCGCAGCCTGAAGATAGACAGTGATTCTATCATATGATGAGGCAAGTTATATGGCGATCCATGTGCATTTGGATGAAACGCTGAAAGCCCGGGGCAAAACCGCCAAGGAGCTTTGCCGGGAAGTGGGCATTACCGAGGCGAACCTTTCCATTCTGCGCACGGGCAGGGGCAAGGGCATACGCTTTGCCACCCTCAACCGTATCTGCTACTATCTCGGTTGCGAAGTGGGGGATATTCTGGCCTTTGATGGAGAACTGGATGAGGAGGAAATGGTAGATGAAGAAGCTTAGCGTATTGATAATGACCCTGTGCCTGCTGATGGCGGGCTGCCAATTGGCAAAGCCCGGCTCCGCCGCCAGGAGCGATCCCGCCGGCGTTTGGCTGGAGCTGCACCACGAGGCGGATGCCCTGCCCGAGGGCTATGCGCCTACGGTGGATTTTGAAGCGCGCGAGGGGGGATGCGGCCTCATCCTGAGCGAAGAGACCGCGGATGAGCAAGGGCAGGTCTGCCGGAGCTTTGGCGGCAAGGTATCGCCCTGCTTTATGGATCGGGGATTCGGCTCCCATACCAACATACAGGATGATACGATGACCACGCAGCGCGAGAGCTTTGCCGCCACCCTCTACGTGGACGCCAACGCGGGGGCCGCGCCGGACGAGGTTTGGGCATGGTATCTCTATCCGGATGGTCAGGGCGGCTACGTTGCGGGCACTGAGCTGGCCAATATCTTTTACCTGCGCCAATATAGCCTACAGCCGGAGGGGACCACGCTTACCCAAACGATATCCTATAAGACCGGCGGCGATATGGGCCAGGGCAAGGAGGCGTCTTACGCGTTCAGCTTCAAGGCCATCGGCCGCCTGGAGCGGGTGCGCATTCTCGAGTTTGACGCGGACTTTAACCGGCTTTCCACCGTGAGCCTGGAGATTGAGGATGGGGACGAATACCGCGCGAAACCCGGCACAGCCCATGTCATCATCGCTGAAACCTACGTAACGGATGGCAAGGAAAAAACCGTAAGCAGCCCATATTCCGCCGGCGACGCCCTCGATTACGACGGAGAGATGGCCCTCTATCATGCCTGCAAATACATGGGCCCTGATGGAATCGTCCTGCCCCGCTCACTCAAGATCATCTTTTGAGCCTATACGCAAGCGGCCCCGCGCCGTTTGGCCCGGCCAGCACTGTAACGGCCCCCGCAGGCACAATGAACAGCAACTGATCATTTGCTGTTACCCGACCGTATTTCTTTGTCAGTCCCTCGACTTGAAGCATATAT
>JAYFPE010000022.1:0-13795 GCA_034928145.1 Candidatus Pelethousia sp. | reverse complement strand
ATACATTGTGGTGTTTTACAACAGACGCAGGGTTCAGAAACGGCTGGGTTACCTTAGCCCCATCCAATTCCTGAACGCCTGGAATACGCAGGCTTTACCATGTAGTGCTTAACATATTGTCCGAAAAATCGTTGACTTCTCCGCATTATCTAGGATCCAAACCTGGGTGCATTTCTCGATATGGGTCGCGGTAAGATTGTGATTACGCTAACAGCATTCAACGACCTAAAATATAACCGATTGACCCCATCAAGAAAAGGTTAGGAGGCCCATATGAGTGATTTGAAGAAGTGCCCTTATCGTAAAGGCAAAAACCTTTATCTAAAATGATCCTGTCCCATTGTAAGACACGGCTACCGCGATTGCGAGAACAAGACCAAATATCCGCGGAATGCGGATTGAGCGAAGGACTGATAAAAAGGCGATTACGGGGAGGCAAAGCAGGATGGATAGCGTGCCTAATAAAAGGCCCCTACCGTTGCTGGTAGGGGCCAGGGCAGAATTAATATCTGTCTCTGCCTCGATCTCTAGGCTGATAGCAGTCTTTGCAATACACAGGTCTGTCGGATGTGGGCCTAAAGGGAACTTCGGTTTCCTTGCCGCATTGCGCACATCTGACTGGATACATCTGTCGCGGAGAGCTGTTGTAACCATCCCGCCCACCGCCGCGTTGGCGCTCCTTGTTTGCTGCTCTGCAGGTAGGACATCTTTGAGGTTCGTTCTGAAAGCCTTTTTCCCGATAAAAGGCCTGTTCGCTTTCTGTAAAGAGAAATTCTGCCCCGCAGTCCCTGCATGTAAGCGTTTTGTCTGACAATTTAAAGCCCTCCGCGTTTTGATTTGTTATCATGCAATAACATTTAAAGTATATCACATTTTCTGAAAAAAACATCTAAAATTTTTAGCGAAGGAGGTAAGGCGGCATCTTAGACGATGGTCCACCCACCGTCGATCACCAGGACGTGTCCGTTCGCCATATCTGCGGAGTCGCTAGCCAGATAATGGACCGCCGCAGCGACGTCCTCTAGGGTGCCGAGTCTGCCACGGGGTATCTTTGCTAGCACCGCATCGCGGAAACTGGGGGTATCCAGGCGTTCGGCAGTACCCGGGGTATAGGTGAAGGTTGGCGCGACGGCGCTGACGATAACACCTTGCTTTCCCCATTCTAGTGCTAAGACACGGGTCATTTGATTCAGCCCGCCCTTAGACGCACAATATACAACTTCGTCTTGGTTCGCTACGAGCGATATCTGGGAGGAGATATTGATGATCCGGCCGTATTGCCGGGGAAGCATGTGCTTGGCCGCTGCTTGGGCGCAAAAGAATGCTCCACGCAGATTGAGATTCATCATTGTGTCCCAATCCTCTTGTGTCACTTCTAGGGCTGGGATAGGATGTCCCATCCCCGCACAGTTTACCAGAATATCAATCCGGCCAAGGTCATTAACAATTTTGTCAAAGAGCGGTTGAATGGACGGCACGTTGCGAAGATCCGCCGCATATACGTAGGCCCGCTTTCCATGCTGCGCTAGCTCATCACGCAGTTCCTGTATCGCATGTTCGCGGCTGCCAATTGCAACAACATTGGCGCTTTGCTCAATAAAGTAGTCTACGAGGCCACGCCCAATACCGCCGGTACCCCCGGTGATAACTATGACTTTATCTTTCAGTGAAAAAGTGTTCATTGATCTTCTCCTATCGTGATGATTATATAAATTATAACATTAAGTCAGAACACAGTACAACAGCAGGCCACCCCAATAAGGGCGGTGTCAAATGAATGTACATTTGTTGTACGCTTGCGGGTGGGCGGATAGACTTTGTTATACCAACATGCGGGAGGAGGAACAGAGATAGATCATTATGCCGCTACGTGTGCCTGCCGGGCCGATGCGCCTTACCCGCCGGTGCGGGTGGAGGGCCCCAATTGCGCGTATGCCCGCGAGATGCTCAGCAACATGGCAGCCGGCGTTTCCGAAATGAGCGACATTGCCCGGTATTTTTATATCTTCGTTTTATGCCATCGAAAAGTATAATGAGAAGCGGCCCCCTTTCAATGAACCTGTAAGATAAAAGTAGACATTATCAAAAAGATAGTGTCTACTTTTCATATGGGGGTGAAGCGAATGGCAAGCAAGGGACGAAAGTTCAGGAAGTGGAGCTTTGAGGAAAGCGGATAAAACACGGTCGCCCGTTTCTATCGCCGAGGAGCTGGGTATGCCCGAAAGCCGCGTCCGGAAATGGAAGTGCGAAGATAAATGGGGGCTAGTATTTATATTTTCTTTGTTGCCCGAATCATTAAATGTGTCAACGAACACGAGAAGCGCTGAGGAGATAGCGCTAAAAGGACCGGAAGAATCTAAAGATAACCCCTCGCTGATGAAAGAACCTATAAGCAAAATGAAAGATGTTTTTGCCGAACCTCCACATGAGAGGCGGGTGACCGTCCCTTTTTTTCTGTTGATAATAGTGCCTTTCCTGTGCAATAAAGAGTGGGCATAAGCCCACTCTGGAATTTCAATGTTTCGCAAAATATATTGGGAATTTACGACGGTTTTTTTACCGAAGTAGAGCTTCCCCTTGCGGATAGGCTTATGTGCTCTGCCCGTTTTGGCTTGCACGCTGTTCAAGGTAGGTGCGTAAAGCGCTCACATCGGGGTCGCCCCCCAGCAGCACTTCTACTAGCACGAGTACGGCTACAAGGATATTCTCGTTATCTACCGTAATATTAATCGTATTGTTCCCAATGTCCCTTAGGATCGTCCGCGAGTTTATGTCCTGATCCTGCGCTTGCAGTTGCGCCTGCAGTTGCGCCTGTTCTTGATCCCAATATGTCAGCGGGCAATACGGTGTGCCGCACTGAGACCAACTGCAACAATTCGTGTTAGACATTCCCATAACCTCCTTTCTTAGGGGTTGTTCTATATAGTATTGTCATTTTAAGCAAAGGGTGCGTGACACCAATCGGCACCGCCAATCTACTTATGATCTATTGGGGCAGCTTACAGATTCCCTTTCATTTATCTGCGTTGCTCAGCAGACCGTTTATCATCTTCTAGAATAAATTGGCCTGATGGCTATCGGTCAGGACGGTATGTAGGAAACGGTTTCTTGTTGCCGATCCATGGCATCCGTCCCTTTTCGTTCGCTCAGCTTCGAATATTTCACCGGAAATTATTGCGAAAAACATGGATTTGCGCATGTAAATCCAGAGAAAAAAACGCAAAAGGCTTTAATAGCCGTTGGAAGACGGGCCGATCCGTAGCCTTCTCGCTTTTACCCTTGTCCAAATGCGGGATGCGGATAAGAGGCAGGGGATTATTAACGGAGAAATGGGCGTGGGTATACCCGCGCCCCTGCGTGTCAAAAAAGTGGCTACGGCTACTTTTTTGAGTTTACAGGGTTTGCTTGTGCCTGTAGACACGGCCAGCAAACCCTGCAGGGAAACCTTGCTACGCAAGGCCTCTCGCCGCCACCGCACCTGTCGCTGGCGGCGATTAGAACCTCCGGGGGCTACGGCTACGGCCCCTCGAACCCCCAAGGACTTTTTTGACAGTCTGGGGCCGTGGGTATATACCCGCGCCCATTTCTGCCATATACACAATATAAGTCTTAACTCGGATAGTGCAGAGCCGCTTTTTCGGGCAACTCCCTCTTTGCCGGTTCAAACATGCGGTTTGTTTTGCGAGGTTGAATAAGGCAATGCAACTAGCGGCGTTTCTTCTGCAACCAAAACCTCGATGCCTAAGCTGCGGTATTTTTCGAGCTCATCCGGGGTTGCTTTATAATCCGTGATAATGGTGTGGATTTCCTCCACGGTAGCAATCCGGGTGAAAGCCGTGCGATTGAACTTAGAGGAATCCAGAAGACAGATGATCTGGTCCGATGCCGCCATAAAGGCACGCTTGGTCGAACGGTCGCCATAGTAGTAAATCATCAGCCCGTTCTCAATGTCGATGGTACTGGCTCCAATAAAGTATTTGTTGGCACGGTATTTTTTTATAAACTGGATAGAGTCCTCTCCATTGATAACAAAGGACTCACCGTCTCGTTTGAGCGAGCCGCCAATCACATAAAGGGTCACGTTGGATTTATACATCAGCTCGTTGATGATAAGAACATCGTTGGTCAGAACCGTAATTCGAAAATCCCCCAGCAGCTTGGCCAAGGCGAGCGTAGTGCTGCCGTCATCCAGAAGAATGACGTCGTTTTCTTTGATAAGGCTCTTTGCTGTTGCCGCAATTAACCCCTTTTCGTGGAGGCAGCGATTGCGATAACCGGTGTTAGAAAAAGAAATGGTAGAGGGTTGCTCTATCTGCATGGCACCCCCGTGAATACGGCGAAGCATGTTGGCCTTTTCCAACCGATCCAAGTCCAGCCGTATTGTTTTCTCCGTTACGCCCAAGCTGGAGCTCAGGTCTTTCACGGAGACTACGTTTTCTCTTTTAATTAACTCCATGATTCTCTCTAAACGTTTTCTGGCAATCATAATTCGCAAATTACCTCCGGTTTGGTACAAAATAGCATAGCACAGTTTAGGGGACTTTTCAAGCATAAATGTTCGTAATAGAACAATTGCTTCCCGGCGAGGGAGCACAATGTTCGAAATACGAATATTAATTCATTTACCCTAGATAATTGCGTATAAATGTGCATTAATATTCGTATTGACAGTATAAAACTGTTTGGACTATAATGCAAGTCAAGAGCAATACAGACCGAACTGACGCACTAAACAAACATAAAAGAACATAAACTAAAAGTGTATTGATAAAAAAGTAGCTTATATATCCGGCATTTGCCGTTTTCGAACATTTTGATTGTATATGTAACCTGCCGGGACAGCCGGCAATTCCTGGCTAGGCCATATATAAAGTATAGAATATTTGGAGGAAATAACGTGAACGGATTTGTCGAGGAAGTCTGCACACAAGGTACGCTGATGAAGGAGGTTATCCGCTATTATCGCGGGGAAGGCCTTAAGACGATAGAGACCATCGTAGCGGCGTATAAAGAAAGGGGATGCAACCAAGTGATCCTTTCGGGCATGGGTAGCTCCCTGTACGCGATGGATGCCGTACGAGGCTATCTTACCGGTAAAGGGGTAAGGACACTGGCCTTCAGCGCGTTTGAGCTTTCCCGGTTCCAGTTTAATCATATAGATGAAAAGACTTTATTGGTGGCGATATCTCAATCCGGCAAATCCATGGAGGTTATTGAGCTCGTGGAAAAAGCCAAACCTATTGCCACGGTCGTGGGCATTTACAATACGGAGGATAGCCCCCTGAGCCAGATGGCGGAGTATCCCCTGCCCATTTGTGCCAATAAGGAAAGCTCCATTACCAGCAAAACCTATGAATTTACCATGCTCATTCTCAATGTGCTGGCGCACACCTTGACCGGGGAGCTGAACGATGCTTTCTGGAAGGAGCTGGATTTTGTTGCGGATTGGTGCAGCGCATGGCTGGAGAATTGGCAAGAGAATTCCAAACCTATGTATGATTTTGCCCAGGGTACGCTTCTGTTTGATCTGCTGGCGAATAACGCCTCCCTGGCCACGGCAAGGCAGCTTTCCTTGGCCTATCGGGAGGGCTTGCGCAATTGCACCGCGGTTTGGGAATGCGCGGATTATGCCCATGGCCAATATCACAGCTCCAAGCTGGCGGACGAATATCTTGCCCAGATGTTCTTCCCGGTTTTTGAGGATAATACGAAGGAAATGAAGATGCTCAACTACATCCTCGAACACGGCGGCCGGGTAATGCTCTATACCACCTCGGATATCCCGGAGCGGGAACGGATGATGGTGGTGAGGCTTCCCAAGGTGCGGGAATCCTTGATGCCCCTAATCGAAAGTGTGGCGGCGGAAACACTCCTGGGGATGCTTTTCGGACCGACTTGGGTAAAAGATCATTAACGAAAGGAGCGCAAAAAATGATCATTGATGTTTCCAATATCATCGGCAGGCACAAGTTTAAGCCTGAAATAACCGCGCAAAGCCTTTTGGCCCAGATGGACGAGGCTGGAATCGATATGGCGGTGGTGAGCTGCTATGCGGAATGTATCGACAATGCTTCCGTTCAGCAGGCCTTTGAAAGCTATCCTGACCGCTTCATCGGCCTATATACTGTGAACCCCTGGCAGGATAACGCCGCCCGGGAACTGGAGGATGCTCTGGCCAACAGGGGATTTAAAGGTCTGTATATGAATCCTCTGCGCCATGGCTACATGCTTTGTGAACACCGGGTTTTTTATCCCCTGCTTGAGATTTGCCGCAAATATCAGGCCCCCGTTTGGTGTTACGGAGCGGCGGAGGTCTTTACAAGCCCCATCCTTTTCGACGAGCTTGCCGCGGATTTCTCTGACGTGAACATCATTATGGGCCGGATGGGTTTGCAATATGATAACGCAAGCGCCGTAGCGATTGCCAAGCGCCGCGCCAACATTTATCTGGAAACCTCGTCCAGCATGGATTTCAACGCCCACCGGGCCATTAAGGCCTTGGGGCCGGCTCGGGTTCTTCTGGGAACCGGAACGCCGGAAGCGGGTTACTTTGCGTTGGAATTGCTAAAGGTGCGCAACGCCGCGAAAGGTTATGAAAACGGCGAAGCTAAAGTTTTGGGCGAGAATGCCGCCCGCATTTTCCACATCAAATAAGGGGGTGTGACGGATGATTATCGATATGCTTGCCCACATTGGCGTTAAAAAAGGCGAGAATTATAAAGTGGAATCCCTTCTGGAACTTATGGATCAGAATGGGGTGGAAAAGTGCATGATTTGTTCGCAGTTGGAAACGGTGGATAACGACTATATCTATGACTGCTGCAAACGATACCCTGACCGTGTGATCGGCTTCGCCGTCATCAATCCGTGGGATATTGACGGAGAGGCGGAGGTGGAAAAGTGCTACCGGGATTATGGCTTCTATGGCCTGAAGATGAACGCCATCCGCTTCGGGTACAGCGCGGACAGGCACGGCATACTGGATCCCTACTTTGATCTGTGCGAAAAATACGGCAAGTGCGTGGTTGCGCACGGCCAGTCGGATATGTTCTCCATCCCGGATAAGTGGGCGGAGATGGCCAAGACATATCCCAAGGTGCCCGTGATGCTTTATCACATGGGTGTACCGCTCATGTATGAGCGGGCATGTGAACTGGCCAGGGACGTGCCCAATTTCTACCTGAGCACCTGCGGCGCTTACGTTCCCGTGATGCGCATGGGCTATGAAATTGCCGGACCGGAAAAGATCCTTTTCTCCTCCGATGCGCCCTTTGGGGATATGGGCCAGGAAATTGCCAAGGTAAAATACATTGCCCGCAATGAGGCCGACCAGGAAATCATGCTGGGAAAAAACGCGGCGGATATGTTGGGCATCGCATATCGGTAACGGCTAGGGCAGAAAGAGGCGCACCATGGAGAGCATCATGTGGAAGTATATTGAGGAAGAGACGGCCGTGCTGGGAGGCTTGCTTCAGGATACGGCTATTATGGACCGATCCCTGGCGGCCCTTGATATGGAGGTCGAAGCAATTTATTTCGTAAGTCATGGCAGCTCCTACAATGCCGCAATTGCTGCTGCCGGCTTTATCAGCCGCGTGGCCGGCGTACGGGCCTATGCCTATACCCCTGCCAACCTCTTATATAGCTGCGGCGCCCTGCTTTGCGAGGCGAGAGACAAAACACTTGTTATCCCCATCAGCCAAACCGGCACCAGCCGCGGCGCCATTGAGGCGCTGCAGTGGGCCCGTAAGCAAGGCTTCAAGATCCTTAGCTTTACCGATGCGGAAGGCTCGCCCATCCACACCATGAGCGACGCCACTATTTTTCTGGGCTGCGGCGAGGAAAACAGCAATGCAAAAACCAAGGGCTATAGCGCAACACTGCTCCAACTTCTACGCCTGGGACTCAGGCTGGGTTTTCACAAGAGAACGATTGAGCGGCATTTGTATGATGAAATTATCCGGGAACTTCAGGCGCAGGTGGCAGCCTTGGCTTCTACCAAGGAGAAGGCGCGGGCATGGTGCCAAGAGATAGGACTGGGTAAGGGCATTCGTAATGTATACATATTGGGCTATGGAATGAATTTTGGAACCGCCATGGAAGGTCAGCTCAAGCTAATGGAAACCATGTGCATGCCGACCATGTTTAATGATCTGGAGGAGTTTTCCCACGGAATGCACCGGGCCATTGACCCGGATAGCACGGTTGTGCTGCTCAGCACCCCCCATAAGTTGGACGGTCTCGCCCGGGATACCTACCGCTATTTGCAGGAAAAGGCCGGGCAGGCGCTTATGGTGGATGCCGCCGGCCGGGAAACAACGGATGGAAACATCTTCGCACTGCCCTGGTTTCCTCATACGGAGTCCCTGCTGCTCACCACACTGGTCATCCAGGTAATCTCTGTTTGGATACCCGAACACAACGGGAAAGATCCTAACGCACCTTCCAACAACGATTACACGGATTTTGTACACACCCGCGTATAAACAATTATAAAAATAAAAGGTTTATCAGGCACAATCACATACACCATCATCATCTATTTTAAAAGGAGGAATCAGCACTCATGAGCAAGTTTGAAGCCCGCATGGATAAGATTGGCCAATGGGTCGAACAAAAAATTGCGCCGCCTCTTGTCAAGATGGGTAACCAGCGGCATTTTGCAGCCATCCGAGCTGCGCTGATCCGTACCATTCCCCTCATCATTGTAGGTTCTATTCCCCTGATCCTCACCAACCTGCCTGTCAAAGCATGGGCAGATGCCATCGCGCCCATCAGTGATAAGCTCAACGTCCTCTTCTCCATGACATTTGGCTTTACCACATTGTGGCTGGCTATTTCCCTGGGTTCGGAGCTGGCCAAGATGTATGAGGAGCAGGACCCCACTATGATCAGCATCATCACCGTGTGTTCCTATCTGATCACCGTGGAGCCCATCGACCTGGCCACCGGCGCATTGGGCACCACAGGCCTGTCGGCAAAGGGTATGTTCGCGTTATTTATCGTGGGTATTATTGTGGTGGAGTTTATGCATTTTGCGTACAAGCATAACATCATCATCCGCCTGCCAAAGGGCGTGCCCTCCAACATCGCGCAAAGCTTTGCCTCCCTGCTGCCTATGGGCATCCTGTTCGTGTTCTTCTGGGTTGTGCGGGTTATCCTGGGCTTTGACATTGGCGCACTTTTGAACACCATCATTTCCCCCATCATCAGCGCTTCGGATACCTGGTACGCCGCGTTCATCTGCGTATTGTTCCTTCAGCTGCTGTGGTTCGTGGGCATTCACGGCGGCTCCTTCACCGTGTGGGGCGTTATGTATCCCTTCCTGCTCAACAACATTGCGGAAAATGCCGCCGCCGCGGCGGCCCAGCAGGCCATCCCCCATATCATCACGGAGCCTTTCTTCTATAGCTGGACCATGATCGGCGGCGTGGGCATTACCCTGCCATTGGTGTTCATCTGGCTTAAGTCCAAATCCGCCACGTTGCGGGAGGTCTCCAGGGTATCCCTGATTCCGGGCATCTTCTGCATCAACGAGCCGGTTATGTTCGGCACGCCCATTGTGCTCAATCCTATCATGTTCCTTCCCTTTGTGTTTGGAACCTCCCTGCTGGGCACCATGTATGGCTACATCTTAACCAAGATTGGTTGGGTCAGCGCCGCTTATATCCAAATCCCTTGGACCACGCCTCCGCTGGTACAGCCCTTCCTCTCTTCCGGCGGCGATTGGCGCAATGTGGTGGCGCAGGCCATCCTGATCGTGATTATGGCCGTTATCTGGTATCCCTTTGCGAAGCTTTGGGAAAAACGGATGCTGGAACTGGAAAAGGCTGGCGAAACGGACTAGAACCCTTGCATGCTTACCGATTGGCCTGATATAATCTGCAAGGTAAGAAGTTGTGATTCTACGATTCCGGGGACTGGCTACCCCGGTCCCCGGAATCAAAATAAGCATGAGGTGTAAGCCATGAAAAAACTTAGAGTTGTCATCCTGTGCGCATCCGCTATGTCCTCCGGTTTTATCGTAGAGGAACTGAAAAAGATCGCTCCCCAAAACGATGTGGAGATCCAGGTGGAATGCTTTGCCAGCCTGCGTTACCGTTACTACGATTACAGCAAGGTAGATCTTGTGATGCTGGCCCCCCAGGTAAAAGGGCAGCAATCCGACATTCGAAAGTATCTGGATGAAAAGGGCTTTGCCGCCCTGCCCATCATGCTTATTCCCATGCGGGATTATGGCTTGATGCGGGGCCAGCCCATATTGGAGCTCGCGCTTAAGACTGTTGCCGAAAACACCTAAGCGGCGCGGCTGAAAACCCTAGCTACGGCGCCCCGTGTGAACGGGAAAACAACAAGGAGTAGTATCGATGAAAATGACCTTGGAACAGGTGAATACCATCTGCATGGAAATGATTAGCAATGCAGGAGAGGGACGCGCCCTGGTATATGAAGCCGTGGATGCGGTCACCGCTAAGGATTATGCCACCGCAGCCGCAAAGCTGGCCGAGGCGGAGGAGTATTTAGCGGAGGCGCATCGCATTCAATTTGAGGACTTGATGGCGCCCCAGAGCAATGGTGTGGAGCTCCCATTCTCCATGTTGCTTCTGCACGCCATGGATCTTACTATGGTATCTACCTCCGAGCACGATATGCTCAAAAGTATCGTGAAGGCCCATCTGGACTAAAAAATGCATTGGACAATCGGAGGATAAATATGAAGCAGCTAGAGGTAACCGTACCCTTTAAAGAGGGCTTGCACGCCCGCCCGGCGGTAAAGCTTATCAAGCTGGTGAACGGATTTGAATCCACCGTTACGATCCTCAAAAACGGGAAGGAATACAACGCCGGCAGTATAACCTCGGTTTTAGCGGGGGGAATCATGTATGGAGATCAAATTCTTTTGAAAATTGACGGGCCTGATGAAGATGCAGCGGCTGCCGCCTTGGAAGCGTATCTGACATAAGCTTTGCCATTATAGGAGCATAGAGGCGGGATTAAGCTCTCGCCCCTTTTTGTTCTGAACGGAGGAAACGATGAAAAAATTCAAGGGAAACGGATGCGCGGACGGGGCTGCCATGGGCTTAGCCCTGGTAAAGACCAACTATGAGCCCGTATATACCATGGATACGGTACAGGATACCGCAGCGGAGCTTGCCTTTTTGGAGGAGAATATTGCTGCCCTGGGCCAAAAGCTGGATAAGCTTTATGAACATACGCTTGCCCAATCCGGGGAAGAGGCGGCGGAATTGATCGAATCCTATCAGATGATCCTTATGGATCCGGTTTTTTTCGATGGGGTTCGGGCCCGCATCCTCCAAGAGCGCTTGAACTGCAAGATGGCGATCAAACTGGAATGTGAGCGCGCCGGGGAAGCGTTTATGGCTATAGAGGATCCGTATTTGCGGGAGCGGTTCCAGGATATAGAAGACGTATGCTTTAAGCTCGTCATGCAGTGCGACAACGCGGTCGATTCCCTGGCCGAGGTCTATTTAACGCAGCCCACCATTCTTTTGGCGGATACCCTGACCCCTGTGGATACGGTTAAGCTGGATAAAAACTTTTTGGCCGGCTTCATTGTGGAGAAGGGAGGGCCGACCTCCCATGCCGTCATTTTAGCGAAAACTTTGGGTATTCCCGCCATTGTAGGCGCAGCGGGCATTTGTGCGCAGGTGGAAAACGGTAGCCGCGTGATCATGTATGCGGATACGGGAGAAATCATCGTCGATGGAGACGCCGAGGAAGAAATCCGCTTCAACCGGAGGATGGCAGCCGGCGCGGCCGAGAAAGAGAAATATCGCCGGGAGCCGGCCGGGCCCGCCTACACGCTGGATGGCGTCCATATCGAGGTCGCTGCCAACAGCGGCGACGCGGATACCGCCGCCTTGCTGGATCCGGCCTTGTGTGATGGGATCGGCTTGCTTCGCACGGAGTTTTTATACATGGCCCATCCGGATTACCCGGATGAAGAAACGCAGTTCCAGGCCTATAAGGCGGTAGCTGAAAAGATGCGTGGAAAGCCCGTTATTATCCGCACCCTAGATATTGGCGGGGACAAGGCACTGGATTATATGGGGCTGGAAGCCGAAGAAAACCCCTTCTTGGGCTACCGGGCCATCCGCATATGCCTGGATCGGCCGGAGATGTTCCAAGTCCAACTGCGGGCCATTCTGCGGGCGTCGGCCTTTGGTTCTATCAAGCTCATGTTTCCCATGATCATCTCGCTAGAGGAACTGCAACGTTGTAAGCAGCACCTGGAGGTATGTAAGGAGCAGCTACGCCAAGAGGAGAAGGCGTTTGATGAGAAGATGGCCGTGGGCATTATGGTGGAAACCCCGGCGGCGGTTTTGCTGGCGGATCAGTTGGCTCGCGAGGTAGACTTCATGAGCATCGGCACCAATGACCTGACGCAGTATGTTACCGTGGCGGATAGGGGGAACGCGCGCGTGCAGAGCCTGTACGATCCTTACCATCCGGCAGTGCTGCGGGCTTTGTATCATACCGGGAAGGAAGCCCAAAACAATGGGATCGGGCTGGGTGTTTGCGGCGAAACGGCCTCCATGCGTAAAATGATTCCCTTTTTGATCGGCGCCGGCGTACGGGAACTGAGCGTTGCCCTTTCCTCGCTGGATAAGGTTCGGTATCTGGTACGGCGCTTATCCGCCCGGCTGTGCAGGGATGCGGCAGAGGAAATCATCCACGATTGCTCTACCTCGGCCCAGGCGCAAGCCGTTCTTGAAAAGCTTCTGGGAGGGATTGAATAAAGGAGGTCGCGACATGCCCCGCTTTACAGATATTGATTTAATTATGCTGGATATAGACGGCACGCTCGTCAACACGCCCCATCACCGTAAGCTCCCCCCGGAAACGGCGCAGGTGCTGGCCCGGGTGATGGAAAAGGGCATCCGGGTTGGGTTGGCTTCGGGCCGGAACTATGGGCATATGATGGCGCATATGGGCGATTTGGGCTTGAACGGGCCCCTCGTGTGCAATAACGGAGCCGCCGTTGTGGATGGAGAAACCGTTTATTTTGAATCCACCTTGGATCAGCCCTTCCTGCGTCACGCCTATTCCCTTGCGCAGGAGATAGAGTGCCTGGCGGAATTCTCCACCATGGATAAGCTGTTCGTCTATTTAGCGCCGGGTTACAAAGGCCATGTCTTCGCTGCGGCAGAGGATGGCGCATGCCTGCTTACGCTGGATGGAAGCCCGGATGATTTCCAGAAAATCATGGAAAGGCCGGTAGAGAAGGTTACCTTTGCCGTGGATATGCCTGAGAAGGCTACCCGCCTTCGCACCGCTTTGCAGGAATGGAATGCCGCATGTACAGTAGGGCGGCTATCCGTTACGTCGTCATTCTGGTTCGCCATTGAGGTTATGGCGAAAGGGATCAATAAAGGGGAAGGACTAAAGATTGCTCTCCAAAAGTTGAATATCCCGCCGGAACGGGTCATGGCCATTGGAGACGGAGATAACGATGTGGAAATGCTCAAGGCGGTTGGTGTTTCGTTCGCTATGGGCAATGCATCTGCGGCCGCGAAAGCGGCGGCCCTGTATGAGGCCCCGGGCGTAACGGAAAACGGCGCCTGCGCCGTGCTTAAAAAGTATATCCTGGGCGAGGAGGGCTAAAGCCCTTTCAGACTGTAGAGAAAGCTCTGGGGGATCGGGGGCCGCAGCACCCGGAGGCTTTAATCGTGAGCGGCGGCGTGTACGCCGCGAGCGAAAAGCCTTGCTTGCCAAGGCCTTCTCCGCATGAAACAACGACCGCGAGGTACGAGCAGTTGTTTCATGGAAACTC
>JAYFPE010000015.1:0-65347 GCA_034928145.1 Candidatus Pelethousia sp. | reverse complement strand
AATCAAAACCACCAGTTGAACTGGTGGTATGCACGAGCCCTAGAAGGGCATATTACTGGCAGCGTCTTAAGACGCATTGAAAGATCTGCCAAGCGCATCATCTTCACAGGCCGCCGCTAAAGCGGCCTTTTTTATGCCTTTGTATTCTTGCTACCCGTAAACGGGTCGGTATACTCCTTAAAGGATATTTGGTCTGCCACTATATCTTCCTGTAGCTGGTTTTTTATGTACTCCTCTATCGCCTTTTTATTGCGGCCCACTGTATCCACATAATATCCCCTGCACCAAAAGTGCCGGCTTCCATACTTGTACTTTAGGTTTGCGTGCCTATCAAATATCATTAGGCTGCTCTTACCTTTCAGGAAGCCCATAAACTGCGCCACACTCATACTTGGCGGGATGCTTACCAGCATATGTATGTGGTCTGCACACGCTTCGGCCTCTATGATTTCTACCTTTTTCTGCTCATATAGCGTTCGAAGTATTTTACCTATATCCACCTTTATCTTCCCGTATATCTCCTTCCTTCGATACTTCGGTGCAAACACGATATGGTACTGGCATCTCCATTTTGAGTGTGATAAACTTTGTATGTCTTTCATGACAAAACCTCCTTTTGCTTCTTGGGGCGGTTGGCAGACCTGCTCCCATTCTAACAAAAGGAGGTTTCTTGTATCTAAAGATCTTTTATTCTCACCAGCATAGCTGGTGGTTTATTGTGCTAAAGCCTAAAAAAGGGCGTGTGCGGGAAACCCGCACACGCCCCAGGCTATCGAAAACCCATTGGAGATTCGGGGGGCGCACCCCCCGGAGACTCGAAACCGCTTCCAGCGACATGTGCGGCGGCGAAAAGCCTTGTGCAGCAAGGCTTTCCTCTCAGAAAGAGCCGTTCGCGATGGACGAGCAGGCACTTCCTGCAACCCTCAAAAAAGGGCGCAGGCTGCTTTATAGACATGCGTGATTCTAAATCCTGGCGACACCGCTCTTTCGCGCGGCCTCGGCTACCGCCGCCGATACGGCCTTGCTGACCCGCGGGTCAAAGGAGGCGGGGATGATATAATCCGCTGTCAGGTCGCCATCGGAAATGAGCCCCGCCAAGGCATAAGCCGCCGCGATCTTCATTTCATCATTGATATCTGCGGCGCGCACGTCGAAGGCGCCCCTAAAAATGCCCGGGAACGCGAGCACGTTGTTCACCTGGTTCGGGAAATCGCTCCGGCCCGTTGCGATAATTGCAGCGCCGCCTTCCCTGGCTTCATCCGGAAAAATCTCCGGCGTAGGGTTTGCGCAGGCGAACACGACCGCCTGTTCCGCCATAGACTGCACCATTTCCGGCGTGACCGTGCCGGGGGCGGAAACGCCGATGAATACATCCGCGCCCACCAGCGCGTCCGCTAGGCTCCCCCGCTTCTTCTCCAGGTTCGTGATCTTCGCCATCTCTTCCTTAACGGCGTTCATGCCCTTCTCGCGGCCCTGGTATACGATGCCTGTGCGGTCGCATATGGTGATATTTCGAAAGCCGTCGGAAAGCAGCAGCTTGGTAATGGATACGCTGGCAGCGCCCGCGCCATTGCAAACCACCTTCACATCCTCTTTTTTCTTGCCCACAACCTTGAGCGCGTTGACAAGGCCCGCCAAGGTCACGACCGCCGTACCGTGCTGGTCGTCGTGGAAGATCGGGATATCGCAGCGTTCTTTGAGCTTACGTTCGATCTCGAAGCAGCGCGGCGCTGCGATATCCTCCAGGTTTACGCCGCCAAAAGAGCCGGAGATCTGGTAGATCGTTTCCACGATGGTATCCACGTCCTTGCTCCGAATGCACATGGGGAACGCATCCACATCGCCAAAGGCTTTAAAGAGGACGCACTTTCCCTCCATAACCGGCATGCTCGCCTCCGGGCCGATATCGCCAAGGCCCAGAACCGCCGTGCCATCCGACACAACGAGGCACATGTTCCAGCGCCGGGTCAAGTCATAGCTCCTGTTCACATCCTTTTGAATCTCCAGGCAGGGCTGCGCCACGCCGGGGGTATAGGCAAGGGATAGGTCGGTTTTATCCTTGGTGGGTACGCTGGCGATCACCTCGATCTTGCCTCGCCATTGTTCATGCAGACGCAGGGATTCTTTTGCATAATCCATATATCATTTCTCCTTAAGAATTTTATACTTTGACAACAGGCAGCGTGAAGCCGCCATATGGCATGCCAAGCACCGTTACGCCGCGGCACAGCTTTTGGAAGGCCGCATATCCTTGGGCACGCCGCCCCGGCAACAATATCACATTTGCCCGATCCGGATCGGCCATCGAGAAACTCACATCCTTCCCGGTGCGCGCATACAGCCACCTTTTCATTAAGCACCACATTGCGGATAAAGTCAATCCCGGCTATCGCCGCCGCCCATCTTCGCCGATGCCATGCGCGGGGTTTTGCGGGACCCCTTGCCCGTTTCTATGACGAGGTATATCATGGAGATATACGCCTGTTTGCTCAGAACACCCCCCCCCGCCCGGAACAGCGCCCATCGGGATTTAGGCCTGTCTCCGTACCGGATATGATGCCGGCATTCCATTGTTTTTGAAAGGTGGCTCCATATGAATATGAAAGATTTATACGATACAATCGTTGCCCGCTTCTTGGCTGTGCCCGGAATTAACGACGAACTCTCCGAAAACGTGACCATCCGTGCCCGCGCGCTCACGCCGCAGGAAGCCATCGGCGTAACGGAGCGGAAGGATTACCCCATCCTGACCGGCAATGACGTAATGATCGAAGCGGAATATAAAGGGTCCTTTGGTCAAGCCTTCACCGATGCGCCGGCATCCTATTCCGGTACGCTGCGGAATATCCTCGCCCTGCCATTTGACACGGACGCCCACGCGCGGGGTTTGCTGATCGCGGCCATCAATGCGGTTTTAGGCCATATGGGCCTTTGCGACCGCATCGTGCATTGCAGGAACGATGGGCCCAAGCGCTGCGGGAAGGATGTGGCGGACCATGTGACGGAGCAATACGGGGACCCCCGCCTGCTGCTGGTAGGCTACCAGCCCTCTATGCTGGAAAACCTCTCGGCCAGGATTTCGTACATGCGGGTTTTGGATTTGAACCCGAACAACATCAGTCAAACCCGCTGCGGAATCGTCGTCGAGGATGGCATAAAGGATCGGGAGGCGGCCATAGATTGGGCGGAGCTGATCCTTTGTACAGGCAGCACCGTGTGCAACGGAACATTGGGGGATTATTTGGATACGGGCAAGGCCACCTTATTTTATGGGACTACTCTGGCGGGCGCTGCCGCCTTGTTGCAGCTTCCCAGGCTATGTTTCGCGGATAGGTACTTATAAGCGCGCTGATTTGTTTTGCACAATGCTCCCACCATTAAAAGCGCCTTCCACAGTGCGTAGATCTCTGCACAAATGCTGTTTTGGGGTCAAGCCGCGATTTCCCGCATAACGCTCCGCACAAAGGAAAACCTATAAAAAAATGGTTAGGAGCGAGCACGAAATGACGAAAAAGCCACAAAACGATACATATAGGATCCCTTTGGATATGCAAATCCGGATCCCTCCGCAGCATCAGGATACACAGCCCGGAAATGAACAGCGGATGTGTCCGCAGCCCGCATACGACAATCGAAACTACAGGGCCGGGGGCAAGCTAAACGGCGACATCGCCATCGTAACAGGAGGAGACAGCGGCATTGGCCGCGCCGTCGCCCTGCTATTTGCAAAGGAAGGCGCAGACGTTCTCATTACTTACTTCACAGAGGGCGGGGACGCGGAACAGACCAAGGCCGCGATAGAATCATACGGCAAAAAGTGCGTCGTCGTTAAGGCGGACCTAAGGCAGGAGAACGCCTCGCAAACCGTGATGCAGCGGTGCATAGAGGAATATGGGAAGCTGGATATATTGGTCAATAATATCGCCGTGCAGTATCCGCAGAACAGCATAGAGGATATTACCCAGGAGCAACTGAGAGAGACGTTTGACACAAATATTCTGAGCTGTTTCTTCATGATAAAAGCCGCGCTGCCTCATTTGAAAAGCGGGGCGTCCATCATCAATACAGCCTCCGTTACCGCCTATCATGGCAATAAAACGCTGCTGGACTATTCCGCCACTAAGGGCGCGTTGGTTTCTTTAACGCGTTCGCTATCTCTTTCGCTAATCGGCAGGGGCATACGGGTTAACGGGGTAGCGCCAGGTCCCGTATGGACGCCCCTTATCCCCTCCAGCTTTTCGGAGCAGGAAGTGGCGAGCTTTGGATTCAACGTGCCTATGGGAAGGGCGGCGCAGCCCTTTGAACTGGCGCCCGCCTATGTATACCTTGCCTGTGACGATTCGGCATATATGTCCGGGCAGATCTTGCATGTCAACGGCGGTACCATCGTAGATTCCTAGCCGGAGGCGGGTGCGCCCGCCAAGGGCGCGTTTTCATGCGGCTGTCCGATGCATTTCGGCAGTTGGTCATGGTGGAAAAAGCTGCCCAGGGGTACCGCCGATCCGCCGAAGCGCATCCTCTATATATTGCGAGCGACTCCACCGCTTCTAAAGCTTCCGATTGCAGGACGCGCTTCGGTATTAGCCATTCTCTGACGCCTGCCGCCGTTTTTCCCGGATGGTCATCATCAGGCAGAGCGATCCCGCGGCCAGCGCCGTGAGGGAGAGCAGCAGGAACGACAGCCGCAAATCCGTATGATCGGCCAAAAAGCCCATCACAGCCGGAAAAGCGATGCCGCCAAGGCCGCAGCCGGCGCTCATGAGGCCAATGGCGCCGCCGCTATTATGGGGAAATTGCTTGGCGGCAAGGTCTATTAGCAGCGGCCACACCGGCCCGAAAACGAAGCCGATCAGACCGCAGACGACCAGCGAAAGCAGGGGTAACCGCAAAACCGCCAAAAGGACAATCAGGGCGGCGGATGCGCCAAAGCTAACCAGCAGCGCCCGCTTTGGAGAAAGGCGCATCAGGCCGAACACCAGTCTCGAGAGAGCCGTCATGGCCCAGAAGGCGGATATGGCGTAAGCGCCCAGGGCTTCCTGCCCCAGTTTTAATGTGAAGAGCGTTTCTGTGAAATAGCCGACGCCGCTTTCGAGACCGATATAGAGCAGGATATTCAAAAACAACAGCAGAAAAATATCGTTTTTAAAAAAAACAAAAAGCGATACCCGCGCCTTTGGCTCTACCCATGCGGAAGGCGCCCCCACCGGAGGCACCCCCACCGGAGGTGCGTTGAATCGAACGCGCAGGAGCGGAAACATCAGCAGGACATATGCGCCGGCGCAAATCACAAAAACAGAGCGCCAGCTCCAGGCGAAGCCGCTCATACCATAGCGGATCAGGATAGGGCTGGCGACCGCGCCCAGGCTGAACATGCATTGGGAAAGGTTGATATATTGCGCGCTTTTTTCCGGGTATGCGTCGCTTAGGGCAGCGGAGGCCGTGCATTCGCAAACGCTGTAGCCCGCCCCAATCAAAAACACGCCCATCACAAAGGCCGGCGCGCTGCCCGCCAGGGCGGCCGCAGCACAGCCGGCTAGGAAAAGCGCCGCGAAAATCAGCAGTACCCGCCTTTTGCCGATGCGGTCGGAGAGGCTGCCGAACAGAAGCGGCATCATAACCACGCCGATATTCTGGGCCGCCACCAAAAGCCCGGAGCCTGTGGCGGCCATGGAAAATTGGCTGGAAACGCTTCGTAGCACAAGCTGGAAGCCGCCTATTTCAAAGCCGATAAAAAACATCATGCAGGATATCACAGGCAGCAATGCCGGCCTAATGGGTTTGGGCGAAGAAGTCCTCACTGTATGCAACGATCCTTTCCGGTAGGTAATGATGCGCGCCTTTATTCTTGCGCAGGCGGCTTTCTCTCACGCAGGCTCCCTTTTCCGAAGGGCGCCGGGCACGAATGTATCTAGTATATCATGAAATGGCCATAACGCGCATCCTTTAACCTGCGCATAACCCCAAGCGGCGGTATCCTTGCAGCAAGGCAGTTAAGCGCGATAACTTAATGGGAACGGAAACGCTGCTTCGCTACTTCTTGAAAATTGAACTGTTGCGCATTACATTATGTTTCTTTCAAGAAGCCGGCTTGCTCACCAAATAGGGAATAACGCATTATCGTATCGTTATCACGATCCCTATTCATTTTTAATCCAATTTTCATCTGTTTTGCATTTTCCTGCAGGACTCCTCTGTTATGCTCAGAGAAAGAATCAAAGAGAGGCGGTAGTGTGTTGTGATAGAATTATTTGGGCTTGCGTTGGCGCTGTTCTTGGTAATCGGGCCGGTTTGGCTGGTCTTTAAACTTGTGTTCTTCGCTATGAAGTCTGCTTTCCGGGTGGCCTTTTGGGTAGTACAGGGCGTGATATTCTTGCTAGGCTTTTTGTTTAGCGGTGGGCTGATTGCTTTTTTAGGCATCTTTTTCCTGCTCAATATTTTCGCCTTACCCGTCATCTTCTTATGTTCCAAAAGGTAATCTGCCAAGACAATAATAAGGCGAAGAGAGCGCATTACGAAAGTAACGCGCTCTCTTTTATACTCGTTCTCTTAAAGCGATGCGCCTGCCGCCTCGCTGCAATAGGGCAGCACAAAGACGATGCGCGTACCAATCCCCTTGCGGCTAAGCAGTTCTACGTGGCCGCCATGGCGGTCCACGATCCACTTGGCAATGGATAGACCCAGCCCGGTTCCGCCTGTTTTGCGCGCGCGGGATTGGTCCGACCGAAAGAAACGGTCAAATACATGGGGGAGGTCCTGCTCGGGAATACCGATGCCGTTGTCCGATACCGACAGTGCAACATTGCCGCCGTCCCGCTTGGCGGCAATGTGGATGCGCTCCCCGGCGGGCGTGTACTTAATGGCATTGTCTACAAAGATGCGCAGCGCTTGCTTGATGAGCTGCGCGTCACCGTATACGGTGAGCGCCGGGGCGATGGAGGATTCGTAGGCGTGCGCCTCGTCGATCATTCTGGTTTCCGACAGCACCGCCTCCGCTAGGGAGGAAATATCTACCGGGCCGGTTTTGAACATGATGGAGTCATTGTCGCTGCGAGCCAGGAACAGCAATTGCTCCACCAGATCCTGCATGCTGGCCGACTCGCTTTTAATGGCGTCAATGGATTCCTGCAAGGTTTGTCCATCCTGTTTGCCCCAACGGTCCAGCATGTTGGCATATCCTTGAATCACCGCGATGGGTGTGCGCAGTTCATGGGATGCATCCGATACAAAGCGCAGTTGGGATTGGTAAGCGGCATCCAGCCGGTCCAGCATCTCGTTAATGGCGTTGGCGAGCCCTTTTAGCTCCTGCTGCTCGTCCGCAATGACAATGCGGGTATCCAGCCGGTTTTCCGTGATCGTGTTCAGCGTTTGGATCGTACCATCCAAAGACGGGCGATCCATTCGCTGCCGGTTCTGCTCGTTGCCAATGCTGCGCGCGGCCGTCCGGGTCAGCTCGTAGATGGGTTGCAACGTGCGGCTCACCGAACGGCTCACTGTAGAAATGCTGCCAAAGAGGTTGAGCAGCTGCACGGTCAAAAGCGCAACAAAGCACCCAAAGAAAATGCGTACCGGGCGATCCCAATGATAGGTGAGAAGCAGCAGCCGGTTGGAATCCTGCGATGGGAAGGTAACCATATAGGAGGCCGAACGCAACCGGCCGAGGAAAGTTGAACCGGAAGAGAAGCTGAGCTTCCTGGTCGTACCCTGTGGAATCGACGGATCGCGCCCAAGCAATCCATTCTCGAGAAAACCGGGCAATTTGAGGCCCTGGGGTTCTCCCAACGCATATTCATACTCCCAGTCCGCAAGGAGCAGCTCCGGCCCTATTTCGGACTGCTTTAGCAGCTTCGGGCTTAGGTCCACAGCTTGCCATTCGGTCCAAATGGCAAGGCTGAGCGCAAAAAGGATTACCAGCAGCACATCCAGCCAGAAGATGTGTGCAGCGGAGCGCAGAAATTGGTTGCCGGTGAGCCGCCAAGTAAGAGAGGCGCTCCCCCTTTTTTGCTTTGCTTGCTGCGTAGTGGGTTTCATGCCTTCTCCTTTACATCTGCACTACTGTTCCCGCAGCACATAGCCTACGCCGCGAACCGTATGGATATATTTTACATCGAAGGCTTCGTCTATCTTTTGCCGCAGGAAGCGGATATACACATCCACGGTGTTGGTCTCCCCCTGATAGTCGTACCCCCATACCCGCTGCAACAACACATCCCGGGTGAGGACGATGCCTTTGTTTTCCATGAGCAGCTGCAGCAGATCGAACTCGCGCTTGGTCAGGCTCAGCTCCACATCGTCCATGCTGACAATATGCTTAGCCGGGTCAAGGCACAAGCGCCCAATGTGACTCGCGCCCTGCTCCGGGCGGTTTTTACGAAGTGTCACACGGATGCGGGCCAGCAACTCCTCAATGGCAAAAGGCTTGGTAACATAATCGTCTGCGCCGCTGTCCAGCCCCGTTACTTTGTCCACGACCGCATCCCGTGCGGTCAATAGGATAACAGGCACAGAAGAGCTTCGCCGCAAGCGGCGAAGCACCTCCATCCCGTTAAGCCCGGGCAGCATCACATCCAAGAGGATCAGGTCATAGTTTCCTGACTCAGCCAACTCCAAGCCGACCCGGCCATCGGTGGCTTTTTGCACCTCGTAGCCCTCGTAGGAAAGCTCCAGCTCCACAAACCGGGCAAGCTTTTCCTCGTCCTCCACAACCAGGATGCGTTCCTTCATCAATGCCAGTCCTCCCCGTGTCTCATCCTGCTATTGGGCGCGTTCTTTGTTCTTATCCGTTGCTTCTTTAATATCCGATTTAAGGCTCTCCGCCGCGTTTTCAGCCGATTCCATCACCTTGTTCACAGCGGTCTTTTCTATGTCCCGGCCGCGGAAGCGATAGCGGCACCCTAGAAAGAGGCCGATGATCAGCAGCGGAACAACAAACCAAAAGCCGAAGATTAGCAGCAAAATCAACACGAGAACAGGCATGGTGATGATTTGGCTATCGCCGCGCCGCACGTCAAACAGGTTTTCACAGCCCTTCACAAAGAGGCCGCGTACCCAGCGAAAGAACCGGCCCATCAGTTCTGAAAAGGATTCTCCCTTAGGCTCACTTTGCTTCACTGTTTCAGCTGTATCGCTCTGCTTTGCATTCTGCTCATCCTTGGAGGAATAGTAACCGCCATGTTCGGGCGGGGTTACCTTCCCCTGCCGCTCCAGATAGAGCAGCGCCTCAAGCAGATCGTCGCCGCAGGCATCCAAGGCGACTTTTGCCTCGGCGTAGCTCACGTTTGCCTTTTCGCGGAGCTTTTCTACATGTTCCATTGTTGCCATTTTCGTCCTCTCCCCTTTTCATACCATGTATTTGATTTCGGTACCCCTATCATACGTCCGCCTGATAAAGATGTCCTTTGCCCCGCATTAAAAGGGGATTAAAATGCGATGGCAATTTACATCATTGCGCGATTCCTAACCTAAATCATAAAAATCTTTGCACATGGCTAAGGCGTCCAAAGCCATAGTCTTTGGTATCGCTCCTTATGGATCACCGAAAATCAGAGGGTCTTCGATGAAGGAAAATAACATCTGCGAATCCGTTCTAAGGGAGTGAATAGAACACGAACCCATATTAGAAACATATCATAAATGGGCAGAAAAGGAAACCGGGAAATTGGAGGAATTCCTCGGCTTGAGGCAATCGCAACCTTCAAACCAATATGGCGGATGCACTTTAATAATCATTTTCAAACAACCCGTAAAAAGGTTGTAAACCGCACGCAGGGCCGCACATATAATGGCGATGAGACGACTTTTTAATGAGGTGATGCGCTTGAGGACGCTGCGCTACGGCATGTCGGGCACCGACGTTATGGAGATGCAGGCGATGCTGCGTAAAACCGGTAATAATCCCGGACGCATCGACGGAATATTCGGCGCGCAGACACAGAGCGCCGTACAGCGCTTTCAACGCCGGTTTGGCCTAGTCCCGGACGGCATCGTCGGCCCGATGACGTGGCGCGTCATGGAACGCTTCCTGCTGGGCTACGACCTGTATACGGTTCGCCCGGGAGACACGATCTTCAGTATAGCGCGCGCTTACGGCACCAGTGACCAGGCCATCCTCACCGCCAATCCCGGTGTTGACCCCAACCGGCTCTCCATTGGGCAACAGCTCATTATTCCTTACAATTTTCCGGTGGTGGACACCAACATCGACTATACCTATGCTGTTTTCGAGCGGGACATCCGGGGCCTGAAGGCTCGCTATCCCTTTATCGAAACCGGCATAGCCGGGCAGAGTGTGCTGGGAAAAAGTTTGCATTACCTGCGGCTGGGCGAGGGAGCGAACGAGGTGTTCTACAACGCCTCCCACCATGCCCTGGAGTGGATCACGACGCCCGTGCTCATGAAATTCATCGAGGATTTCGCTTACGCCTATTCGCATGGGGAAATGCTGGGGGCGGGTTATGATCCGGCCTATATCTTTCGGCAAAGCAGCCTGTATTTCATCCCGATGGTCAACCCCGACGGAGTAGACCTGGTTCTTGACGGGTTGTCTCCCGACAATCCATATTACGGCCGGCTGATCCGGTGGAACGGAGGCAGCCGCGATTTTTCTACTGTATGGCAGGCAAACATTCGCGGCGTGGATCTGAATCACAATTACAACGCCGCGTGGGAAGCGTCGAAGCAGGCCGAGGCCGCACTTGGCATCACCGGCCCCGGGCCGACGCGCTATTCCGGCCCGGCGCCAGAATCCGAACCCGAAAGCCGCACGGTGGCCGATTTCACGCGCAATCACAATTTCCGGCTGGTCATGGCCTATCACAGCCAAGGCGAGGTAATCTTTTGGGATTTCATGAACCTGGCCCCGCCCGAGGGGCGCACCATCGGCGAGGCGTTTGCACGCGAGAGCGGTTATGCGCTGTCAAGCCCGGAGGGAGTGGCGTCCTATGCCGGCTATAAGGACTGGTTTATCCAAGACTGGCGCCGGCCGGGTTACACCATCGAAGTCGGGCGCGGCCGCAATCCGCTGCCCATATCGCAGTTCGATTCCATCTACGAGCGCAATCTCAACATGCTGCTGCTCGCCTCAATCATATAGGCGGCAACGTGCGACAAAACGGCCCGCGGTATAGACTGTATCGCCGAGCCGCTTGACGAAGTGATATGCGTCGCAATCTTTGGGGGATCTGGTCGGGCAGCCCGAAAATCTTTCGTCCATCAGATTGGTAGCATCCTCAAAAGCGCCGGTGGGCTAACACGATAGATACGATCGGGCTATCGCCACCGCAAGTTCCGCTCCCGCACAGCCCGCACGTGGTTGACCCACTTTCCCTCACTATCGTTAGGTCCAGGCAAGTCTCCATCTTCAAATCTGCTTCTACGCCGTGATAGAATGGTCCGGCATGCAAGGCTGCTTCGCCCGGCAGTGGAACAGTTGCGTCTAACGCCCCACTTCCTCGCCACCCGCATCTGGTCCACCATTCAGTCCGGCCTCGAAAAGAGCTATGTTGCTGGCCCCGCGCAGGGTGTTCTCCAATTTATCGGCTGGCAGATATAGATTGCTTACCGGCATGCCTAACATAATGAAGTGCTCGCAAGCTTGGCTTGCCGGCGTCTCTTTTTGTACATTTTAAATATTTTGTCGAAAAACCGAGTAAAAAACAGAAAGCATACCTTGTATTGCGCTATATCATAGGCTATAATGTGACTTATAAATGTGGATTTTGCATGATCGTCGACGTAATCTTGAAGATGATATGAAAAGAAATGAACATCTCGCAATATATCCTGAAGTTGAATTCATTATATCGATAAAGACGAACCTGAAGCAGGCAATATCGGCCTGGTTGACCACTATTGCAGATAAGCTAATAAAGCAACACCTATGGCTGTCGCGTGAACATTCGGCGGAAAAGGGTTGTTCAAATTGGCTTTCATAAAGAGCAGAATACACGCCTTCCGGTTTGCTAATTAAATCTTTTTAGGCTTTTGCAGATATAGATAACATGGGCAGATTATTAGATCTGAAATATAAGAATTTGTGTATGGAAAGCCATGGAGCGAAACAAAGAAGCAAACCTTTATCAGGTTTTGAACTAACCTTTCTGATTGTTAAGGCGGTAAAACAATGAAGTTTACATTGAAACGGTCTGTCCTGATTTCTGCAATCGCAATCCTCATTCTTCAGGCGGTAGGACTTTTGCTTCCGTTCCGCGGGGTAGGCGGTTTTCTCTATTCCGTGATTGGGAGCACCCTGATTCTGGCCGCCGCCGACGTCCTGTTTGGAAAATCCGACGGGAAATCTCATCCTGCCCAGCAGAGCAGCTATGGGCAGGGCGATTTGGGTGAGCGGCTTTTTCATATCGCGGAAACCATGGGCTTTGACTCTCAGCAGCTAATCTGGCTTTCCACGGATAACATGAAAACCTTTGAAAAGATTTCAAAAATCTCTTATGAAATTGAAAAGCTCAGCGAACAAAATGCTGCCAGCTCGGAAGAAATCAATGCAAGCATCAATGAACTTGCCCAAGCATGTACCAATCTGAATTCCGGGATTACAAAAATCGAGGATCATTCTAAAACCTCCATCGAAATGCTGGATAAAAATGAGCGCACCATCCGAAGCATCGGGAACTTCATCCTCGACCTTACGTCGGTCATCAAGGTTGCTTCCGACAGCAACTTGGAGCTTCAAGAGTCCTCTGCCAAAATTAATGAAATTGTGGACTATATCCGCAACATAGCAAGCCAGACCAATCTTCTGGCGCTGAACGCCACCATAGAGGCCGCGCGGGCGGGAGCGGCCGGCAGGGGCTTCTCCGTTGTTGCAGGGGAAATCCGGCGGCTTGCGGCGCAGACGGACGACGCGATCTCCATCATTGAAGGCGTGGTCAAACATATTGTCGGTAGAATACAAACATCCAACACAGCAATGACCCAAATCGGCGACAAGATGAAAAATGTGAATGGCATTGTCGCGGAATCCTCTCAGATCATCCAAGAAATCAACTCGATCCTGATGGATGTTCAGAGCGCGATCTCCGGCCTTACCCAGGAGTCGCTGACGCAGAAGAACACCGCCGCTGAAATTGAAAGCGCAATGGAAAATGTCGCCGAGGCGGTGCTCAAAACCCACACAGTTTCCTGCTCCGCCATTGATATGGTGCATGTTCAGCAGAAGAAAAACGAAACCATTCTTTCCTTCTGCAACAAAATCGGCGAGACCGCGGAAATGCTGCAGCAGGATGCCATGGCTTTCAAAAAGCAGGATGAAATTATCTTCGGCGTCAATCCCTTCGTCGAGCCCGACCGTATCCGGAAAACCTATGTGCCCATCCTCGAGCGGGTATGCGCCAGCGTGGGGCTGAAATGCCGCACCCTGATCGTTAAAAGCTATGACGCGCTTAGTGAAGGCGTAGAGAAGGGCATCATCGACGTCGGCTGGTTTTCTCCGTTCGCATATGTCAATGCGCATGAAAAATGCGGCGCGAAGGTGCTCGTTACGCCAAAGGTTCAGGGCCGCTGTTCCTACAACGGATACGTTGTGGCCCACAAGAACGGCAGGGTGCATTCCCTCCATGACTTAAAGGGAAAGACCTTTGCCTACGTCGATGAAAAAAGCGCGTCAGGGTATCTGTACGCCCGCGATATGATGAAGCAGAACCATATGGATCCGGACGCCATTTTCGAAAAGGTCGTGTTTGTGGGCAACCACAATAATGTTGTTAACGCCGTTCTGGCCAGGGAGGTGGACGCGGGCGCAACCTATGACGAGGTTTATAATCAGGCGCGCGCTGACGGCCTTTTTACGGATGAGCTGATCATCGTAGCCCGTACGGAGGAGATTCCAAAGGATGCCCTGGCCGCCAGAAAGGACATGCCCGCGGCGCTTGCGGAAAAGCTTAGCAGCGCCTTTGTGGATTTCAGCGATTACAGCGGGATCGATACGACTGTTCAGGGCTTTGTTAAGAGTGAAGATAAAGCATACGATATTATCAGACGGTTAAACAATTAGGTTTTAACAAGCCTCTGCATCATAAAAAAGCACACCATCCGGTGTGCTTCAGTCTGTCAAAAAAGTGGCTACGCCACTTTTTTGAGTTTCCATGAAACAACTGCTCGTACCTCGCGGTCGTTGTTTCATGCAGAGAAAGCCTTGGGTACCGTCAATAGTTTTTCGCACAATTGGGTACCGTCAATAGTTTTTCGCACAATTGTCTCGCTTGGTTTATCGGTTAGCCGATGATAAGGTAAGCAAGGCTTTTCGCTCGCGGCGTACACGCCGCCGCTCACGATTAAAGCCTCCGGGTGCTACGGCCCCCGATCCCCCAGAGCTTTTTCGACAGTCTAAAGCACACCGTACGGTGTGCTTTATCGATATCCACCCTGTGACGCCCATAGGCTAATCCCGCAGAATGAAATCCTTTGCCTGAGTGTTGCCTTAGCGGTAGATTGCGCGGTCGCGCAAGAGCAGAGCAACCATTCGCCTAATATTCGCTGGTATGATGGAACTGCCTAACGCCTCCCTTTCCGATAGCAGGCTTAGATAATAGAGCCCATATTCAACCTATTCCTCGTCGTCCTCCACATATGCGCTGACCTCGATGCGCACCAGGGCACGGCGCAGCAGCACCTGGTAGCCCTGCATCTCGACGTCGTCTTCCCGCTCTTGCAGGAATTGCTCCATCTGCTCCTTGTCGCGCTCCGCGCGGGCCAGGTCAATCTCCTCGGGTCGCTGGGCGATGCTGGTGAGCAGCTTAACGGTGTTGTTTTCCACCGTGGCGATGCCGCCAAAAACAGCAATCTTCTCCTCCGCGGCACCCTCCTCGCCAATGATGCGCAGGATGCCATCCCCCAGCACCGTCGAGATGGCCTCATGCCCGGGTAAAATGCCCATATTGCCATCGATGCAACGAAAAATGACCATCTTGGCCCAGCGATCAAACTTCAGACCGCGGGGCGTTATGATCTGCAGATGAATTCTGCGATTGCCTGCGGCCTTATCCATTCGCTTTTTTGAACCGAGCCGTCACCTCGTCGATGGTTCCGGCATTTAAAAACAGGCCCTCTGGAATTTTATCGTGCATCCCATCCACAATTTCCTTAAACCCGCGCACCGTCTCATGGACTGAGACATACCTGCCCGGGATCGAGGTGTATTTTTCGGCCACATAAAAGGGCTGCGAGAGGAAGCGCTGCACCTTCCTGGCCCGGTTGACGATCAGCTTATCGCTTTCCGATAATTCATCAACCCCCAAGATCGCTACAATATCCTGCAGGTCCTTATAACGCTGCAAAAGGCCCTGCACAGCCCGGGCCACCCGGTAATGCTCGGCCCCTATGATGCTTTGGTCCAGGATGCGCGAGGTGGACTCCAAGGGGTCTATGGCCGGATATATTCCCTGCTCTACAATGGCCCGGGACAGCACAGTTACCGCGTCCAAATGGGCAAAGGTGGTGGCGGTAGCCGGGTCGGTAAAATCGTCAGCCGGAACATAGATGGCCTGCACCGAAGTAATGGACCCGGACTTGGTCGAGGTAATGCGCTCCTGCAGGTTGCCGATTTCGTTGGCCAGGGTGGGCTGGTAACCCACAGCGCTGGGCATACGCCCTAAAAGCGCTGAAATCTCCGATCCGGCCTGCACAAAGCGGAAGATATTATCGATGAACAGCAGCACATCCTGCTGCGTCTCGTCGCGAAAATATTCTGCCATGGTGAGGCCGGTGAGGCCGACCCGCATTCTCACCCCCGGCGGCTCGTTCATCTGCCCGAACACAAGGGCCGCCTTATCAATGACGCCCGATTTGATCATGTCGTAATATAGGTCGTTGCCCTCACGGGTGCGTTCGCCGATGCCAACAAATACCGAGTATCCCCCATGCTCCATGGCGATGCTGTTGATCAACTCCATAATGAGCACCGTCTTGCCCACCCCCGCCCCGCCGAACAGGCCGATCTTGCCCCCCTTGGGATAAGGGCAGAGCAGGTCAATGGCCTTAATGCCGGTCTCCAGCACCTCGGGAACCGCGATTTGCTCAGCCAAGGTGGGCGGGGCACGGTGGATGGGCCGGAACTCGGCGGTTTGCGGGTCCGGTTTATTGTCGATCGCCCTCCCCAAAACGTTCAGCATACGCCCCAGAACGCTTTTGCCTACCGGAACCGAGATAGAGGATCCCGTATCAACGGCAATCATCCCTCGCTTTAAACCATCGGTAGGGCTCATGGAAATGCACCGAACCATATTGTCGCTCAGGTGCTGCATCACCTCCAGCACGATGGTTTCCCCGCCGTGCCGAATCTCTAGGGAATTATATAATGTTGGCAGCTCGCTCTCAAATCGCACATCGAGCACCGAACCGGTTATTTGCACGATCCTTCCTTCATTCTTCATCATATCTCACCTTTATTCCAGTATGTTTGCGCCGCCCACAATTTCATTCAACTCCTGGGTAATGGAAGCCTGGCGCTTGCGGTTGTACATGCGTTTCAGATCATCGATTACCTCGGTGGCGTTCTTTCCGGCAGAATCCATATTGACCATCCGGGCGGCATATTCGCAGGCTACCGACTCAGCCGATGCTGCGAAAAAGCAGGTGTGCAGATACAGGGGGATGAGGTGGTCAATAAAGGTATGAACATCAGGCTCATATCCTATCTGATTCCCCACCGGCCCGCCACCGGCCTCGATAGGCACCGGCAGCACCCTTTCCAGCCGGGGCAGGTGGCTGAGGGTAGATTCGAAGTAGGTGTAGGCCAGATAAACCTCATCCACCTCCCCCGAGAGATAGAGGGAACAAATCCTCTCACCCATTCGCCCGGCCGTTTCATAAATCTGCGCCTCGGGTATGTCTGTAATCCGGTAGAGGATGTTTTTGCGGTAGCGCCGGAAATACTCATAGCCCTTGGTCCCCGCTACAATGATCTTTTCATTCCGTCCTTGCTCCATATGCGCGAGCGCCTTTTCCGAAACATTGATATTGTAGCCGCCGCAAAGGCCCTTATTGCTGGTAATAACAAGATACGCGGTGTTTTTGACCTCCCGCCGGGCGACAAACGCATGCTGCGCCGCTTCTTCGCAGTGGCTGAGGCCGGCAACGCTCTCTTGCATCGCATTATATAAGGGACGAACGCCCTCCAGCCTTATCCTTGCCTTGTGCAGCTTGGTGGCCGCGACCATATCCATAGCGCGGATAATCTGCCTTGTGGTGCGCACGTTGGACATCCTTTGCTTAATGTCTTTCATCGAAGGCATACACGCACCTCCTTAAGGGCAGGGATACATTTGCTTGAATTCCTGAATCGCCTCTTTGATCTTCTCCTCCAATGCAGGGGAGACATCTCCCGTTTGCCGGATCTCCTCGATAATCGGCTGCTTCTCCACTTCGATAAACTGCAAAAAGTCCTTCTGGAACTCGCGAACACAGTTGATATCCACATCCAGCAGGTATTTGTTGATCAGCACATACAGGATCAGCACCTGTTTTTCTACCGGCATGGGCTTGTATTGGGGCTGCTTTAAGATTTCCATAATGCGCTCGCCCTGGCGCAACCGCTCGATGGTATCGTGGCTTAAATCCGAGCCGAACTGAGCGAAGGCAGCTAGGTCCCGGTACTGGGCAAACTCGATGCGCAGCGGCCCCGCAATGGTCTTCATGGCTTTTATCTGGGCCGCGCCGCCCACGCGGGATACGGAAAAGCCCGGGTTGATGGCAGGGCGAACCCCGTCGTTAAACAGCTCGGATTCCAGGTAAATCTGCCCGTCCGTAATGGAAATGACGTTGGTTGGGATATAGGCGGAGATATCCCCCTCTTGGGTTTCAATGACGGGCAGCGCCGTCAAGGTGCCGCCGCCATGCTCGTCGCTCATGCAGGCCGCCCTTTCAAGCAGCCGCGAATGAAGATAAAAGATATCCCCGGGATAGGCTTCTCGGCCCGGCGGGCGGCGAAGCAGCAGGCTCAGGGCGCGGTAAGCCACAGCGTGCTTGGTTAAGTCGTCATAAACCACCAGCACATCCTTACCTTGGGACATCCACTCCTCGCCGATGGCGCAACCCGCATAGGGCGCGATATACTGCAGCGGCGCAGGGTCGCTCGCCGTTGAAACCACCACAGTGGTGTAGTCCATAGCCCCCGTTTTCGTAAGCACATCGATCATGCGCGCCACGGTTGAGGCCTTTTGTCCGATGGCCACATAGATGCATAGCACGCCCTTGTCCTTTTGGTTGATGATGGTGTCGATGCAGATGGCCGTCTTCCCCGTCTGGCGGTCGCCAATGATCAGCTCCCGCTGCCCCCGCCCAATGGGCACCATGGCATCGATGGCCTTGATGCCGGTTTGCAGCGGCACGCTGACCGCCTTACGCATGATCACGCTAGGCGCGGAACGCTCTATGCTGCGGTAGGCGGATGCGGCAATTTGGCCCTTATTATCCAGCGGGTTCCCCAGCGCATCAACCACACGCCCCAACATGGCATCGCCCACCGGCACCTCGGCCATTTTGCCGGTCAGCTTGACCGGATCCCCGGCCCGAATGCTGGCGTCCGGCCCCATCAGAACGGCGCCTATGCTATCGCTATCTAAATTCAGGGCAATGCCCGAGATCCCGCCGGGGAACTCCAGCAGTTCACCGCTCATGGCATTTTGCAGCCCGTATATGCGGGCAATACCGTCTCCAACCTGAATGACGGTACCCACCTCGGAAACATCCGGTGCGGATGAAAAAGCCCTTACCTGCTTTTTAATGACCAGGCTGATTTCGTCGGGTTTTATGATCATTTGACCCCACCTCTTCTTAAACTCTCTTTTAGGTTTCGCAGATGGGTCCGCACCGTGCGGTCAATCAGGCGACCATTGACATGGATATAAAACCCGCCGATCAGGGAGGGATCCTCTCTGGTTAAAAGCTCAATCCGCTTGCCCAGTTTTTTGGACAAAAGCGCACGCAGGGCACCCACCTGCTCCGGGCGGAGCGCCTTGGCCGAAACAACATAGGCCATAGCCTTTCCCCGGCGCTGGTCTCCCATCTCAATATAGGCGTTCAAGGTAGAAATAATCATCGCCTCGCGGCCCTTTTCGACTGCAAGGTGCAAAAAGCCCATCAGATCGCCGAAAATCTGATCGCTGAAAAGATTCTCCAGCAGATCCTGTTTGGTCCCATTAGGAATATGCGGATTTTCCAGAAGCTCTACCAGCTGCTCCTTTTCCAGCCGGTCCCGCACAAAGGAGGCTTGCGCCAAATGTGCATCCAGCTCCCCGCTTTCCAGCGACATTTCAAGGAGGGCGGCAGCGTAGCGATCCTTTAGCTCGGCCATGGGGTTTCCTCCAGCTCTGCCATGGCCTCTGCAAACAGCTTGTCGTGCACCTCGCTATCAATGGTCTTGTGCACCAGCTTCTCGGTCATCATAGAAGAAATCTCCACGATGTACTGCCAGGTTTCCTTCTTCAGCCGCTCCTTTTCCACCAAGATGCTTTCCTCCGCGCGCTGCTTGATGATCGCGGCCTCGTTACGGGCCTCATCCAGCACTTGTCTGCCCCGCTCGGCAGCCTCCATCCGGGCGGATTCCAACGCCGCGGCACGTTCGGCCGCAATCTCGGTCAGTTTAGCCTCATATTCGGCCTCCAGCTCTTCCGCCCGGGCCATTTTATTTTGCGCGTCCTCTATCTGGCGGCTTATGCGTTCGGTGCGCTTAAGCATGTATTTTTGCACCGGCTTATATAAAATCAACCCCAGAATTGCCGCCAGAATACAGAAGTTAAACAGCAGAACCACAGCGCTGATCAAGGTTTGCTGATCCAGCGCAAACAGGCGGCCTTCGGGAACAGTACTATTCAATGTAAGTGCAAGTCGAGAAATCAAAAAACCCCTCCCTTTCTATAAAATTGCCTTATCTTCCTTTCTCACGTGTTATTTCGGTGCTTTTCGATGTGCCGTCAGCCCTCAGCCCCGGGCTAACCACCCATGTGCTGCAGATACAGGCTCACCAGCGGGTTCGCAAATAACATGATGATGGCGATCAACAGACCATAGATACCCGAGGTTTCGCCCATCGCAAGGCCGATGAACATGGTGCTGCGGATATCGCCCGCGGCTTCGGGTTGGCGCGCGATGGACTCAATGGCCTGAACCACGATCTTTCCTTGGCCGATGGTGGTTAGAACGCCGTTTAAAAGCGCAAGGGCAGCCGCGATGTGTGCTACCGCGATGATAAAGGATAATGAATCGTACATATATGTTCCTCCTGTCTATAAAATTTAAATGCAATCTATAATTGGCCCAAACTTCCGCAAAGCCGCTACTCGGTGGCTCCCCGGATGAACATCAGGCTTAGTATACAAAAGATATAAGTTTGCAAAGCGCCCGTAATCAGGTCAAAATAGGCATGCAGGACAACGGGCAGGCCAAAGCGCACAAAGATGGGGGTGATGGAATAAACCAAGGTCATCAGGATAACCCCCGCGAGAACATTTCCATACAGGCGGAAGCTTAGGGATATGGGCTTAGCCAGCTCACCGATCAGATTGAGCGGAAAAAACACGGGGTGGGGTTTGAAAAAGCTCTTTAGATACGCCCCCTTGCGGTACTTCACCCCGGTAATCTGCACCAGCATGAAGGTTGCCATGGCAAAGGCAAAGGTCGTGGCCCAGTCCGCCGTGGGTGGCCTTAGCCCCACCACACCGCTGATGTTGGATACGAAAATAAAGATAAAGACCGTAAAAAACCACGTCCCCAGGGGCATGAGCCGCTCGCCTGCGCTATTGCGGACGAAGTTGTCAAAGATCTCAACAATCGCCTCCACTATGTTTTGAAAGCCGATAGGGATCTCCTGAAAGCGGCGCAGCTTGATCCGCACAAAAATGGCGAACGCAATCAGCACCAGCATGATGATCCATGTGTTAAAAATTGTGCGTGTTATCCAGACGTCAATGCCGCCGACTTGTACGATCCATAGATTATCAACATCAAAACTCAAATAGAACCACCTCCGGGATGATTTTGAGGCATATTACGATTTTACCGTAAACTTGATCAAATATACCGCAACCTGATAGGTAAGTATGCCTGCCGCCGCGCCCCATAGATTAACGGCTGGAACCAGGGCGGCCAGCACCAGCACAGCCCCCGTAAGAAAAAGGCGCAGCATATGCTGGAGGGTAATGTAGCCGGCGGCCGCTTCTTTCTCCATGTTTACAGCCCGATTCACCGCCCGTTCCAGCAAAAACACCTTAGCCACGCTGGCTAGCGCTCCCAATAGCACGCCCAGCATAAAAGGCAGGCAGGATAGAGAGCGATAATAGAGCACCGAAGCCGCCATAAAAATGGAGGCCAGGATGCAGATGGTTACGATCATCTTTTTTGATAGATCTGCAAGCTGCATAAAACGCCTTTCGGCAGAATTATCTGCCCTTTCCAAAATCAAAGAGAACCTTAATGGCGGCAGCCGCTCCCAATAAAGAGAAAAGCAGCAGGAGCCATGGCGCTGTTCCCAGCAGGTTGTCTAAAAACCTGCCGACCAATACGCCGATGAGCACACATGCCGCCATCGTGATACCAATTTGTGAAAGAAAAGATAAAGCGCGCAACAATTCCCTGGCCTGCTCTTCTTTGCTGCTCCGCTTACGGCCCAAGGCTGCTCCCCTCCCATCCTGCCCCCTCCGCGAAAGACGAAAAATCATGGTGCAGTATGGGGACCTTGTTCCTAATCATGAAAAAAACTAGTTCAATCACCTGCGGCTCTTTTTATTTCTTGTTTCTATTCTAACATAAAATCATAAAACCGACAAACGCAATTTTAGCTTTTTTTCAAATCCAATCCATTCTTGCGGCCAACCGCTTGATTTCGCGTTATCTGCTTCCCTTCGCGCGGTTGAGCCTTAAATCCCCGATCCGCGTGAAAGCGGGGCGTTTATCAACGGTGCAAAAACGGCTTTAATCTTCCAATTGCAAATATAGTAGAAATGGCATGCGTTGCTTCAATTTTTTCTTCTTGAGGATGCCCCGGGGCACAAGCGCGGTGAAGGCGAAAGGCTTTGCGTAGCAAGGGTTTCCCCGCAGGGTTTCCTGACCGCGCCAAAGGCACAAGCAAACTCTATAAACTCAAAAAAGTGGCTGTAGCCACTTTTTTTGACACGTTGAGGCTCTTAGAGCGCCGTGCCTTTCGCGGGCGTAAATAACCGGGACGTATCAACGCCCTCTAGCTCCAATAGCTTTATCTTTGTACGAACGCCACCGGCATAACCGGTTAGACTGCCGTTTGACCCTACAACCCGGTGGCATGGGATGATGATGGAAATAGGGTTATGCCCGACAGCCCCGCCTACCGCCTGGCTAGACATGCTCTTCTTGTTCATTTTGGCAGCCATCTCTTTTGCAATATCTCCATAAGTAATGACTTTGCCATATGGTATCTCGCATAAAATGTTCCATACGCCTTGGCGGAACGCACTGCCGCTGGGGGCCAGCGGCAATTCGGAAATGGCAGGCTTTTCTCCTGCAAAGTACCTGCTTAGCCATTCTTTTGCGGCGCTGAATATCGGCATGTCGTTATTCTCTATCATAACTTCTGAAATACTGTCTCCATGATATTTTTGCCCTTCTATCCATAAGCCGACAAGCCTGTCGCCATCGCCGTCACACGCAAGCGTAATCATCCCCAAGGATGATGGATATGTTGCTGAATAATACATTTTGTTTCTGCCTCCTCATAATGTGTTCCAAAGGTTGATCGTCGCATAGCTGCGCCACGGGCGCCATGCTTCCGCCATTTTGAGCCGTTCTTTGGGCGTGTAATCCGGAAGCGCATTTTTTATGCCGGCGTCCGTTTCAAGAAAGGCATCCGGCCATTGCATCGCGCGCATGGCAATGTATTGCGCTGTCCAGCTTCCAACGCCGCGAATTGCCATCAGCTTTTTGATTTCCTCTTCCGGCTGGGCGCAAAGGCCAAAATTAATTCTCCCCTGTGTGAATGCCTGCGCAAGTTCATAAATCGTTTTTGCCCGGGCGGCAATCACGCCTAAGGCGCCAAGATGATTTTCAATGGGGCCCTCCAATGAAAGTATATCTTCGGGCATGGGAAAAACATGGGTTAAGCCCTCAATTCCTGTTTCAACAGGCGTACCGTAAGCCGCAACGATTCTTGCGGCCAATGTGCTTGCCGCCTTGACGGTGATCTGCTGCCCAAGCACGGCCCGCACCGCCATCTCAAAGGCGTTGAAACAACCCGGCAAGCGGGTGCCCGGCACACAAAGGCCGGGGCGTATCGTATTCATGATTTGCAGCGTTTCATACACCGCGTCCGGGTCGCAGCACAGGTCAAGCAGATGCCGTACCCGCGCAAGCGCTTGCGGCAATACGGGCAGCAGTGTTTCGCTGATTGCAACGGTTAGTACATTCTTTTGTAGTTTTTGGCCTACCCGTACCCAGCCAAATACATGCCTGCCTTCCGTCGTTACCAAATGCACGGTACGCAGGTATTCGCTATCCCTTACCATATCGATCCCGGCAATTGCACGGCCCGCAAGGAAGCGGAGCATTTCTTCCCAGGGATAAGGAGGGCGGTATCCCAATGCCAAAGTAATATCGCTGCTTGCGCGTTTTTCTTCCGATATCCGTTTTCGCAACGATGTGGGTGAAAGATGGTAATGCTTTTTGAAAACATCATTGAAACGGCGCAGACTGCCGAATCCGGCGGCCATCGCTATGTTGAGCACGGATAGATTTGTATCGGTAAGCAGGTTCTTGGCAAGCAGCAGCCGGCATGTTTGCAGGTATTGAACCGGGGATACGTTATATTCCGCTTTGAACACGCGCCGCAGATGCCGATCCGTACAGCCAAGCCGCCCGGCAAGTTCGGCCAGATTTAAGCCGCTGCCGTAGTTTTCCTCCAGCATCCTCGCAGCCCGATAAACAAGGTTGGCAGTGGCATCGGTAATCGCGGTGCCGGGAGCAACCTCCGGCCTACATAGCAGGCAGGGCCGGTATCCCGCTTGCTCCGCTTCCGCCGCTGTGCGATAAAACGTGCAATTTTCAGGTTTTGGCTGCCGCGCCCGGCATACCGGGCGGCAGTATATGCCCGTGGAGGATATGCCAACAAAGAAGCGGCCGTCAAAGCGCGCGTCCTTTGCCTTGAACGCGGCATACAAGCCAGCCGTGTTTTCCAGCACTGTTTTCGCCTCCTTGTTTTATGCTGCGTTCAGTATACCATACCTTTCGCAAAAGTCCGGCTGTTTTCGGACATGATTTTCATGCTGCCAGATACCGGGCGAAGCAATTGCCCCGGAAGCCAGGGGTATCCATCTCATATAAACAATACGTAATCGTTGCTTTAACCAGAAAAGAATGATGTATGTTATCTTGATTCTGACAAATAATAGTCTCAAACAAGGAGGTACGTATGAACATTATTGGTTGGATTATTATTGGCGCCATCGCAGGTTGGCTTGCAAGTATAGTTACAAAAAACAACAGGAGTATGGGCGCAGGATCAAATATCCTGGTAGGAATTATCGGGGGATTCATCGGCGGCCTTGCCATGCACCTGCTGGGCGGACGTGGAATTACGGGTTTCAATCTTTGGAGCCTGTTGGTTGCTACCGGCGGCGCTATCCTCTTGTTGCTTATTGTGAATGCCTTTAGGCGAAAGTAAATGGAAACGCATTGTTGTGCCAGGCCGTCCATTTTCTATGCATATGCCCATTAAACATTAATCTAGCGCTAGAAAAGCCGGCCTTTTTACCGGCCGATTTTAATATTTGAAAACGGATTTCTGCTTCTTTCCGTTTTCCGGATTCAGGCGATGTACGTTTCTTTGGAAAGCTAAAGAGACGATTACATTGTCATTGCGCAATCGAAACGTATTCCATGAATCTAATCGCCGGAGGCGCCTGACATGTTATTTTGGATTATTTACATCATATTCTTAGTGTCACAGGGCTTCATTGCATATCGTTTTATCCACATGGGCAACATGCTTTATCTTAAAGCCATACTGGCTTCTAATACTTTATTCGCTCTATATGTAATAGCGGAGGCTATCTTTAAGATCAACGTACCGCCTTTGCTAAGAATTCTAGTTATCGGTGTATTATTTGTTCAGAACTATTTTGGATATTTTAAAGACCGCTTTATACATTCAAAAGTGTTCGATCGTTACCTCCATATTTTTGGAACAACGGTTTTTACGCTCTTTCTCTATAATATCTTAATTCTTTTGGTTCATCCATATATGTATCCAAAGATTATAGAAGCCGTATTCGTGTTTACCTTTGGAATAGCTGTGGGTGCGCTGTTTGAAGTTTTTGAGTTTTCCGGCGACCAGCTTATGCATGAGTCAGTGAAAATGCAAAAGGGCTTAAAAGATACAAATGTTGATTTAATCTGCAATTCTCTCGGAAGTCTAATAGCGGCCATTATTGCTTACTCTTTCATATTGTAGCTGTGTATCATAGCATCTGACTCCCCGAAAATAGAAGCTAAATCAACAGGTTGCATTTCCAGCTCATAGAAAATATAATAGGGAAAGCTATGAAATACAAAAAGACTTCTTCAAAGTCATGGACTTCTTCCTTTTTCCGCAAGCAGCTCAAAAAGCTGCAAAGCTTTACGGAAGATGAACCCATTGCGGCAGAACGCCGGGCGCAAGATTTTATCGGCGTGCTGCTGCAAAAAATACAGCATAAGGATGTGCGCTTTTTCCCGCTGGCGTTTGACTGCTTCGAAGCTGCTATGGCCCTGCCGCCATCTGTGGACTGTTCCGGAGTCGTCCTCTATCTTCATGGGGGCGGCTACTGCTGCGGCGGCCTCGAATATGCAAAGGGCTTTGGTGCAACCCTGGCTACGGAGGGCGGCATAAACGTTTTATGCCCTGCCTATCGTCTCGCGCCGGAGTATCCATTTCCGGCCGCGTTGGATGACGCCATGACCGCCTATAGGTATCTTATTGAAAAATATGATCCACGCAAAATCGTTCTGGCGGGCGAATCAGCGGGCGGCGGCCTCATTTTTTCCGTCTGCCTCGCGGCAAAAAAGCTTGGGCTTCCCCTTCCTGGCGGGCTTGTCGCCATTTCGCCATGGACCGATTTGACGGCTTCCGGAAAATCCTATGCCGAAAATGAATCCGTTGACCCGTCTATGTCGCTGCGCCGCCTGCGGTTTTTTGCTTCCTGCTATACGGACAAACCCGAGAACCCGCTTTCATCTCCGCTGTTTGGCGACCTTCTGGATTTTCCGGAGAGCCTCTTATTTGTCGGTGGGGATGAGATCATGCGCGATGACGCCGTTAACCTTCACGAAAAGCTCCTGGCTTCCGGCTGCAAAAGCACCCTAACCGTTGCTCCCGACATGTGGCACGTATACGTTCTTTATGGCGTGAAGGATCGACGTCAGGATATGGATGCCATTCGTGAATTTATTCAAAGGATTGCGCAATGAGCAGATTTTGGCTGCGGCTCGATAACGCCGCTTTAATCTTTCCCGCGGTCAAGCGCCCCGGCTGGTGCAATGTCTTCCGGCAGTCCGTGTCGCTACGGGAATACATAGATCCAGCCATCCTGCAACAAGCGGCGGATGATCTCAAGCCCCGCTTTCCCTCCCTGTATGTGCGGCTGCGCACCGGCATTTTCTGGTATTATCTGGAGGAGATCAGGGGGCCGCTGACGGTTGGCCAGGATTTCGCTTATCCGCTGACCCATATGGGCACAAGGGAGCTGCGTACCTGCTGCCTGAGGATTTTGTATTATCAAAATCGCATTGCCGTGGAATTCTTTCACGCGCTGACCGATGGCACGGGGGGCATGATTTATCTCAAAACGCTGGCGGCCCGGTATATTGCGTTAAAATACGGCATCGACATTCCCGCTTCGGATGATATCCTGGATATTGTGCAACAACCCCAGCCGGAAGAAATTGAAGACAGCTTCCTCCGCTACAGCGGCCGGCACGCCATAAGCCGGTCTGAGCCGAATTCCTACCGCCTGAAGGGCACGCATGAAAGAGACGGAATACGTCATCTTATTACCGGTGTTCTACCCACGGACAAGCTTGTGGAAGTCGCCCACGGCTATCACGCTACCGTTACGGTCTTTTTGGTGGCCGTTATGGCGCAGGTCATCACAGAGATGCAGGCGAGGTGTGTGCCGCACAGGCAGCCCAAGCCTGTGAAAATCACCGTTCCTGTCAATCTTCGCCGTCTTTACGGAAGTAAAACCCTGCGCAACTTTGTGCTCACGCTCAATCCAGGGGTTGATCCAAAATTAGGCGCTTTTACATTAGACGACCTGTGCAACAGCATCTCCGCGCAGCTATCTGCTGAAGCGATGCCCCAGATTATGGCGGCGAGAATTGCTGCCAACGTCATTCCACAGCGGCTGGCAATTCTGAGAATTATGCCGCTGTTCATCAAAAACCTTTTTCTGCGTATGGTTTATGCGCATGTCGGAGAGACCAAAGGCTGCCTGAACATATCGAATCTCGGGGTCGTTAAGCTTCCCGAGCCTATGCGGCCTTATGTGGAACGGATGGAATTCATCATCGGCGTGCAATATAGTTATCCGAATAATTGCTCCGTTGTCAGTTTAGGCAACGCAACCTATGTGAACATGATTCGGAACATTCGGGAGACCGAGCTTGAACAGCGGTTTTTCTCCCGGCTTGTGGAGCTGGGTGTTCCCGTGAGCATTGAAAGTAAACTGCGAGGTAATTGACCATGTACTGTGTAAAGTGCGGCGTCAGGCTGACGGACGGTATAGAGCGCTGCCCCTTATGCGCGACCCCTGTCTGGATCCCCGAGGATGCCGACATCCAAAAAGCAAGCGACGGCTACTCTTGCGTGTATCCGAAAAAGAAGGAGAATGAAAGAATTCCGGCCGCAATCTTTCTTACGATTGCATTGGCAGTCGTAAGCATCGTGTGTCTCATTTATTGTCTGCGCACCTATGGGGCCGTCCGTTGGTCCGGCTACGTAATGAGCGGCATTGCCGCACTGTATATCATTGCCGTTTTGCCGATGTGGTTTCGCAGCCCCAATCCCGTCATCTTCGTGCCGACAAGTTTTATCGCCGTCAGCGCTTTTTTGCTATACGTCTGTCTATACAATCACGGAGATTGGTTTCTTTCTTTTGCATTCCCGGTGGTTATGCTGTTGGGCATCCTGACAACCGCCGCAGTTAGCTTGTTCCGATATGTTAAGGGCGGAAAACTGTTTATCATTGGGGGCCTTCTTGCCGCGCTGGGAGCAAGCTCCATGCTGATAGAATACTTTGAGCATATCACGTTTGGCACAAAGATGTTTTCATGGTCGCTCTACTCCGTGAGCACGTTTTTCTTGTTTGGTCTGTTTCTGATACTTGCGGGAATTATCCAGTCGCTGCGGGAATGGCTGGAAAGAAGATCGTTTCTATAATTCCGCGGTTCATAAAACCTGTTCGCCGGGCACCCGCCTCTCGCTCTTTGCATAGCGGCGCGCGGCCTGTAACGGCGCAGATGCGCCGCGCTTGCCGGCCCTTATACAAACTTCTTATACAAATAAGATAACTAAGAATACAAGGCATGGCCACTATCCGCCACGCCTTATATTTGTATAACTATCGCGCTGGATTACTATTAAAGCGCTCTCAATCAGGCAGGCGCCCCGCATGCTTTTCATCCGTTATGATCCAAGCGTTGTACGAATACCGTCGTAGCCGACTTTCGTATCATTGAAAATATATCTGGCCGCATCCAGATACTGCTCCGGATCTTTCATAGCGGGGCTGAAATGGGTCAGCCACAGTTGCTTGACTTCAGCGCGTTTGGCCAGTTCTGCACTATCCGAAAAAACCATATGCCCCTTTTCCCACATCTTTTCACGCAGCGCATGATCTCCATGCATCCCCTCGCAAATCAATAAATCCGCACCATACGCAAAATGTGGCAACGCCTCAATAGGCCGGGTATCCGTGCAATAGCAGATGCTGGTCGGGCGGCGTTCTCCATCGAGCACCATGCAGGGTGCAATCTCATTGCCATTGTCCAACACAACCGATTGACCCGCATGCAAAGTTTGGTAATGGTACAGAGGCACGCCCAGCTCTTTCGCCTTGCATGGATTAAATATCGGCTTTCGTTGAAAGGTCATGCGGTAGCCCAGGCAGGGAATTGCATGCTGCAAGCGCAGGGAGGAAAAGTGAATGCCGAAAAAAACAAAATCCTGGCCCTCCCCATCCAACTCTTTTAGAACGATGGGGTAAGGGAGATTCGGCGCTATGCACATAAGTGACGCCACTACTTGTTTGAGCCCGGCAGGCCCGGCAATTGTTACGGGCGTGTTCTTTCCGTAATTACCCAGGGTCAGAAGCAATCCAGGCAATCCTGCGATATGATCGGCATGAAAGTGCGTAATGAGCAACAGTGCAAGCCGGCTCAACTTGCAACCTGCCTTTTTGAGTGCGATCTGCGCCCCTTCTCCGCAATCAATAAGTATAGCCGTGCCCTGAAACTCTACCCAGCAGCTTGCCGTCCAACGGTTTCCCAGCGGGAGCATCCCGCCGGTTCCGGGCAAACATATTTCTACCATGCGGTTCAATCCCTTCAAGCCTTACTATGATGTATCCTATTATTATCCCGGTGTTATCTATATATTCTCCTAGCAGCTTAATACAATGTTCTTTCACCCGGTTTTCTTCCGCGCTGTTATAAATAATGTTGTGATAGCTATAGCCTCTATCGCTTACAGTATGCCATGAATTGAATTTAGAAGTGCGCATCCTTTGCTGGTACGAAAAGACAACATCCTCCAAAAGGATTGGAGCCGCCCGAATCATCAGGCGGCCCCCTCCCATGTTATCTTAGCAGGATATTACCTGCTCTTTGGTAAGCTGAATGCGGAAACGTTTTTCAATATCCACCATTTTACCCCTATCCTGCGGGCTGACCAGCGTGCATGCGCGGCCGGCATGACCGGCTCTGCCGGTTCTGCCGATGCGGTGCACATAATACTCCATCTTATCGGGGATGTCATAGTTGATCACAAGATCGATGTTGTTTACATCAATACCTCGCGCTGCAACATCTGTTGCCACCAGCACCGTTGTTTTGCCCTTGCGGAAGGTATCCATAATCTCATCGCGCTGGCTTTGGCTCAAATCGCCATGCAAACAGGAAACCGGCAGCCCCTGCGCCAAAAGCTGTTTCTGCAGGCTCTTCACCCGCCTTCTCGTGTTGCAGAATATGAGCGCCAAGCGGGGCTGCTCTTGCCTAATAAGGCTTTGTACAGCATCCGACTTCTGGTGCTCGCCGGCGGCCATATAGGACTGCCGAACGGTTTCGGTGGGTTCATTGCGGTTGCCGATCTCAATGCGAACCGGATCGTTTTGAAACTGCCGCGCAATGCTCATAATATCCTTGTTCATTGTTGCCGAGAACAGCAGCGTTTGATGCTGGCCGGTAACATTTGCAAGGATGGCCTTGATATCTGGCAGAAAGCCAAAATCAAGCATTTCATCCGCTTCATCCAAAACAACGGTGCGCACGTTTTGCAACTTCAGCACATTGCGGTTGATCAAATCCTTTACCCTGCCGGGCGTACCCACAACGATCTGCGCCCCCGCTCTGAGCGCGCGGATTTGCACGGTTGCCGACTGCCCGCCGTAAATGCTGACGGTGCGGATCTTTGAGCCGGCAGAAAGCTTGCGAAACACCTCCGTCGTCTGCAACGCAAGCTCACGGGTGGGACAAAGCACAAGCGCCTGCGTCTTTTTGTTGTCCGTAAATACGCGTTCGATGATGGGTACGGCGAACGCGGCGGTTTTACCCGTGCCCGTTTGGGCGATGCCCAGGATATCCCACTTGCTGAGAATCAGCTCCAGCGTCTTTTCCTGAATGGGTGTGGGAGTTGTGTAGCCCGCAAGGTTAAGCGTGGCTTTCATCTCTTCCGAGAGTAGTTCATAGTATTTCAATGTTACCTCATTTCTTTTCCGGTATTCACACATAAAAACAAAGACCTTGCCGAATAGCAATGTCTTTCGAAATTGTTAATACGCCACAAGTTCAAGTATTTATACGCCGAGGCCGGAAAGCCCCGTTTCACCGCACGCGTCTCAATTCACGTGCATGCTGTACTATAAATACGACTTGTAAAAAGCGCGATCCTTTGGTTATGGGAATGCTTTACGGACTATCCGCAAACGATATTTTATAATACGAATTCATTATACATGGTTGCTTGCGATTTGTAAAGCCGATTCAAATTCTACACACGCTTTTGCTTTATTTTTTCTCTCGCTCTTGCAGCGTTACGCCAACGACATCGCCCGGCTGTTTTCCAATTTCTAACCGAATACTTTTACGCAAACCAATAATATGGCATGGTGTACCCATTCTCACAACCTGTCCGTCATATGGCACGCCATCAAATGTCGCGTGAACAAGCACGCGTCCCTTGCCAAATTCCGCCCTTACGTCAAACGGGATTTCTACATATGCTCCATCCATATCAGAAACCTTTCGTATGACGGCTTCAAATTCATATATTTTAAGATTCATATAACTTCCCCTTTCCTAAGTGAAACCCTGCCTTGCTTGAAGACGAATTGTGGCATTATGTGGTTTTGTACAATTGGCTGTTGTTTATAGTCAGCTTCATATCCATCCAATTATCGCACAATAGGCTTGTTTCTTGCCAATCTTCATGATCAAGAATATACTCATGGAGAAGAATGTCATACCCATTGGTAAGTCTGACAAAATCAAACCGATAGCTTTTCCCCTTCCCGGACGCATAAATATTAATCATATCGTCTTTTTTCTCGGTTCTATCAATTTTGTCAATCAATTTCAGATTGTCGCCGTAAACGATTTGTACCACGGCGTCAGAAAGATAAAACCAACTGTGCATGGGCGCGCAAAGAAAATCCTCGGCGATATAGTAAATATTCTTGATCCTCCAGCCTTTATCAAGGGTTTTCTCAACCGCAACCAGCCCGTAATGATAGGAAAATTGGCTGCCTTGCTTATATTCGTTATCGGTGTTCGCCTTAACTCCAGTTATCATCTCTATTTCAACCATATAATATTTCGTGCTATGAGGCGTACCGGGCGGCGCGTATGCGGGGAGCAGCTTTAAAAGTGTTGTATATCCTATCCCAATAAAGGAATCAACATACCGATCAAATGGCACCTCCTTTTTCTTTGCTTCTGTCAGTAGCTCGTATGCGTAGGGATAGGGTAATCCGGACCATCCAACAGTGCCGCATCCACCCGAATATCCAAGCATATTGGAGGCTTCACGCAATATTCCATAGTATGCGAGAATCAAATCCTCGGGGTTTTCAAATTTCTTTGCTGCCGGCGGCGGTTTTTCGTTACCCCTTGAAAAATCCCCGTATGTATATGGATTCGGGTATGGAAGCGCTTTTGACGGCCTCTGAAAGCGTTCCCTGCTAATGTCTTGATTCATCGCCGGTATATACTCGTTTGAATCGCGCAATGGTGAATAAGACATACCGCCTGCATTAACATTATCTAATGGGTTTTGAGACGGGATTATTTCATGGGGGAGCGCAACGCAACAAATAACGCCAAATAAAACAAAGCAGATGCTTAAAATAAAAGCCCCCCTTTTTATTTTCATAGACTTCCCCTCCATGTAACAAATATATGAAGCGGCGGAGGTCTTGATTTCGGTTTCGCAAATTCCCTGCCTTCTCTCTAGCGCTTCTTTAGACTGCTGCTTTAAAAAAGAAACGCGGATCACGATAGCTTCACCGGCGGCGCAATTACGTGCTGCTTATCGATAATGCTTTTAGGAAAACAAACATAGAACCGTTTTCATCCCGCAGGTTTATTTTAGGAACTGATCATGCAGGAAAAAATCTTTCCAGGGATCGTCTTTGGCGAGCCGTACAAGCGCATCCGCCAGGCTGATGCCGTTAGGGGCGACTGTGTCCAACTCATCCCAGGTGATAGGCATGGAGACCCGCGCTCCTTCCCTTGCCCTTATGGAATAGGGGGAAACGCTTGTGGCCCCTCTGCCATTACGAATCCAGTCGATGAATATTTTATTTACCCGCTTGGCTTTTCTAACATTGCTTGTGTAACGATCCGGCCACTTCTGCTCCATAACGCCGGCAACGCCCTTTGCAAAATCGTAAAACACATCCCAGGAGGCAGCGGGCTTTAGCGGTACAACCACATGGTACCCTTTGCCGCCGCTGGTTTTGAGATAAGAAATGAGCGAAAGCTCGGCAAGGACATTTTTAATATCCCGCACGCCCCGGCGTACTAAATCCAGCCCCATTCCCTCATCTGGGTCTAGATCAAATACCATGATATCCGGTTTCTCAAGCGCTTCGACGCGGCTCCCCCAGGCGTGGAATTCCAATGTGCCCATTTGCGCTTCGTATATAAGCCCGGTTGCATTCTCAATATAGAAATAATCCTCCGTTTCCCCGTCGCTGTTCGTCACAGGCATGGTAACGATGCCTTTGCTCCCCGGCCCCGGATGCTTCTTGTAGAAGCACGACTGGGATATACCCTTGGGGCAGCGTACAATGCTTAAAATCCTATGTGTTACATAGGGCAGCATGCGCTCCGATACCTGCGCATAATATCGGATCACATCCGCTTTCGTGATTGTTGGATCGCCGTCAAATACCACCTTGTCCGGGCTCGTGATCTTGATTCCTTCAATTACTATGCTGTTGCCGTTTGTTTCCATTGGTCTCTCCAATTCTTCGGTAAACGCCTCGGGCCCTGTCTCGCCCTCCGCCTTTTCCTTTTTCACATCCAAAGGGTCCTTATCCGCCCGCAAGCCCTTGAAGCTTGCTTGCCGCAGTAGATTATCTTTGGTCCATTCAGCAAATTCGATTTCAGCCACCAACACAGGATCAAACCAGGTGATTGTTTCATGGGGCCTGGGTCCCGGCGCAATTGCAAAGGGAGGCTCCGTCCTTTTCAGGCTCTCGGATTTTGCTCCAAGCTCATCTATATCAGACTGGCGCAGGCCCGTTCCGGCCCGTCCGGCATAGATGAACGCGCCCCCTTCATACGCGCCAAGAAGAAGCGAGCTTATCCCCTCCGCCCGTTTATTGGAGAGCGTATATCCCCCGATTACAAATTCCTGCCTTTTCCTGCACTTTAGCTTGATCCAATCTCCGTTTCTTGTTCCACTGTAGATGGAGTCGGCTTTTTTCCCTATTATCCCTTCCAAATCCATTCGGCAGGCGGCAAGGAGGCTCTCCTGCCCATTCCCCCTGATATGTTGGCTAAAGTGCAGATTTGGCGGAGCATCCTTCATAAGGGCTTCGAGCATCTCCTTTCGCTGCAGCAGGCGCCGTTCCCGCAGATCCTTGCCATCCAGCGCCAGGAGATCAAAGATCATATAGAAGAGGCTTTCAGATTGGGGATTCCGCATATAGTTTTGCAGCGCGTGAAAATCCGTCTTCCCTGTTGCATCCGCGATCACCATTTCCCCATCCAAAACCATGGCCCGGCCCGCGGACCAATCCCGCAGGGAGCTGGCAACCTCCTCAAAGCGCTGTTTATAATCGTTGCCGTTGCGGGTGATGAGCCGAACGTCGTTGTTTTCTATATAGGCCAGAATCCGATAGCCGTCGTATTTCAGCTCGTAGAGCCAATCCTCCCCCTTGGGAACCGTATCCACCAGCTTGGCAAGCTGCACATCGGTTTGGCTGAAGGGGTTCCTTATAATTTTTTCGTTTTCGCCCGCTTCGATTTCCGCCATGGTCCGCCCGGTTCGGATACTGGTGGCAAACTTTTCAATCCCTTCTTCGGCTCCGGCATACTCGTCTTTTTCTTTAAGCAAAAGCCAGTTATCCCTCGTCTCCCCCGCCCTTGCTTTCATTCGCACCAACGCCCACCTGCCCTTGAGCCTTCTTCCATTTAGGATGAATTTAAGGGAACCCGCACTAAGGCCTTCCGAAACATCTACCTGAGGATCCCAACGGCCCTCATCCCAGAGCATCACGGTGCCGCCGCCATACTCCCCTTTGGGGATCGTGCCCTCAAAGTTCCTATATTCCAGGGGGTGCGGCTCCACCTGTATGGCGAGGCGCTTATCGCGGGTATTGTAAGACGGTCCCTTGGGCACCGCCCAGCTCAAAAGAGCGCCGTCCCATTCCAAGCGAAAATCGTAATGATCCCTGCGGGCCATATGGTGCTGAACTACAAACCTAAGTTCACCTTTAGCCCCCGCAGGCACGCCTTCCGGTTCAAGGGTTTTTTCAAAATCCCTTTTTTGGTTATATTCTTCAAGCTTAACTGCCATTAGGCCAGCGCTCTCTCTTTTTTAGCCCGCTCGACGCTCGCTTTAAGAGCCTCCATAAGGTCAATCACTTTGCCCGGGCCCTCGGACTCCGGCGCAACAATCTCTTGTCCGGAGATTTTGGTTTCGATAAGTACGCGAAGCTTCGTCTGATATTCGTCTTTGTATTGCGCGGGATCAAACGGCGTATCCATGGAATTGATCAGCGTTTTTGCCATTTTTAATTCCGGCTCGGAAACTTCGGGCTTCGTATAGGGCTTTTGGAGCTCCTTGATATCATCGGCATAGAACATCGTAGAAATCAGAATCCCATCTTCTCGCGGAATGATCGCCATCAGCGTATCTTTTGTTCCCATCACGGCTTTGCCTATGGCAATCTTCTGTTCGCTTATGAGCGCAGCGCGAAGTAGCTCAAAGGCCTTTTCTCCCCCTGCCTCAGGTAAGGCTTGATAGGTCTTGTCATAAAAGACGGGCGATATTTGATTGAGTTGGGCAAAGTGCAGAATCTGAATGGACTTCTCCTTTTCCGTCTTGATTTTTTCGATTTCTTCATCCGTTATGACAACATATTTCTCCTTGTCATACTCAAAGCCCTTTACAATGTCTTGCGACGAAATCTCCTTGCCGCAATGCGCGCAGGTCTTTTTATATCGGATCCGACTGTTGTCTTCCTTGTGCAGCTGATTGAAATGGATGTCGTTATCCTGCGTGGCGGTAATCATCGCGATCGGAATCGCAACCATGCCGAACGTTATGACTGATTTGCGCGATACCATAATAGAAACACCTCCCATTCTAGTGTTCCCGATTGTATGGAGCGTATCCAATATTAGCTATTCCAGCTCTGAGCGCCCCAACCCCGTTTGCCGGAAGCAGCAACAGCAAAAAAATCCAGAATGACTTTATTCGTCACCAATCTATATCCAGCACCAGTCTCCGCCATGCTATAGCGTGGGCTTAGACGGATTGATTTCAATCTTTCTGCGCAGCCCTGCCATTAGAGTCCGTGACTTCTGCGTATCATTTCCCTAGTTTAGGATCGGGCGAGTTTCACGATGTGCCCGCGCAAGCTGACCAAGATAGGCGCCGCGTTACGCACGCCTACGGCCGTTACTTCACATCTAAAACGATACCATGGTCCATGTCCAGCGTCTAGCGTCTAGCTGTTCAAATATTCAACTCCTTTGGTTTGCCGGGACGATTCATTCCGCTCAATCCCGACCCGATTCAATTCATGTTTTGCTGCGCGTCTTATCCTTGTTTTTTAGGAACTTTGGTCTAAGGGGTGAAATCGATATATTAAAGATAAAGCTGCGTACAAAATCATACCAATTAAACGGAGCAAAGGGCGCAAAGTATGGCACTCCAAAACTCTCGATTGAGACGAGGTGGATCAAAAGAGCACAAGAGAATAGAACCAACCCGTAAAACCCTAAAAACCCCGTACAGAGGATCGCGATAAACTTCAATATACGGATTGGGTTGATAAGCGCGAAATCCGGCATAACAAACGAAGCAAGCAAAGAGGTTGATGCCAGAATCAGGAGAAGAGGGCTGAAGATTCCCGCAGAAATTGCCGCTTGCCCAATGACGATGGCGCTAACGATACCAACGGCAGGGCCGATTTGCTTGGGAACTCGCAACAGGGCTTCCCGCAATAGTTCGACGACGAATTCCAACATCAGCGCACCGATAATGGGAGGGAAAGGAACGCTTGCGCGCATTTCCGCAAGGCTGATCACATATTTGCTCGGAAGAGCATCGATGTGAAATTCCGATATTCCCACGTAGAAGCTGGTTGCATACAGCGCGATAAAAAACGAGGCATATCGCAGAATCCGCATAAACAAGCCGAAGTACATGTTGCCATACCGGTCATCGCATGAGAAAAAGTATTCGGGAAAGCACTTGGGCGCGGAGAGCGCCAGGCCGCTGCCGTCTACCAGAACCAAAACCTTGCCTTCATTGAGCAGATGTTGTGCCATATCCGACCGTTCCACCACACCCATTTGAGGGAAAAGGTTGAGGTTGCTGTTCTGCAAAAAAACCTCAAGTTCACCGGAATCCCCGATTCCGCCTACATTGATCGCCTGAATACGCTGCTTCATCAGCGAAACGACTCTGTCGTTCGCGATATCCTCGATGTAGAACATCGCCACATTTGCCCTTGTTCGCTTTCCAACCTTGTACTGGCAGATCCTAAGTTTCGCATCCTTATTTCGATACCGTATCAGGGACAGGTTGACATCGAGGTTTTCCACAAAGCAGTCGCTTGGGCCGCGCAGCGTGTATTCAAGCGTTGGCTCCGGAATAGAACGATGCTCGACCTTTTTCAGGTTTACGACAATGTATTCGTCGTCGTTCGATAGAAGAATGACGACCTTGCCGTCTAAAACAAAAGCCTGTGCTGCCTCCCCGCTGGACGCAAGCGTGTAATCATCAACATACAGAACATTCTGTGCGATGGTTTTCGCCTTCACCCCGCACATGGCATTTGGTCGTTGCCCAAGATAGAGGGATAGCGGCTTGATGACAAAATCCATCAGCGATACGCGGTCGGTTAGCTGCGGGATATACAGGATTTCTATGGAGCCTCCATTATAGTCCAGAGAGCGCCTGGACAGCGCGAAGCCTTCCGCTTCAATCGCTTCCAGAATGGTCTCAATTTTCGTCTTTCTCCTCATATTCGCACCCCCCGTTATGATGCCTTAATGTCTAGCTTATCGCTGACAGATATATCGATGGATGTGCTGACTTCTACTTCCGCCTTCGGGTATTCCGCCATCCAGTCCATCCGTTCAAATTCGTCGGGGTAGGTCAGCCTGAAGGCTTCCCCAAAATCCAGATAGTCGCTTTGAAATTGATGCTGAGACTGCGCAATCGCAGCCCTGATTTCCTGCGCCAGAATCTGATTGAGATCTTCGGAGTAGCGCTGTATGTTCTGCTCATTGAGCGGGAATAGGCTTACATCGCTTTTATATTGGATGGTCGCCTTGAAGGCCAGTTGGACCTGAAACCTGATCTGCCCATCCTGATAGGATGGTTTAATCTTCCTGCGGCGCAGTTCCGTTTCCACCGTCACGAATCCTACGTCGCCATGCAGCCGGTATACCCAAATGGGTCGATTTGATAATAGATACGATAATCCGCGAGAGCTTTCCATGGGAATAAATCCGACTAGTTTTGCGTCGCGGAAAACCGAATATCCGTCCAGCTTGATCTGCTTGTTAACAAGTCCGATATGTTGAACGATAAAGCCTCTGTTTGCCAAAATATCGTTTACGTATTTCTCCGTCGTAACGGCGCAGGTATGGCCATTCTTTTGCCCCGTATGGATCGTATCGTCGATGACGAATCCTATTGGCTGATCGCCTTCATTCTCAGACTCCATCAAGGCAAGGGGATCATCCTGAATGATGGCGATATTCACCTTCTGGCGATACTCCTGATTTTCCCGCAGCCGAAATAGGTATTCCGCAAGATCATTTGCGGCGGCCCGCTCGGTGAGGATTAAGGCGCGCACCGTACCCAGAAACAGCGGCTTATCCATTTGCATATCCAAGTCGTCCCGCGCCTCGGAAAGACTCTTGCCTGTCCCTATTAGGTATGTCTTCTTTTCTCCCCCGCCGCTGCCGCCCCCGCCGGCCCCGCTTGTCGCCGATATTTTGGCGAGCTCCAGGGTAAACGACAGCTCGTCCCCTTTTCTGTCCAGAATGACCATGGTGGACAGGTTCAACGTACTTACATCGGCGGCGTCCCAGCAGCCGGTTAGCAGGAAACCGATTAGCAACATGGCAATAAGTTTACCGGTTTTTTTGAACAAGACCTCTCACCTTCGCTATCAAAAATAAAATTGTCGGGATCAGAAACGCACAGATCAATCCCGCAATCGGCAGTGCTGATTCAAACGCCTTCATAGCGGGCTTTACCGCTTGTGATGCGATGCTTAAGGCAGTTATGATTGCACCGACGCCCACCACGATTGCGGGTCGGCTGACTTTTTTTATCAGCCGGGCGGCGTATTCGACCAGCGCAAGGTACACGCCGCATACACCGGCCACCAGGCCTGCAAAGCCCACCGTCAGGAACAGAATGTCAAACCGCTCCAGAATCGGGTTATCGATCTGCTTGACCGCCTCGATTAGCGCGAAATTATAGTTCTGCGCCGAGCTCATCCCCAGCATCATGATGCAGGTTTCCACCACAAGAACATAGAATAGTCCGACGAAAAGAACGGTTAAAAATGCGGTCCTCACGGATTGCCGCGTGTTTTGCCCGTTGAACGGGAAGACCGTAAGTAGCTCAATGCCCAGAAATGCAAACAAGCAGTCTTTGATGCCAAGGAGATAGTCCGGTAGTTTCGAGGAGCGGAAAAAGGGCTGAACTTCCCGCATATCGCCTTGCAGAAGCATGACGATGTGGGTGATAACGGCAGTGATCACGAAAATTGTGCCGATCACTTCAAAAAACCTGGCAACACTGACGACTCCTCGATGGACGATTGTTCCGAATACAATGACGCTTATGACGATCATCGCCCATTGCGGCGTTTTAGGATAGAAGGCTGCCCGTAATACCGCCGTCAATTGTAAGTTCAAATAAATCGAAAACAAAAACAAATAGACGATGTAGCAAATCACAAGGATATAGGAGATTGTCTTTCCAACAATGCGCTGGCTGTATTCAAACAGCGTCATTCCTGGAAAAGCGCTGTTCAGGCGAACGATTATCGCGGCAAACACGGCGAAAAGGAGGGACGTGATCATCAAAGAGAGCCACCCACCCGTTCCCATACCCTGAGCAATCACTTTTGGAATGCTGATGACCGTATAGGCGGTTAGTATGAGGAGCAGCAGGAAGAATATCTGGCGGTTTGTAACGCTGCTTTGCAATGGGCTATCCCTCCTCGCACTTTTGGGCATAGTTTACCCAGATTGGCCCAGCGCATACATAACCTGCCAATTCTATCAAGCTTTCTTCCCGTGGCCTGCAACGCTTATTCTGCCAAGCCCTGCCCCTGCTCAATAAAGCAGATCATTACAGCTATCTCCTTGGCATTAAATCTTTATTTCAATCTGCGCCCCTGTGTAAGGGGCGACAACCTGCATCGGTGCGCCTGCCGCCCTTTTAATGCTCCGTCCCAATAAAGCAGGATAACAAATACATAATGAACAGCGCCAGGGCAAAGTTCTCCCCGTTTTTACTCTTGTAGACTTTTTTAATTTGGGCTAACAAACTGCCGATTTCCGCCTTTGCGTTATCAAACAATGCTTGAAGTTGCGCTTTTCTGCTTCAGCGGTCTTCCCTTTAATTTCATTAAAGATCCTCCGACTACAAAAACTGGATATAAAAATAATCCCCCTGCAAATGCCGGTGGATTTTATTTTTACCAGCTATCCGTTTAGGAAGTGTGTATGCCTTATTGGCAGGATTGCAGCTTTGTTGCCGAAGCGGTCCTCAAAGGCCCGTATATACCGCCACCCGATTGCCGCCGTTCTTTTTTGCCTGGTAGAGCGCCTCGTCCGCCATGCGGAAGACATCCTCGTAGGCTGTTTCCGATTTGACGAAAGCGATGCCGATGCTGATGGAAAGCGAGATGCTTCCTCCCGTCGTGCGGATCAAACGCCTTAGTTGGCGGCATTTGCGCAAAACAAAGTCAGCCGACGGCACATCTTTCATATAGGCCACAAATTCGTCCCCACCCACACGGCCGATGATATCCGAGCTCCGAAAGCTGCACATCAGGCATTTCCCAACATGCTTGAGCATCTGATCGCCCACAAGGTGGCCAAACGTATCGTTGATTGATTTAAAACCATCGCAATCCATCATCAGGAAGGCGTCTACTTTTTGTTCATCCCGCCGCTCCATGCTTTCGGAAACGAACTTGCGGGTAGCGGCGGCGTTATAAAGGCCCGTCAAGCCATCCGCCTGGGATTGCTGGATCAGCTCCTCCTTTTCCGCCGCTTCCTCGCTAATATCGATCAGCTTGCCGATAATGGAATCGATCCGCCCATGGTTGCCGTAAACCAGGGAGTTGATCGCTTTGAACACGCTCTCCCCGGTATCGTCCAGGTGCAGCGTAATGGTTTCCGTTTGCCCGTCGCGCTCCACCTTCGCCAGCATCCCTTTGATCGCTAATGTCAAAGCCGCCTGCGCCTCGGGCGTATCGCAAAGGCGGGCGCACTTTTCGGATAATTGCAGGTGGCCTTCGGCCGGTATATATTCGTATAAATATTCATTGGAAAGGTAGGATAGCTGTTCGTAACGCTTGTTTTGCATGCGCAGCTTGCGGTTGACACGCACATAGAGGGCAATGCCGCACAGAAGCAAGCCGATGATCACGATCGCAACGGCGAATATCTCCACGCCGTAGGTATCCATGACCATAGTTAGGCTGACCTCACGATCCGCATAGACCATGGCATCTAAAACCAGCTGCTGCATTCTATTTTCGCTGATATTGACGATCGCTTTGTTGATGATCGATACCAACATCGCATCCCCTTGCGGAAAGCCCGCGCAATACTCGCGCAATTCCTTTGTCTGGGGAACGGTGATGATGTTTTTATAGCCGTTGTGCAGGGTATAGAAGGTAACGGAATAGGCGTTGCCATAGCCGTAATCCGCCTCGCCGCGCTCCACCGCGTCCAACGTTTGTTCCCGGGTATCATAATAGAGCGCGTTTTCTTCTCTGATGCCCTCCGGGAGTGCGCTGCCGTTAACGGCGGCAAAGGTCTTATCCGCCAGATGGTCCGAATCCAGGGCAGAATTGAGGAAAATGATCGTTTCGCTTTTTAAGTAGGGAGTAGACAAAACTATATCCGGCGGCGCGTACCGCCTTTCGGATAGAAATAAAACATCGTAATTGCTGCTAATAGATTCGGCGACAGAGTCATATAGCTTGTATTCAAATTGAAGGCCGGTCATCCCCGCGATCTCATCAAACACGAGCCGAGCGATCCCCGCCGCCTTGCCATCGGCCTCCCGGTAGCTGATCGGCGCCACGCCATCTATAGAAACCGCTTGAATCGTGCCCCTCTGCGAAATATACGCCTTTTCTTCCGGGGTTAGGAAATCAGCGGCGCGGGCCGCCGCGGGCACGCCTAAAACCACCAATATGCAAATAACAGATAGCGCCGCTTGTAGGCGCGGGGTTCTTTTGATCACTCGGTGTTTCCATGCTCCTTTTCCGTTTGCAATAGCTTGATATAAAGGGGCACAATATCCGGGTCAAACTGCGTGCCCGCGTTTCGTTCGAGTTCATCGATGGCTTCCTCGCGGCTCATCGCACTGCGGTAGGCGCGGTCGTTCGTCATGGCGTCGAAGGCATCCGCCACGGCAAGGATGCGGCAGGCGAGGGGGATGTCCGTACCCTCCAGGCCGCGCGGGTAGCCCCTGCCGTCCCAGCGCTCATGGTGGGCAAGGATCAGATCGGCTACGGAGGCCAGCTCGGGCGTAGCCTGGGCGATGCGAAAGCCCGTTTCAGGGTGGCGGCGAAGCTCGTCCCACTCCTCGTCCGCGAGCGTTCCCGGTTTGGTGAGAATATCGGGGTTGATGCTGACCTTGCCGATATCATGCAGCAGGGCCAAGAGGGATAGCTCGCTCAGCTCCTTGGAGGAAAGCATCAGCTCGTTGCCGATGGCATGGCAATGCTGCTCGATGCGCTTGGAGTGCTCTTCCGTCTCGTTGCTCTTTTCGTATAAGGTGACCAAGAGCGTATTGATAATGGCGTTGCGGTAACTCTTGCCATCCAGCAGCTTTTGGTGATACATGGCATCCTCGGCCTCGCGCATGACAGCCTCAACGTTTGCATCCATCGTTTCCCTGCAGGCACATCCCAGCGAAAGGCTTAAGTTCAGGCTGCTGTCCCGGATGGGAACCTTGGCCTCCTTGATTTTACGAAGGATCACTTCCGCACGCTTTAGGCTCGTGCGGGGCATGAGAACCAGGAATTCATCCCCGCCCCAGCGGGCGACCACACCGCCCGGTTTGCAATGCTTCTTTAGCAGCTTGGCCACGCTGCACAGCAACGCATCCCCGGCCTTGTGGCCAAATACATCATTGGTGAGCTTAAGGCCGTTTACATCCCCCATGATGAGGCAAAGCGGCAGGTTCTCAGGCGATTGCAGCTCCGCCATGATCCTTTCCATATAGCGCCGGTTATAAAGGCCGGTCAAAGCATCGTGGTAGCTCAAGTTCTCGATTTGTTTAGTATGCAGTTTTTCGCGGCGCACATCCCGAAAAACCATTACCACGCCCACGCAGGCGCCATCCTCGCTTTTGATGGGCGCGGCGCTATCGGCGATGGGAATCTTTTTGCCTTTGCGATTGACCAGCTCCGCGTGATTGGCCAGGGCGATGATACTGCCCGTTTGCAGCACCTTTTGCACCGGATCTTCCACCCGCAGCTTCGTCCCTTCCTTTTGCAGGGTGAACACCTCCGAGAAGCGCCTGCCCGCGGCCGTCTCGCTATCCCAGCCCGTCAGTTCCTCCGCCGCGCTGTTGAGGCTGGTGATCAGGCCGTGGCAATCCGTGGTGACGACGCCGTCCCCGATCGAGCGCAGGGTGGTTTTGAGCAGATCTTTTTCCCGGATCAGCTCGCTACGGTAGGCCTCCCGGTCCGTTACGTCGAAGGTGATGAAGTGGATCAGCAGCTTGTCCCCGCTGTAAAGGGGGCAGGAGTATACATCGAACAGCCTGGTTTCCCCGCTTTTTAATCGGTAAGGAACGGCCGTGAAATAGTAGCTGCGCTCACTGATCTCCGATTGGATATTCTGCTCCAGCTGATCGGGCGGTAAAACATTGATATTGCCGATCATCATGCTGCAAAGTTCTTCCTTGGTATAGCCGTAAAAGCGGCAAGCGGAAGGGTTCGCATCCACGATATGCCCGGAATGCGGGTCGTAAATCAGCTGGACGGCGCTGTGCTGGTTGAACATGGCCTGCATGCGGCGGCTCAGATCCTCGTTTTGTTCCTGCACCCGCTTGTGTTCCGTAATATCCTTGGCGATCAGCAAAAGGTAGCGGATGCCGTGCTTGCTGAAGATCGGCACCACTTCCGTTTGCCATATCTGCCGGCTGTCCGCGCGCTCAAATACACGCTCATAGCTAGCCGGCTGGCCCGAGGTGATGCAGCCATCGTATATTCGAAACGCCTCCTCGCTATTGCCTTTGCCGAAAATATCATCAAGCCCCTTACCCTCGGCATTAGCCACGCCCGCGGTACGCTGGTGCACGGCATTGGTGCGCACATAGACGTATTCACCATCGCGGTTCTCCAAAAGGGCCACGGCGTTGGTGGTGCTGCTAAAAACGGCGTCCAACACGCCAAAGCGGTGGCCGGCATCCAGCTCCCGTGCCAAAGGCTCGGTCTTTTCCTGCTCGGCTTCACGTAGGATGACGGCAAAATAAATGCGGTCTATGGGGATCACCGAGATCGTAAGATAGCGCTTGATCACGGGCACCCATTGGGTCATTTCCCTCGTTTGTTTGGCATGCATCGCGCTGGTGAAAAAAGTAAGCCAGTATAACCTTGCATCCTCCTGGCCGGCCAGGAATTCCGTGGTCTTCTTATTCACCAGATCCTCCCGCCGCCAACACGTAAGCCGTTCAAAGGCGGGGTTAATATCCAGGATCATATAATCCACAGGCTCCCTGCCGCCCTCGAAAAGCAGCTTGAAATAACCCACGCCAAACGGCAGAATATTCATTACATTTTGCATGTAGTTTTCGCTCATACGCTCCCCCTTGTTCCGCATAAACGGATTTGCTTGGTGCTCGTTCGATCAGCATCGGGCCGGTATGCATGCGTAAGTGACCAATATATTTTATGTAAATAAATGAAATACGCGGAAGCGGCCTTACGCCCTCCCTCGTTTTCACAACAATCAAATAGCCTTATTATATTAAATACTACAAAACTTTCATACAAATAACAACAAAAACTTTGCGCCGCGCCTGAATCCCCCTTACCGATGCAATATGTGAGTTTGTCGCTTCGCACTTTTCGTGCTTTTCCGCCATTGACTTTTTTCGGGTGGCTGTGATATAATTTGTTTTGCCGGGACTGGAAACGTTACCGGCAACGTTACCAAAAAAATTCCCATTCAAATTTGCTCAAAATTCACGCAGTTCGTTTGCGGGCCGGCACATAGTGAGGCGTTATGGGTCATCTTACAATCAAGGATATCGCGCGTTTAAGCGGCACCAGCGTGAGCACGGTTTCACGCGTGCTCAACAACCATGTGGACGTCAGCGAGGGCGCCCGCCGCAAGGTTCTCGAGGTAATCGGCTCCAATCACTATGTGCCTAACAACAGCGCCAGGAACCTGGTTATCCGCAAATCCAACATAATCGCCGTTATCATCCGTGGCCGCGGCAACCCCTTCTTTGCCAGGCTCATCAAGATCATCGAGCCGGAGCTCAACGAGCACGGCTATGAAATGTCCGTCCACCATATCGATACCAGCGACGACGAACTCAAGGCGGCGGCGCTTCTGGAGCGCGAAAAGCGGCTCAAGGGCATCATCTTCCTGGGCGGCAGATTTAACTACCGCGCGGACGATATCGCCGCCATCAAGGTACCCTTCGTCTGCTGCTCTTACACAAATGCCTTCGGCGCGCTGGAAGAGGGCAGTTATTCCTCTGTGGCAATCGACGATAAAAAGGCCGCGCGGCAGGCCGTGGAATACCTGCTGCAAAAGGGCCACAAGCGCATTGCCGCATTGATCGAGCACACCGGCGGCGGCTCCATCAGCCAACTTCGATATGAAGGCTATGTGCGTGCGCTGCAAGATGCCGGCCTTGCTCTGGACGCTTCGCTCGTGGCATGCGCGGGCAGCTTCGAGATGGAGGACGCCTACGCGGCCGCTTCCAGGCTGATTGCGCAGGCCAGGCCCACGGCGCTCTTTGCCATTTCGGATTTGATGGGGGTGGCGGCCATGAAGGCCGCTGTGGACGCGGGGCTGCGGGTACCGGGCGACCTTTCGATCATCGCCATTGACGGCATCGAGTTTTCCAACTACTGCGTGCCCACCCTCACCACCCTGTCCCAGCCTACCGAGGCGCTGGCCATAAAGAGCGTGGAGATCCTGGCCGGCCTGATCGAGAAAAAGGGTCCCAACGGCCACGTGCTGCTACCCACCTCCCTGCGGCAGGGCGGCTCCGTGCGGCAGCTGTAACCAAGATTTCACTTTGCGCTCCCATGCGCAAATATTAATTAAGGAGAGAGGAAAATGAAGAAGATCTTTGCTGTTATTTTAGCGCTTGTAATGGTTGCCGGCCTCGTCGGCTGCCAGTCTACGGCCCCCTCTGAACCGGCTGCTGCCCCCGCAGCCCCCGCTGCCCCCGCTGCCCCTGCTGCTCCCGCAGCCCCTGCGGAGGAGCCTGCCGCGGCCGGCTCCGTGTATTACCTCAACTTCAAGCCCGAGCAGGATGAACAGTGGCAGGCGCTGGCCAAGGCCTATACCGAGGAGACCGGCGTGCCCGTAACCGTGGTGACCGCTGCTTCCGGCACCTATGAAACCACCCTCATGAGCGAGATGGGCAAATCGGAGGCCCCCACGCTCTTCCAGGTGAACGGCCCCGTGGGCCTGGCGAACTGGAAGGATTACTGCTACGATCTTTCCTCCTCCGCACTCTACGGTGAGCTGACTAGCGATGATTTCGCTCTGATCGACGGCAGCGCAGTATACGGCATCGCCTACGTGATCGAGACCTACGGCATCATCGTGAACACGAAGCTCTTGGCCGATGCAGGCCATAGCCTTGACGAGATCAAGGATTTCGCCTCCCTAAAGGCCGTGGTCGAGGATATCACCGCCCGCGAGAAGGAGCTTGGCTTCTCCGCCTTTACCTCCGCAGGTATGGACGGCTCCTCCGACTGGCGTTTCAAGACCCACCTGGCCAACCTTCCCATCTACTATGAGTATAAGGCGGATAACATCGGTTCCACCGCCGCCGTTAAGGGCACCTTCCTCGATAACTACAAGGCGATTTGGGATCTTTACATCAACAACGCCACCTGTGCGCCCAAAGAGCTGGCCGCCAAGACCGGCAATGACGCGGTATCCGAATTTGTGAATGGCCAGGCCGTGTTCTATCAGAACGGTACCTGGGCTTACAACGACGTATCCGCCCTGGGCGATGAAAACCTCTATATGCTGCCCATCTACATCGGCGCAGAGGGCGAGCAGGAGCAGGGCCTGTGCACCGGCTCCGAGAACTACTGGTGCGTCAACAAGAACGCCTCCGAGGAGAATATCCAAGCTACTTTGGACTTCCTCTACTGGGTCGTGACCTCCGAAACCGGCACCGCCTCCCTGGCGGACGAGATGGGCTTCGTGTGCCCCTTCAAGAGCGCCAAAGCCTCAACCAACCCCCTAATCAAAGTCGCCGATGAATACATCGCCAAGGGCAAAACCGCCGTTGCCTGGTGCTTCGCCACCATGCCCTCCGAGGAGTGGAAGAACGGCGTAGGCTCCGCGCTCACCGCCTATGCCGCCGGCACCGGTGAATGGGCCGGCGTGGTCACCGCCTTTGTGGATGGCTGGGCTTCCGAATATGCTCTGACCAATGGCTAAGCGCTTGCGGTAAGGCTGCAAAGCAGTTAAAATGAAAGGGGCGGGCGTGCTGCGCCCGCCCCGCTTTACAACATCCCTTCCCAAACAAGCTATCATTCTTACAAATCTTACGAAATCGGGGGAAGCCGTATGGCAAAAACGATCGAAAAATACTGGCCGATCTTCGTGCTGCCAACGCTGGTCGCGTTTATCATCGGCTTTCTGGTGCCTTTTGCGGAGGGCATCTACCTCTCCTTTTGCCGCTTCACCACCGTAAAGGACGCCACCTTTACGGGGTTAGGCAATTATACCCGCCTCTTTGCGGATGCTTCCTTCCTGCACTCCTTTGGCTTTACGGCGGTTTTCACCGTGGTCACCACCATCCTCATCAATGTATTGGCCTTCTCCGTAGCGCTGCTGCTCACGCGCGGCCTTAGGGGCACCAATTACTTCCGCTCGGTTTTCTTCATGCCCAACCTTATCGGCGGCATCGTGCTGGGTTATATCTGGCAGATCCTCTTAAACGCGCTCCTGATGCTGATGGAAAAACCGCTGCTCTCGCTGAATGCGACCTACGGCTTTTGGGGCCTTGTCATGCTGATGTGCTGGCAGCAGATCGGCTATATGATGATTATCTACATCGCGGGGCTGCAAAACGTGCCGGGCGAGCTTCTTGAGGCCGCCAAGATCGACGGCGCGGGCGCCTGGAGCACGCTGTGGAAGGTCAAGATCCCCATGGTCATGCCTTCCATCACCATTTGCACCTTCCTTACGATCACCAATTCCTTCAAGCTCTTCGATCAAAACCTTTCGCTCACAGGCGGCGAGCCTGCGCACGCCTCGGAAATGCTGGCGCTGAATATCTACAATACCTTTTACGCCAGAGCAGGTGCGCAATGGAAGGGCCTGGGCCAAGCCAAGGCGATGCTCTTCTTCCTGCTGGTGGTGGTGATCGCGCTGGTGCAGCTTTGGCTCACGCGCTCCAAGGAGGTGGAAAGCTGATGGTAACGAATGAAAAACGCACGGCTAAGATATGGAGCTTGATCCTGCTAGCCCTCTCCCTCGCCTGGATCTACCCCATCGTGATGATCTTTTTCAACTCGCTCAAAGAGGAGCAGGCCATCACCACCTCAGCCGCCTTCGACCTGCCTGCGGCGGATACCTTTAACGGCCTTGCCAACTATATCCGCGCCATCGAGGCGCAGGGTTTCCTAAAAAGCTTCGGCTACAGCCTCTTCATCACCGTTTCCTCTGTGGCGCTGATCCTTTTGTGCTGCTCCATGTGCGCCTGGTTCATCACCCGCGTAAAGGGGCCTTTCTCGCGCATCATCTACCTGCTCTGCGTGTTTTCCATGGTAGTTCCCTTCCAGATGGTGATGTTCACCCTTTCACAAACGGCGGACGCTTTGGGCCTGAACACGCCCTGGAACATCTGCATCATCTACCTGGGCTTTGGCGCGGGGCTGGCGGTGTTCATGTTCGCGGGCTTTGTCAAATCCATTCCGCTGGAAATCGAGGAAGCGGCCATGATTGACGGCTGCACCCCCCTCCAAACGTTTTTCCGCATCGTGGTTCCCATCCTCAAGCCCACACTGATCTCGGTAGGGATCTTAGAAACCATGTGGATCTGGAACGACTACCTGCTGCCCTATTTGGTGCTGGATATCAAAAAATACATGACCATCCCCGTGCTGATCCAGTATTTCCGCGGCAGCTACGGCAAGGTGGAGATGGGCGCGATGATGGCGAGCATCATGCTCACGGTGCTGCCCATCATCATCGTGTATCTCGTATGCCAGAAATATATCATCAAAGGCGTCATAGCCGGCGCGGTAAAGGGGTAGGGGTAGAAATATGCGGCGTTCGAGCGGTATTCTCCTTCCCGTCTTTTCGCTGCCCTCGCGGGGCGGCATCGGCGCCTTTGGCCGGGAAGCATATGCATTCATTGATTTTCTCCACGCTGCGGGCCAGCGCTATTGGCAGTTGCTGCCTCTTGGCCCTACTAGCTTCGGTGATTCGCCCTATCAATCCTTTTCGGCGTACGCGGGCAATCCCTACTTCATCGACCTCACCCTACTGCTGGAGGATGGGCTTTTAACAGAGGAAGAGATCGCAGCGTATACGCCGCCGGATGGCGGGGCTGTGGATTACGCGGCCATTTACCAAACGCGCTTTCCCCTGCTCACGCTGGCAAGCGAGCGGGGCCTAAAAAGGGACGCCGAGGCGCTTGGCCGCTTCTATGCGGAAAATGAGGGCTGGCTGCCCGACTTTGCGCTCTTTATGGCCTTGAAGGGTCATTTCGGCATGCGGGCATGGCTGGAATGGCAAGATGAAGACATCCGCCTTAGGAAGCCCGCCGCACTCGCCGCCTACCGTGCGCGCCTCGCGCCCCAAATCCGACAGATCTGCTACCTGCAATACCTTTTCTTCAAGCAATATAACGCGCTGCGGGAATACGCGCATCAAAAGGGCGTAAGCATCCTGGGCGACCTGCCCATTTATGTGGCTATGGATTCGGCGGATGTTTGGGCGGCGCCGCAGAATTTTCTGCTGGACGAAAATTTAAAGCCGATCGCCATTTCCGGCGTGCCGCCGGATGATTTTTCCGCGAACGGCCAGCGCTGGGGCAACCCGCTCTACCGCTGGGAGGATATGCGAAACAACGGCTACGCCTGGTGGCGGGCGCGCATACGCGGGGCCCGCAAGCTCTACGACCTTATTCGCATCGACCATTTCCGCGGGTTTGCCAGCTATTGGAGCGTGGATGCGGCGGAGGCCGACGCCACGCATGGCGTTTGGGTCAAGGGTCCGGGCCTCGAGCTGGTGCGGGCGCTCTGCGAATCCGCCGAGGGCATGGAGATCATTGCGGAGGACTTAGGGTATCTCGACGAGAGCGTGCGGGCGCTTTTGCGCGATTCCGGCTTCCCGGGCATGAAGGTGATCGAGTTCGCCTTTGATTCTCGCGAGCCGGGCAATTACCTGCCGCATACCTATCCGCGAAACTGCGTCTGCTACGTGGGCACGCACGATAATACGCCCGCCATGGCCTGGCGGCAGGAGGCCGCGGCCGAAGATGTTCGCTTTGCTGAGGAATACCTGGGCCTAAACGACGCCGAGGGCTTTCACCTGGGGATGATCCGCGGCGGCATGAGCAGCGTGGCCGTGCTTTTCGTGGCGCAGATGCAGGATTGGCTGGGCCTTGGCGCACAGGCCCGCACCAACATCCCCAGCACCTTGGGCGGCAACTGGAAATGGCGGCTGGACAAAAACGCGCTCACGCCCGAGCTGGCGCAAAAAATCCGCCGTATGAGCTATATCTACGGCCGGATCGACAACCCGTAAGACAGGCTTAAAAGGGCCGGCGCGGAATTTCGCGCCGGCCCTTTTGTAATTTGCCTTGAAATTAGCCGCCCTTAGCCGGCATAAGGCAACTCTTCGAAGTATTCTTCCACTTCGATTCCGTCGATCAGGAAGACCCAATCCGGTTCGCGGCTGACAACGAGCCTGCCGGCGCGTCCATCCCGCGTTTTAAAATAGACCGTCGCGTCCGATTCCGCATCCGTTGCAGTTACGCACAGCTCCGTGCCGGCGGGCAGCGCTTCATCCACATATGCTTCACCTTCCAGCATCTGCACAGGCAGTTCTCTGGTAGTCAGGAGAAAGCGGTCGTTCTCTGTGAAATAAAACAAGCCTTCCCCTTTGGCCTCGAAAGCGAGTTCGCTGCCGATCGTATAATCGCGGGTGGCCGCATAGGTGCCCAGCATATCCACGTAGCCGGCAATGGTGATTACCGCGCCATCTATGCGTTCGATATAGCCGCCGATGCTATCCGCCTCGGCCAAAGAGTTCGCGTTGAGCACGTAGGTCGTCGTACTATCCCCTATGCCCAAGTCTGTGCTGATGAGGAAGCATGGCTCACCGGTGGTCTCACAATAATAGGCGGATTCAAAATCCCCGTCTAAGTTTACAGCGGATTGCCAGCCGTTTTCCTCTTCCGCAAACAGGCGGGTGGCAGGCCAGGGAGAATCATCCTCCAGCGCTTCAATGGTCAGGATATAGGTGGTTTCATAGAAGGTGTAGGCCGTATCCAGCTTTAGCGGCAGGGCCGTAAAGGCTGGTTTCGGGGTGGGCGGCATCGTGGGTGCGGGGCTTCTTGCCGGGGTGGCCGCCGCCTGCACAGGCGTTGCAATCGGCGCGACAGTCGCCTGCCGCTCCACAACCGGACCGCAGCCGCTAAGCAACAGCGCGGCGGCAATTCCAAGGAACAGGGCGCGAAATACATCTTTGCGCATAAAGGTTCCCTTTCTTGATCGACTGTTATCCCGTAAAAGCGCTGTCTGCGGCGGGTTGGATACGGCGTATGATCGTCAATACATTATACTATGATGCAATAAACCATGGCTATGAAAATCTTTACCTAAGCGTAAGTATTCCCCGCTTGACATATCCGCATCAATATGATATCTTTTTGATATCATAGAACGCAGTTAATGGAGGTTCGCTTATGAACGGGTCCGATTCCTTCTCTCAGCAGAAAATCCTAAAAGCCAGGAGCGGCATGGCCGCCCTTATCCTCAACTCCCTCGCCCTACTGGCCTTCCTGCTCCTCTTCATCGTGGGCATCACGCAGGCCGCGCGGCGGGGTGGGCTAGCCGCCGGTTTACTCATCGCCGTATCGGCCCTGATGGGTTTTGTGGTCTGCCCCATCCTCTACGCCGGTTTGAAGGTGCTAAAGCCCAATGAAGCGCTGGTGCTCACCCTCTTCGGCAAATATTACGGCACGTTGGAGGGGGCCGGCTTCTATTTCGTCAACCCCTTAGTCACAGCCGTTAACCCCACCAAGCGCACAAATTTGGCCGCTACAGCCGTGGCTGTTGCGGCTGCGGCCGAGCAGCAGGCCGGGCAGGCTACTCGAACGGATAAATCCGACCCTACCGATTCGGCTACCGGCAAGGCTGTTTCCCTCAAGGTTATGACCCTCAACAACAATAAGCAAAAGGTCAACGACAAGCTGGGCAATCCCATCGAGATCGGCGTTGTGGTCATCTGGCGGGTAGTTAATGCGGCTAAGGCCGTATTCAATGTGGATAATTATATCTCCTTCCTCTCCATCCAGGCGGATAGTTCCCTGCGCAACATCGTACGGCTCTATCCTTACGATATTTGGGATGAAGGCGGGGATGTGGACGAACTCTCCCTGCGTGGCAGCAGCCAAGAGGTGGCGCTGCGGCTTCGGCAGGAGCTGCAGGCCAAGGTAGAGGACGCGGGGCTTGAGATCGTGGAGACCCGCATCACCCACCTCGCCTATGCCCCGGAGATTGCCGCCGCTATGCTGCAGCGGCAGCAGGCCAGCGCCATCATCGATGCCCGCAAGCTGATTGTGGAGGGGGCCGTGGGCATGGTGGAGATGGCCCTGCAAAAGCTGAGCCAGAACCAGATCGTGGAGCTGGACAGCGAGCGCAAGGCCGCCATGGTCTCCAATCTCTTGGTGGTTCTGTGCGGCAGCAAGGAAGCCCAGCCCGTGGTAAACAGCGGCTCGCTGTACTGATTCGATGGAACGCACCGACAAAGCCAAAAAGCAAATCCCCCTCCGCCTCTCCCCGGAGCTGTACGATAAGCTCGCAGCCTGGGCCGACGACGAGTTCCGCTCCGTCAACGGCCAGATCGAATACCTCCTAAGCGAATGCGTAAAAAAGCGCTATGGCGCGAAGGCCGCCCAAAAGCAAGGGCAGGAAATGGAATAACCAGCTGACCAGACAGCCCCGGCCGCCATGCGGCCGGGGCCTTTCCGTAAAGCGGCGCACGGTCAGTCGTTTATCGCCTCACTGCCCAGGCGTTTAAGTTCATCAAGTTGATCCTGCATTTTCTGCAATACCTCTGGGGCGTGTCCTTCCCAGTCCAGGACTTCGCCTGCTATGCGTAGGGGATGTTTGGTGCGATAGGATCTGGTTGGGTTCCCCGGGAACTTCTTATCTGTCAGATTGGGGTCATCCTCAAAGGCGCCGGCAGGCTCCACACGATAGATACGGCCGGGGCCATCGCCCACGGCAAGTTCCGCTCCCCACACGGCCGCATCCAAGGTCGCGGTCAGGTAGACGTAGTTGGCCTTCTTTTGCGTACCATAGTTGGAGCTATAGCCGGGCTCTAGCAAGTCCCCCGGCGTCAAATCGGCTTTTGTGCCGTGATAGAATGGCCCCGCATCCAAAGTAGCGCCGCCTTGCAACGGATCCGCCGCTTTCCCTTTGTTTGTTTCAATCGACGCCTGCTTTTTGTCCACGCTAAGCCCTCCTTATCAATCCCTGGTTTACATACCAACCACATTGTAGCTTGTTGGGAAGAATAAAGAAACCATATTATTAGAGAAACAAATGCAAACGAACTAAGATCGCGCGGAGATTCACATCCACATCCATAAGCCGAGAGAGGTTCATATTTGGGTGTCGTTTCGTGCTTGCGCATCTTGCGCCCGTAAAAAAAGGGCGCACCGCAAAATGAGGTATTTTGCTGGGCGCCCTTTAGGGTCAGGATACGTGCAGGCTCATCGCCTAAGGGTGTTACGGGTGTAAGGCCTTAGGAACGATCCTTGCAAAACGGAGAAGCCGCACGCTCCCGCAGCCACTTTTCGCAATAAGCGTCGACAATGGGCGTGATCGCTTCGTTCCCATCCTCCGTGATGATATAGCCGGCTTCAATGCGGTTGCTATCGCCCGGCGCGCCAAACAACGATATATCCGTGTTGAAGCACATGCCCGCGGCAAACGCCCGCTCCGTATTTTCATCCGGGTACGGGTTTTCGGCCTCGGCGAGACCCGCGCCATGAAGCGGCGGATAGAGGTCGAACTTCGATAGCCCCTCCCGGCGGAACTGATCGCGAACGGCGACTACTATGTTTTTCATCGGGTTGTTCGGGCGAAGCTCCGGCAGAGCCAGCTCCCACGCGCGTATCAGTGCGTCGAGGATCGTCCAGCTTTCGGCGCTGTAATTGCCGACTGCGAACGGTATCTGGCACGTTGCCGTATAGCCTTGGTACATGGTGGCGATACCGAGAGCAACCATATCGCCGTCTTCGATGATCTTATCCGTGGAGGCGCGAGGCACCACATGGTTCGTGCGCTTGCCTGAGGAGCAAAGCGTGAATACGATCGCCTCGGCGCCGGCTTTGCGGGCGGCGGCCTCGGCAATTCCGGCGGCTTCCGTTTCCGGCATGCCGATCAGATCCGCATGCATAACGGCCTCGATCCCCGCCTGCGCGATACGGCCCGCTTCACGCATGCAGGCGAGCTCCGCAACGCTCTTGATCTCCCGCATTCTATAGAGGACCTTATCCATGTTGACCAGCTCGCACGCAAAGGCTTTTTCGATCGCGCAGTAAAGGTCGTGGCACATCGCGTCCACGCCGACGACACCCAGCCTTTCAAGCTTGCCTTTTTGGCGAAGCTCGTTCGCAATATCCGCGAGGCTGAAATAATCCGCATACGGGTAATCGATCGTATCGTCCACGTAGCTCGAGCACATATCGGGCACGTTTCTCAAGTCTTCCCAGCAGCAAAGCTCCTCGGCGACGGCCTTGCTTTCAGGCGCGGTCAACACCATAGGCTCCCCTTCAAGCGCCGCAACAAAAGCGCCGCGGTCGAAGATGGGCCAATAGTTTGACGCATAGCGAAGGTTCTCCCTACGGAATTCATCCCCATAGATCAAAATAGCGTCGACTTTTAGCTCCTTCATTTTAACGCGCATATTATCGAGCCGCTGCCTGAATTCGGCTTTTTCTATCCTCGGTTTGTTCATCGTTTTTCTCCTTTTTCGTTATTCGGCATATCCCATCGTAGCCAGGTATGCCATATTCGGTTGGTTGATATCGAGACGCCCATACTGCAATATGACGCCGACGTCGCTTCGGACGCGCATGGAGTATTGTTCACCCACGCCGAGCTTTACCCCGCCAAGATCCTCAAGATCGTGGCTGTAGAAGCCGCGCAGTCGCTGCGCGGGAACGGTGAGCGGGATACCTAAGACAGGTTCGCGGTCTTCATAAAAAATATCAATCAGAACGTGAGCGTCACATTCGTTGCAATTGAGCAGGCCATACCATTCGTGGCCAGATAAATCTTTCGCGCCCCCAGGTGCAACAGGCGGGCGGTAGCCGTCAACGATGTACCAGCAATCTTTTCCAGACATACGGTCCCTCATTACAGCCGAATGATCTCTCTGGGGAACGGCGTATAGATATCCGCGCCGTTTTTGCCGACTCTGGCGCTTTCCTCTACGCGAAGGCCGTATCCGTTGGGACCGCCCAGGAAAATATCGATACAATAGCACATGTTTTCATAGATCGTATAATCCGAATCCACTTCGATCCAGGGCGGTTCTCCTTCCATAAGCCCCGTCGCATGGCAGGGGCCGTAAAGCGTGCATGTATCATGCCGTGTTTCCGCCAGAGCCGCAAAATATTTTTTGGCGACCGTGCCGGCATTGTTTCCATCATAGAGTTGCTCCGCTATGACCCCGGCCGCGTTGAAGCCGGCCTGCATGGCGCTTAGCGTCCACGGCTCGGGTTCACCAAAGAACACGCCGCGCGCGATCGATGCCGCATAGCCCTCATAGCGTGCACCAACGTTCAAGTGAACATAATCATGCGCCCCAATAACCTTATTGCGCGGGCGGCTGATCGCCTGGTCGCTTCCGGCGCCGGCCAGCGCCCAGAATGGATACGCTTCCATTTCGCCGCCGTTGGCGTAGATCGCTTCCATAGCGAGGCCGACGACCTGCTGTTCGGTCATGCCGGGCTTGATATGCGCAAGCTGGTTTTCCAAACCCTTCACCGTGATCTCGCCGGCCTTGCGCAAGCAGGCGATCTCCGCCGGAGATTTGATCTTTCTAAGGCTCATCATAAGATCGTCTCCGCGCACGATCTCAGCGCCTTCAAAGGGTGTGAGAGCCTCTTCCAGATCGTCGTATACGATCTTCGAGAGGAGGTTGTAGCCGGCGACAGCCAATTTCTTAACAGGGCCGGTCCTGACGCTTTCGATCGCCTCCGCCATGGTATCAAGCTTATGGCCCGGATATTCCGGATTGGAGGATTCGCGCAGGCTTTTGATGCGGCGGATATCGGAAATCTTGGAACGGTCCTTCGCATAGGTCATGCTCTCCGGGCCGATCAAAAGGATCGGATCGCCTTTTTGCCCGAATATGACTGCGGCCGTTTCAAAGGAAGGCCAATAATTGCTCAGGTAACGCACAAACTGCGGCTCCGCCTCGTTTGCAAAGGCAAACATGATGTCGATCCCCTGACGGGTCATGAGCTCTTGCGCGTTTTTCACGCGCTGCCCGAATTCGAGATCGGGAATACAGATGTTTTTCATGCCATTTCTCCTTACGTGTTATCTAAGTTCTCCTTTAAAATTGATGCAGTCGATCGCAACGGCAAAAAAGATGATCGCGCCGCGGACTACGCTGTAGATATAGACGGAAGCATTCATCATGCCTAAGCCGTTGAGCACAATTTGGATTAACAGCACGCCGATGATCGCGCCCGGCAAAATCGACCCTTTGCCGCCGAACATGCTTGCACCGCCGATAACGGCAGCAGAGATGATCTGAAACTCGTTGTTTTCGCCAAACGTCGTAAAGACCTCGCTGATCTGGCCCGCGGAAAGCAGCCCGCCGATGGCGGCGAATACGCCGCTCATGACGTAAATCAGGATGATATGCGCGTCTACATTGATGCCGATCTGCGCCGCGGCGGCCTTATTGTTGCCAATGGCCATGGTGTGCTTGCCAAACGCGGTATTGCGAAAGACATAATTCATAATGACCGTCAGCACGGCAAAGATCAAAAATGCGGCGGGGATACCGACGATACGGCTGTTGGCGATCTTCCCAAGAACGCTGACGTCATATTTCGTGATGCCCGCGATCGTCAGGCCTATGCCGCGCGCGATATAGCCCACAAGCAGCGTCGCCATGAATGGGTAGATGTTGAGCTTTGTGATAAGAAGCCCGTTAACAAGCCCGAACAGAGCGCCAACCAGGATCGCCGCGCCAAAGCAGATTACGAACAGCAGCGGGGAATTCAAGAGCGATGTGGGCAGGTGCAATAGGATCTCGCCCACAACGACGCCCGAGATGAACATGATTCTCCCCACGGAGATATCGATCCCCGCAGTGATCAGCACAAAAATCATTCCTATCGTAGCCACGCCAAACGGCGCCATCTGCTGCAGGATGAGCGTGAAGTTGCTGAAGGTGAGAAAATTCTTGTTCGTAAGGGAAAATGCAAGGATAAGCAACGCAAATACAATATACTGACCATATTTGGAGACGATGTTTATACCGGAAGAGCGTTCGATCGTTTTGTTCATGATACCCCTCCTCAAAGCGCCAGTCGTCCCAGGGTCTCCTGGGAGAATTCCGCTTTTATCACACTGCCGGAGATCCTGCCGTCCCGCATGACCAGAATGCGGTCGCACATACCCATCAGCTCTTCCATCTCGGAAGAAATGAACAGGATCGCGGCGCCATCGGCGGCCAGGCGCAGAAGCAGCTTGTAGATCTCGTATTTCGCGCCAACGTCTATACCGCGGGTAGGTTCGTCCACGATAAAGACCTTGGGATCGGTGACAACCCATTTCCCGACGACGACCTTCTGCTGATTGCCGCCCGAAAGGCTGTTTACGGCCTGCACCTTTGGATCCGTCGTTTTTATGCCCATTTTTGCGATGGTTTCGGCAGTTAACGCGCTCTCCCGTTTGGCGTCGATGATGCCAAATTTCTTTTTCAGGTTCCGCTGCATAACGACCGGTGTGTTTTCGCTCACGGTTTTGGGCATGAGCAGGCCTTCTTCGCGGCGGTTCTCCGTAATGAAGGCCATGCCGTTTTTGATGCAGGCGGAAGGAGTCGGCCTCGTGAACTCCACGCCGTTGATATTGACGGAGCCGCCTTCCAGGGGGTCGACGCCGAACGCCGCACGCGCGACCTCCGACCGGCCGGCACCCATCAAGCCGAACATACCGACGATCTCGCCTTCATGGAGATCGATGCTGACATCCTTGACGAATCCGGCGCAGGAAATGTTTTTTATGCTGTAAAGGACCCTTTCGCCGATCTTCTTATCTATGGTCGGATATACCTGCTTCATATCCCGCCCGACCATGCTTTTAATTAGGCTTTCCTTGCCCCAGTTTGCGGTGGCGTCCGTTCCTACGACACAGCCGTCGCGCAAAACGCATATCCTGTCGCTCAAGCTCAAAACATCTTCTAGAATGTGCGAAATATAGATTACAGAGTATCCATTCTCTTTAAGCTCCTGGATCGTCGCGAAGAGTATCTTTTTCTCCCGCGTGGAAAGGGACGTCGTAGGCTCGTCGAAGATCAAGATTTTCGTATCCTTTACCAGCGCCTTGATGATCTCAATCATCTGGCGGGTACCCATTTGAAGCGTATCCACCTTGACGCCCGGGCCCTTTACGTCTACATGGTACTTCTCCAGGTATGCTTTTGTTTCGGCATACATTTTCTTTTTGTTGATCGATCCGAGCGGGCCCTTCGGATAGCCGTCAATATATATGTTCTCGGCGATGCTCAGGTTGGAAAACAAGCTCAGCTCCTGATGGATGAAGGCAATCCCCGCCTGAACCGCCATTTGCGGATTAAGCGGAACATAGGCCGAGCCATTAAGCTTCATTTCGCCGGAATCGGGCTGAAAAACGCCGCCGATGATGTTCATCATCGTCGATTTCCCGGCGCCGTTCTCACCGACCAGACCGAGCACCTCGCCCTCCATCAGGTCAAGAGAAATGTCATGGAGCACCTGAACGCCAAAGAAGCTTTTACTGATCTTATTCAGCTGTAAAATCGGCTGTGCCATCTATGTGTCATCTCCCTTTGCTTTTTCTTTTTGCATACTTCTGCGCGCGTTTTACCATAAAATCGATAACAGTAGCAAGCAAGATCAGCAGACCCTGCATCAGCATGATCGTATACCACTCCACGCCGATGAGGTTCATAGCGTTATTGATCAATACGATGAAAATCGAACCCAGGAACGTCTGCCGAACGCCGCCAAAGCCGCCGCTCACAGAGGTGCCGCCAATGACGACCGCGGAAACGATATTCAAAAACATCGTGCCGCCAAGGTTCGCCATGCCCGCCTGGTTTCTTGCCGTCAAAACGATGGCTTCCACGGAGGCAAAGAGGGAGCAGAGCATAAACATACCGAAGATCGTTCCCGTTACGTTGATTCCGGAGATGAAGGCCGCTTGGGGATTGGTGCCCACAGAATAAACATCGCGGCCGAATTTCGTTTTACGCAGGAGAAAATCGGCAAAAAGCAGCATCGCGATCGATAGGATGATGGGAATGATAAAAAAGCTGCCGGACCCCCCAAGCGCCGTGAACGCCTTCGGAAGTCCGCCGATGCTGGTTTTCCCATAAACGGCTGAAGCGAACCACGTTGCAAAAGCTTGGCCGATCAGCATGGTGGCCATGGTCGCAATAAAGCTCGGCATTTTAAGCTTTGTAACGGCAAGCGCGTTAATTACGCCAAACAAAGCGCCGACCAGAAGGATAGAGATGATGCCGGCGACCGCCGCCAACACGGGAAACGCCGCCAGTGGCGAGAGAACCATCACATAGCCGCCGATAACGCTCCCTACGGCCAGAACGGACGTACACGATAGATCCGTGCCCGCGTTCAGCTCGATGAACGTATAGCCGCAAGCGATGATGAGCAGATCGCACAATTGCAGGCAGAGGTTTTTGAGATTGTATGCCGTCAAAAAATACGGCACGAACAGCACGCCGAACAAGCCCGCCAGAAGTACGAATAGAATGATCGGGTAATCGAGTACCGTTTTTCTTATACTTTGGAGTCCTGTCTTTTCCATAAACATTTTCCTCGCAGCCATTTACCAAGGAGTGGATCGGATACAGCGGACTGTATCAGATCCACTTCCTCTTCATTTACCAGTTGTCAGAACTGTCGGCTTCTTTCGTATGAACGGCCCTTAAGAAAATTAGGTGAGGTCGTCGTAGCTGTAGGCCTCGGGCGCCTTTTCGGCAAAGTTCTTATAGGTCACGATAAAGCCGGGCAGGTCGATCGTTGCGCCGTCCTGCGTCTCCTCGCCCTTAACGATCTTATAAGCATACTCTACGCCCCACTGCCCGCAGATCTTGGCGTCGATAACGGCGTCGGCTTCGGTGTAGCCATCCTTGATTGCCTGCAGGCCGTTCGAATCACCGTCCATGGAGAGGACCATAACATGGCCGTTCTCGCCGATCTTCTGCCACCTGTTGATCTGCTCGAGCGCGCTTTGGATGCAGGGCAGATACATATCGGACGGGGTCAGGATCAAGTCGATCTGATCGTTCGCGGAAAGCGTGTTTTGCAGGCCCTTTAATGCGGTATCCTGGTTCCACTCGCCGGGGATCTCGGAAACCAGCTCAAAAGTATCCGGATGCGCCGCAATCGCGTCGCGCATAGCCGCAAGACAATTCACCGCGTAGGAGTCAGCCATGCTGCCTACCATAACGATCGTCTTGAGAGGCGCGCTCAAATTTTCGCAGTCGCTGGAGGCGGCAAATTCTTCGACTAGCTGGTACGCGAGATCATAGCTGTTGTTGATGATCTGCTTTGAAGGCGTGGCGCCGTCAACGATACGGTCTACCATGACGACGGGGATACCGGCATCCATGGCCTTTTGTACGGAAGTCGCGATGGCCGTGGAATCCTCGGGGTTGCAGACGATAGCATCCACCTGCTGGGCAATGAGGTTCTCCATTTGCTGGTTCTGCTTGGTCGAATCGTTTTCAGCGTTCAAAAGGACGATCTTGATACCCAATTCATCCGCAGTCGCTTGGATCCCTTCGATCATCGCGCTGTAATAACCTGTGATAAAGCTGACCGTAACGCCGAAGGTGAGCTGCTTATCGGACGTTCCGGCAGCGCCGCTGCCCGCGGGATCGCCGGCGGGAGCCGCAGGCTCATTCTTGCCGGCGCAAGCAGCAAGGCTGAACGCAAGAACCAACACAAGGAATAGCGCCAGTGCTTTTTTCATTTTCTTTCTTTTCCTCCTCAGATAATTGTGAGTTGTTTTTCAGGCCCATGATTGGACGAGCCGCACATGCAAGACAGTTAACTAAACCGGTTTATAAACATTAAATCATCCACACCCAAAAAAGTCAATACATATATTTTTCAAAAAAAGTGGGCAGGTGCCAATAAAACGGCCCGCCCATTCTGTTAAAAACAAACTCGTTTTTTGTTTTATGCGCGTTATGCGCGGCTGCTCTGTGCGTATGGTATAACCGAATTGCGTATGATCAACCCGCCGTAATCCACATAAATCGTTCCACCTTCCGAGCGGCCCTCAATGATGTCGTGCAGTAGCTGGATGGACTTTTCGCCCATCAAGGCTGCGTCGACGTGAAGGGTCGTCAGGGGCGGAATAAAATATTCCGATACCGTGATGTTGTCGATCGAAATCACGGATACATCTCTCGGCACCGAAAGGCCCATTTGAACAAGCCCGCTGATTACGCCGATTGCCGAAAGGTCGTTGCAGCAAAAGATCGCGCTGGGCGGTTCGGAATCCCGCAGCGCCGCCAGCAGCGCGTTGCGGGTAGCTTCGGGTACGTTCGTCCCATCGTCGGAGGCCCCCATGGTCCAGCCGGCTCTTATACGAAGATCCGCTTCGGACAGGGCCCGGTTATAGCCCATCAAGCACCGCAGATAGAAGTCCGGCAGCGATTTGACACCCATATACGCGATATCGCGGTGCCCCAGATCGATCAAGTACCTGCAAACCTGATACGCCCCTCCCTCGTAGTCCATCGTGATACAGGGGTAGGGCGGGTTCTGAATATGTGAGTCTATCGCAACCACGGGGATATTGCGTTCCTGTAAAGTCGCGAACACCAGCGGATTGATATCATGCATCACAACGGCGCCGTCGATGTTTCCCTGCCCGATGGCTTGCGCGAGCGAATGCGTGTTTTTCAGGTTCATCTCCGGCAGCAGCGTAATGCTATAACCCATTTTATTCGCCTCGCAAACAGCGGCCTTTATAGTATTGTTTGCAAAGGCGTCGGAAAACATCGCGTAGGATTCGCTGTTGATAAAGGCAATATTGAAGCTTCTTTGCATGCTGAGCCTTCGCGAATTGATATTGGGGATAAACCCCTCCTGCTCGATCACCCGCAAGACCTTTTTGCGCGTCTCCTCGCTGACCCCTTTTTTATTGTTGATGACAAAAGAGACCGTTGTAGGCGACACACCGGCAAGCATAGAAATCTTTTTAATGCTCATTGTTTTCAAAGCATCTCCTCCTATGGGTCTTTATTATAGCATATGTTCAAAAAAAACAAAAGGAATTTAAATCGGTTTAGTTTGGCCCTTGACATTCGGTCCTCGCAAACTATACTATAAAAAAATCAGGTGATAAAAATGTTCGGAGGAAAAATATGGAGTATTCGATAACCCGCAGCCAGCTATACCGGTGGTGCACGATTCCCCGCGATAAGCTTGCGTCCCATCCTGACAGCAAGATCGAGCGGATCGATATGTATCCCACAAAAGCCGCCACCATGGAGCATATCGGAAACCTGATGGCCGAGGAGATTCTTGCGAACAACAAGGCGGGCAAGCCCACGAAATGGATCCTTCCGGCGGGCCCTCTGGAACAGTATACTACGTTTTGCCGCAGGGTCAATGCGGAACAAATCAGCTTGAAGAACCTTTATGTTTTTCATATGGATGAATGGCTCGATTGGCAGGGGCGCCCTTATGCCGTTCAATATGCCTTTAACAGCCTTCGCGGCATCATGCTGCACGATTTCTACGGCAGAATCGACCCCGAGCTGAACGTGCCGGAATCACAGCGCATATGGCCGGATATCCATGATGTCGATTATTTCGACAGGAAGGTAGCCGAGCTTGGCGGTATCGACACGGTTTGGGCAGGCATCGGCTGCAAGGGTCTCATCGCATTCTGCGAAGCCCCACGAGACCCCTATCACCGCATCACGATCGAAGAATTTGCCGCATCCAAGACGCGTATCGTCCACATCAATCCGGATACCATCGTTGCGCTTTCCGAACGCGAGGCGGGCGGCTGCTATGACGCCATTCCCCCCATGGCGATCACGCTTGGCTTTGCATCGATCTTAACATCCAAAAGGATCGTGTTTATGATCACGACCGGCGCATGGAAGCAGACGGTCGTTCGGGTGCTGCTGTTCAGCCACCCAACATTAGAGTACCCGGTGACTTTGCTCGTGGATCGCATTCCGGAAAAGATACTTTGTTGTGATGAATTCACCGCCACACACCCGATGGAGGCCGACCAGGGCTTCTATGCGGCGCAGCTGCAGGTATGACGGGCATGAGCGCCTATGAAAAGGCAAACGTGCTGGTCTTTCACAGCCACGGCGTTGGGCAGACCGTAAACCTTAGCGCCCTTCCGAGCGAAGGCGAAACGGTTTGGGCGACGTCTTGGGAGATCGGCAACGACGGCGCAAAAGGATCCAACGTCGCGGTTGCGCTCGCAAACTTGGAAATACCTACGGCATTTGCCGGCAGGGTCGGCACGGATATTTGGGGGGGCATGGGGCTTGATTGGCTCAAAAAGGCCAATGTCGATCTGTCGCACCTCATAAAAGACCCGACTATGGCGACTATGATCGGCATGGTGATGGTCGATGAAGAAGGCAGGAACTCCATCATCCTGGGCGGTGGGACGGCCGGGTTCACACAGGAGGAGATCCGTTCGACCATCGACGAGTGCCTTGGCGCACGCTTTTTAATCACAGGCTTTGAAATACAAAACGATGACGCGCTTTCCATCCTGCGTTATGGAAAGCAAGCGGGAAAATTCACGATCCTCAATCCGTCACCCGCGCCCGAGGCCCCTCTCGGCGAGCTGCCCTTCGTTGACTTATTGATCCTGAACGAGCCCGAAAGCGAACGGTTATTGAAGCTGTGCGGCCGCCCGCCGGATCGTGACGTGGGGAAGCGGCTTTTTCAGCTGCGGGAAGGCTATGCATGCAAAACGATCATCCTGACACTCGGCTCCCAAGGGTGCGCGCTTTTCGATCACGGTGAGGTCTATCATTATCCGGCCCAGCCCGTAAAGGCGGTGGATACCTCCGGCGCAGGGGATTCGTTCTTAGCTGCGGTAACGGCAGCGCTCGTGCGTGGGCACAGCCTTCAAAGCGCCTGTGTGTTTGCGGGCGTGTATGCCGCGCAGACGATCCAAACGCCCGGCACGTTCCCCGCGCTTTCCACACTTGAGCAGATGAAACGGTCGCATGAAATCTTTCTGTCGTTTTAAAACAGATCTATCGCATAATTATTGGGGGCAGTACGGCCCTCAAAGGGCCTAGACTGTCGAGAAAGCTCTAGGGGATCGGGGGCCGCAGCACCCGGAGGCTTTAATCGTGAGCGGCGGCGTGTACGCCGCGAGCGAAAAGCCTTGCTTGCCAAGGCCTTCTCCGCATGAAACAACGACCGCGAGGTACGAGCAGTTGTTTCATGGAAACTCAA
>JAYFPE010000012.1:0-2552 GCA_034928145.1 Candidatus Pelethousia sp. | reverse complement strand
GATATATCAAAAAACGCAACATACGTTGGATAAACGCAACTTACCTGCAAATCCATTGAGCGGATAAAGAGCAGGGGGTATACTGCCCATGACAATAGACAGAAAGGGAGTATCACTTATGCTCGGAATCATCACGTTGCTTATCGCGCTTAGCGCACAAATCGGATTTCTCGTTTATCAGATGGTGACGAAGAACCGCCAGACCAAAGTGAAGAATATAATTCGGATTGCCGCCTTCGCCATTTTTTCGCTGCTGCTTATTACGGGGGTATATTGGTGGGGATTTCGCTGGATGGGCTTATTCATCCTGCTTGTCATTCTGGCAATTCTCAGCGCCATCTATTTTATAAAGCGGCCCAAGGCGGAAAAGGAATATAAAGGGGTGTCCGCCATACTCTCCTGCGTAAACGGCTGCATCCTGCTCACATTCTGCATCCTGCCCGGCGTCCTGTTTCCGCAGTTCAAGGCGGTCACTACGACCGGTTCCTATGCTGTAGAGACTGCAAGCTATACTTATATAGATGCTTCGCGTATCGAATCTCTTTCCGAAACAGGCGAGAACAGGAAACTGTCGGTTCAATTCTGGTATCCGGCTGATGCGGCAAGCTCGGAAGTATTTCCGCTGGTGATATTCTCTCACGGATCGTTCGGCTACCGTGGCAGCAACCTTTCTACGTTCGAGGATCTTGCCAGCAACGGATACGTGGTATGCAGCATCGATCATAGTTATCAGGCCTTTTTTGCCCGGCATACGGACGGTAGCAATACGCTTGTCGATATAGAGTTCCTCAATGATGCCGTTAACATTGAAAACGGCGTTTACAACGAGCAGAGAACCTATGATTTGACACATGAATGGATGGAGCTCCGTACCGCTGATATGCATTTTGTTCTGAATGAAATCTTGCGAAATGCGGATAAAGACAGCTCGGAACGTGTGTACTCATTGATCGATACCGAAAAAATCGGGCTTACCGGCCATTCGCTCGGCGGCGCAACGGCCGCGCAATTGGGACGGGAACGTTCGGATGTGGATGCGGTGATCGTAATCGACGGTACGATGATCGGCGAGGAGCTGGGCTTTGAAAACGGGCAGGCAATTTTGAACGCCGAACCCTATCCTGTCCCTTTGCTCAACCTGTATAACGACAGCCACTATGAGGATGCCCTTGAGCTTGGAACAGCCTATAACAATCTCAACGCCAGCGCGCACGCAATAGAGGCATATGATGTTGTGATTCGTGACTCGGGGCACCTGAACTTTACCGATTTGCCTCTATTTTCCCCGGTGCTGGCGCGTATGCTCGGCACAGGCGAGGTCGACAGCCGGTACTGTATCGAAACAATGAACCAAGCCGTGCTGGAGTTTTTCAACTATACGCTTAAGGATGCCGGGCTGCATTTGCAAACGGAATACTAATGTGGATTATGCGAGGAGGCTCTGAGCGGAAGCCTCCTCGCGTTATCAGATCATGCGAAAACCTTGAAGGCGCTTGCGGGAATACGCTATAATAGCAGGGATACATCCTCCGCAAAAAAACGGATTGGCGGCGGATGTGCAATATAGCTATTGTAAAGGAGCCGCATTGAAAGTTTCGGTTAAACAGATAAGCGTCGATAAGGAAGAACGGGCAATTATCCAATGTTACGAAGTAAACGACGACGTGAAAAGCATCGTCAGCTTCATAAAAGCGACCGGCGCAACACTTGCGGGATATATTGAAGAAAGAGCAAGCCAAATTCCCTTGCAGGATATTTTCTTTGTGGAAGCGGTCGATAACAAGGTATTCGCTTATACGGCGAAAAAGGTATACGAACTCAAATGCAAGCTGTATGAGTTTGAAACGCAATATGAAAACAGAAGGTTTTTTCGGTGTTCAAAATCCTTTGTGGTCAACCTTATGAAAATTAACAGCGTACGGCCCATTTTGAATGGGCGGTTTTCGGCGACGCTGTTCAATGGCGAGGAAGTCATCATTTCGCGCCAATATGTGCCGGAATTGAAAAAGCGATTGTTGGGTGAAAACGTATGAGCTTCAAGGCTTTTTTGAAGAAATGTCTGATGGAATACTTTATTATTACGACATGCGTGACGGCAGCAATCGGTGTGCTTGGCCTATCTGTTGATCCCACGGCGAAGCTTGGCTATGAGGCCTATTTTTCACCTCTTCTCTTTGGGCTTGTCAGCCTCGCGCCCTCATTTGTGACTTATTCCCGCAAGGAATTATCCTTCCGCCAGACGCTTGTACGTAAGGTGCTCCACGTTATTGTACTTGAAGCGACGTTGCTCGCTTTTGGATTTTGGGCCGGGACACTGCACGATGCTGCCGCCGCATTTTCTTTCGGCCTGACGGTTTTTATCGTCTATCTTGCGGTCAATCTGATAAGCTGGCAGATAGATAAAAAAGACGCCAGCGAGATCAACAAAACGCTCAAGTCCCTGCAAGGCAGGAATTAACGTCGCAATGCTTTCGCGCATATAAAGCAGACGTCAACCAACAGCGGCAAAACAGGGTTACCGCAGCTTCTGATTTTACCGAGAGAGGTTCAAA
>JAYFPE010000049.1:0-17318 GCA_034928145.1 Candidatus Pelethousia sp. | reverse complement strand
CTCGTACCTCGCGGTCGTTGTTTCATGCGGAGAAGGCCTTGGCAAGCAAGGCTTTTCGCTCGCGGCGTACACGCCGCCGCTCACGATTAAAGCCTCCGGGTGCTGCGGCCCCCGATCCCCCAGAGCTTTTTCGACAGTCTGAAAGGCATTTAGGTGTTGGAAACGAGGCTGTTCACATCGAGGATCAGGCTGATGGAGCCGTTGCCCAGGATGGTGCAGCCGGATAGGTGGGGTACCCGCCCCAATATGCGCGCGATAAAGCCGGGCAGGGGCTTGATGACCGCCTGTTGCTCGCCCACGATCTGATCGACGAAGAGGCACACGCTGCCCCGCTCGCTCTCCACCAGCACCATAATGCCGGATTCGAGATCCTCCTTGGCGGCCGGTACGCCGAACAGCTGGTGCAACCGCCGCACGAGGTAGCACTTGCCGCGGATGATGATGCTCTCGGTACCATCCGGGGCGACGATCAGATCTTTTGTTTGCAGCTCGAAGGATTCGCGGATGTTGAGGATGGGGATGATATAGTGCTCCGAGGCTACCCGCACATCCATACCCTCGATGATGGCCAGCGTAAGGGGGATCTGCAGGGTGAAGGTGGTGCTTTTGCCCGGTACGCTGTTGATGGAAACGCTGCCGCCCATCTTTTCTATATTGGAGCAGACTACATCCATGCCCACGCCCCGGCCGGAGAATTCCGTAACCTGTTCGTTGGTGGAGAAACCCGGGGCGAGAATGAAGTAATAGGCCTCCCGGTCGCTGATCTCGCTCTCGCTCTTTTGGGTGAGGCCGCGCTCCTGGGCTTTTTTGATGAGCTTATCACGATCGAGCCCCCGCCCGTCGTCCGATATGGTGATGATCACATCCCCGCCGGTGTTGCGGGCCTCCAGCACGATGGTGCCCATGGCAGGCTTGCCCTTGGCCAGGCGCTCCGCCGTGGGTTCAAGGCCATGATCCATGCTGTTGCGGATCATATGCATGAGCGGATCGGAGAGGTTCTCGATCACGTTCTTATCCACCTCGGTCTGCTCGCCCAGCAGCACCAGCTGCGCCTCCTTGCCCGTTTTAAGGCTCATATCCCGCACGATGCGCTGCATCTTGCGGAAGGTTGAGGAGATGGGCACCATGCGGATGGACATCACCACGTCCTGCAGCTCATCTGTAAGCTGGCGCAGGCGGCGGGATTGCTTTTCAAAGGATTCGATATGCAGGTTCATCACTTCCGGGTGCTTGATGACCATGGATTCCGTGGTGACGATCTCGCCAACCAAATCCATCAGTTGATCCACCTTGCCCACATTCACGCTGATAAAATTGTGTGTGATGCCTTTGGGCGCGCCGGCTACGGCTTCTTTAGTGTCCTGCTCCGCGGCGGCTGCGGATTGCGCGGGAACGTCCTGCGCGGCTGCGGGCTGCTCTGGAACCTTCTCGCTGGCCTGCGGGGCTGCTATGGGCGCCGGAGCTGCGGATGGGGCGGCTAGGAGGGCTAGGCCCTCCTGCCGGGAAAGCTCAAAGAACTCCAGGCTTTGCAGGAACATGGTATCGGATAGCTTGGTTTCGATCTCCTGCCCGTCGTATGGGGATTCAAGGTAGAGCAGAAAGCCGTTGGCGATGATGGCTTCGTCGCAATTCACATTGAGGTCGCGGGGCTCGTGGCCGATGCGGGTATATAGCCCGTCGAGGGAATTTACCACAGCAAAGGCGCGCACGCTCTCCATGGCGCAGCCGGTGGCAAAGAAGAGCCGGGCCTGGTAATAGCGCAGCTCGTCATTCGTCCCATTATGGGCGGGCGCTGCGGCAGGCTCGCGCTGCTGGGCGGCGGCAGGAGATCCGCCGGAGACTACGTGCAGCAGGTTCACGGCCCGACCATGGAGGGTTTCGATATCCCCATCCGGCGCCAGGTCGTTTTGCACCTTGGATATTTCACCTTTAAAGAAATCCACGCACTCGAGCACCAAGCTGATGATTGGCTCCCAGGCCCCCTTGGGCGTGTCGAGGTTTTGCCGCAGCGCAGAGAACATATCCTCCATAGCGTGGGCCAGCTTGGTCAGCCCTTCGTAGCCCATCATGGAAGAAGAACCCTTGATGGTATGCATAACGCGGAAGATCTCATCAATGTGGGCCTTTTCCAGCGCCGCATTCTTTTCGCTGTCCAGCAGCATTTCCTCCAACTGCTCCAACAGCTGCGTGTTTTCGTATACGTAGATTTCCGTTAGCGAATCACCGGTGCGCATATCATTACTCCTTTACCGTTCCCATTGTATGTACGCCATGCCACACTTCGCAGCCGCCGCGCGTCGGAAAGGTTCTGTTGCGGGCGCTGCTTATGGGTTTGAAAGTTTGCGAAGAGTATCCACAATGATGTCTTCTTTATAGGGCTTGACGATGAAACCCTTGGCGCCGCTGAGCACAGCCTCGCGCACCATGGCCTCCTGGCCCAAGGCGGAAACCATAATGATCCGGGCGTCTGGATCGATCTTGCGGATCTCCCGCAGGGCGTCCAGGCCGCTCATTTCGGGCATGGTGATATCCATGGTGACCACATCCGGCCTGCATTCCGCGTATTTCTGCACGGCAACGGTGCCGTTCTCCGCCTCACAGGCTACCTCAAAGCCGTTTTTCAAGAGAATGTTCCGTATGGAAACGCGCATAAACGCCGCGTCATCCACGATCATAACCTTTGTCATCCAACGATCCTTTCCCGCACACTATCCAGACAGGCCAATGGTTTTGGCATGCGAAAAACATATATTACCAGTATTATACTATAATATCTATCGACAAAAAAGCCCACGGCATTAGTTATCATCAAGAAATTTTTCGTCCCCTGTGTTTTTTTGGAAGATTATGATAAAATATAAATATAGTGCGACATATTCGTATGTTTTCTACAAATCATATTCGGCCGCAAATTTTATGACAGAAGTGCCTTCGCACCCGTTTCGGAAGATCGTATATGCGTAGGCTGAAAAGACAGTTCAATCCGATGCTATTCATCTGCAATCACCCGGATCATTTGCGTCTGGGGCTGAGAAAGATGTTCATAGAAAGGAGAACCATGAAAAACCTCAAGATACGCGCGAAGCTCATTGTTTCTTTCGCTATGATCCTCTGCTTGTTCCTGCTTTCCGTGGGAGCAAGCGTCAGCATCCTTTTCTCCCAGCAAAATAAGATTGACAACTTTTACGAGGGGGCCTGTGCGGCGCGTGTGCACGCCTATATTGCCAAACAGCGATTTGAGGCCATTGAAAAGAACATGCTGCTGGTGGCTCTGGATAACAGCGCCGAGAGCATCCAGAGCCATATCGACAACGCGGAAGCCTCCGCACAGGAAACGCTGGATGCCATCAACGCCCTGCGCAAGAATGAGCAAGCGGACGACGAAGCGCTTAAAGGCGTGATCGCCAAGATGGGCGAGATGAACATCGCTCGCGCGCAGGTTCTTGCCCTGGCGAGCAACGGCGAAGCCAACAGCGCGGTGCAGTATTATAAAGCGGCTTATCTGCCGCTAGCCGAGGAGGTCTCCACAGATCTGGACGCGCTCATTGAGGATGCCGCCGCTATGGCGGATGAAACCATGGCCGAGCTCAAACGCCTGGAGACTGTCGCCCTGTTGGCGCAGGCGGTTATGGCAGCGGTGAGCTTTGGGCTTGCGGCCTGGCTATGCGGCCTCATCGTGCGGGGTATCACCGGCCCGGTGAACGCGCTCAAGGCTGCGGCCGCCAGGATCGCCCGTGGCGACCTAAAAGCGGAGATCGGCTATAACGCCAAAGATGAGCTGGGTGACCTTGCGGCCAGCATGCGCGCCATGGCGCAAAAGCTGGATGGGTATGTTGGCGATATTACCCGGGTGATGAGCCGATTCGAGGCCGGGGATCTGACCACCTCGCCCAGGGCGGTTTTCGAGGGAGATTTCATCCCCATGGCACAGAGCATAGCCAACGTGGTGTATGCGCTCAACGCGGCCCTTAAGCGGGTGCGGGAGGTTACCGAGCAGGTGGCGGGCGGCTCCGAGCAGGTGGCGGGCGGTTCCCAGCGGATGGCCCAGGGCGCTTCGCAGCAGGCGGCTTCGATAGAGGAGCTGGCAGCCTCCCTCGGCGAGATCTCCGAGCAGGTGCGCGGCAACGCCGTGGTATCCGCGCAGCTCAATGCGCGGGCCAGCGGTATGGGTGAGAGCATCGAGGCGAGCAACGCGCAGATGCGGCGCATGATTAAGGCCATGCAGGAGATTGGCGCCAGCGCCGAGAAGATCGGCAAGATCATTAAAACCATAGAGGATATCGCTTTCCAAACTAACATCCTGGCGCTGAACGCGGCCATCGAGGCTGCCCGGGCCGGGGCCGCAGGCAAGGGCTTTACCGTGGTGGCGGGCGAGGTGCGCAATCTGGCCGCTAAGAGCGATGAAGCCGCCAAGAGCACGGCGGATCTGGTCAAGCATACCGTGAACGCCGTGCGGGGCGGTGCAGAAATCGCCGGCCTTACCGCTTCCTCCCTGGAGCAGGTGGTGGGCGAGGCACGGGGCATGATACAGGATATCGACAAGATCTCGCGTTTCAGCGATGAGCAGGCCCGGGCCATCGCCCAGGTCGGGCAGGTCGTAGATCAGATCTCCGCCGTTGTGCAGACCAACTCCGCCACAGCGCAAGAGAGCGCGGCCGCCAGCGAGGAACTCGCGGGCCTTGCCAAGGCGCTGGAGGAGTTGCTGTACCGCTTCAAACTAGAAAAGACCGCGCAGGATCTGGCCGAAGAGGCGGAATGGGCCGCCTTGGCCATGGCGCAGGCAGAAGAGCAAGCAGCCGATGAAACCATTATGGAAGACAACGCTGCAAAAGCGGTAGAAGCAGCCGCCGCAGAGCAGGCCGAAGCGCTGCAAACGGTGGAGGTGCCCGCACAAGAGCAGGCAAACGAGCCGGAGGCAGAGCGTCAGGAGCCGATCAAAGAATCGAGCGAGGAACAGATCGAAGAGCAGATCGGAGAGGAAATCGAAGAAGCGCAGCCTCAATTAGAAGCGTAGCGGCGCGTTAAAAAGCCCCTTAGAGGGGCTTTTAACGCGCTTATGCGCGGCCTATAAAACCTGTGTGATCTGCTTCCAGATCTCGCTCACGTTATCCATGCAGACCAGATATTTTTGGGAGAGGGTATCCTTAGGGATACCAAGCTGGTCGGCATATTCGGAGATGAGGTGCCAATCGGCCTGCTCATAGCTGCACACCAGCTTGAATAAGATGCCGGAGCGGCCTTCGCCGTGCAGGAGGGCGTCCCGCACCTCGGCAGGGAGGGAAAGCTCGGCCAAAGCCTGCTCCAGCGGCACCTGCAAGAGGGAACCCAGGGTGGAGAAAAGGCCCATGAGGTAGGCGTCCGAGCGCGAGATGGGCATATCCGCCATGCCGGTGCAGAGCGCCTCGCAAAAGCTGGCCCGGAAAAGGGAAGCTTTGATGAATTCAATGGGAGCCTTACCATCGGGGTTGAAGCTGAGCAGGTATATCCATTGCTTGAGCTGCTCAAGGCCCAATATGACCAGGGCGTGGTGCACGGCGGTTACCCGGGTGCGCAGGGCGAAAAAGGCGGAGTTGACCAGCTTGAGGAGGGAATAAGTGAGCGTAACATCCCGCACGATGATTTCCTCAATCTCATCAAAATCCGGTTCTTCCCTGGTAATGGCCACCACCAGGCGAAAAAAGTTGCCCTGGATCAGGTTGAGGCTGCGCAGGGTGGTGGGCAGCGTGCTGGCGACGTAGGAGCCTTGCATGTGCCGGATGCTAAGCTGGCTGACCCGCCCGTAGGATTCCGCCGAATCCACATGGTAGGCAATGACTTCCTTGCCCAGCTCACGCAGCACTTCCACGGCGCTTTTGTGGTTGGAGGAGGGGTTTTGAAAGCTGAGTTTGACATAATCCACCGTATTGAGGGCGGATAGATACATGGCATTGAAGTCGAAACCCACCAGGGCCACGCGGTAGCCCTCGTCGTGGTAGGCTTTTACCACTTCCATGGCGTCGGGCAGGAGCAAAAAGTCGTGATCAATCTCGATCACCAGGGATTGGGCGGCAAAGATGCGAGGCGTGCCCCGGCGCAGCAGGTTTGCCGTAAAATAAGCAAAGGCGATCTTGTTTTCGAGAAAATTCTCCGTATTGCATTGCATGAGCAGGGCCTGCAGGGCCGTCGCCGCCTCCGCGTCGCCCGGCTGCCCCGCGCCGCCCGCGGCGGCGTTGCTATAGGATAGCTCATAAGCCCAAAGCTCGCCCTTTGCGTTGTGGATGGGCTGCTTTACGATACAAGGTTGCATGGGAACCTCCTGCATAGATATGAAATAAACTTAAAAACCATAAACGCGCGCAAAACGCGAAGATACCTTGTTTATTATATCGCCATATCCCCGCAAAAAGTTAGCTTGGGGCCGCAAAAGGGATGTAAGGGATTTCTTGCTTTTGTCACCTGTTTCTGCTAAGATAAGTTAAAGTATCTATCCCAGTCCAAACCGCAGGCGGGCTTTGACTGCGGCCGGCGCATAAAAGCATGAGGGAGGACTATGGAAGTATCCACGCCCGTACTCGAGGAAGGGTATCTCAACTCCCTGGTCGAGATTATTACGGTACACAATGACCTGATCGATTATGCCCGCATCCACGCCATTGGCGGCGAGGGCCTAGAGCTTATGCCCTGCCGGCCCGAGCAGAATCTGCCCGAGCTTTATTACGGCACGCCGGTCAAGATCAACGTCTATAATTTCCGCATGGGCTTCAAGGTGCTAAGCGGCATTATAATCCGCTCCGGCGCCGAGCTGCTCAAGATCGGCGGCCTGGAGATGCTGGTCGCTTCGGACAGGCGGCAGTTCCTGCGCGTAAAGACCAACACCCTGGGCGAGGTGCTCATGCTCGATGAGAAAACGGGCCAGCCTGTGGGCAGCCCGGTTCGTGTGCACATTGAAGATCTCAGCTTGGGCGGCCTGCAGTTCTCCACCCCGCAAAGCTACCCGCTGGGCGGCACTGTGATGATTAAAATGCGGCTGTTCGAGTTTTATCTGGAATTGCAATGCAGCATCCAGCGCATCGTGAAGGGCAGCGGCCTCAACTTGAGCTACTATTACGGTTGCCTATATTCTCTCACCTACGAAGAAGAGGAAACTATGCACCGCATGCTCCTGCGCCTGCAGCAGCGCAAGCGCGCCCACCGCAACGATCAATAAACCAACCGCATAGTTTTGCCCCGGCCAAAGGCCGGGGCTTTTACATGCGCCACGCCCTTGACAAGCGGCTGCCATCCGCCTACAATAGATGCAAATGCGAACCATGTGCATTTAGGGCTGACAAACCGGCGCAGGCAAGCCGGGAAGCCGCCGGATACAAACGCGGATGGTTCACAAACGAGCAACGATAGGATACGAGGGATGCATACGAAACGCTTGCAAAGATTATTCCAACCGAACAAAGCGGGCCTGCTGCTCGCCGCGCTGCTGATTCTGCCTTTGTTGGCGGGGTGCGCCGGCGCGTCTAAGGCGGCCGACTCCGCGGATGGGAAGCTGCTGGCCTATACCAGCTTTTATCCCATGTATGACTTTGCTAAGAAGGTGGGCGGGGATAAGGCCCAAGTGGTCAACATGACGCCGGACGGCACGGAACCCCACGACTGGGAGCCTACGGCCACGGATGTCGCCGGGCTGGAAAAGGCCCATGTTTTCATTTACAACGGCGCCGGGCTCGAACACTGGGTGGAGGATGTGCTGGCCTCCTTGCAAAATACGGAATTGATTGCCGTGGAGGCCTCGCAGGGCGTGGCGCTGCTGCAAGGCCATTCCCACGAGGAAGATGGGCACGGGGAAGCGGAGGAACCCGCCTACGATCCCCATGTCTGGCTGGCCCCGATGAACGCCAAGGCGCAGATGGAAGCCATTAAAAACGCCTTCGCGCAGGCGGACCCGGCCAATGCGGCCTATTATGAAGCGAACTATGAAACCTACGCCGCCGCGCTGGACAAACTAGATGCGGAGTTCCGCGAAGCCCTGCTCCCGCTTACAAAAAAGGAGATTATCGTATCGCATGAGGCTTTCGGCTATCTCTGCGCGGCCTATGGCCTCGAGCAAGTGGGCATCGAGGGCCTGACGCCGGATTCCGAGCCGGATCCTGCGCATATGGCCGAGATTATCGATTTTGCCAAGGCGCGGGATGTAAAGGTGGTCTTTTACGAGGCGCTCTCCAGCCCCAAGGTGGCGGAGGCGGTCGCCCGGGCCATTGGCGGGCAAACGGCGGCGCTCAGCCCGCTTGAAGGGTTGAGTGACGAGCAGCGGGCCGCGGGGAATGATTATTTCGATGTGATGCGGCAGAACTTGGCCGCCATAAAGGCGGCCCTGCAATGAGGCAATACCGATGACGAGTCTAATAGAGGTGCGGGATGTAAGCTTCCGCTATGAAAACGAGCCGGTGCTGGGGCGGGTGGGCTTTTCCATCGAGCCAGGGGATTTTGCCGCCATCATCGGCCCGAACGGCACAGGCAAAAGCACGCTGATGCGCTTGCTGCTAGGCGAGCTTGCGCCCACACCCGGCAGCATCCGCCTCTTCGGCCAGGATATCCGCCGGTTTCGCGATTGGCCCAGGATCGGCTATGTGCCCCAAAGCAGCATGCAAAGCGGCTCCGGCTTCCCGGCCACAGCCGAGGAGATCGTGCTGGCGAACCTCTTTTCACAAATCGGCCTGCTGCGCTTCCCTAAAAAGGAGCACCGGGAGCGGGCGTTGGCCGCCCTGGAGCTGGTGGGTATGGCGGGCTATGCCAAGCGCCTGATCGGCGAAATGTCCGGCGGGCAGCAGCAGCGGGTGCTATTGGCGCGGGTGCTGGTAGGCGAGCCCGAACTAATGCTGCTCGACGAGCCTACAGCCGGGGTAGATGCGCCCACCATCGCCTCTCTATATGAATTGCTCGCCAAGCTCAACCGGGAGCAGGGGCTGACGATCATGATGGTGACCCATGATATCGCCCGCTCTGCAGGCTGCGTTTCCCGCGTGCTGTGTTTGGAGGAGGGTACGCTGGTGGAGCTTGACAGGCGGCAAGTGGATGCGGAACTGGCCCATAAGCACAAGCACCCGGATTGCTGCCACGGCCCGGAAAGGAGCGCCTGAGCATGCCTGCGATCTTAGAATATGATTTCATGCGCCGTGCCTTTGCCGTAGGCCTGCTGCTGGCCGTCATCGTGCCCTGCATCGGTGTGATCGTGGTGTTCAAGCGCCTCTCGATGATCGGGGACGCGCTCTCGCACACCTCGTTGGCCGGCGTGGCCGCCGGGCTGATCCTGGGCGTCAATCCTATATTGGGGGCCGTGGCGGCCAGCATTGCCGCCGCCCTGGCCATTGAGGCCATTCGCAAACGCATCCCCAAGTTTTCCGAAATGGCCATCGCCATCATTATGTCCGCTGGCATCGGCCTGGCGGGCGTGCTTTCGGGCTTTGTCAAAAGCGCGGCCAATTTCAACAGCTTCCTCTTTGGCAGCATCGTGGCCATCGACGATTTCGAGCTGCTGCTGGTGGCCTGTATCAGCTGCGCCGTGATATTGACGTTTGTGCTGCTGTATAAGGAACTTTTTTACATCGCCCTGGATGAGCGGGCCGCGCGGCTCGCCGGCGTTCCCGTGGGGGCGGTGAATTTTATCTTCACCATTCTAACGGCTGTCACGGTCTCGGTGGCCGCGCGCACCGTGGGCGCGCTGATCGTTTCTTCGCTGATGGTGCTGCCCGTGGCCTGCGCCATGCAATTTGGCAAAAGCTACAGGCAGACCGTTCTATATGCGGCAGGCTTTGGCCTTCTGTTCACCCTCTTGGGCCTGACGCTCTCCTATTATGCGGGCCTTCGGCCCGGCGGTACCATTGTGCTGATCGGCGTGGCCTGCTTAGCGCTGCTCTTCCTGGCCAAAAGAACGCCGGGCAAAGCCCGCGCCAAGCGGGAGAAAAACAGACAGGATGATGGGAGGGAGGCGCTATGAGTGAGTGGGGCGAGTGGCCGGCCGGCCTTAAGCGCACCCAAAGCCGGGAATGCGTGCTGGCCGTGCTGGAAAGGGCGCAAAAGCCTTTGAGCGCCATGGAGATTTGCGCAGAGATCGAAAAGGGCCGCGGCAAATCCGCCTGGCTCTCCACGGTTTACCGCACGCTGGAGCTTTTCGAGAAAAAAGGCCTGGTTGTGAAGCTGGCCCTGCTTGGCGGCGAAACCGCCCTTTACGAGCTGAACCGCTTCGAGCACAAGCATTACGCCGTATGCCTGGCCTGTCACAAGATCATCGCCATGGATAACTGCCCCATGGAGCGCTTTTTGCCGGATATCCAGGATGCGGGCTTCCGCGTGCTGGGGCACAACCTTGAGATATACGGCTACTGCAACGATTGCAGCCCGAAAAACCGCTAGCGCACATAATAACGAAAGCCCCGGAATCTCCGGGGCTTTCGGCATATCATATTATTTCTCAAACGGGGAAGGCGACCACCAGAATCATCTTAAATGGCGAAGCCGCTTCCAGCGCGTGGGGCACGCCGGCGGGCATCACGATGGTTTGCCCGGCCTCGACTGCGTGTACCTTGCCGCCCACGGTGATGGAGGCGCTGCCATCCAGGATGTAGACCAACGCATCGCCCTGGGATTCGTGCGAGCTGATCTCCTCGCCGGTATCAAAGGCAAAAAGCGTGATGCTCACTGCCTTGTTTTGCACCAGGGTGCGGCTGACGATCTGCCCCTCCTGATAAGTGACCAGCGCTGCCATCTCCAGCGCCTTTTCAAACTCAATGTTCTTTAAAATCTTATCCGCCATGGGTGACTCCTTTCTTAATTCGCGGTTAGCGGTTCATGAAGCGCCGCATGGGGCGCTGCTTTTCTTATCCTTAGCATAGCATAAAAAGGCAACTGAATGCGTTGGAATTCCAGCAAAAAGTTTTTTATTTAAAAGGCCTGGGATGAATGGGTTTACGGTAATAATTGCGTTCTGTTTGCATGTGAATAACGGTTTAACGATATACTGCGTTGTGAAAGGAATACGCATCCGCAAAAAAGGCCCGAAGTATGGAGCTTTCAAGCGTCAAAACAGGCCGTTCGCCTCATTTATAACGAAAAGATTACGCCCTGCCAAAAAAGTATGATTAACGCTTTTGCTTGAAAGACGGCTGGAACGCTTGATATTGATGTCGGGATAAGATACTATTTAATAAGGAATACATATATATTTTTATACGTCATTAACGGCGCCGCATGCACATGGCCATGCGAATCCGGGAGACCAAAAAGCCAAAAAAGCAAGGAATGCAGCCGGCTTCCAAAGCATTAGCCTCCGTATTTCTCTAAAATTTACATAAGAGCTGATAAAAAAGCATAACGGGTTCCTGCTGCCTGGGTATGGCGGCAAATAGGAACGAATGGCGACAGGCCGGTAAAATGAAAACAAGCATGCCTGTGAGGAATTGCTTATATTTTAGGGTTGGCAAATTTTTAACTTAGTAAAAATGAAGGCCGCCGCAGGCTGTGGCCGGCGGCGTACCCACAAAACAGGAGGTATATATAAACATATGGAAAATTATATAGATGTGGGTCGGGCGATCCGCGAATTCCTTGAAGGCTTGGTGCTGCAAACAGCTCCTTCCAGCCCGGCAGAGGCCATGGCCCTGCGCAACGGCGTATTGGTTGAGACCGAGGCGGTTTTCTCCACCCTGTTCGACCGCTTATCCCAGGCGGATGCGCCCTGCGGCATCGCAGCCAGCGAGGTGGTGGTGGAGCTGGTGGATAGGGCTACGGGCCGCTTGTTCCGGCGGCCGCTGGAGCTAAGCTATGAAGAGAACGAGAACGGCATCGTTCTTTGCGGCGAGGATATGAGCGGCCAGCCTTCCAGCATCGTCTACCTCTCCGATTCTTACCTGCAAAGGCTGACGGACATTTCCGGCCAGGGGCCGGAGGAGGATCATTGCCATTGAGCCTATGCGGCGTGGACGCGTGAACGATCCGCCTGGTAAGCTTCGGGCGGGTTGGATATAAAGGAAGATTGGATATAGCAAGCAAAGCGAATAAAAAGGAGGAGGAAGAAGAATGCAAAAAAAGGTACTCAAAATCAACGGCCAGGAACGCACCTTGATCGTAGACCTTCAGAGCACGCTGGCGGATGTACTGCGCAAGCAACTGCTGCTCACGGGCTGTAAGGTAGGCTGCGGCAAGGGCCAATGCGGGGCCTGTTCCGTACTGCTCAATGGCAAGGTAGTGCTCTCCTGCGTTACCAAGATGAGCCGCGTCGAGGATGGGGCCGAGATCCTTACCATCGAGGGATTGGGCACGCCGGATAACCTGCACCCCCTGCAGGTGGCCTGGATGGGCCATGGTTGCGCCCAGTGCGGCTTTTGCAGCCCGGGCTTCATTATGTCCGCCAAGGGCCTGCTGGATGAGAACCCCAGCCCTACCCGCGAGGAGGTGCGCGACTGGTTCGCCAAGCATCAAAACGTTTGCCGCTGCACGGGCTACAAGCCCCTGGTAGACGCCGTGATGGACGCCGCCAAGGTGTTGCGCGGAGAAATGCGCAAGCAAGACCTTCTGTTCCAGCCCACCAATAATAAGATCCTGGGCACCGTTTACCACCGCCCTTCAGCCCTGCGCAAGGTGACGGGCGCCTGTGATTACGGCATGGATATGGCCCTGCAAATGCCCGAGGGCACCCTGCGCCTGGCTTTGGTGCAGGCGGATGTATCCCACGCCCTCATCAAGGGGATCGACGCTGCCGAGGCGGAAAAAATGCCCGGCGTGCGCCGCGTGATCACCGCTAAGGATGTGCCGGGCAAGAACCGCATCACCGGCCTGATAACCTTCCCCACCAACAAGGGCGATGGCTGGGACCGGCCCATCCTGTGCGATGACAAGGTCTTCCAGTTCGGCGACGCCATCGCGATTGTGGCCGCGGATACCGAGGCCAACGCCCGGGCCGCGGCAGCCAAGGTAAAGGTCGAACTCGAGCTTTTGCCCGCCTATATGTCCGCCCCGGCGGCCATGGAGCCGGATGCCATCGAGATCCACCCGGGTACGCCCAACGAGTACTATGCCGTCAATTGCATCAAGGGCGAGGAGACCGCGCCGCTGATGGAGCAGGCAGCCTATACGGTGGAGACCGAAACATATTGCAGCCGCCAGCCCCACCTCACCATCGAGAACGACTGCGGCCTTGCGTATTACGATGAGGAGGGCAGGCTGACGGTGCATTCCAAGAGCATCGGCATCCACCTGCACCATGCCATGATCTGCGCCGGCATCGGCGTGGAACCGGATAAGCTGCGCTTGGTGCAAAACCCGGCGGGCGGTACCTTCGGCTATAAGTTCAGCCCCACCATGGAGGCCCTCCTGGGCGTGGCCTGCCTGGTTACGGGCAAGCCGGTATCCCTGGGCTACGATATGTTCCAAGGCATCACCTACACGGGAAAGCGTTCCCCAGGCTTTGTCAAGATCAAGCTGGGTGCGGATCAAAACGGCAAGCTGGTGGCCATGGAAGCGGACGGCATCATCGACCACGGCCCCTATTCCGAGTTTGGCGACCTGCTTACCATGCGCCTCATGCAGTACATCGGCGCGGGCTATGACATCCGCAACATCCGCATGAAGGGCCATACCATCTGCACCAACCACGCCTGGGGCTCGGCCTTCCGCGCCTATGGTTCGCCGCAGAGCTTCCTGGCCTCGGAGACCGCCATGGATATGCTGGCCGAGAAGATGGGCATAGATCCCTTCGAGCTGCGCTACAAGAATATCTACCGCCCGGGCGCGACGACGCCCTCCGGCTGCGAACCCGATGTATACTGCCTGGAGCAGATGTATGATCTGCTGCGGCCCCATTATGAAAAGGCAAAGGCCCGCTGCGCCGAGCTTTCCACAGATGAAGTCAAGCGCGGCGTGGGCCTCTCCATGGGCATCTACGGCTGCGGCTTGGATGGCGCGGACGCCTCCGAAGCCTTTGCGGAGTTGCTGCCGGATGGCGCGCTGATCGGCTGCTCTTGGGAGGATCACGGCCAGGGCGCGGATGCCGGCGCGCAGACCATCGCCCACGAGGCCTTGCGGCCCCTGGGCCTGAAGCCCGAGCAGATCAAGCTGCTCATGAATGACACGGGGCTTACTCCCAACAGCGGCCCGGCGGGCGGCAGCCGTTCCAACGTGATGACCGGCAGCGCCATCAAGGTCAGCTGCGAGATGCTGCTTAACGCCATGAAGAAGGCGGACGGCACCTACCGCACCTATGATGAAATGGTAGCTGAAAACCTGCCCCTGCGCTATAACGGCCAGTGGGTAGCATCCGCCTGCACGGCCTGCGGCATGGAAGACGCCCAGGGCAACCCCTTCTCCACCTATATGTATGAGCTGTTCATGCCTGAGGTGGAGGTCAATGTGAAGACGGGCAAAGTCAAGGTCGTCAAATTCACCACCGTGGTGGATGCCGGCACCATCATCAACAAATCCGTGGTGGATGGCCAGATCTACGGCGGCCTGGCGCAGGGCATCGGCCTTGCCTTGAGCGAGGATTTCGAAGACCTCAAGAAGCACACCTCCCTGCGCGGCTGCGGTATCCCCACCGTGGCTGATGTGCCGGATGATATCGAGATCATCTACACCGAGACCCCGCGTCCGCTAGGGCCCTACGGCGCTTCCGGCGTGGGCGAGGCGCCCCTGACCGCGCCGCACCCGGCCATCCTCAATGCCATCTACAACGCCACAGGCGCGCGCGTTCTGGCCGTGCCCGCTAAGCCCGAAAAGGTCAAGGCGGCGCTGGATGCGATAGCGAAGTAATAACCATGCCCAAACGGGCTAACAAATCAAGGCTTTTGCGGGGGCTCCCGGCCGGTCTCAAAGCCGCCGGGAGCCCTGCTCCCTAAAATGGAGGATATTACCCTTGAAAAAAGGGTGTGGCGATAGTATCGTAAATCTATAAGCATACGCGGCCTCGGGCGTAACGGGGCCTTTCGGAATACAAGGAGGAAGCGGCATGGATCAGGAACGCATGCGCAAACGAGAAGCCCTATGCACCCAGGAGGAACCGCCTGCCTGCGCAGCCGCCTGCCCGATGCATGTGGATGCGCGGGGGATCTGCGCAGCCCTGGCCAAGGGCGATTTTGACGGCGCGCTGGCCCTCTATCAAAGGGCGATCCCCTTCCCGGGCATCATCAGCTATGTGTGCGACGAGCCCTGCCGGGGCGCGTGCAGGCGTGGGGAAATCGGCGGCTCCATCCGCCTGCGCGAATTGGAGCGGGCCGCCGTGGCGCTGGGGCGGGCCAAGCCCAAGCGCTCCTTCTCTCCCAGCCGGGAAGGCAGGGTTGCGATCGTAGGCGGCGGCCTCAGCGGACTGGCCGCGGCCGTAGAGCTCTCGCGCAAGGGCTATGGCGTTACACTCTTTGAAGAAAAAGACCGACTGGGCGGCTGGCTTCGTACCCTTTCCGAAGAGGAACTGCCCGCAAACATTATCGAAACGGACCTCAAACGGCTGGAAACGCTCAACGTGCGGCTCCGCCTGAACGAGCGGGTGGAGGGGGCGGAAGGCGTTCAACGCCTCAAACAAAGCTTTCACGCGGTCTATGTGGCCACGGGTGGGGCGGAGGGCTTCGAGTTGGGGCCGATCGGCCCGACGACGTTGGAGACTGGCCAAAGCGGCGTGTTCGCGGGCGGGCGGCTTCGGCAAGGGAGCGATTCGCCCATCTTCGCCTTGGAGGATGGCCGCAGGGCCGCCATTTCCATAGATCGCTTTTTACAGGGGGTCTCCCTGACCAACGCCCGGGAACGTGAAGGCGCGTTTGAAACCAGACTGTATACGAATTTAGAGGGCATCGCGCCGGAATCGCCGGTGGAGCCGCGCGGCGGCGCGTATACGGCGGAAGAAGCCATGGCGGAGGCCCGGCGCTGCATCCAATGCGAGTGCCTGGCGTGCGTCAAGGGCTGTGCCTTTTTGGCGCACTATAAATCCTATCCCAAGCGTTATGTGCATGAGGTGTATAACAACCTCACCATCGTCATGGGTACGCGCCACGCCAATGGCATGATCAACGCCTGCAGCCTTTGCGGCCAATGCGGCGTGCTTTGCCCCAACGGCCTGAACATGGCCGAGGTGTTTTCCGAGGCGCGCGAGCGAATGGTGGAAACCGGCAAAATGCCCCCCTCGGCCCATGATTTCGCCCTGCGAGATTTAGCCTTTAGTAATTCGGAGGCTTATTTCATGGCGCGGCACCAGAACGGCATGAACGAGAGCCGCTATCTGTTTTTCCCCGGCTGCCAGCTAGGCGCATCCTCCCCCGAGGTGGTGCGAAGGGCCTATGCGGATTTGACCAAGAGGCTGGCGGGCGGCGTAGGGCTGATGCTCGGCTGCTGCGGCGTGATCGCCGATTGGGCCGGTCGGGCGGAGCTTTTCGAACAAACCACAGCCAAGCTGCGCACGGCCTGGGAATCCCTGGGTGGCCCGCAGGTGATCGCCAGCTGCCCCACCTGCTACATGGTGCTCGCTAAAGCCGTCCCCGAAATGCGGCCGCGGGGCATCTGGGATGTGTTGGAGGAGATTGGCCTGCCCCAAGGCCACTTGCGTGGACAAGGCAAAACGCTGGCCGTGCAGGATGCCTGCACAACCCGCTTTGAGGGCGGCGTGCAAGCTAGCGTGCGCAGCCTGGCCGAGGGCATGGGCTTTGCTATTGAGGAGCTGCCCTATGGCAGGGAGAAAACGCAATGCTGCGGCTATGGCGGGCTCACGGCTTATGCGAATCCGGGCGTGGCCCGGGAGATGGCCGCGCATTGGCAGGCCCAGAGCGAAGCGGACTACCTCGCCTATTGCGCCAATTGCCGCGACAGCGTGCGGCAGGAGGGTAAGCACGCCCTCCACCTGCTGGATTTGGCCTATCCGGCGGATGAGATAATAAGCGGGCCGCCGGGCCATTCCGCGCGGCGGGAAAACCGCGAAAGGCTCAAAACAAGCCTGTTGCGGGAAGTATGGAGGGAGGATATTGTGGATCCGGAATATGAAGTTGCCGTTAACCTAGAAGAAGGGCTGGCCCCGGTTTTGGAGGAACGCATGATCCTGCTGGAGGATGTGGTGCGTACCGTGGCCGAGGCGGAGAAAACGGGCGGTTATCTGGAAGATCCATTGAGCGGCCTATGCATCGCTTCCCTCAAGCGCGGGGCCGTTACCTACTGGGTGCATTACCGGCGGGAGGGCGCTTCCTTTTGCGTGCGTAACGCCTCTAGCCATCTCTTGGAGATCGAGGTATGAGCGCATGACTGAGAAAGTGTACGAAAGCGGGGTCGACCGTTCCGCGGACGAAGGGCGGGTTTGCGGGACGTGCTGCCCGACGCTGGCG
>JAYFPE010000043.1:0-32242 GCA_034928145.1 Candidatus Pelethousia sp. | reverse complement strand
CTGTCTGCCAAGGTTTTGCAGCAGCATTACAAAGGCGATAATGCCCACCATGCTGTTTTGCAGCGATTGATTGCTGTTCATAAAGGCATACAGCAGCAAAGAAGCGCCTACTCCGCCCAAAAGCGGGGCAACAGCGGTTATGCTCTTAACTGCAAGCCCGCTGAAAAAGCCCTTGATACCGCCGCCTATCCCCGAAAACGGCGCTTTTTTCTGGAACAGCGGCACAATGGCGGCGTTCAGAAAAGCAGCGACCGCCACCTTGCCTAAAATTCCGCCCACAGCGCCGAATACGCCGCCGAACATCCCGCCCTGTGCAAAGGTAAGGAAACTAAGAATGCGTACCGGAAGCGGATTGATTCCGAAAGAACCCAGCAGCGCAAGCACCAGCCATACAATCCCCAACAGGGCAGTAGGGAGCATCTGTTTGGGATTTTTCAGCACCGTCAACGACTGGCGGATATATGTAATGATGAATTTTCCCGCACCCATCGGACTGTGCTGTGAAGCATTATCCGAAGCCCGGTTTATCGGCGGCTTCTTCTTTGTACTGTTCATTGTTTTCGGAATCCCTTGCTCGGATTTTGCGGCCTGCGGTGGTGTCTCCGTACTTATTTGTGCAGATTCATTGCTTTGAAAAGCATTGGCTCCGCACTTTGCACAGAATTTCGCTCCCTCATTCAGAGCCGTGCCGCAGCTTGTGCAGAATTTACCCATAATACTCACTCCTCTTTCATTAATCACTCGCTTTTGCCGCGTTACCATCCGGTGATGTCTGCCGTTACGCCGGTTTCACGAAGCAGCTTTTGTACGGCATCCAGTACCGCCTGCTTCCCTGTCATTCCGTGCAGCAAATCTACCCGCATAGTCTGATCCTTATCGCCAAAGGTAAGGTACATCCGTTCCTGATCAATATGGGCGGTGTGCAGCCGCACGCCATGTACCCCATCGAGACCCCACCGGTAAATTTCACTGCCGATGAGGATACCAAAGGTAGATACTACAGTTTCCTCAGTATCTTTTTTCATTTGGCGGCCTGGCATGGAGATGAGAGCAGATGGCACCGCAAGGATGCGATTATCCCAAATGAGTGTTGCGTCATAGAGCAGACGGCTCTGCCTCACCAATAACAGGAGAGAGATAAGGCTGATAGCTCCAAGGGCGAGAACCGCTTCTAACATAAATGCCATGCCGAGCCACACCGCCAAACAAATACTGGCTGCGAGCAATAAGGCATATCCATTGCGTCGTTTGCGGATTAATTTCATTTGCACCAACCCTCCTCTATCATAAATTTTAGGGAAGGATGCCTCAAAAAGCATCGTTCGAAAGGATGAATTTACAGAAAAAAGCCTCTCACCCAAAAGGGTGAGAGGCCTGTTAAATCCAGTATTTATGCGGTTTTATGGTTCATCCAACCGTTTGGTTTTTCAGCAGGGTGCTGATGAGCTCCGCACGGCTCCCTACATCGTATTTTGAAAAAATACTTCTTGCGTGCGTTTTAACGGTGTTCTCACTGATAAACAAAGCCCCGGCAATCTCCCGGTTGGATTTGCCGGAAAGGATGAGCTGCAATACCTCCTGCTCCCGGACAGTCAGCGGGTCAAGAGTTTTAATTTGACGAACAATATCCGTTCGCTGCGACTGGCTCATATTGTCATAAGCGGCAAGGTAAGCATGACTTTTCAGCAATAGAACAAGCTGGTGGTTCAGCGGCGGCAGCATAACCAATGTAACGCAAACCACAGTAAGGGCAATCACCGCAACCTCCGCACCGGGAAGCCCCATGGATGTCACAGCCATTCCCAGGACGCCTCCGCAAAGCACGCCGAATACATTGGTGGAAAGCCCCATGCCAAAGGTATGCGCCGGGTTGTCGCTATAATCCAGCATTTCTCCAAGGATGCTCCACCAAAACAGATCGAAAATACCGCAAGCACCGAGCATCAGCGTATCCACAATCAGATAGTCGGAGGTGTTTCGCCCTAACAGCATAAAGCTGATGAACGCTCCTATAATCATTGCCATCCCAATATACAAAATTCTGGAACGCTTTGCTTTCATAGGTAGGTTGCGCATAATGGCGAGCGCCACGATATAGGGCACGGCCCAATACCAACTCACCAGTCCCGTCAGATGCCCAAAAGCGGGGTTGATGACCTGATACATCAGTCCTGAATTAATTGTTATGATGAAGACAAAAAGGCACAGCAATATTAGCGGGGTTTTAATGCCGCCAGGGGTCTTATTTATAAATGTTTTGTTCTGCTCATTCTCCTGCTCCAACGGCAGCATCCAAATAAACACCGCTCCGATTACAAGACAAAGCATAGAGAGGCCAAGCCCGATAAAGGTTGACCGGTTCATGGCAATTACGTTGACTGCAATCATCAGCAAATTGGAATAAATCAGAGCATCGGCGCAGGATTTAATGCGCTCGTTTTTGGGTGTAAAGGCCCTGAGAAAAAAACCCCATGCCGCCACCGCACAGCCGCTAAAGTATCCGCTGACAATCAAGCCGCCCATCCATAGAGCGGGGAGAGGAAAAAAGAAGGGGACAGTGGAGGCTAAGCATAAGCCCATGCCGCCGAGCATCATGCTTTTGGCGGCCGCCTGTGACTTGACAAACAGACCGCAGGTAAAAAGCCCCGCGAAATGCGCGATAATTGCAGTCAGTATGTAACGGTGGGCGTCTGTTCCACGCAGATCCAACAGGCTATACAGCACCTGTCCCTCAAACTGGAAGGACAGAATATAGGCAAAGAGAAATGAAAATCCGGCAACAGAAAGCCTGCGGGCATTGAAAGATTTAAGTCCGTTCATTTGATAACCTCCCGCTCATCGGAGGCTCCGCCTTTTTTAACCCATTCGTCTATATCAGCAGCTTTGAAACGCCAGAGTTTTCCCACCTTTGATGCGGGCATACCGCGCTGATCAATCCAACGCATGACCGTGTGGCGCTTCACACCAAGATAATCGCAGGCCTCTTGCAGGGATATCCATCTGTATTGAATGTTGTTTTCTGGCATGGCAAGCACCTCGCTTTCTTTCAAAGGCATATGACTAATCATGTGATAATGATACTCCAGACAAGGCATGAAAGCAATCTCTATTGTAGCTTTATGTAGTATTTAGTTGTTTAGGGAATATGGTTCCTAAATAATTGCCATGCAAGTTTTAGTAAATTATTAATCCATCTTAATTTTCTCCATCATTTCTTCGCCCGTAATTTTTCCATCAAGGTAATCGCTCCGAGCCTGCCGCGCCAGCTTTGCCCACCGGGCATACTCCTCCGAGGACATGTCCTTGCCGCTAAATTCTTCCGGCAATTTATTGTCCGCACGGTAACGGCGGGAGTACACCTTGTTGTACTCGGTCAGGAAAGCGAGCAAATAGTCGTTTCCCTGCATGCCCTGATCATAAAACAGCTTTGCGCCAACCTGCTTGCAGGTGCGATCGCCTTTATAAGGCCGGTCGCAAAAATCTCTCTTACGCTTATCGGTCAACACAAAATCGCGGCCGCACAGTTTGCAACGCTTAACGAACTGGGCATTTTTCAGCATCTCGGTAAACTCAAAATAGAGCATTTCATCTAAATATTCAATGAGATAGTATGACATCAGACTGACGCCCTCGCCATCCTGGTGCATGATTTCCAAAAGCTCATCTGTTTCCCGTAGATTCCAATCATTGATATCCTTAAGGGTATCCATATCCACCTTGCCATTTTTCCTTGGCAGTAGCTCATATTTTATTTTCACAGCAGCCTCGGCAAAGCCGGGGTACTCCGATACAAACTCACAAAGTCGCTGGGACATTTCCTTGTCCGAGCGGCTTTCTTTATCCAAACAGGTGGTGACCGCTTTCGTGCATACTTCCTGCAGCTCTAAAATGTGTTCCAATTCATCGATGCAGGTTGTAAGCGGTCTGAGCAAGGCGGCCTCAAATTCGTTTTTGGCATGAATGGGTTCTTTCAAAATGTTGTTCAGCAAGCCTACCAAGAAGAAATAGACATAGCGGTGCTTGCCCGCAATGGTTTCGGCAACATCAAATACTTTGTTTCTAATTATCTGGTAGTTTCCCATAGTAAGCGGAATGGATTTCGTTTCAGTGAGCAGTGCTGTGTATTCCTCGAAATCCATTTCCACAAATTCAATCAGTCCATTGCCAATAAACTTTTGCGCGTACTGCGTCACCTTGTCCTGGTAAGCGTAAGCCATGGAATAAATCAGTTTATCGCTTCCCTCAAAAACTTTGATGAATGGGTACTGTTCCATAGGCACTCCTCTTGCAAATAATCGATTTTCTGCAAAACGGCTTTCCTGCGATTCGCTATATATTTCTGTTTCTGGATATAGGACAATGGTATCACAAGGAATAGAAGTTTTCAACATTTGATTTATTGCACTTTTCAAAGCAATTTGAATTAAGAGGAGGAATCACAAATGTCAAAAAAGTTAGAAACCATGGATGCGGAAACTTTGATGACCACACCCATGGAGCCGCTGAAATTTATTGTCAGCGGTTTGCTGCCCGAAGGACTGCATGTTCTGGCAGGCTCACCAAAAATCGGCAAGAGCTGGCTAGCACTGTGGATCTGCTTACAGGTGGCAAAGGGCGAAAAGGTATGGGAATTCGAAACACTAAAAAGCGAAGCCCTGTATCTCTGCTTAGAGGACAGCTTCGCCCGTATCCAAAGCAGGCTGTTTGAAATTACCGATGAAGCACCGGCGACACTTCACTTTGCCATTATGAGCGATGCTATCGGCCATGGTCTGGAAAACCAAATTGAAAGCTTTATCACCGAGCACCCCGGCACAGGACTGATTGTGATTGACACCCTGCAAAAGGTTCGCAAAACCGTTTCCGCAAATGTGAATCCCTATGCCTCCGATTATGATGACATCAACGCACTGAAGCAAATTGCGGACCGTCACCATCTTGCCATCCTGCTCGTACATCATCTTCGAAAAACAAGTGATGCCGATCCACTCAATATGATTTCGGGAACCAGCGGTATTGCTGGTGGTGCTGATACAAATTTTGTAATGCAAAAAGACAAGCGAACGGAAAATACCGCAACGCTCATTTGCACCGGCAGGGATATCGAGGGACGGGAATTGTTCTTGAAGTTCAACAGGAACAAATTTACATGGGAGCTGCTGGAACCGATTGAAATGGAGCAGCTGATTATACCGGATGAAATTTTTCTTCTCTGTGATTTTGTAAAATCGGCAGGCAGCTTCACCGGTACGGCAACCGAGCTGATAGAGAACTTGAATCTGGATTGCAGCCCTGCAATTCTGAAGAAGAGAATCATTAAGCACATGGAGCATCTGGGCAGAAATGGCATTCATTATTCCGAGAACAGGACTTTTGAGCGGCGGGAATTTACTCTCCGCTATGACGGTAATGACGATATGACGGCACAATCAAGCCCCCAAAGCTTGCCGTCTTTGCCGTCAGCACTGTCATCGGACAGTAATCTCGCCACCGTTGCCCGCTGTCCCCCCCTGTGTGGCGAGATTGACGGTGGAGTGGGATAACTCCACCTAACCCGAATAAACCCGCAAATTGAGCCGCTGTTGCGGCAACTTCGGATTTGCACTTATTTTACATGAAACGCAGAGGTTTCGGATGCGTTTTCTCACCCATTGGGTGAGGCGAGCAGAGCGTCGGGCTATACGCCCGCCACAGCTCGCTCGGGGCAGAAGCCCCGGACCCCACTTTTGGAGCGCCGTTGGCGCAATCAAAATCGAAAGGAGAACCGCTAATGAAAAAGAAACCCTTTGCCTTTCGCATTAGCGAAAGCACCTACAAAACCCTGAAACGAAAGGCCAGGCGCGGCAAGGTTACCATGACGGAATTTTTAGAACGAGCCATAACCGATAAGGAAATCGTTGTGGTAGATGGGATGCAGGAGCTCATCAGTGAGCTGAAAGCCATCGGCAGAAACCTCAATCAGCTGACCACTCTGGCTAATATGGGAAAAGTGGATGCCGTTTACCTTGCAGAAACCAAGGCGAAGCTAAGCGGTATTTATGAAAAGCTGTCTGCACTTTGCGAGGTGACTCAGTAATGGCAACGGTTAACTTCATCCCCTGCAAAAAGCAAAATGCCTTTTCCATGCGAAATGAACTTGAATATATTTTGCAGGATTTCAAGGTGTGCATCGAGCCTAAAAAAATTAACTGTGACCACACTGTCAACTACCAAACCTATTCCGAGGATGCGGATAAGACCGGCTGTATCCGCTTAATCTCCGGCAAGGACTGCTGTCCCGAAACAGCTTTTCAAGAATTCATGGCAACCAAGAACAGCTTTAAAAAGGCTGACCAAACCATGTTTTATCATTACGACCAAGCCTTCAAGGACGGCGAAACCATTTCACCCAAAACCGCACATGAGATTGCCATGAAATTTGCGAAGGATAATTACCCGGATTTTGAGGTGGTCATCGCCACCCATGTGGACAATGAGCATCTGCACTCCCACTTTATTATCAACTCGGTCAGCTTTGAAACCGGAAAGAAATTGCACCAAGGCCCTAAAACATTATTCAAGCTTCGGGCGTATTCAGACCAAATTTGTCAGCAATATGGGCTGACCACCCTCAAGCCTTATACAGGCGGCAAGGCTCAAAGTCTCGCCTCTCGGGAATACCGTGCCGCCGCCAAGGGGCAGAGCTGGAAGTTTTCGTTGATGAATGCGATTGATACTGCTATGAAAACCAGCGGCACAAAAGCCGATTTTATCAAGGATATGGAGCGGCAAGGCTACGCGGTAAAATGGACAGAGAACAGAAAATATATCACCTACACCTGCCCCAACACCATGTCCTGCCGGGATATTAAGCTCCATGACAACCGCTATTTAAAGGAGATGATGGACCGTGAATTTGAGCTTAGAAGAATTGAAGCAGCGGAACGCAGGCTCGCAGCCAGTCGAACCGATTCCCCAGCAGCCATTACAGAACAGCCCTTCTTGTCCTCTGACACAGGAGAAACTGGACAACCTGTTCTACAATCAAGGACTGATTTGGGATGGAATCGAGAACTTGGAGAAACAGCAGAAAACCTTACAACAGCAGCTCCACAGCATCAAAACCCAACTGAACAGTCTACCCTCGCAGGCACAGCTGGAGCAAATCAGCAAGAGTTTGTTGCAGATACAGCAGACGTTGTCACAGGCTGGGAAACAGAAAGAGAAGCATTTTTCTCTGCCGAAGCTGCGGTTACCGCACCTGACATGGACGCCGCTGTGGCTCGTCAGTCCCTTGACATTGCTGGCATTGGCGGCAGTGTGGTTCAGCTGGGGCGCGCTTTGGAACGGCTGGACAACCCTGTTCCCCTAAAGGATGCCTCCACGAAACCACCGCAGCATACCGGCAGGAAGAAGAAATTAGCGGTCGGTCAAAAGGAAGATGACCACAGTGGGCACGATTTTGAAATGAAGATGTAAAGGAGATGCGATATGACAAACGAGAAATTAGCGGCACAGCATTATCTGAAAACCAATATCCTCGGTGCTTATGAAACCGCCGATATCATTTGGCAAAGCGACAGCGAGGGCACCTCTCACCGCACCTTTGCAGACAGTTTTGTTTACACGGACGAAGCCTCTCACACCATTGAACGGGATATGGTGGTGGAGGACAGGGTGTTCCGGGTTCATTCTGTGTTTCCCGTAAAAAGTGCCTCTACCCCCACAAAAAAGATGCTCTCGGTGATTGAAAACGATCTCCAAAAAGCGCTTAAAAACGCTTGATTTCAGTAGACTTGTGGAACCTGTTACGGTATGCTTGGGTTACCGTATTCAGTTTGCCACAACAAGAAGGAGGATTTTAAACGATGGCAAACAACGAAAAATTTACGATACTCTACGGCAGACTGAGCCAGGAGGATGATCGGGAGGGTGAAAGCAACAGCATCCAGAATCAGCGGTTGATGCTCACCAGGTACGCAGAGGAAAAGGGCTTTGGCAATATTCGGTTTCTGTTCGACGACGGTTTCAGCGGCACAAACTTCAATCGTCCTTCGTGGAACGAGATTATGGAGCTGATTGAAAGTGGACAGGTGGAAACCCTGATTGTCAAAGACATGAGCCGTCTCGGCAGGGATTATCTGCAAACAGGCTTTCTCATGGAGCACACCTTTCCCAACCACAATGTTCGGTTTATTGCGATCAATGATGCCGTGGACACACTCTACGGTGACAACGATTTTGCTCCGTTTCGGAATTTATTTAACGATTTCTACGCGAAAGACTGTAGCAAAAAGATTCGGTCGGTGAAGAAAGCACAGGCTGAGCGCGGAGAACGGGTTGGAACAAGGCCGCCCTATGGGTACAAAAAAGACGAGAGCAATCCCAAAAAGATTGTTCCCGATCCAGAAGCCGCCGAGGTGGTCAAGCATATTTTCAAGCTGTGTGCCGAGGGTAGAGGTCCCAAGCAAATCGCAAGGCAGCTCACCGAAGAGCAGGTGGTAAATCCAAGCAACTACTATTTTAATCAAACCGGAGTGGCATTGACGAACTTAGATACCACCAGACCCTACAGGTGGAGAAGTAACTCAATCGTCAATATTTTAGATGATGAAACCCATCTCGGACACACCGTCAGCATGAAACACACCACCGCATCCTACAAAAACAAAAAGCAGATCATTCGCCCGGAATCTGAATGGCTCAGGTTTGAAAACACCCATGAGGGCATCATCGACCAAGAAATCTGGGATATTGCCCACGCGGTTCGAGAGCACAAAAAGCGTCCGAGAAAAAACATGGAGAATCCCAATCCGTACTCGGGACTTGTATTCTGCGCCGATTGCGGAAAGCCTTTGATTCTGCACCGTGCCCATACCATGGACGAGAGCAAAAACAATTTCGCCTGCTCTACCTACAAGAAGTATGGTAAGGAAACCTGCTCCGCTCAGTACATCCGGGAAAGCCAGCTCGCGGCGGTGATTTTGGATGACCTGAAGCGTGTCACTCACTTTGCAAGACAGGACGAAGTGCTGTTTGCGGAGTGCATCAACCGCAAAAACACTGTCGATACGAGAAAAGAAATCACTGCGCTGCAAAAAGAGCTGGAGATTATGCGGAAAAGGGATTTGGAGCTTACCGCACTTTTCAAACGGCTCTATGAGGACAATGTGCTGGGGCGTATACCGGATGAGCACTATAGAACCCTGTCCGATGAGTACACCGCAGAACAGAAAGCCCTGCGGGAACGTATGCCAAAGGCTGAAGTGAGAATGGATAACCTCAAGAACTCCCTTACCAACGTGGACAGGTTTATTGAAAAGACGAAAAAGTATACCGACCTTACCGAACTGACGCCGGAACTACTTCGGATGTTTATTGCAAAAGTTGTGGTAGGCGAAAAGGCTGAGAAATACTCCCGTACCGCTCCGCAGGATAGTTGGATTCTCTACCGTGACATTGGGATGCTGAACGATGTCAAAGAGGAATTTGACATTCCCTCTATGGAAGAATTCTACGGAATGGATGATGAAATGCTGTTTGATGATGAGCTGCCAGCTGCAATTTAAGGCATAGCAAAAGGCGGACAGCCGAAACTGTCCGCCTTATACCCCGCATTTTTAGGCGGTTCACAAAGTATCCTTATGAACACCCGCCAAAAGGCCTCGGCTTTTTGCTACCAGATGAAGGGAATCAGGCGGTATTTGGTTTTTTGCATATAGTCCGTGTAGCCGTTTAGCTCTGTGCGAAGCACCGCCTCCTCGTTTTTGATGCGCAGGATTAGACCGATGGGCAAGAGCAGCATGGGGAACAAAGCAATATAGGAACCCAGGACCAGCGGCATGGCTGGAAAGAGCAGCAGACAGGCCAGATACATGGGATGCCGCACCACGGCGTAAAGGCCGGTGGTGACCACGGTTTGTTCCTTTTGCACCTCCACCACCCTGGAAGCGTAGGCGTTTTGCAGGATCGTGGCTGCGAACAGGCCATAGCCAACGATCATAAGCAGCAGCGCACACAAAGAGACCCCAAAGGGCACGCGCGTCCAATGGAAGCGATAGTCCAGCCCGGCCAGAACAAACGAGGCCAGGAACAAAACCCCGATCAGGCTGATATAACCCTTTTGCGCACTCTCTTTCTCCTTTGCCTTTAGCCGCCGCTCCAGCGTTTCAGGATATTTGAGCAGAAGCAGCGTACCCATGGCCAGCATCAGTAAAAAGAGCGCGGCAATCAACAGCCAGGCGTTCGTATAACGCAGGCTGCCGGCTGCGCCAAATAGCATCAGGCCCAGCAAAAAAAATCCTAGCAGCCCCTTGACGATCATATTAATTAACAAATTCGATTTCTTATCCATACTTATACCTCCTGCACTCAAACCACTTGAAAGATGGAACCGACCCATAAATACCCCTGCTTTTCATAATAGGGATCCGCAGCGCTCATCACGTAAACGGGTTGCTACGCATAATCCGCCGCGGGCTGCGCGGCCGGCATTTTTCCCAGCTGCCTGCCGCGATAAGATTTTTTAACCAGAGGGTCGTATACATAAAGGCCGAAACCGCCGTCCTCGCGGCAGCGGGCATAGCCGCAGAGCACATCGCCGTCGTAAGCCACGTAGACCGCGCTGCCTCCAGCGCCCTGGCATATCTATCATGCTCCTGTTCGCCATGGTAGTCAATCCAGTCGTCGCCCTGTTCTTTGATCAGGTCAAGTAGGCGCGCTTCGTCCGCCTTGCAATATCTTTGGGAGGTCATGTTGGACTCCTTCCATATTGCTGCGGCCTGCCTCGCCCAAGCCCTTGCCCTTGCGTGGGCGGGGAAAACCATGTACGATAACAGCAATGATTGGGCGGGGGAGGATTCGCGATGGCGCAAACAAACTGGAGCGGCATGATCGAGATCGACGAAGCCTTTTTAGAGAAGGTATTCAACCAGGTAGCCCAAATACCCAAGGGGAAGGTCTCTACCTATGGTAAAATCGCCGAGTTGGCCGGCTATCCGAAAGCCTCCAGGGAGGTAGGCATCGCCATGAGCCGCGCGCCCGCGGGGCGCGGGCTGCCCTGCCACAGAGTGGTGAACAGAACCGGCATCCTCGCGCCGGGCTATGCCTTTGGCGGCCGGGAAAAGCAGCGTGCTCTGCTTCTGGCGGAGGGGGTAACCTTTTTTTCGGATGAACGGATCAATGTTGAAAAGCATATATGGCCACAAAGCGGGCAGGATGAGCAACTTTGCCTTTTATAGCGGGGCTTACAAACGAGCCTCTATCTGCCTGCTCGTCTTTTTATCCAATATGCCGCCCGAAATGGCCCGCTGGATATAGCTTTCGATCTCAGCCGACCGGAACGATTGGCGGATCAATAGCAGCGCTTGCAAAATGTCCAGCAAAACGGATTTGCGCATCGTCTCCTTGATGGCCATGAGGTCGAGCGCCATCAGTGTGGCGGCGATGGTTTCGCACAACTGCGGCTTATGCGGCACAATTTTGCCAAGAGACTGGATGCACTGGCGCACGGTAATCGGCTTTTCATCCTGTAGCAGGGCCAGGTAATCATCCAGAGCGGTGTCGAGCTTATTTGCCGTGTCCCATTTCGCGTTTTCGGCCGTCAGCATCAGGCCGAGGCTGCGCTGGTAGGAATTTTCGCTTTTCAGCTTATCCTGGAATATCTGCCAATAGGGATAAACATCGCCCGCCACGGCGGCACGGCCTTGCAGCAAAAGGAAGGCCCGGTAGCGAATATCATCGTCCTTTATAGATAGCATATCTATCAACTGCGGGATGTCCTCTGCTGTGAGCGCGGTTTGGGCGGCTGATAGCAGATCGCTTTTATCCAGCGCCAGCATGCTCTCAACGGTCATAATCATACCCTCCGTTTTGCTTTTGCAGCAGCTTGCGCCACTTTCGCTGCCTATGCGCATAAAAACACTTGGCCCATAAGCAGACGAGCGGCGTTTTCCAGCCTGCCTGTATTTCCACTTCGTCGGTATAGCGTGTGGTCGCTTCGTCGATTGCTTCCAGCATGATGCGATGGTTCCATGTGGGCACATGAGGATTCGATTCGTTGGTATAAATGCCGTGTACCCCTTCTCCAAATTCCAGCACCCGAATGGTATGTATCCCAAAGGGGAGAAAGCCAAACAGTTTGAAGCGGAAGGCAAAAACCTCGCCCGCCCGCCAGACCAGGCTATCATTCCCGACCACGGGGGCAAAGGTGGCATAGGGTGCGGCGATATATTGCAGCGTTTTGAGGGCCTTTAAGCGAGCGAAAACCTCGCTTTCGGGCGCGGGGAAGAGGGAGGACCTTATAATGGTTTTGCTCTTTACCATACGCGCCTCATATTCTACGTGCGGAAGGTTGGTTTCCGCTTCGCACCGCTTTGCCAATATAGCAAAAGAACAACTAAGAACGATATCGTTTGGGCGGCCGCAATGCGCATCGTTTGCAATTCATCCGCGCCGGAAAGCGTAACAACGTGCAGGATATTGACGATGGTGTTGTTGACGAAATGGTCTGCCATCGGCATCCAAAGGGAACCCGTCATTTTTGCCAGCAGACAGACTTTCGCTCCAGTCAACCCGGCTGTGATGACCAACATCAGGGCATACATGGCCGCCCCGAGGATGCTTATCTCTCCATCGAGCAAGCTGCGCACAGGGGCCGCGATATGCCAAAGACCAAAGAGGAGGGAGGAGAGAACAAGAGCCTTGATAAAGGAATACCGCGTCTCCAGAAGCCGGATGAACAATCCCCGAAAGACGCCTTCCTCCATAACCACATTGATGATATTCCCAACGATGCAAAATGCAAAGAACATCAGCCCCGTTTCCTTACCCTGATTACCGGTAACCGCATAGCTGGTCACATAAACCTGCAAGGATGGAGCCTTGCCTGCCGCCGTCTGGATAAGATATTCCGTTCCATAGGCTACCGCAAACACACCCGCGCCCAGAAGCAGGCCATAGAGGGCCTTTTTCCATGCAGACAGGCCGGAGAAGCCAACCTGCGGCCATGTAAATGAATAATACCGCACGGCCAGCGCCAGCACGAGGATGCCCGCCAGCTTATGGACGAATGCCTCCCCAAAGATGCTTTGATCCGTACGGAGGAGCATATATTCAACGGCTCGAAAGAGGAAACACAGCAAATAAATGCCGAGTACAGATTTTATTGGGCGCGAGAGGCTGCCTTGCTTCATTCGATATTCCCCCGGTTGGGCAGATTGTTTCGTGAGCCTGGTTTTCCTTAAACTTCCACTTCTTACTTAAACAAGCATATTATACATGAGTCCCATAGAAGCGGCAAGTTAAAGTGACAGGACAAATGCCTGATATATTGCTCTTGACAAAAGAGAGCGCATACCGCATAATTGAACAGTGTTCAATAAACTAACATGATTCAAAGGCGGCCGCAATGCCCAGAGCAAAGCAACAATCGGAAGAGGTTCGGGGCCGTATCCTCGAAACAGCCAGGCGTATCATCGAAGAGATGGGCGTCGAGGCGCTATCCATCCGCCAAATCACCAATGAGATGGGCTATTCCCCTGGGATCGTCTACCACTACTTCCGGGATAAGGATGAAATCTTATCCTGCGTTTTGCAGGATAGCTATAAACGGATTTTAAGCGCCATCCGGCCGCTGCGCGGTGACCTCGCTCCGGATGAGGCCATCCGCCTTTCCATTACGAATTACATAGAAAGCGCGCTGCAGTGGCCGGCGGAGTATAAGGCGATCATGCTTTCAGCATCGCCGCAGATCTTAAACTTCACCTCCGTTTTAGGCGCAGATGATCATAGTCCTGCGCTTGCAGCGCTGATCGAGACCTTGGAAGCCGGCATCGAGGCAGGCTTGTTTGCGCCCTGTGATGTGAAGACCACGGCGGGCGCGATTTGGAGCGCAATGTTCGGCCTCTTAATACGTTTGATCATTGAGCGCGGTATATCATCCGAGCAAAGGGCGGGGTTGATCGCGCGTCAAATTGAAATTATCTTGAAAGGATTAAAACCATGAAAACACTGATTCTCTACGCCACTAAGCACGGAGCTGCCGCCGAGGCCGCCCGGCGCATCGCGCAAAGGGTAGACGGCGCCGTCGTCTGCGATTTAAAGCAGGAAAGCGTTCCCCCCCTGGCGGGGTTTGATTGCGTGATGATCGGCAGTTCGCTCTATGCCGGCATGATCCGCAAGGAAGCGAAAGCATTTATGGCGCAAAACGCTGACGCTTTGTGCAAAAAGAAGTTGGGGCTGTTTTTATGCGGTATGGATGCGAGCAAAGAAAAGGAATACTTTAGCGCTAATTTTCCACCGGATGTTCTATCTGCGGCCAAGGCTGCCAGCTTCCTGGGCGGAATATTTGACCCGAAAAAAGCCGGGGCGATGGATCGGCTGATCATGAAGGCGGTCGCCAAGCAATCAGCCTATACGAATACCATCGACGAGGGGAAAATCGATAAATTCGTTGAGGAAATGCGGCCGTGAAAAAAGTTACGCGGATTATCGGCCTGCTTGGCGGGGTGATCCTCGCTGCTGTTGCGGTTATGTTTTTTGTTATAACAAACGGGTTATCCGCAGGAGCAAAGGTTCCGCTGCAAGGCATAGACTTATCAGACGTCCCAGATGGCAGCTATACCGGCGCTTATGAATTTAAACGCTGGTCAAACACGGTCGTCGTTCATGTAAAGGATCATAAAATCACCGCCATCGACCTGGAAAAAGACGTGGAGGGTGCGGAGATCACGGATTGCGCCGAAGAAATGGTGCGCCGGGTTATTGAAGCGCAGGATACAAAGGTGGATGCCGTTTCCGGCGCAACCGTAACATCAAAGGCGTATTTGAAGGCCATAGAGGGCGCTTTTTCACAAATCATTCCATCAAATTGATCCAATAAATCTGCATGAGCTTCCCATTGGAGCACGGCTTTTCCTGCGTCAGCTTCCCGCCGTGCTTTTGGATCGTTCTGGCGGAGCCGCTATTGTCGGCGCCACATCCCAGCATGACCTTATCCAGGCCTATGTCCTTTGCATATTCGAGCGCGAGGGCCAGCATTTGCGAGGCATAGCCCTTGCGCCGCTCCGTTGGCCGCACGGCATAGCCGATATGGCCTGCGCATTCTGCAAGCAAGGGATGTCGGATGTGATGCCGCACGTCGATCATGCCTACGATCTTTTCATCTTCCGTTCGCATTGCAAAAAAGGTGGTGGATGGAACCCAATCAGCTCCGGCTGTTTCCGGGTTCCTGTTTTTTTCGGTATGTTGCAGCCAATCGCCATACGCCAGTTGATCCAGAAGCCCGCTGCCGTTAATGACCTTTTCTCCGCAATCGAAGAATTCCTTTTTAAATTCCGCCGCCTTTAATTCATGTTCCGCGGTCGGTAAAACAAGCTTTATCTCGCGCATAGATGGCCTCCAATTTAGATTATTGGCATTCAACAGACAGATCTTTTTACAGGGAAACGATACAATCAAATACCGCGCGCAATTCACGATTTCGGCAACGCAACTATAAAGGTGCTGCCGGCATCAATTTCACTTTCTACGCTTATCGTGCCGCCATGGGCCTCCACGATGGATTTGGCGATGGTAAGACCGATGCCTGTACCGCCGGTTTTGCGGGCGCGGGAGGTATCCGTGCGGTAAAAACGTTCAAAGATGAAGGGGAGTTCATCCTGCGCTATACCGATGCCGTCGTCCTTTACGCGGAGGAAGGCGCTTTGGCTGGTCTCCGATACTTCCAGACGGATGTGCCCGCCCGAAGGCGTATAGTTGATGGCGTTGGCCAGAAGGTTTAGCACCACCTGCATGATCCGTTCCCGGTCGGCCTCCACATCGGCCGCCGCGCCCGAAAGGTTGAGGGTGAGCCCCTTTTCCGCCGCTTTGCACGCAAGGTTGCAAAGAGCCGCCTGGGCGATTTCATATAGGTCGATTCGCGTTATATGGAGCTGCAGGCTGCCATCCTCGATCCTGGCCAGGCGTTCCAGATCGGCCACCAAAATGCCCAGCCGGTCGATCTCCTCCCGGCAGCTTTGCAGCCGTTGCGGCGTCGCTTCCCAAATGCCCTCGATGATGGCCTCCCAATGGGCGCTTACGGCCGTGAGGGGCGTGCGGAGCTCATGGGCCACGTCGGCGGTGAGGCGCTTGCGTAGGCTTTCCTGGGCGGATAAGGCCTCCGTCAGCTGATCGATGGCCCGCACCATATCCGCAAGCTCCCGGGTTTTAGGGGTTCTTTCAAAGCGGATATCATAATTGCCCCGGGCGATCTGGCTGGCAATATAAGCCGTTTTCGTCATGGGTCGGGCGATGCGACGGGCCAGCAGGCTCCCTGCCAACAGGGCAAATGCGGCGGATAGAAGGCCGATGGCCAGCAGAACGGTATTGAGGGTTTTGATGAAGAGATAATCGTTTTCCGTAAAGAAGAAGGGGCCGTAATAGGTGATGGAGACCGAGCCAAGTACTATGCCGTTGGGGCTAATCTCATAGGTGTTGGTTACGAATTCGCCGTGTTTTTTTGCTTCCGCCATGCGCAGCGCGATCTCATCCATGACCTGGCTGCACAGGGACATATCGTGGTTTTCCGCATCCCAAAGCATCTCCCCATCCGGCCCGTAGATTTTCAGGATATAGCCGTCATAGAGCGAATACATGCCGACGGTATGCAGGAAGTTTGTATCCCAGCCATCGGCGGCCTTATCATACTGGCTGGTCAGGTCGCTGACAATGCTCTCGCTGCGCTCCTGCTCTTGGCGGGCGATGTAATCCTCGAATTCACGGTTGATGAACCAATTGGAAAAGACGCTGATCAGCGCTATGGTGGCCAGCAGAACCGAGAGGATGGTTAGGAATAGTTGCGATCGCAGGCTGCGCAGCATGGTCACTCCTCTTCGAATTTATAGCCGATACCGTAGACCGTGCGGATGTAAGCCGGCGCTTTGGGATCGCTCTCGATCTTTTGGCGCAGGTTTTTGATATGGCTGTCCACTGCCCGGTCATAGCCAGCGAACTCATCGCCCAGGGCCAGGGCAATCAGTTCCTCGCGTGTGAAGACCCGGCCGGGGTATTTCACCAGCGCCGCCAGGATACGGGCCTCGTTGGGCGTGAGGCTGATCGGCCTGCCCGCTTTTTTAAAGGCGTTCTTCTCAAAATCTACCACCAGGTCGCCATCCCGGAAGGAATTGCGCATAGCCAGAGGGATCAGATCGCCCCGCGTCCGGCGCAATACGGCCTCGGCCCGCGCATAAAGCACCTTGAGGCTAAATGGCTTTGCGATATAGTCATCCGCGCCAAGATCCAAGCCCGTGAGCAGATCATTCTCTCCGGATTTAGCCGTGAGCATGAGCACGGGTACGCGAGAGCAGCGGCGGATGGCTTGGCACACCTCCTCACCGGAGAGGTCGGGCAGCATCAAGTCTAAAATAACCAATGTAATGTTTTCCGCGTGGAAGATGCGCAATGCCTCCGAGCCGGTCTCAGCCGCCAGCACCCGAAAGCCCTTGCTTTCGAAAAGGGCAGACAGGACCTCGCATATTTTCGGCTCATCATCCACCACCAGCACGGTTTTGCGCATATCCGGCATCGTGTTTCCACCTCATTTGCAGGCGCCCCGGCGGGCTTTGCTTCCATCATAACATGGATTTTCGCTGCGTCAATCGGGATTCAGCCGCAGCAGCCGGGCTGGGGGGCGGCCTCGGTTTCGAGCTCGGGGTATGCCGCCGGTTCCATTATGGGCTGAGCCGCTACTTCCCCCTCAACCACGGTGATACTACCCTGCAGCATGCCCATCCAGCAGCTGTAGAGGAATTTACCCGTTTTCGTGGGCGTGAATTCAATCACGTTCTCCCCGGCTTCAAAGGCATAATTGGCAATGCCGTATTCCGGGATGTTGATCTTATAATTGCAGCCGTTAATGCTCCCTTCCGGCGCATCGACAACCCATTTTACGGGCACCCCGGCCTGCACGGTGATGTTGGGGTACCTGCCGCCGGAGAGGGTGCTGGTGATAACCTGCTGCCCGCTGATCTGCGCAAGTTCGGGCACGGTCTCCAGACTCTCGTTTGCGGCCGCCCCCTTAGCTGCGACCGCTCCCCGGGGAAGGAGTGCGATGACAGCCACGCCCGCCACGACGATCATGGCGGCGGACTTGAGGACTCGCCTGCGGAATAGAACACTCGATACGATCCCCAGCGCGGCCAGCCCAAGAATAAGGGCAAGCAAAACATCAGGCTGCAAAAGGCCGGAAAGGCTTCCACCCTGTTCCAGCATGGCTAAGCCCAGCACATCCACCATTACGGCGCCGATGCGCATCATCTGGCGGGTAAATTTCCTGCCCAGGGCTGCTACCAGGGAACCCAGGACTAGCATCAACGGCACGGTGCCCAGGCTAAAGAGAAGCATGGAGAGCGCCCCTGCCAGTGGGTTCCCCGTAGCCAAAGCAACGATCTGCATGGATTGCAGCGGCCCGCAAGGCATAAGGCCGTTGAGCAAGCCCACGATCAGCGGGCTTTTGCTGCGAGACTTATCCGCGTTGATCTTCCGGGCCAGAAAGGCGGGCATATGAGGCTGCAATTTGCGCAGGAACGGAAAGAGGTCCAGCATATTGATCCCCATGATCACCATGAACGCGCCCGCCGCGATCTTGAGAAGCCCCTGGGCCATAGGCGACAGGCCCACACCGCCCGCGCCGCCAAAGAGCATCCCCACAAGGCCCAAGATAAAACCGATGGCCGTATAGGAGAGCACCCGGCCAAGATTGTATAAAATGGCGGGGGCAAATGCGGAAAACGCAGCTTGGCTTTCGCCTGCAGTTTTGGGCTGCTTTGGCGGCGTGGACTTGGGTACGCATTGGGAAAGGTTGATGCCGCCGCACATAGCTACGCAATGCACGGAGGTGATCAGGCCGATCACGAACAGCATGCCGTAACCCATGGAGGTATCGGCCAACTGGCCCGGCGCGAGCAGGTTCAAAAGACCAGCGTGCTGCAATAGCATGTAGAGGGCCACGATGATGGCCAGGATGCCGGTGATCCGGCCAACGCCCGCCATGGTTTTTTGGCTGGCAGGAAGCGCCCGATAGCCCAGCTTTTCAATGACTTTGGCGATATCTGCCCGCGAAACGATATCCGCATCATAGGTGATATCGGCAATCCCGGTGCCATAATCCACCTTGGCGCTTTGTACGCCCGCCGTATTGCGCAGCTTCTTTTCGATTTTATACTGACAGCTCACGCAGCTCATGCCGCCGACCCGCAGCCGCTCATTCTTGACCCTGGATCCCATCGGAAGCCTCCTTTCGGCAGAACAAAAAGTCTGCCGCTAATGTTCATTCACCTATTATAGCGGTTGAATTTGTAGAAGTTATGGAGAAAAGGGGAGGGAGGCGGACACGATTCATCCATCACGAAAATAGACGCGACTCTTTCGGGGCACGATATCTGAAAGGAGGAATAAAAATGAAACTGGGATTTGATGCGGTCTATTATGAACCGGCCGCGCTTACCTACGAATTGGGGCAAATGCTCCGGATTAAATATGCAGCTTTGCCTTGGACAGAAATCGAGAATCATAACCATATCCCTGAGCTGAGCGCGGCTGAAAATCAGGATTTTCCGAAGTTAAAGCGCCATCTTGTTATAGGCTTAAGAAAAACTCATAAATATGTACCGAACCATAAAGTTTCCGACTGGCTGGTACCATATACCTCCTCAGGTTGCCGAGCGATGTGCTTATATTGTTATCTGGTATGCAATTACAACAAATGTTCCTATCTTCGCCTGTTTGTTAATCGTGAGAAAATGCTGGACCGTCTTCTTCAAAAGGCTGCTGTTTCTCCTGTGCCGCAAACATTTGAGATCGGCAGCAATAGCGATCTGTTGCTAGAAAATACAATTACGAACAATCTTATCTATACAATCGAGCGTTTTGCACGGGAAGGCCGCGGACATCTGACCTTTCCGACAAAATTCGATATGGTGAGCCCATTGCTCAGCCTTAATCACAGGGGTAAAACCATATTTCGTATGAGCGTGAACCCAGAAGAGATCATAAGCCGCATAGAATTGGGCACATCCGCGTTGCGCGCGCGAATCCATGCGCTCAATTCTATGGCGGAGGCCGGGTATCCGGTGGGAATACTGCTTGCACCCGTTATCCTTCTTCCGGAATGGAAACAATTATACAGCCGATTGATTGAGGAATTGGCTGATGAACTAAGCGAAAAAGTCAAACAAAACGGATTTATTGAAATTATACTGATGACGTATAGTTTTATCCATAATGCCATCAATACGGAGGCATTTCCCAACGCGGCAAAGCTTTTTAACCGGGAGATCATGGTTGGGCGCGGGCGCGGCAAATATTGCTACCGAAATGATGTGCGTTCAGAGGCTGAATCTTTTTTGCGGCAAAAGCTGTCTGAGCAGTTAGCGAGCATGCCGATCTTGTATATTTCATAATCATTTGGCTGCGTTAGGCCAAGCCCAAAAGAAAAAAGGCTGATAGAACATCGGCCTGTTTGCGGCTAAACAGACGATATGAACATCTGTTTTTCAGTGGAAACTCACAATTTACAAATCGAGCTGCATGAAAACTACGGTGGGGGCGATTATCATTGTGGATTCTCCTTTTTAAAGCTTTGCATATAAAAAACACAGCATCCCCATAGTGGAAATGCTGTGTCTTTGGTGCGGAAGTTCACAACGATAAACTCGGGAACCCGCATAAAATAAACGTTTTTGGCACGAGCAAGCGAATATTACATGCTTCAGTGAATCCACCAAAGCATATAAAAGTATAAAACACGAGAAAAGGGAGACCGAGGCCTTCCTTTTCTCGTGCTAGTCAATCCACGGCTTTAGTCTGTCACATACCCCATAGTATTTCAATCCACAGCACTAGCTGACAATATAAGCTATGCTTGCTTCTGATATTGTAGGATTCTTTTGATCTCTTAAATAAGATTCACTATTGGGTAAGTGAACAATCTAAAAAGAATGCATATAATAATTATTGAGATGACATATATAATGAGAATTAGAGCCCCGCCGATACTTGTAGATATTCGCGATAAAGCACAAGAAAAAAACAACCGCCGGTATAAACCGATGGTTGTTTTCTTTGGTGCGGGAAACAGGACTTGAACCTGCATGTTGTCACCAACACACGGACCTGAACCGTGCGCGTCTGCCAATTCCGCCATTCCCGCAGAATAAGTGGTGGATGGGGGTGGATTCGAACCACCGAAGTCTGTGACGGCAGATTTACAGTCTGCTCCCTTTGGCCGCTCGGGAACCCATCCACGGCAAGTAAGTGTTATCATTGGAGCTGGTGATGGGACTCGAACCCGCAACCTGCTGATTACAAATCAGCTGCTCTGCCAATTGAGCTACACCAGCAACGGTGAACAAAATGGCGACCCGAAGGGGGCTCGAACCCCTGACCTCTAGCGTGACAGGCTAGCATTCTAACCAACTGAACTACCGGGCCGTGCAAAAAAATTGGTGGGCCTTCAGGGACTCGAACCCCGGACCAATCGGTTATGAGCCGACCGCTCTGACCAACTGAGCTAAAGGCCCAAGCCTGGAAAAAATGGTGACCCCTAGGAGACTCGAACTCCTGTTACCGCCGTGAAAGGGCGGTGTCTTAACCGCTTGACCAAGGGGCCCTAACTGGTCGGGGTGAAGGGATTTGAACCCCCGGCCCCATGCTCCCAAAGCACGTGCGCTACCAGACTGCGCTACACCCCGCTAAACGTTCGTGCGTCACGCGACGCATACAAATATACCGCATTTTTACCCGCTTGTCAATATTCTTTTTTCTGCTGAAACGGTATGGCAGCGGAAACCGCAGCAGAGAGAAAGCCGCCCGCCATGCGCCTTCTTAATGTATTATATCATAATAAGAAGGGATATGGGAGGAATCCACGCAATTTTCTCGGATTGCGCCGCAGGACGAAACTAGATATAATAGAAAATGGATCGTTATGAATACAAAGGAGAGAGCATGCGCAATCCCACATTCGTATCCCCCGAGGGTATTGCCGAGGGCCGCGCCGCGGCTTCGCGCCTGCGGGAAGCCCTAAACGGCAGGCCCTTACATTATTTTATCGAATCCTATGGTTGCCAGATGAACGACCACGACAGCGAGAAGCTGGCGGGGATGCTGGCCGCCATCGGTTACCAGAAGGCCGCAGCCAAGCAGGAGGCGGATCTGATCCTTTTTAATACCTGCTGCGTGCGTGAGCATGCGGAAAAGCGCGTATTTGGCAACGTTGGCGCATTAAAAAAACAAAAGGACGATAACCCGAACCTCTTGGTGGCCGTATGCGGCTGCATGATGCAGCAAGCGGAGGTGGCGGAAAAGCTTTTCAAGCGCTTCCCCTTTGTGGATCTGGTCTTTGGAACCAATGAGCTGCACAGGTTTCCCTGCTTGCTGGAAGAAGCCCTCGCGGGCAGGCGCGTCTTCGCCGTCTCCCAGGGGGAAGGGGAGATCGCCGAGGGGCTGCCGGTCCTTCGGGAGAGCGGCTTCTCTACCAATGTCACCATCATGTACGGCTGCAATAACTTCTGCACCTACTGCATCGTACCTTATGTGCGGGGCCGTGAGCGTTCCCGTACCAGCGAGAGCATTGTGCAAGAGATACGGGAGCTGGCCCAGGCTGGTTATAAAGAGGTCACCCTCTTGGGGCAAAACGTCAATTCCTACCGGGGCGATGGGGGTGCGGTAGATTTTCCTGAACTGCTTCGCAAGGCGCACGGGGTGGAAGGCATTACCCGCATCCGCTTCATGACCTCCCACCCGAAAGACCTTTCGTCCCGGCTGATCGATGCCATGGCGGAATTGCCCAAGGTTTGCGAGCATATTCACCTGCCCGTCCAAGCGGGCAGCAGCCGCATTTTAGCGGCCATGAACCGCAAATATACGCGTGAGGATTACCTCGCTTTGGTGACGGCCCTGCGGCAAAAGGTGCCGGCTATCGAGATCACCACAGATATCATCGTGGGCTTTCCGGGCGAGAGCGAGGAAGATTTTCAGGATACCCTCAGCCTGGTGCGGCAAGCGGGCTTCAGCGCGGCCTATACCTTTATGTATTCGCCCCGGGGGGGCACCGCAGCCGCCCGCATGGAGGGGCAGATTGACGCGGCGGTGAAAAAGGATCGGCTGGCCCGGCTGAATAAGGAGATCACCGCTTGCTTGCAGGCGCAAAACCAGCGCTTTATCGGTCAGGAAGGCGAGGTTCTGGTAGAGGGCTTTGATAAACGGGGCCAGGAGATGATGGCTTATGGCAAACTGCCCTGCTTCAAAATGGTTTACTTCCCGGGCGGAGAGGAACTGGTGGGCAGCCTCCACCGCGTACGCATCACCGCTGCCCACGCCAATTCCCTCGTCGGCGAGCGGATCGACAACTAAACTATAAACGAGATTTGAAGAAGAAAGGGACACAGACGATGATTATCGAAAAAGCGCAGGAGCTTGGCCTTGCTTTGAGCGAATCCGCGGAATTTTGCCGCATGATGGAGGCCAAGACCGCCATGGATAAAAACGAACCCATCCAGCATATGATGCGGGATTATACCCAAAAGCGGGAGGATATCGTGAGCCTAATGGAAGGGGAGGAGGCCGACAAGGCCGAGATGATGGATTTGAGCCGCCAACTGGATGAGATCCAAAACGCCTTGGTGACCCATCCCGTGTTCATAGAGATGATGGAAGCCCAGCAGGGCTTTCAGGCGCTGATGCAGCAGGTGAACCGCACCATCGCCGCCTGCATTGGCATGGAAGACCCGGATCTTAGCCAAGCGCAAAGCGGTTGCAACGGCAGCTGCGCATCCTGCGCAGGATGCAAGCACTAACGGCCAGCTAGAAAAGGAGCCATATGCCCGCAAGCCTCACCCCTATGATGCTGCAATATATGCAGGTGAAAGAGCAGTATCCGGACTGCATTTTGCTGTATCGACTCGGTGATTTTTATGAGATGTTTTTTGAGGACGCGCTCATCGCCTCCAAGGAGCTGGAAATCGTGCTCACGGGGCGGGATTGCGGCCTGGAGGAGCGTGCGCCCATGTGCGGCGTGCCCTATCATGCCGTGGAGATGTATATCAACCGCCTCATCGAAAAGGGGCGCAAGGTAGCCATTTGCGAGCAACTGACCGACCCCAAGGAGAGCAAGGGCCTGGTGGAGCGGGAGGTGATCCGCGTCATCACGCCCGGCACCGTGATCGAGGAGAGCATGCTCTCCGAGCGGCAGAATAACTACATCGCTTCGATTTATCTCTTTGAAAGCAGCTTGGGCCTTGCCTATTGCGATGTATCGACCGGCGCTTTTTATGCCCTGGAACTGAGCGGCGCCAATTGGGCCGGAGAGTTGGTAGACGAGCTTACCCGCATCCAGCCTACGGAGATCATCGCCAACGACGCCCTGTTTTTGCAGGAGCTGTTGGTCAAGCGGCTGCAAAGCGCCTATTACATCCAATGCTACAACAGCCGCGCCTTCGAGGCGGCCGCGGCCCGGGGGCGATTGCTGCGGCACTTCGGCTTGAGCGACCTCAAGCCCTTCGGGCTGGAGGAGCGATCCTACGCTGCGCCCGCGGCAGGGGCACTGATGGCCTACTTGGAAGAAACGCAAAAGAACACCCTGGCCCATATCCGACAGATTCGCCCTGTGACGCGCTCCAAATATATGCGTATCGACGCGGTTTCCCGCCGCAATTTGGAGCTGACCGCGCCCCTCCGGGCGGAGGGCGGCAAAAAGGGCACCCTGCTTTATTTGCTCGATCAAACGGCCACGGCCATGGGCGGCCGTATGCTGCGGGCCTGGATCGAGCAGCCGCTGCAAAACATCGCCGAGATCGACGCCCGGCTCGATGCCGTGGAGGCCCTGTGTAAAAAGCCGGTGGAGCGCGAGGCCCTGGGGAAGGCCCTTTCCTCCGTCTATGATATTGAGCGGCTTTGCAGCCGCATCGCCTATGGCTCTGTGAACCCACGGGATTGCCAGGCTTTATCCCAGTCCTTGGAACGCATCCCCGAGGTTTTGCCCGTGCTGGATCTTTTAAAAGCAGGCGAGCTGCGCCGCATACGCGAAGGGTTGGACCCGATGGAGGATATTCTGGCCCTCTTAACAAGCGCCATTGCCGAAAACCCGCCCATCAGCGCCAAGGAGGGTGGCTTCATCCGAGAGGGCTATAATGACGAGCTCGACAGCTACCGCGCCGCCTCCCGTGATGGCAAGGACTGGCTGGCCCAACTGGAATCGGACGAGCGTACGAAAACCGGCATCAAGAACCTCAAGGTGGGCTTTAACCGGGTATTCGGCTATTATATCGAAGTCAGCCGCGCGGCGCAGCACATGGTACCCTATACCTACCAGCGCAAGCAAACCCTGGCCAACTGCGAGCGCTACATCACGCCGGAGCTGAAGGAGCTGGAAAGCACCATCCTGGGCGCGGAGGAAAAGGGGATTGCCCTCGAATACCAGCTTTTTGTGGAATTGCGCCGTGTGCTCTCCGAATGCATCGACAGGCTGCAGGAAAACGCCCGGTTGCTGGCCAGCCTGGATGTGTATTTCAGCCTGGCCCAGGCCGCCTTCCTTCACAATTACAACCGGCCCAAAATGCAGTTGAAGGGCAAGATTGAGATCCTTGACGGCCGCCATCCCGTGGTGGAGCGAAGCCTCAAGGAGGGCTTTATCCCCAACAACACCCTGCTCGATAATAAGGATAACCGGCTCTTGATCCTCACAGGCCCCAACATGGCCGGCAAGAGCACCTATATGCGGCAGGTGGCGCTCATCACGCTGATGGCGCACATCGGCAGCTTTGTGCCCGCGGCCTCGGCCTCTATCGGTATTACGGACCGCATCTTCACCCGCATCGGCGCTTCGGACAGCCTGGCTTCCGGCCAAAGCACCTTTATGGTTGAGATGAGTGAGATGAGCAATATCCTCAAAAACGCCACCGAGAACAGCCTCCTCATCATCGATGAAATCGGCCGCGGCACCAGCACCTTCGACGGGCTGAGCATCGCCTGGGCCGTTCTCGAGCACATCGCGGATAAGGCCAAGTGCGGCGCGAAGACCCTGTTCGCCACCCACTACCATGAGCTGACCGAGCTCGAGGGAAAGCTTTCCGGCATCAAGAACTACCGTGTTTCCGTTAAGGAGGTAGGGGAGGATATTATCTTCCTGCGCAAGATCGTGCGGGGCGGGGCGGATAAGAGCTTCGGCATCCAGGTAGCGCGCCTCGCTGGCCTGCCGGAGGGGATCATCGCCCGCGCAAGGGAGATTTTGGCCCAGCTCGAGGCATCGGATATCAACCACGAGGCCATTTTGGATGCCGCCCAAAGCGAGGAGGAGCCGGATCAACAGCTGACCCTTTTTGGCCCCACCGCGCCGGACGATATCCTCAATGACCTAAAGGCCCTGGATGTGAACGCCCTCACCCCCATGGACGCGCTCAATAAGCTGTTCGACCTGCACCTGCGTGCAAAGCTGAGGTAACATGAACAAGATCCAGGTTTTAAGCCTACATATCGCCAACCAGATCGCCGCTGGCGAAGTGGTGGAGCGGCCCGCTTCTATTGTGAAGGAGTTGGTGGAGAACGCCATCGATGCGGGGAGCACCACGATCACCGTGGAAATCGAGGGGGGCGGCATCGAATATTTGCGCGTGAGCGACAACGGCAGCGGCATACCGGCGGCGGATGTGCCGACCGCCTTTTTGCGCCATGCAACCAGCAAAATAAGCGCTGCGGAGGATTTAGAGCGCATCCATACGCTGGGCTTTCGCGGCGAGGCGCTTTCCTCCATCGCTGCCGTGGCCCGGGTAAAGCTTACCACCCGAGTGCGCGAGGCAGAGGAAGGCGCTTCTATTGAGTTGGAAGGGGGTGCGGTGCGATCTTCCGGCCCTGCTGCGTGGGCCGAGGGTACCGGCATTGAGGTGCGGGATATATTTTACAACGTACCCGCCCGCCGTAAATTCCTCAAGAGCAGCCGGGCCGAGGCTGCCGGCATCGGCGATTTTCTATCCCGCGTCATCCTTGCCAACCCTGCGATATCCTTTCGCTTCCTTAATAATGGCAAGCTGATTTACCAGAGCGCCGGGGATGGAGAACTGAAAAACGCCATCTATTGCGTATACGGCAGCGAGGTATTGGCGCATATCAAGCCCCTTGATTTTGATGACGGCAGGGTGAAGATCAGCGGCTTTTTAGGCACGGAGCAGCTCGGCCGGCCCAACCGGCTGCAGCAATCCCTGTTTGTGAACGGCCGCTATATCCACTCGCAAAAGATCTCCTTCGCGGCCCATCGCGCCTTTGAAACGCGCCTGATGAGCGGCAAGTTCCCCTTTTATGTGATGCATTTGCAGCTCCCCTGGGAGGAAGTGGATGTGAACGTGCACCCGCAAAAGATGGAGGTGCGCTTCCGCGAGGAAGAGCCCATCCTTCGTGCTATCACCGTAGCCTGCCGCATGGCCCTTGGAGATTCCACAGCGCCACTGGTGCGGGGCGCGGATATCCCCGCCTTCCGCAGGCAGGAGAGCCGCTTTGAAGAAACGGCGGCCCCTTTGGTCTTGCAAAGCGCCGCGCCGAACGAAGGCGCCTCCGCGCCCCAAAGCCTGCGGGACCGCCTGGGCGGCTATCGGTCGGCCCAGGCCCAACCTCTGCGCGAGGCTAACCCTGCCGCAAGCATTAGCTCCAGCCGGGCGGAAATATCCTATCTGCGCCCAGCCGGGCCGGAAGAAGAACGCCGGAGTTTGCTCCCGCCGGAGGATATGCCGCCGGTTGCTGGAGAGACAGTGCCTATGCAAGCCGCCATGGACTTCGGCGCGGAGCCGTATACCATCGTCGGCCAGTTGTTCGAATGCTATTGGGTGGTGCAACAGGGGGAGTTGGTGTTTTTTATCGACCAGCATGCGGCCCACGAGCGCAGGCTCTATGAGCGGCTGATGGCGGGTGAGCTGGCCAAGGCCTCGCAGATGTTGCTGCTGCCTGCCGTGGTCAAGCTGGCCCCGGCCCAGTTTGACCTGCTTTTTGCCAACCTTCCTTCCTTTGAAGAGCTGGGCTTTGAGATCGAAGAATTCGGCGCGCTTACCGCCCGCATCCGGGCCGTGCCGGATATCCTCGGCCAGGCGCAAACGGCGGATTTCCTCTTCGAGGCACTGGCGCTGCTCGAAAAGCAGGGAAAAACCAGCGCAAACGAGCTCAAACGCGCCTCCCTCATCCAGGCTTCCTGCAAGCATGCCATCAAGGCAGGCGCCGCCTTAGCGCCGCAGGAGATCGAAACCTTGCTTGCGGAATACGCCCAAAGCGGCGCGCCCATGACCTGCCCGCACGGCAGGCCCGTAATGGTGCAGATGCGCAAATTGGAATTTGAGAAACTCTTCAAGCGGGTGCTGTAATATGATAGAGAACAAACCGTCCATCGCCGTGCTTTTAGGCCCCACAGCCAGCGGCAAAACGGCATTGGGCGTGGCCATCGCCAAAAGGCTGGGCATAGAGATCGTTTCCGCCGATTCCATACAGATCTACCGGGGCATGGATATCGGCTCGGCCAAGCCCACAGAAGAAGAGATGGGCGGTGTAACGCACCATTTGCTGGATGTGGCGGATATCAACGGCCCCAAGTTCAGCGCCGCGGAATACCAACGTTTGGCACGGGAAGCCATCGATTTGATCCATGCCCAGGGGAAGACGCCTCTGGTCGTAGGCGGCACGGGCCTTTATATCAGCGCCCTTACCAGCGGTCTCGATTTTACACAAACAGCCGGGGATGAAGCCCTTCGCGCGCAATTGGCCGCCGCGGAGGCACAAAGGCCCGGCAGCCTGCACGCGCTGCTGCAAAAAGAAGACCCGGCCGCCGCCGCGCGCCTCCACCCGCATGATACCAAGCGCCTGATCCGGGCGTTGGAGGTCAAGCGTCTCACGGGTGGGTCCATGGCGGCGGATTTCGCTGCCGGCGGGGCAGGGGAATGCCCCTACGCGCCCCGCATGGTAGGCCTGACCATGCCCAGAGAGCTGCTTTATGCGCGCATCGAACAGCGGGTGGACGCCATGCTGGCCCAAGGCCTTGTAGCGGAGGCGCGGGGCATCTGGGCGCGTGGGTATGATCGGAATTTGCCCGCTCTGCAAGCCCTGGGCTATAAGCAGCTCTTCGCCCACTTTTCCGGAGCGTGCAGCCTTGATGAAGCGGTGGAGGCCATCAAACGAGAGACGCGGCGCTTTGCCAAGCGCCAGCTAACCTGGTTCCGCCGGGATGAACGCATCGCCTGGCTGGATATCACGCAATACAGCCCTAGCGGCTTATTGGACGCGGCCTGCGATTTGCTGCAAACAGAGAAGGAAGGTTCATTATGACGCGGACGTTTGTGCTCGGGCTTATAGCCCTCGTCATCGGCCTGGTGGCGGGGTATCTATACAGGCGCAGATAATTTTGGAGGCAAGAGATGGGAAAACCCTTGAATTTGCAGGATGCGTTTTTAAACGCCGCCCGCCGCGACCACGTATTGGTCACCATTCACGTAACCAACGGCTACCAGATCAACAACGCTCTCATCATCGGCTACGACAGCTTCGTGCTGCTGGCCGAGGCGGAGGGGAAGCAGATGCTGATTTACAAGCATGCCATCTCCACAATCAGCCCCCAAAAACGGGTGGAATATAGCAAGGAACCACAAAAGGAGAACGAACCCCATGCCTGATTTCGACCGTCTCGCGCCCTATAAAAGGCTGGGCGCGGGGGAGAAGAGCATCGCCTTTGTGCTGGATGCCGAGGCCGGCCTGACCCCGGTTTTTGAGCGCATCGAGGCCGTCGAGGCGGAGAACGCCGCCCGCGTGCTGCAAGCCTTTCAAAAGGAGAGCGTGGCCCAGCGCCACTTCGCCCCTACAACGGGCTATGGCTATGACGACATCGGCCGCGATACCTTAGATAAGGTTTTCGCCTACGCCCTGGAATGTGAGGACGCTCTGGTGCGACCCCATTTTACCAGCGGTACCCACGCTATCTTCACGGCCCTTGCGGGCCTCTTGGAGCCGGGGGATACCCTGCTCTCCATAACCGGCAAGCCTTACGATACATTAGAAAGCGCCATCGGCATCACCGGGGATGAGCCCGGCTCCCTGCGCCGGCTGGGTGTAATGTATAAACAAGTCGATTTGAAGGATGACGCCATCGACCTGCCCGCCGCGCTGAACGCACTCGATCAGGGCGTGCGGGTGATCTACATCCAGCGCTCTCGGGGCTACGCTTGGCGCAGCGCTTTATTGCCCGAGGATATGGCCCCTATATTCGAGGCAATCCGCAAAAAAAACACCACGGCCTACATCGTGGTGGATAATTGTTATGGAGAATTCACCCGGATCCATGAGCCTAGCTTTTATGGGGCGGATGTTCTGATAGGCTCCTTGATCAAAAACCCCGGCGGCGGCATCGCGCCTACGGGTGGGTATATCGCGGGCACGCGGGCGGCCATAGCCCGCATCGAGGGGCGGCTGACCGTGCCCGGCATGGGCCGGGAGGTGGGCAGCTACGCAGGCAGCTATACGCCCTTTTACCAAGGGCTGTTTTTAGCGCCGCACACCGTGGCCCAAAGCCTGAAAACGGCTGCGCTCTTTGCCGGCGTGTTCGAAAAGGCGGGCCTTGTGAGCATGCCCGCAAGCGATGCGCCGCGTGGCGATATCGTGCAGGCCCTGCGTTTTGAAAGCGCCGAGGGGCTGATCGCCTTTTGCCGCAGCATCCAAAAAGCCGCGCCCATCGATAGCTTCGTGACGCCGGAGCCCTGGGATATGCCGGGCTACCAAAGCAAGGTCATTATGGCCGCCGGCGCTTTCATCCAGGGCTCTTCCATCGAGTTGAGCGCGGATGGGCCGATCCAGGCCCCTTACACGGCCTATGTGCAGGGTGGCTTAACCTATAGCCATGGCCGCATGGGCGCCATTCTGGCCGTGGATGATCTGGCAAAAGCGGGGGAGATTAACCTTTAATTGCCACTAATAGCGCCGTAGCAGGGAGATCACCTTGCCCGCGATCACCACATCCGCATAGCTGGCGTAGATCGGTTCCATACCGGGGTTTTCCGGCTGGAGCCGAATCCGATCGTGCTCGAAGAAGACACGCTTCACCGTGGCGGAATCCTCGCCCACCCGGGCGACCACGATATCGCCGTTCTCGGCTTTCAGGCCGCTGTGCACCACGATGAGGTCGCCATCCTGAATGCCCGCGCCGATCATGCTCTCACCGCTGATGCGCAGCATAAAGGCTTCATCCGCCTGGGCGCCATGCAGCAACGAGGCGGGGAGGGGGATCATCTCCTGGATGTTTTCCACAGCCAATATAGGTGTGCCGGCGGCCACGGCGCCCACCAGGGGCAGTTCCCGGCAGACCGTGTTGCCCGGCTTTTCCAGCGGTTCACAAAGGGTGATAGAGCGCTGCATGGAGGGGTTTTGCCGAATCAAACCTATCTGCGCCAGGTTCTTGAGGTGCATGTGCACCGTAGAGGTGGACTTGAGACCTACGGCCGCGCAGATTTCCCGCACGGTTGGGGGAATGGAATTCTCCTGAATATATTGGCGAATGTAATCATAGACCGCCTGCTGGGATTTACCAAGCTTTTTCATGCTAACCTCCAGGGCCATGCTGTGGTATAATAAGATTGCTACCGGGCCTTTACCGGCAGTATACCATATAGCACAAATGTTTGCAAGGAACGGATGTTCCCATAAACGAAGGTTTTAACGAAGGTTTTCGGAGGTTATTCATGGAAGACATATCGAACCGGGAAATGGACTATTGCGACTTGGAGCCGGGCAAAATCTGTGATAATTGCTGCAAATGCCTGGATACGGATAAGCCCTACAACGAGATCGAAGCCGATCTTTCGCGCACGGATCGAATTGATGAGGCCACCGGCCTTACCTACAACGATTTTTATTATGAAGATGAAGACTATGCCGAAGGCGGGGCGGAGGAGGAGTGCGATTCTTCCCACGTGGCCCCCATCGAGATCGATCCTGCGTTGATGGCGGAATGGGAGTTGCGCCTGCGCGCCTACGAAGCGGAAAAGCGGGCGGCCTATATGCATACGCTACATGGCGCACGCAAACGGAGCAAAGCAAAAGAGGGGGAGGGTTGATTTAATCAATCCTCCCTCAGCGTGTCGAAAAAGTCCAGCAATGGCTGGGCTTTTTGTCATATAAGAGGTAGAATATAAGAGGGTGATATGGATGCTGACGCGGGGGAAAATGGAGCGGGGCGTAGTAGAGATTGTGGATATGGAAAGCCTCGTGCCCA
>JAYFPE010000014.1:0-35327 GCA_034928145.1 Candidatus Pelethousia sp. | reverse complement strand
TGCCATACGTGAGGCGCAAAAGGATGGGCAGTTCATACTGGGCTATGATATCAGCCTGAACCGGGGCTTTATCGCTCCCTTGACCGTTTCCATCCCGGTAAGCAGCCAATACAACGGCCAGACTGTAACCATTCTCCACTGCGTGAGCGGCGTGCTGCGTACATACAGCGCCACGGTGGTAGATGGAAAGGCTACCTTTACCGTCACCAGCCTTTCACCCTTCGCGGTGACGACCGGCTTGCTCGTGCCGGACGAGATAACTGACATACCCAAGACGGGCGACGCGGCAACACCATGGGGTTTCGTGTTGCTCGGGCTGGCGGCGGCTTGCGCAGGTTACATGGTGATGAGGCGGCGTAGAGTATAAAAGCTATATGCAAAAAGGACGAGGGTCTATTGCCTTCGTCCTTTTTTCATCATGTCATTTTTCAAAAAGTCGCCGATTGCCATAAGCGGCGGATCAATGACATTGTATCCCTTATGATTCAATATGTGGAATTTGAAGTCCAGCAGCTCGGGCGGCGCGTTCAGTTCGCTTGCGGCATCATCCTTCAACAGGAAATCGGCAGCGAAATCGCCCATCGATACAAGTTCTCCATTTCCTTGACGAGCAGCTTCAAAAATTCATACTCAGCTAATACTCCCGCGCCAACGCGTTTCCGTCATAATACCAATCCCCGTTCGGCACAGGAAGGAGCGCCGACCCATCAGCGAAAACAATATTGGTTTTATATGTGCCACCGATAAAGTTTTCATAATCCTTCGTTTCGGGAGCAGCGAAAGTCTCGCCGGATGACGGGAACGAATGGCCGGAGCAGCAGAATTCCGTCTTATAGCCTTTGAGATTCAACGTTTGGATAGGCAGCGCGATAAGCTCGTCAACCTCAAAATAATCGTCGAGTTCGTTGTCAATATTGCTGTCCTGTATTATTTCGAACGTTCTTTTATGCATATATGGCATAAGAATTCTCTCTTCCTCTGTTTTGCTTATTTGTGGGCTGCCCCATCACTTCCTCAGAAAGCTGCCGTTCGGCGTTTCCGACAGATTGATCTTATAACCCCGACTTTTCATGGACGCCAGCTTAAACGTAATCAAATTAGGGTTGATGCCAAGCAAGCCCCCTATGGATATCAAATCATAGTCCCGAGCTAGCTCAATGATCTCATCATCCTCGACCAGCAAATTCGCAGCAAAGATATTAGCTTCGTATTCGGGCTTACTCGTGTAGTCGTACATCATCAAATCTTTGAGCGGGGCAGCCTTCGCAAAATGCTGGTGCAGCCTGTCGTGGCCCAACTCATGCGCACAGACCATGCGCTGATCCTCATAGCCGAGGGTATGGTTAATGAGGATATACCGGCACCGGTCATCGTAGAGATACAAGCCCTTCAGCTTGCCCAATTCCTTGTAGCGCACTTTTGCCCCGACCGCGTCCGCGAGTTCAAAGGGGTCACTTGTCTTGTGCGTGCGCTTACACTTTTCAACCATATCGAAAATGTAGGATGACAAATGGCCACCTCCTTTGCAAAATACTTGTGTATGCTCTCATTATAATACAAAGGTTGCACCAAAAAACGTACAGTAAAATGTTAATCGTTTCGGTGCTTTTTGGGAGTATACTTCTTGTTTGTTTCCCGGGTCTCCCAATAAAGCTCAGATACTGCTTTGAATACCAACGCTTTATCCTCATCGTCGAGCTCGCCGCCAGCGAACAAGGCGGCCGTTTCGTTTATCAGCCGCTTTGCTTTTAGGTTGCCCTTTGAGCCGTGGCTTTCTTTTACTTCTTGAATGAACATATCCTCATCGGTAAGCAGGAAATCCTTGGAGACATTGAATATCTCGCATAGCTTGGATATGACTTCGACGCTTTTAGGATACCTCCGCCCGTTCTCATAGTCGGAGAGGGTTTTGCGCACAACGCCGAGTTTCGCGCAGAGCTCATCCTGCGTCATATTTTGAGCTTTTCTCAAGGCTTTCAGTCTTTCACCAAACATATTCTCGCACCTCCCGTTGTGTAATTCGTTACACATTCTACCATTTGACATGAATTGCGCACGGCTCGTATAATGTGTTTATGACGGGTAACGAACTACGCATTATTGTAGATACTATTACGCGGCCTGTCAATGGTGGAATAAGGCAAGGGCGACAAGGGGTTTTGGCATGGAGACACAGGTTCTGAGTTTTGAACAGTTGGGCGACAGGATAGATGTAAGGAAGCGGGCGGCGGACGGGCGATATTATCACAACGCAAAAAAGCTGATCAAGATATACGGCGGGGTCATGTGGCAGTTGGAGCACTCCATAAAAGAAATGGATGCGGCCAGCTTTGATTCGGGCTACAACAGCATCCACGAGGCGTTGAATTTCTTGGCAACCGGCCTAAACGATGAGCTGGAGGGTTTCCATCTGGAGGACAGCACGCGCAGTCTGCTGTTCAGCCGTAGCCTGATACAGCTCGTGGACAAGGCGCTTTTGGCGCTCAAGGATTACCCGATATACGGAGAACGCTATTTCGATATTATCAACCGGATGTATATTTTGCGTTACGCTTACTCCGAGGATGAAATGATCACGGCGCTCGGCGTCAGTCGTCGCACCCTGTACCGGGAGAAGAAAAGGGCGGTGTCCATGTTGGGCGCTATCCTTTGGGGATACTTGCTGCCGGATATCCTGCACTCGCTGCGTGGCACGCAAATGACACCGGATTGGCACGCAGATGACACTACATTGGCACCGATGTGCGACTGACAGTGGCACTTTGACCAGTTATACTCTATATGCTGGGAGAAGTGCACATGAAAACTATGCCCCGTTTGCTAACTGCGAACGGGGCATTTCTATGTCCCTAATTTGAACTTCCGGCTAACAGAATAGCCATCTAAAAAAGGCCGTGCCCGATTGATTACGGGCGCGGCCTTTTTTGTTTCTGTCAAAAGGAGCGCCATGCGCATACGAGCGCCGCCAATCCTCCGTTTTTGCTTTTCCCACTCAAAAACGCAAAACGGAGGAATGACACATGAAATTCAAGTACCAATTTGCCACTGAGGCCGTCGACGTGGAGGTCGACGAGGAATGGGGCGCGATCCTTCTCGACCTGGATCGCCGCGAGTACAACAACGACCAGACCGAGACGCGGCGACACGCTTCGCTTAATGCCATGGATTACGAGGGCGAGGTTTTTATAAACCCGCATACGGATATTTCCGCTCAAGTGGAGCTGTCTGAAACGCAGGAAGCCCTACGCCGGGCAATGGATTCCCTTCTGCCGCAGCAGAAGGCGTTGCTAAAAAAGGTATTTTTCGAAGGCATCCCTGCCGCAGAAATTGCCCGACAGGAAGGGGTTAACAAGTCCTCCGTCCATAAACGCCTACAGCGTATTTTTGAGCAATTAAAAAAAGTGTTGCCGTAGGGGGGCAACTTTCATCTCTCCCGTGACCTAACAGTGAGGGCCACAAAACACCGCCCTCGGGAAGAGGTGAAAAGCATATGCAACACAGATTGAAGATCAGCCTTGACAAGAACGCGAAAGGCCCCGGCATTGTACGATGCCGCAAGCTGCCCCTGTGGGACAGGGTACTGCGCCGCCTGCTGGGCGAATCGAACGGCGTCATGGTGATCGTCCCCGGCAACACCGTCAGGACGCTCACGATCCAAGAGGTAGCGGAGGGCGAAGATGACTGATCCTGCCGCCGCCAGCGGGATGCGGCTACCCATCCGGGCTGCGCCGTACCGGCATCAGGTGGAAGCATTCGAGTTCGCCTGCGGACTGCTCGGCCTGCGGAGCGATCCGGTGTCCACGGGCGCGGCGCTCCTCATGGAAATGGGGTGCGGCAAGAGCCTGACCGCCATTGCGGTGGCAGGCGCGCTGTACAGGGCCGGGAAAATCCGCCGGATGCTGGTGGTAGCGCCGCTCTCCATCCTCGGCGTGTGGCAGGAGGAGTTCCGCAAATTTGCGGGATTTGACTACGCGCTGGCGGTGCTCACGGGCAGCGCCGGGAAAAAGGCGGATATCCTGCGGCACCTTCGGGGCGCGCCCCTGCAGGTGGCGGTGGTCAACTACGAAAGCGCGTGGCGGCTGGAAAAGGAGCTTCTGGCGTGGGACGCAGACCTCATCATCGCGGACGAGGGGCATAAGATCAAAACCCACAACATCTCCGCTTCCAAGGCCCTGCACCGGCTGGGCGCGAAAGCGCAGTTCCGGCTGCTGCTTACGGGGACGGTCATCACCAACAAGGCCATCGACGTGTTCAGCCAGTACAAGTTCCTCAATCCGGCGGTCTTCGGCCCGAGCTTCTATGTATTCCGCAACCGGTACTTCGATATGGTGGGCTACGGCAACCACACCCCGGTGCTCAAACGGAGCATGGAGCCGGAGCTCATGCGCAGGCTACACAGCATCGCGTACCGGGCGACCAAGGCCGAATGCCTCGATTTGCCGGAAACCACCGATATCATCAGGCATGTCGAGCTGGAACCCGCCGCAACGCGGATTTACCGCGATCTGGTGCGGGACAGCTACGCCGAGCTTGGAAAAGGTGAAGTTACCGTTACCAACATCCTCACCCGGCTGCTGCGATTGTCCCAGCTCACGGGCGGATTTATCGGTGACGACGATGGCAATGCCCCGCAGCGGATCAGCACCGCCAAGCAGGCGGCGCTGGAGGATATCGTGGAGGACGTGCTGCAGGAGGGCAAAAAGCTGGTGGTGATCGCTCGGTTCGTGCCGGAGATCGAGGCCATCCGCAAGCTGCTGGAAACAAAGGGCATCCGGTACTCGCTCATCATGGGCGGCGTGAAGGATCGTGACGAGCAGATCGCCACGTTCCAGAACGACCCGGAAACACAAGTGTTCGTGGGCCAGATCGCCACGGCAGGCTTGGGCATCACGCTCACCGCCGCGAGCACCATGGTGTTCTACTCGCTCGACTACTCCATGAGCAATTTCGAGCAGACCAAAGCGAGAATCCATCGCCTCGGGCAGAAACACAACTGCACCTACATCTACCTGACCGCCAAAGGCACCGTAGACGAAAAGGTGCTCACAGCACTCAAGAACAAAGCCGACCTCGCAAAAGCGCTGGTCGACGATTACCGCAGCGGGCAGAACCCGTTTGCGCCATAGGAGGAAACAATGAGACTTTTTGAAACCATACGCCTGCTTTCAGGCGATCCATCTCTCCGGGAGGATGTCGCGGACGCTTCGAACGCCGCGATCAAAGCTGTCACCTGCGCGCTTTCCCTTGTGGAGGAGTCCTGCCTGACCATCGCGTCCGAGCTGAAACGCATACGCGACGGCTCGCCCCATTTCCGGGACGATTCGCCGGAGGAGGCTATGGCTCTTGCTTTTGAAAGGCTGGCCTATGCAAAAAAGGCCATTCAATGCCTTGCGGGAAGGGGACGGTTCCGTGTCGAGTGAAAAGCTGTTCGAGTTGGCCGACCGGCTCTGCGAGCTGCGGGAGGCCAAGGTGTACGCCGAGCAGGCGCTCAAGGAGGTCACCGACCAGATCGATGAGGTGGATTACCGCCTGTCTGAGCTAATGGCCGAGACCGAAACGCAGAACTTCACGCGCGGCGGCACCATGTTCTACCTGACTACCAAGACCCGTGCGTCAGCCACTGCCGACCGCAAGGACGAGCTGTTCGCCGCACTGCGCGGCGAGGGCTACGGTGAGCTTATCAACGAAACCGTCAACGCCAACTCCCTGTCCGCGTTCGTAAAGGAGCAGATCACGGAAAACGGCGACGCGTTGCCCGGCTGGCTTATCGGGCTGGTCAACGTATTTGAAAAAACCACCGTCGGCGTCCGCAAGGCCGTCAAATAAAGATTTGGAGGAAAAACACATGAGCAAGACCGATATCGCAACCACGACCAGCGGTTTTCTGAAGCTGCACGATTTCAATATGAGCGCGGCCATGGCCGAGGAGCTTGACGGCCTCAACTTGAGTTTTGAGCGCATCAAGATACCGGCAGGAGGCAGCACCGTATTCGAGCTGCCCGGTGAGGAAGCCGACGAACCGGAAATGGCCAAGGAGTTCAGCGGCGTCATCCTGTGGCACCATCCGCTGCTCGTCTTCTATACGGACAAGTACACCGGAGCCAACAACCCGCCCGTGTGCGGTAGCTTCGACGGCGTGACCGGCGAGGGCGTGCCCGGCGGTTCCTGCGCTAAGTGCCCGCACAACCGGTTCGGCTCCGGCGAAAACCGCTCCAAGGCGTGTAAAAACCGCCGCCGCATCTATGTGCTGCGCGAGGGCGAGATATTCCCGTTGCTGTTGTCCCTGCCCACCGGCAGCCTTAAGGAATTCACGCGCTACATCAAGCGCCTACTCGGCAAAGGCAAGAAATCCAACGCCGTCGTGACACGTTTTTCACTCAAAAAGGCGACCAGCGCCAACGGCATCGCGTATTCGCAGGCGGTGCTCAGCGCCGACCGCGACCTGAACGCCGAGGAGTGCGCATTGATTTCCACGCTGACCGAGCAGGTGAAGGCCCACAGCAAGCGCGTCGCCTTCGAGGTGGACGAGCCTGTGGAGAATATCCCGGCGATCGACCCGGAAACCGGCGAGATCATCGAACCTTTGCGGTAATCAACCCGCCCGGTTCGAGAGGGAGGCACACCCTCCCTCTCGGCCATGGGCAGACAGGAGCAGATAGTATGCCATACAGGTGCGTGACAGTACCAGAAGAAATACACGAGTACCTCCATGGCGCGGCTATTGTCGCGTTCGACTTCGAAACCGCGCCTCGGGAGGATTACCGCAGCGAGGAAAAGGCCGCGCTGGATGCGCACAAATCCGTGATCGTGGGCGTGAGCCTATCGGTTGCCGAGGACAGCGCTATCTATATCCCGCTCTGGCATCGCACCGGCAGGAATGTCGAAACGCCGGAAACGGTCATGGCGGCCTTGCGCCGCGAGCTGTTTGAAAACCCCAATATTCTTAAGATCGCCCACAACCTCGCGTTTGAGGCGATGTTCCTTTACGCGTTGGGCATCGTGGTGCAGCCGCCCTGCTACGACACGATCGCGGCGGCGCGCATGACGCTCAAGAACCACACGCAGTTCCGGGCGCTGTCGGACAGCGGCCTAAAAACCTTGGTGCCCGAGCTGTTCGGCGTGGAGCTGCCCGGCTTCGAGGAAGTGACGGCGGGCCGGTTCTTCGATGAGCTTGACCCGCAGGACACGGAAACCGTGCGCTACGCCTGCGCCGACAGCGATTACGCGCTGCGGCTGTACTACCTCTTCAACGGCTGGTTTGACCGTTACCTGCCCAAGCATCGCTTCATCGTGGAGGAGATCGAGTCCCCCACAGCCGTGTACTGCGGCCTCATGAAGTACAACGGCCTGCTGGCCGATCAGGCGCGGATGCTGGAAAAGCAGGCGGAAGCGGAACGCAGACTCCAGCAACTCCGGGAGGAGATCGCTTTCCTGATCGGCGATGTGAACATCGGCGCGAACGCGGGCACATCCGCTTTCAAGAGCTATCTGTTTGGCGACCTCGGGCTGCCGGTGTTGAAAACCACCGCCAAGTACCAGGAGGCGGCGGACGATGAGGTCATGATCCTCTTGGCCGAGTGGTGCCGGGACAACCGCCCGGAGCTTGTGCCGCTGTTCGAGCTGGTGCAGGAGTACCGCAGGTGGGGCAAGCTCAAGTCCACTTATCTGGACGGGTATCTGCAGCACATCAACACGGCCACCGGGCGCATCCATCCCGACCTGTTGCCGCTGGGCACCGAAACGGGGCGCTTCGCCAGCCGCAAGCCCAACCTGCAAAACATGCCGAGGGCGGACGGAGATGCGATCGGCGTCAGGAGCTCCATCATCGCGCCCAAGGGCAATATCCTCCTCTCGCTGGACTTCTCGCAGATTGAACTGCGCGTCGGCGCGTTCTACTGCCGGGATGAAAAGATGCTGGAAACCTACCGCACGGGCGGCGATATCCATGCGCAGACAACCTCGGTCATCTACGGCATCCCGTTTGCGCAGGCGGCGGACAAGCACGCCGAGCACTACAAAGAGCGGCGCGTCATCGCCAAAAACTGCAATTTCGGTGTGTTCTTCGGGTTGTTCGCCAAGGGCCTGCAACGCACGCTCAAGTTCAAAGCGGGTTTGGATACCTCGCTTTCGGAGTGTGAGAGCATTATCCACAATCTCAAGGCGGGTTATCCACAGCTTGCATCATGGCAGGAGGAAGTGAAAGAGCGGGCGGAGTTCCGTAAATACACACAAACGCACTTAGGCCGCCGCCGCTACCTGCCGGGCATATCCTCATCCGATTGGGGCAAGAAGTCCTTCGCCCAGCGGTGCGCGCTCAACACCCCTATCCAAGGCACCGCCGCCGACATCCTCAAGCTGGCGCTCGGGCGCATACTGACTGGCCTGCCGGAGCGCATGTGGCTCAAGCCCTTGTTGCAGGTTCATGACGAGCTGGTCTTTGAACTGCCGGAAGGCAGAGTATCCGAGGTGGTCGCTTTCATAAAAGCCTGTATGGAAGCGCAGCCTTTCCCAGAATTCGACGTGCCGATCGTCGCCGAGGCGGCCTGCGGGCCTACCTTTGGCAACATGGCAGAAATGGAGTAACAATATGGGCATTAACATATTCAACCACGAGCACTACCCCGATCCCACAGCCTGCGCGGCGCTCACCCGCATTGAGCAGGCCGCCAGAAAAACATTCAGGCCATGTGTATTCATCTGCTCTCCCTTTGCCGGAGATGTCGAGCGCAACGTAAGCCGTGCCCGCCGATACTGCCGCTTCGCGGTCAGCAAGGGCTGCATCCCCATTGCGCCGCATGTGTATTTTCCGCAGTTCATGGATGATGGTGATCAGGAGCAACGCGACCTCGGCCTGTTCATGGGCATGGTGCTTATGAGCCGGTGCAAGGAGCTGTGGGTATTCGGCAGCACCGTCAGCCGAGGTATGGCGGTGGAGATCGAAAAGGCGCAGCAGCGCGGCATCCCCATCCGGTATTTCAACACATGCTGCGAGGAGGTGCAGGCGGTATGAGAACCCTGAATATCCCGCTTGAGGAGTTCCTGCGCCCGTTCTTCGATCCCGGCGAGAAGATATGCCTGCGCGTATTCGATGATCGCAAGACCGGCGCGTTCAAGGGCGCGAAGCTCGAAACGACCATCGCCGATGTGCATGCGGCCGAGGATACGCTGCACAAGCACAACGCGCTGAATCGCGGCATCTATTTCGTGGTCAATTACGGTGGGCACGAGGACAGCGATATCAGCCGCGTGAACGCGCAGTTTATGGAGTGCGATGATCTGTCCTTTAATGAGCAGATGGCGCAGATCGACGCGTTCCCGCTCCCGCCGTCGCTGATCGTTAAAACCCGGAAGTCCCTTCACACCTACTGGCTGGTGAAGGACGCCGACGTCGCTTCCTTCCGCCGTGTGCAAAAGCGCCTCGCGGCACAGTTCTCCGGCGACAAGACCTGTGTCAACGAGAGCCGTGTGCTGCGTCTGCCCGGTTTCCTGCATTGCAAGGAGGAGCCGGTCATGGTGGAATGCGTCAAGTTTAGCCCTGAACTCAGGTACACGCAGGCGGAACTGGAAGCCGTGCTCCCCGCCGTGGCGGACGAGCCTGTCGCCGTTGCCGGGCCGCAGCACAAGGGTTCCCGCAAAGGGCTGGCGCTGGTAAGCCGCCGCTGCGACTTCATCCGGCATTGCACCGAGAACGCCGCGACGCTCCGCGAGCACGATTGGTACGCCATGATCACCAACCTCGCGGTGTTCGAGGACGGCGACACGCTCGTTCATGAGCTTTCCGCCAAGTACCCGAAGTACAGGGCCGCCGAGACGCAGGAGAAGATCAACCATTTCCTCGAATCCGGCACCCGGCCCATGACCTGCAAGACCATCGCGGAGAAGGGCTTCTCTTGCCCGAAGCTGGGGACGGACGCGTGCGCCTGCAAATCCCCCGCCGCGCTCTGCTATATGCCGCTCTCCGTGGAGGAACTGCGAGTATTCTCGGCGAGCTCACGGTCTCCAAATCCGCTGTCGATAATGTCACGGCAGCGCAGGGATTCCTCCGCGACTACCTCTATAACATCGATCCCGTCGTGGCGGCGACGTTCATCGAGTATGAAATGCGGGAGCATTTCGGCCTCAAGGCCGGAGCCATGAAGCCGCTGATCGCGGTGCAGCGCGAGCTGAACAAGGCGTATCGCGCCAACAAAGAGACCAAGCGCGAGACGGAAGGTGCGGAGCTGCCCGATTGGTACGAAGCGACCGAGCGCGGCGGCCTGCGTTTCCTGCCGGGGCTGCTCGCCAACTACATGGCGGAGAGCGTCGACGCCTTCTACGGCGCGGGCAGTTATTTCAGCTATGAAAACGGCGTGTATTCCGAGAGCGAGGATTTATGGGCGTCGGCCAAGGTTCGCGAGTTCATGATCCCGCGCTACGCCAGCATGACGGCGATCAACGATGCCGTGGGCCAGTGGCGCATGCTCATCCGCAAGCCGGTGCGGGAGATCAACTGTAACGCTTTTATCATCAACGTGAAGAACGGTCTGTACAACGTGCTGGACGATAGCTTCAAGCCGCACACCCCCGAGTATTTCTCGACCGTGCAGATCAACGCGACGTACAGCCCCGAGGCGAAGTGTCCGCAGTTTTTGAAGTTCCTAAAAAGCTCGCTGCGCGACGAGGAAATTTACCTGCTGCAGGAGATATTCGGGTACTTCCTCGTGCCCGTGAACAAAGCGCAAAAATCGTTTATGTTCGTGGGCGCGCCCAACGCGGGCAAATCGACGCTGCTTTCGGTCGTGCAGGAAATTCTGCTCGGCAGCGAAAATGTCAGCAACATCCCGTGGCAGAACCTCGCCGATCGGTTCAACAAGGCCGAGCTGTTCGGCAAGCTGGCCAACATTTTCGCCGACCTGCCCAGCAAGAGCATAGACGACAACGGTATGTTCAAGGCGCTCACCGGCGAGGATTATATTACCGCCGAGCGCAAGAACAAAGACCCGTTCTCGTTCCGGCCCTACGCCCGGCTGCTGTTTTCCTGCAATGAGATCCCCCGCAACTATGGCGATCGCAGCGACGGGTTTTATCGCAGGCTCATCATCATCCGGTTCGAAAATGCCGTGCCGGAAAGCAAGCGCGACCCGAACCTGCGCGAAAAGTTCATGGCGGAGCGCGACGGCATCCTGATGTGGGCGCTGACCGGGCTGAAGCGGTTGATCGCCAACAGCTATGTCTTCTCCGAGACCGAGGCGACCCGCGCGGAGCTGCTCCGGTACAAGGTGGAAAGCAACAGCGTACTTTCCTTCGTGGAGGACTTCTGCGAGGTGGCCGAGGGCATCACGGCCTTGCGCGACGAGCTGTTCGTGCGGTACAGGGAGTATTGCGCCAACGCCGGGATGAAGCCCGTTTCTCAGACCAATTTCAACAAAGAGATTGAAACCGGGTATCCGGCCATAAAGCGGAGCCGCGATAAGCTCTCCAAGCGTCGCGTATGGCACGGGATTGCCTTCTGCGAAGGGGGAAAGGGCGCTGACTGACCGATTTGCTACCGGCGTGACCGGGAAAACCGGGCTTCTCCATTCCTTGCGTATATAACCACAATGGTGATATGCACTAAAAAAAGAGAAAAATATATATAGCGTCCCATTTTCCCGGTTATGCCGGTTTCGCCGGTCGTATTCCGCCCATGCGATATGCTGGAAAAAGACATCGTTTCCGCGATCCTACGCTACCTGAAGACTGTGCCCCACTGCTTTGCGTGGAAATCGCATGGCGGGATGTACGGCACAGCCGGGCTGCCCGACGTGCTCTGCTGCATTCGCGGCAGGTTCGTAGCCTTCGAGGTAAAAACCCCGTCGGGCAGGCTGACAAAGCTGCAAGAAATCACCATTCAGAAGATCAACAATGCAATGGGCACTGCCTGCAAGGTTTCAAGTGTCGATGAAGTCCGGGCCGTGGTGGACGGCCTAAAAAATCTTGAACTTGGAGGAACCCCATATGACAGCAAAAACATTCCTTGAGCGGGCCGGAAGGCTCGACCTCAAAATAGACGTCAAGCTCGAGCAGGTGGAGCACCTGCGCTCCCTTGCGTACAAGGTGACCAGCGTGATCCGGGAGAATCCCGGTTCCTCCGGCGGTACGCCCAAAAGCGCGCTGGAGGACGCCGTGATAAAGCTCGTGATGGCGGAGAATATGCTCAACGCCGACATCGACCGGTTTGTGGATATGAAACGGGAGCTGGCGGAAATGCTCGAGGGGATACCCGACGAGGAGGAGCGGCTGCTGCTCAACCTCAGATATCTCTGCCTGAACCGCTGGGAGGATATTGCGAGAAAAATGAATCTCAGCTTAAGAAGTGTATACCGCCTGCACCGGATTGCGGTGGACAGCTTTGGGCGTGTGTTTGCCACAAAGGAGCCGGGCGATGCAGTATCTTTCGGCAGTTGAGGTGGCCGCTCTGGCGGCGAAGGTTGCAAAGTCCCTCCGTCTGCGGATACCGCCGCAGGCGGAGGTGGCAGAGATGCTCAAGAGGCGCGGCGGGCTCCCGCAGTTTTACTCGGACGGTACGCTCCAGCTTTGGGTGGACAAATACTATATTGCGCACAGCTCGATCGACGAGCCGTATGTCCATTATGTTTATCTGACGGACAGGCATATCGATGAAGAGCGGCTCTCGTTCCAGCAAGCGCGGATATCCCGAAAAAACCGTGTGGCTATCCCGCCGCATATCGAGGCGCAGTTCGGCAAGGCCCTAAAAGCCATGGATGCCGAAAAAAACTTTGTGATTCATGAAAAGTCGGCAGTGTTTGGCAGTAAGTGATGCACATGGCATTTGAGAAAGTGGTATAATGGTACCATAGAAAACTATCCAAGAGAGCCTCTGCGGGAAAAAAACCTGCGGGGGCTTTTTTGTTGCCCGAAGGGAGGTGCCGCACATGCCGAGGAAACCCAAACGCCCTTGCAGCCAGCCCGGCTGCCCGGCGCTCACGGACGGCAGGTATTGCGACCGGCACCAGCGGGAAGCGGACGCACGGTATAACAAGTATGAGCGCGACCCGGTCACGCGAAAGCGATACGGCCGGACGTGGAAGCGCATCCGCGACCGCTATATCGCGGCCCACCCTTTGTGCGAGCAATGTCAGGCGGCCGACAGGATCACCCCCGCCGAGGAAGTACACCATATCCTTCCTCTCTCCCGTGGCGGCACGCACGCCGAGGAAAACCTCATGAGCCTATGCGCGAGCTGCCATTCCAAGATCACCGCTCGGGATGGTGGGCGCTGGCAACGACGATGATTTTCCTGCGGGGAGGGGCGGTCAAAATCTCTGTGCGGATACGCTCGGGCAACGGGCAGGGGGTCACGCGCGAAAAGTCGCGGTTTCAAACGGGGGTATAGGACTTCGCTTATTTTTGGGGGAAAGGAGTTGACGCGATATGGCAAAGGACGGCACGAGCCGGGGCGGCGCGCGCGTGGGCGCGGGCAAGAAGAAAAAGCCGCTGGCGGATAAGGTGCTTGAGGGTAACCCCGGCAGGCGCAAGCTGACGGTGATCGAGTTCCCCGACACCGCCGACCTCGAAGGCCGGGTCATGCCGCAGCCGCGCGACTACCTTTCCTCCAGACAGAAAAACGGCAAAGAGCTGGTCGCCGTTGAGATATACGAAAAAACGTGGCAGTGGCTTACCGAAAACAGGTGCGCGCATCTCATTCCCGCGCTGCTGCTGGAGCAGTACGCCATGTCGGTGTCGCGCTGGGTGCAGTGCGAGGAATGCATCACCGAGTTCGGCTTCCTCGCCAAGCATCCCACGACCGGCAACGCCATCCCCTCGCCGTATGTGGCGATGTCGCAGAGCTTCATGAAGCAAGTCAACAACCTGTGGTATCAGATTTATCAGGTAGTGCGCGAAAACTGTGCGGCTGAGTACAAGGGCGCGACGCCGCACGACGATGCCATGGAGCGTTTGCTCTCAGCGCGGAGGGGCGGCCGATGAACTTTCCCGAAATCAACCGGTTCGTAAAGCGGCTCGCCGCCTATAAAGGCCGAATTCCCCCGCAGCAGCTCAAAACCCTGCGCGGGCAGGCGCTCTCGGGCGATGTGGCGGGCGCGCAGAAGGGGCTGGAACGAATATGCAAGAAAGCGAGTGCCGCATGGATATCCGAAAAATAGACGCCGGGCTGCTCAACCCTGCGGCGTACAATCCCCGCCGCGATTTGAAGCCCGGCGATAAGGAATATGAAAAGCTCAAGCGTTCCATATCGGAATTTGGATATGTAGAGCCGGTCATATGGAATGAAAAGACCGGCAACGTGGTCGGCGGCCACCAGCGGCTGAAGGTGCTGCTCGATTTGGGGCATACCGAAATCGACTGCGTGGTGGTCGATCTGGATGTGCAGCGGGAAATGGCGCTCAACATCGCTCTCAACAAGATTCAGGGCGAATGGGATGAAACCAAGCTGGCGGAGATCATGGCCGACCTCGACGCGGCCGCGTTCGATGTGGCGCTCACCGGCTTCGACGCAGCCGAGGTCGATGAGCTGCTCAACCGCTTTTATTCCAAAGAAGCGGTGCAGGATGATTTCGATGCCGACGCCGAAAAGGAACGCATCGAGGCGGCGGGCGCGATCACGCAGCGCGGCGATATCTGGCTGCTTGGCAACCATCGCCTGATGTGCGGCGACTCGACCTGCGCGGAGGATTTTGAAAAGCTCATGGGTGGAGCGCACGCGCAGGTGGCGGTCACCTCCCCGCCCTACGGCGTGGGCAAGGAATACGAAAAGGCGGGCATAGAGCCGTGGTTTGAGACCATCCGGCCGGTGGCCAAAAACGTGTGCAGACACGCGGATATCGTCTGCTGGAATTTGGGCGACCTGTACGCGACCGGATCTCAGTTTATCGAGCCGACCAGTGTGTACAGCGTGAACCTGTTTGGTGAAAACGGATTCCGACCCATCTGGATTCGCATCTGGAAAAAGCCCGGATTTAACAAGGATATCGGGCCGTATCATCTGGTCACCAACAAACCGGTGCAGCAATACGAATACATTTCGGCATTCAGTGGCAACGGTGAGGCTTATGAATACAACGACCAAGAATATGTATGGCTCTCCGCCTTCGCAGGGCACAGCTACAGGTTTGTAAAGCGGTTGACCAAGGAGGAGCGCAAAAAATGGGGATACGCGGGCATATGGGAAATGTCCACAGTGCGCTCCAACAAACAGCACCCCGCCATGTTCCCCGTCGAGCTGCCGTGGCGGTGTATCAAAATGCATTCCGATCTGGGCGGCGTCGTGCTGGAGCCGTTTTCGGGCAGCGGCACCACCATCATTGCGGCGGAGCAGACCGAGCGCCGCTGCTATGCGATGGAGATTTCCCCCGTGTATTGTGATCTGGCGGTCAAACGCTGGGAGGACTTTACCGGCGAAAAAGCGGTCAGATTGGAGAAACAAGGCTTATGAACATTCAAAAGCTCCCCGCCGCCAAGCTCAAGGCGGCTAAATATAACCCGCGCCGCGACCTCAAGCCCGGCGACGCCGAGTATGAAAAGCTGCGTCGCTCGGTCGAGGAATTCGGGTATGTGGAGCCCGTCATCTGGAACAGCCGCACCGGCAACATCGTGGGCGGCCACCAGCGGTACAAGGTGCTCACGGCCATGGGTTATCAAGAAATTGACTGCGTGGTGGTCGATTTGGACGAACAGCGGGAAAAGGCGCTCAACGTGGCGCTGAACAAAATCGGCGGCGAGTTTGACATTCCCCTGCTGACCGACCTGCTCCGTGATCTAAGCGCGGACGGCTTCGATGTGTCGCTGACCGGCTTCGATGCCGCCGAGATGGACGACTTGTTCCGCGACAAGCCCACCGGCAACATCAATGAGGACGATTTCGACGCGGATAAAGCGGCCGCCGAGATCGAAACGCCGGTTACGCAGCGCGGCGACGTGTGGCTGCTGGGCCAGCACCGCCTCATGTGCGGCGACAGCACGGATATGGCCGACGTCAAAACGCTCATGGACGGCAAAACCACGCGCTTCGTGTTCACCGATCCGCCGTGGAACGTCGATTACGGTTCGGATAGCAAGCATCCGAGCTGGAAACCACGGCAAATCCTCAACGACAAAATGAGCACCGAGGCGTTCGGTGCTTTTTTATTGCGCGCGTTTACCTGCATGAAAGCGGTCTCCGAGCCGGGCTGCATGACATATGTGGTCATGTCGGCGCAGGAATGGGGAAACCTCATGGACGCTATGACCGAGCTTTCCTACCACTGGTCGAGCACAATTATATGGAAGAAAGATAGCCTTGTGCTCTCCCGCAAGGACTATCATACGCAGTATGAGCCTATCTGGTACGGCTGGACGGAGGGTTCGCGCCTGTGCCCGCTCAAGGATCGCAAGCAGTCGGACGTATGGGATGTACCCCGCCCAAAGGTGTCCGCCGAGCATCCGACTATGAAGCCGGTGACGCTGGTGGCCAAGGCCATACTCAACAGCTCGCGCGCGGGTGATTTGACGCTGGATTTATTCGGTGGCTCCGGTACGACGCTGATTGCCGCCGAGCAAACTGGGCGGCAGTGCTGCATGATGGAGCTTGATCCGAAATATTGCGACGTGATCGTGAAGCGGTATATTGAACAATGCGGCAGCGCAGATCGTGTCTTTCTGCTCCGCGAGGGAGTAGAGACAACATATGAGGATGTGCCCGGCCTTGCGGATTTCGCATGGGCCGACACAGATTAAATTCTCATTATTCTTTGAAGAAGCGGCTTGCAATCCTACAGCTTTAGAGTGATGAATGTAAGCACCAAATAAGCGAGGAGGCTTGCAAAATGAGGATTTATTACAACGTGACTGGCGAGCGGCGAAAATCACTGGTTGGAGCAATCAGCCAGGAACTGAATATGCAGGTCAAGTATCTCGGAGCGCCGACGTTCGCCTACGAGGTGGGCGGCTACACCATCGATAAAAACGGGGTGCTTGAGGGCGAGGACAATTCAGAGTTGGTCGCCGACCTTTGCGGCCTGCACGACTTCCGCGCGGAAACAGAGGAATACGACACACCCCTTCCGGCAGCCGTGCCTGTGCCCGAAGATGCGCCCATCCCCATGGAAGCGGCCCTCGGCGGCAGGGTCAGTCCCTACCGCGACGAGGAAGAACCGCCTGCCTACGGACAGCCCGAAGATGACGAACCCGACCGCCGGATCATCGAAATACCGCTGGAGGGCTTCACCGATACAGCGCTTGAAAACCTCGATCGGCTCATCTCCAGCAAGGCGGCGCTCATCAAAAAAGCCATCGGCACGGATGCGCTCCCTGTCGAGCGGACGAAAACGATGCTGAAATTCCCATGGTTCCGTTTTGGCGCGACCAGCGAAGAGGTTGATACCTACTCCCGACTTGTCTGCGCCCTTTGTGCGGCGGCCAAGGAACAAAAGCGAGTCAACGCAAAGGAAAAAACCGTGGAGAATGAGAAATTCGCCTTCCGCGTGTTCCTCATCAGGCTGGGATTCGTGGGTGACGAGTACAAGGCTGCCCGGAAAACCCTGCTTAAGGGCCTTTCCGGTAACAGCGCCTTCAAGGACGGCACGCCGACAAAATCTACCGAAGAGGCAACTGCAAATATCGGAGAATCCGGAAAGGCACGGGTGTAGGGCATGGAACAGAACCGCCTGATTTCAGATAAGCTGGTCTCGCAGATACTCGCCATCCGCGACAGCGGCAAGGTCAACATGTTCGACGTGCGCGGCGTTCAGGCCGAGGCCAACCAAAACGAGTTTTACGAGCTGGTCATTTTCCTTGAGGAACACCGGAAGGAATACGCGGAATTCATATTGACGGGCGCGCGGTAAACGCGGCATAGAAGGACATGAACACAGGGAGCTTCGAAAGAGGCTCCTTTTTTGATGCGCATTTTTTGAGGAAAGGAGGCGATGAGGCTGCGGCAGCTCAAGAAATACAAGCCGACGCCGTTTATGGCTGCCGGTTCCGAATACGACAAAAACGCGGCGGACATCGCCGTTTCCTTTATAAATTGCCTCAAGCACACCAAGGGCGAGTGGCACGGGCAGCCGTTCGACCTGATCGATTGGCAGGAGCAGATCATCCGCGACGTGTTCGGCGTCCTCAAGCCCAACGGCTACCGGCAGTTCAACACCGCGTATGTGGAAATCCCGAAAAAGCAAGGCAAATCGGAGCTTGCGGCTGCGGTCGCGCTGCTTTTGACCTGCGGGGACTATGAGCACGGCGGCGAGGTGTACGGCTGCGCGTCCGATCGCCAGCAGGCCAGCATCGTGTTCGACGTGGCCGTGGAAATGGTGGAACAATGCCCAGCGCTGAAATCCCGGATCAAGCCGCTACTCTCCCAAAAGCGGCTGGTGTACAAGCCGCTCGGGAGCTTTTATCAGGTGCTCAGCGCGGAGGCGTACACCAAGCACGGCCTCAACGTTCACGGCGTGGTGTTCGATGAGCTGCACGCCCAGCCCAACCGGAACCTCTACGACGTCATGCTCCACGGCTCGGGCGATGCGCGCAAGCAACCGCTGTTCTTCCTAATCACCACGGCGGGTACCGACCGCCACTCCATCTGCTGGGAGGTACACCAGAAGGCGCAGGACGTCCTGCAGGGCCGAAAGATCGACCCGACCTTTTATCCCATTATATACGGCGCGGCGGACAACGACGATTGGACGAACGAAAAGGTGTGGCGCAAGGCCAACCCGTCGCTCGATATCACGGTGGATATCGAGAAGCTGCGGGTGGCCTGCGAGAATGCCCGCCAGAACCCCGCCGAGGAAAACCTGTTCCGGCAGCTCCGGCTCAATCAGTGGGTAAAGCAGTCCGTGCGCTGGATGCCCATGGAACGCTGGGACAAATGCGCGTTCGCGGTTGACTCCGAGAGCCTGCGCGGGCGGCCCTGCTACGGCGGTCTCGACCTTTCCTCCACGACGGACATCACTGCTTTCGTGCTGGTATTTCCCCCGGTAGACGAGGATGATAAATACATCATCCTGCCGTTCTTCTGGCTGCCGGAGGACAATATAGATCTGCGCGTGCGCCGCGACCACGTTCCCTACGATGTGTGGCAAAAGCAGGGTTTCCTCAAAACCACCGAAGGCAACGTGGTGCATTACGGGTTCATCGAGAGCTTCATCGAGGAGCTTGGCACGAAATACGACATCCACGAAATCGCCTTCGATCGCTGGGGTGCTGTGCAGATGGTGCAGAACCTCGAAGGGCTGGGCTTTACGGTTGTTCCTTTCGGGCAGGGCTTTAAGGATATGTCGCCGCCCACCAAGGAGCTTATGAAACTGACTCTCGAGGAAAAGCTCGCGCACGGCGGGCACCCGGTGCTGCGCTGGATGATGGACAACATCTTCATAAAGACCGACCCGGCAGGCAACATCAAGCCTGACAAGGAAAAGAGCACCGAGAAGATAGACGGCGCGGTGGCGACCATCATGGCGCTCGACCGCGCGCTGCGAAATCAGGGTGGCGGCGGTGGCTCAATCTATGATGATCGCGGGCTACTTGTTCTCTGACCGCCTTCCCGTATATAGCAAGCCGTATCTGCACATAATTTTTGCAAACATATGCAGATACTTTGCCGATGCCTCTTGATTATCTGCATATAAAGCGCTACAATCATATGCAGATACGGAGGGATTGCATGAGAAAGTTTGATTACTCTTTTTTGAATAATGGTCTGCTCCCGGCGAAGCTGTTGAATCTTACTTCCAGCATCTATTCGCTCAGAACAATGGCAGGCACACGAAAAGACGAATATGCGAAGGTGTTCACGGAACTGGAAGCAATCGCAAAGGTGCAGTCGGTCAAGAGCTCCAACGCCATAGAAGGGATCGTCACAAGTGACGACCGTATTGTGGCTATCGTAAACCAGAACAGCGCACCGCTGAATCATAACGAAGCGGAAATCGCCGGGTATAGAGACGCGCTGAACGCGATACACACCGGTTATGAGCGTTTGGACTTGCGGGAGGCGGATATTCTGCGTCTGCATGAAATGATGATGTCGCTGGCAGGGTACGAATTCGGCGGACACTATAAGACCGATGACAACGTCATTATGGAGGTCGACAGCGACGGTAACCGTAAGGTTCGCTTTCGCCCGACTCCGGCGGCAGAGACTCCAAAAGCGATGGAACAGCTTGAACTTGCCTATATGGAAGCCAGAAGTGACGCGAACATTAATCAGCTTCTGCTGATACCCTGTGTTATCCTGGACTTTCTGTGCATACACCCTTTCCGTGACGGAAACGGGAGAATGTCGCGGCTGCTTTCCCTGCTTCTGTTGTATAAGAACGGCTTTGATGCCGGAAAGTACATTTCCGTCGAGGAGCAGATTAACAACCACAAGGCGTATTACTATGAGGCTCTGCGCCTTTCCTCCGCCGGATGGGAGACAAACGAAAACGAGTATTTCCCTTTCATCGAAAATTCCCTTTCCATGCTGTATATGTGCTATAAAGAGTTGGACAAGCGATTTGCCGTATTGAACGGTAAGCGCATTACGAAGAAAGCGCGGATTGAAGCGACCGTGCTAAACAGCCTTACGCCGCTGTCGAAGGCAGAGATATGTAAAATACTCCCGGATGTCAGTCCGTCGACTGTTGAAGCGGTACTTGGCGTTATGGTGAAAGACGGGCTAATCCAACGGCTCGGTGAAGCAAGAGCATCAAGGTATATACGCAAATAACTCAGCCCATAAATAAGGCAGCAGAGCATACACAAGCGTCTATTAAAAGATAGGCGCTTTTGTTATGCCCTGTTTAAGGAGAGTGATGTCCATGAGCATATTTTCGGCGCTGTTCAAGGCGCGCGATAAACCTCAAAACCGTTTGCCGGGAAGTGATCCCGGCTTTTTCTTTGGCGGCACGACGAGCGGAAAAGCGGTTAACGAGCGCACGGCCATGCAAACCACGGCGGTATATGCCTGCGTGCGCATCTTGGCCGAGGCGGTGGCGGGCTTGCCGTTGCACCTGTATAAACACAAGGCGGATGGCGGAAAGGAAAAGGCGCTCGGCCACCCGCTATATTACCTGCTGCACACCGAGCCCAATCCCGAAATGACTTCCTTCGCGTTCCGCGAAACCCTCATGAGTCATCTTCTGCTGTGGGGCAATGCATATGCGCAGGTCATCCGGGACGGCGCAGGCCGGGTACTCGCCCTGTATCCGCTGCTGCCCAGCAAAATGACCGTGGACAGGACGCCCGCCGGGCAGCTTTTCTATGAATACCGCACGGATACAGGCCCCGTAATCCTGCGCCCGCAGGATGTGCTGCACATCCCCGGCCTCGGGTTTGACGGCCTGATCGGGTATTCCCCCATCGCCATGGCCAAGAACGCCATCGGTATGGCGATCGCCACGGAGGAATACGGCGCAAAATTCTTCTCCAACGGCGCGAACCCCGGCGGCGTGCTGGAGCACCCCGGCGTGGTCAAAGACCCCAAGCGTGTGCACGAAAGCTGGAACGCAGTCTACCAAGGCAGCGGCAACGCGCACCGGATCGCCGTGCTCGAGGAGGGTATGAAGTTCAATGCCATCGGCATCCCACCCGAGCAGGCGCAGTTTTTGCAGACGCGCAAGTTCCAGATCAACGAGATCGCGCGCATATTCCGCGTGCCGCCCCACATGGTCGGCGATCTCGAAAAGAGCAGCTTTAGTAACATCGAGCAGCAGAGCTTGGAGTTTGTAAAGTACACGCTCGACCCGTGGGTGGTGCGCTGGGAGCAGGCGATCCAGAAGGCATTGCTGCTGCCGTCGGAAAAGCGGGCGTATTTCGCCAAGTTCAATGTGGACGGCCTCCTGCGCGGGGATTACCAAAGCCGCATGACCGGGTATGCCACCGGGCGGCAGAACGGCTGGCTTTCCACAAACGATATCAGGGAACTGGAGGATATGAACCGTATCCCGGCGGAGCTGGGCGGCGACCTCTATCTCATCAACGGCAACATGACCAAGCTCGCGGACGCGGGCATTTTTGCTTCGAAGGAGGAAACGGATGCATCGTAGGTTTTGGAATTGGGTGAAGAACGAGGACGGCGCGCGCACCCTGCGCTTGGACGGCGCTATCGCCGAGGAAAGCTGGCTTGGGGACGAGGTAACGCCCCAGCAGTTCAAAGCGGAGCTGCATTCCGGCGAGGGTGACATCACCGTCTGGATCAACTCGCCCGGCGGCGATGTGTTCGCCGCCGCGCAAATCTACAACATGCTCATGGAGTACAAGGGTAAGGTGACCGTGAAAATCGACGGCATCGCGGCCAGCGCCGCCAGCGTGATCGCCATGGCGGGCGGCGAGGTGTACATGTCGCCGGTTTCCATGCTCATGATCCATAACCCCATGACGGTGGCCATAGGCGACAGCGCGGAAATGGCAAAGGCCATCGCCATGCTGGAGGAAGTCAAGGAGTCGATCATCAATGCCTACGAATTGAAGTCAGGGCTTTCCCGCGCGCGGATATCCCACCTGATGGATGCGGAAACGTGGCTGAATGCGAAAAAGGCCGTGGAGTTCAAGTTCGCGGACGGCATCCTGTTCACCGACACGCCCGGCGTACAGGATTCCGGCGGCCTGATATTCAGCCGACAGGCGGTCACGAATTCCATCCTTAAAAAGCTGCCGCAGCCTGAAAAACACACTGGTATCCCTGTCGAGTCGCTGGAAAAGCGGCTTTTTTTATTGAAGCCATAAATCGAAGGAGGAACTTTACATGAGCAAAATTCTCGAACTGCGCGAAAAGCGCGCGAAGGCGTGGGAAGCCGCCAAGGTTTTCTTAGACAGCAAGCGCGGCAACGACGGTCTTTTGACCGCCGAGGACGCCGCTACCTACGACAAAATGGAGGCCGACGTGGTGGCGCTGGGCAAGGAGGTCGAGCGTTTGGAGCGGCAGGCCGTGGTCGATCTGGAACTGAGTAAGCCCACTTCCGCGCCCATCACGGGCAAGCCCGCGCATGCGCCGGACGGCGAAACCAAGACCGGCCGCGCGACGGACGATTACAGGCGCGCGTTCTGGAACGCCATGCGCTCCAAGGCCGCCCGTCCCGAGATTCTGGACGCCCTGCAGATCGGCACCGACTCCGAGGGCGGGTTTCTCGTACCGGATGAGTTCGAACGCACGCTGGTGGAGGCGCTGCAGGAAGAAAACATATTCCGCTCCCTCGCCAACGTTATCCAGACCTCCAGCGGCGACCGTAAAATTCCGGTTACCACGACCAAAGGTACCGCGTCGTGGGTGGATGAGGAGGGCCTGATCCCCGAGAGCGACGATGCATTCGGGCAGGTGTCCATCTCCGCATTTAAGTTGGCGACCATGCTCAAGGTTTCCGAGGAGCTGTTGAACGACAGCGTGTTCAACCTTGAAACCTACATCGCTACCGAATTCGCTCGCCGCATCGGCAACCGCGAGGAGGAATCCTTCTTCATCGGCGACGGCGCGGGTAAGCCCACCGGCATTTTCGCGGCGATCGGCGGCGCGGAGCTGGGCGTGACGGCGGCAAGCGCGACGGCCATCACGGCGGACGAGCTCATCGACCTGTTCTACTCTCTCAAATCCCCCTATCGGAAAAAGGCCGTGTTCGTGACCAACGACGCGACCGTGAAGGCCATCCGCAAGCTCAAGGATAATCAGGGCCAGTACCTCTGGCAGCCGTCCATCACGGCGGGCGAACCGGACACCATACTCAACCGCCCCGTCAAGACCTCCGCGTATGTGCCGGTGATCGCGTCCGATTCCAAGCCCATCGCGTTCGGTGATTTCAAGTATTACTGGATCGCGGACAGGCAGGGCCGTTCCTTCAAACGCCTCAACGAGCTGTACGCGCCCACCGGTCAGGTCGGGTTCATGGCTTCGCAGCGCGTGGACGGCAAGCTCATTTTGCCCGAAGCCATCAAGGTACTGCGCATGAAGGCGTAGCCGACGAAGGGCGGTAAACGGCATGGGGCTGCTGGAAAAGGTCAAAAAGAACCTGATCCTCCAACACGACGAGGATGATGCGCTCCTGCAAAGCTACATTGCCGCCGCCGTTTCATACGCCGAGGGCTTCCAGAAGAAAGCGCCGGGCAGCTATTCCAGCGAGGCCAGTATGACACCCGCTACCGAGCAGGCAATCGTCATGCTGGCCTCGCTCTTTTACGAGAGCCGGGACGGCGGCACGGGCGGCTTCTTCGCGGACAGCGCGCAGGCGGCGCGGCAGGCGTGGGCGACGGTCGACCTGCTGCTGCGGCTGGATAAGGATTGGCAGGTGTAGCGCATGGGGCTTGGGAAAATGGCGGCGTTCATCGACATCGTGGCGGTCACGGCCGCCAAGGACGACGAGGGCTTTGCCACAACAACCGACACGGTGCTCGCCAGCGTGCGGGCGCATAAGGAAACGCGCCACGGGCGCGCGGTGGGATCGAAGGGTGCGGGCGCGTTTACGGCGGCAACGACGCTGTTCCGCTTCCGCGTTATCCCTTCCCTGAACATCACAACTGCCCACGCGATACGCTGCGGCGGCGAGAGATACACCATCGCGAGCGTGGCGGATATGCGCGGCATGTACGTCGAAGTGCTTGCGGACATCGTGACCCCCAAAGGAGGCGATTGACATGGCGAAAGCGGAAATCCGGATGCCCGAACAGCTCATGGCGTCGCTGGAGGCGCTGGGCGACAAGACGGACGGGATCATACAGTCCGCCCTCGGGGCGGGCGCGGAGGTGGTGGTTTCAAAGGTACGCGGCAACCTTGCCTCGGTCATCGGGCGCAATCTTAAGGCGCGGCGGCGCTCCACGGGCGCGCTGCTGGCCGCGTTGGGCGTATCGCCCGTCAAGATCGACCACAACGGCGTCCACAACCTCAAGGTCGGGTTCAGCGAACCTCGGCGTGGGGGCGGCGTCAACGCCAAGCTCGCCACCATCCTCGAGTACGGCAAGTCGGGCCAGCCCGCCAAGCCGTTTTTGAAGCCCGCGCGCTCGGCATCCCGCGCGCCCTGCATCGCGGCCATGCAGCAGAAATTCGAGGAGGAGATGAACGGCATATGAGCCTGCTTACGGAAGTCAAGGCCGTATTCGACGCGCTGGGCATCCCGGTGGAAACGGGTACGTTCAGCGACCCTCCGCCCGACCGATACGCGGTCATTACGCCCATGGCGGATGTGTACGGGCTGTTCGCGGACAACCGGGCGCTGTTCGAAACGCAGGAAGCGCGGCTCTCCCTCTTCGATAAGGGCGCGTACACGGCGTTCAAAAACGCGGTGGTCAAGGCGCTGCTCACGGCGGGCCTGACCATAACGGGCCGGATATACCTCGGGCGCGAGGAAGACACCGGCTATCACCACTACGCCATCGACGTGGCAAAAGAATACGCATTGGAGGAATAACATGGCAACGATCGGATTGGACAGGCTGTTCTATTCCCGAATCACGGAAGTGGACGGCATCGAAACATATGGCCCTCCCAAGGTGCTGGCAAAGGCGATCAAGGCGGATTTGTCCGTCGAGCTGATAGAGGCCATCCTGTATGCCGACGATGGCGCTGCGGAGGTCATAAAGGAGTTCAAGAGCGGCAAGCTCAGTCTCGGCGTGGACGATATCGGCACGCCGGTGGCCGAGGAGCTGACCGGCGCGGCGGCCGACGACAACGGCGTGCTCGTATCGGGCAGCGAGGACATCGGCGGGCCGGTGGCTATAGGGTTTCGGGCACAGAAGGCCAACGGCAAGTACCGGTATTTCTGGCTGTACCGCGTGATATTCGGTCTGCCCGCCACCAACCTGCAGACCAAGGGCGAATCCATCTCATTCCAGACGCCGACGATCGAGGGCACGGTCATGCGCAGGAACAAGCTGGACGCGAGCGGGCGGCATCCGTGGAAGGCGGAGGTCACCGAGGGCGATACCGGCGTCGCGCCGTCCACCGTTTCGGAGTGGTTTTCCGAGGTGTACGAGCCGATTTTCACCTTAGAGCCATAAGGGGGGCACATGGACAACGACAGGACGGCATTCATAGAGATCGGCGGGGACGAGTACGCGCTCGTCCTCACCACGCGCGCGACCAAGGAGATCGCCAAGCGGTACGGCGGTTTGGAGAACCTCGGCGACAAGCTGCTCAAGGCCGAGGATTTCACGCTCGCCATTGACGAGGTGGTGTGGCTTTTGACCCTGCTCGCCAATCAGGGCGTGCAGATACACAATCTCCTTCATCCGAAGGATACCCGCGAGCTTCTCACCGAGGAAGCCGTGGAGCTTTTGACCTCGCCCGCCGACCTCGCCAAGTACAAAGGCGCGATCATGGAGGCCATGTATCGCGGCACGGCGCGGCACATTCTGAGCGAGGATGATGGCGGAAAAAACGCGCAGGCCGGGTAAGCGACGAGGAGTTGTTTGCCCGGCTGATCTATTACGGGGTAAGCCAGCTCCGCCGCGCGGAGATTGAAGTGTGGCTCATGCCGCTCGGGCACCTGCTTGACCAGTGGGAGGCGCACAAGCAGTTCCATGGGCTGGCACGGCCAAAGCGCGAGCTGTTCATTGAGGACATTATCCCGTATGGAATTTGATTTAATTGATTGTAGTATGTGCGTATGTTATAATTTACAAAAAATGCCGTGTCATTACTGGGGATTGGCATTTGGAGAGAGGGATTCATGAAACCTTTGATTATTTACTACTCACATACTGGCAATAATGAAAAACTCGCTTTAAAAATAGAAGATAGATTGGGGTGTGAGATCTTAAAAATAGACGAGAAGAAGAAAAGAAAAACAATATCCATTCTTCTTGACTTTATTTTTAACCGCAATTCAAAACTATCGGGCTATCAAATCGCCGATCATGAGCATGACGTTTTTATTTTGATCGCGCCTATTTGGGGCGGTCGGATTGCGTCCCCCATGAGAGCATTCTTAGAAAAGGAATCCTACAGGATATGTAAGTATTTCTTTATATCTCTGTGCAATGGAGAGACAGGCCAAAAAGAAAAAATTGCGGCGGAACTGTCATCCATTATTCAGCGCGAACCTATCGGTGTGACTGAATTATGGATAAACCGCCTATTGCCGGAAGACCAGCAGAATAAGGTAAAGCACACCTTCAATTATAAGGTTAGAGATCATGATTTGAAGCGCTTTGAAGCGGATATTGAGAAACTTGTCGGAGAAGTAAGCAAAACGTAACCACGAGGATATTGGAAATATAGGTAACCAGCTCAGAGCAATCGAAAGGTTGCTCTTTTTTGTTGCACTTTTTCAGGAAGGCGGTGACGATATGGCGGATAATTTCGGGCTTAAGATCGGCGTCGAGGGCGAAAAGGAGTTCAAGAAGGCCCTGCGCGAGATCAATCAGGATTTCAAGGTGCTGGGTTCGGAAATGAAGCTGGTCACCTCGCAGTTCGATAAGCAGGACAATTCCGTACAGGCCGTCACCGCCCGCAATAGGGTGCTCACAAAGGAAATTGACGAGCAGAAGGAAAAGATCGACCTGCTGGAAAAGGCGCTCAAAAACTCAACGGACTCCTTCGGCGAAACGGGCAGCCGCACCAAGGCATGGGCCGTCCAGCTAAACAACGCCAAGGCCGAGCTGAACGATATGGAGCGCGAGCTGGATAATAACAACGCCGCGCTCACGGAATTCGAAAAAGGCTTTGACGGCGCGGGCGAGAGCGTCGGGGAGTTCAGCGGCGCGGTTGAGGACAGCGCCGGTCGGACGGAAAAGGCCGGTGGCAGCTTTGAAAAGCTGGGCGGCATCCTCAAGGGCATCGGGGTTGCCGTGGCTGCGACTGTTGTAGCAATCGGCACGGCGGCGATCGCCGCCAGTGTCGGATTGGTGAAGTTGGGCGACGAATACAATCAGGCGGTCAACCAGATTTCCGCTTCCACCGGCGCGACCGGTGCCGAGCTTGAGGCGTTGGGAGTAGTCGCCCGCAATGTGTACAAGCACAACTTCGGCGAAAACATGGCAGATGTGGCCGAGGGCCTATCGACTGTCAAGAAAACCACCGGACTGTGGGGTGCGGAGCTGGAAAAAGCGACGGAGTCCGGTTTTGCGCTGCGCGACACGTTCGGCTTTGAAATGCAGGAATCGGCCCGCGCAGCCGGTGCGCTCATGAAGAATTTCGGCGTGAGCGCCGAGCAGGCGTATAACATCATCGCGGTAGGCGCGCAGAATGGCGCGGACAAAAACGGCGACCTGCTGGACACCTTGAATGAATACTCCGCGCAGTATTCCGCGCTGGGCCTATCCGCCGACCAGTTCATTGCCAGCCTGATCAGCGGCGCGGATGCGGGCGCTTTTTCCATAGATAAGGTCGGCGACGCGGTGAAGGAGTTCAATATACGCGCCAAGGACGGCAGCGTCACCACGACGCAGGCGTTCCAGACGCTCGGGATGAACGCGGAGGATATGATGCGCCGGTTCGCTTCCGGCGGTGCCGACGCGCAGGCAGCCTTCTTCGAGGTCGTTAGCGCGCTGAACACCATGGAAGATCCATTGGCGAAGAACAACGCCGCCGTTGCGCTGTTCGGCACCATGTACGAGGATTTGGAAGCCAACGTGCTGCCGGTGCTTTCAAGCATGGCGGACGGCGCACAGAAAAACTACGACGCGCTCTCCCAAATCAACAAAATCAAGTACAACGACCTCGACACCGCGATCGAGGGCACAAAGCGTTCCCTGCAGGGCGTATTCCTTCCCGTGGTCAGCGAGGTTTCGGCTGGCATTACCGGCGTGTTCTCCACGCTCGGAAACGCCATCAATGCGGCGAACGGCGATTTTGAGCAGATCGCTGCGGCCATCGGCACGGCGATCGGAGATGTTGCCAACATCATCGTGGAAAAGATGCCGATGTTTCTTGAGCTGGGCCTCAATATCGTCATGGCCATCGGCGGCGCGATCATAGAGAACCTGCCCATGCTGATCGAGTCGGCGGTGAATATCGTCATGACACTGCTCACCGCTTTAATCGAAGCGCTTCCCCGGATCACGGAGGCGGCGGTGACGCTTGTGCTCACCTTGGTGCAAGGCATCATAGCGAACCTGCCCGCACTGGTGGAGGCGGCCATCCAGATGATCGTGACGCTGGCGACCGGCCTTGCCGATTCGCTGCCGGAGCTTATCCCCTCCATCGTGGAAGCGATTATCCTCATCGTGCAGGTGCTCATACAAAACATGCCCAAGATGCTCGACGCCGCGCTCAAAATCATACAGGGGCTGGCGCAGGGGTTATTGAACGCCCTGCCCAAGCTCGTGGAAGCGTTGCCCAAGATCATAACGGCGATCATCGGCTTTATCGTGAACAATCTCCCCAAGATCATTGAAATGGGCATAGCGCTCACCGTGCAGCTTGCCGTGGGGCTTATTCAGGCCATTCCCCAACTCGTCAAAGCCATCCCACAGATCATTTCGGCGATCATCGACGGCTTGGGCAAGGCGCTCAGCGCAGTGTGGGAAATTGGCAAGAACATCGTCACGGGCCTTTGGAACGGCATCCAGAGCATGGCATCGTGGATTAAGAGCAAGGTCAGCGATTTTGTGGGCGGCATCGTCAGCGGCATCAAGGGGGTGCTGGGCATCCGCTCGCCCTCCACCGTGTTCGCCGGGATCGGCGGCCATATGGCGGAGGGCCTTGGCGTTGGCTTCACAAAGGCCATGGACGGCATACGCCGGGATATGTACGGGGCAATACCGACAGATTTCGATGTGGATGCGCGGTTCCCTTCGAGCGGAGGGCCGGGCCGCGCGTCCGGCGGCACCACCATCCACCAGAGCATATCGGTAGTCACGCCCAAGGCGCTCAGCGAAAGGGAGCTTTCTCGTGAATTTAAGAACCTTTCCCGCAAATTGGCGCTGGAACTGTAAGGAGGGCGCATGCAGATCACATATGAAAACAGCGACGGCGAATCGCTTACCCTTCGCCAGCGCCGCCCATATTTCCTCACAAGCGTGGACGGCACCGGTCAGATACGACAAAACATTCTTACCTTCAAAGCGCCGAGTCAAGACGGCGCTTTTTATATCTCCGGCACGTTGGATACGCGCAACATCACGCTGGAGGGCACGATCGTGGCGGGCAGCGCCGACGAGGCGGCAATGCTCCGGCAGCGGCTTTTGCGCATCTTTTCTCCCAAGAAGGCGGGTGTGCTCACCTATCGCGGCAAGCGCATCCCCTGCAGCGTGGAGGAGGTCGTGTTTGCCCAGCGCAGCAGCGCGCGCACGCCTTCCTTTTTTATATCCTTGCTCTGCCCGTCGCCGTTTTTTGAGGACATCGATGAGCTGCGCGTGGAGCTGGCGGCATGGACGGCAAAGCTTAGTTTTCTCCTCGAAATCCCCGAGGGCGGCATGGAGTTCGGCGCGCGCGAGCCGAGCCAGATCATATTCGTTGACAACGACGGCGACGTACCCTGCGGGTGTAGCATCCAGTTCCGGGCGCTGGGTAGCGTCACCGATCCCGAGCTCATGAATGTGGACACCGGCGAGGTCATGCGTATCCTTCGCACCATGACGCCGGGCGAGCAGATCACGGTGGATACGCACTTTGCCGCCAAGCGCGTGCGCAGCGTCATGGGCGGCGTGGCGGCGAACGCGTTCCCGGACGTGGATACGTCCTCCACGTTCCTGCAACTTGATGTTGGCCGCAATACGCTGCGCTACAGCGCGGCGGAGAACATGGACATGCTGGAGGTCACCATCTTCTTCCGGCCGCAGTATTTGGGGGTGTGATATGGAGCTTTATGTATTCAACGCGGATCGCGCCCTTTTGGGCGTGATCGAGGCATATGAGCACCTGCAATGGACACGAAAGTACAGCGTCTGCGGCGGGTTCACGCTCCGCGCCATCGCGGACGCCAACAATCTGACCCTGCTGCGCATGGGGCACATCCTCTGGAAGAACGACGATGCCGAGGCCGGGATCATAGAGCACATCGAGCTAAACGCACAGGAGCAGGAGTACATCACCGTCTCAGGGCGGTTCGCAACCGGCCTGCTTGCCCGCCGGATCATCTGGCAGACGGAGATGCTGCAAGGGAATCTTTCAAATGCAATTGCCCAACTTCTCGCCAACCATGTGATCGCCCCGTCCGACCCGGACAGGGCGATTTCTGGTATGGGCTTCATATCCCCGCCGCTATCCCAAACCGTAACCATGCAGGTTTCCTATCGGAACCTGCTCACAACCGTTGAGGACTTGTGCGCCGCCTGCGACGTGGGCCTGCGCACAGCGTTCGACCCGGTCACAAGGCTTTTCACCGTCACCCTGTACGAGGGCCGTGAGACTTCGGCGGTATTCTCCAGAGAGTTTGAAAACCTGACCGAACAGGCGTATACGCACAGCGCGCGGGACTACGCGTGCGTGGCGTTGGTCGGCGGCGAGGGCGAGGGTGAGCTGCGCACCATGGTCCCTTCCGGTTCCGCCAGTGGACTTGCCCGCTACGAAGTGTTCGTGGACGCCAAGGCGCTGCGCAGCGAGGATTTCGGGGAAGGGTACGCTGCGGCGCTCATCCAGCACGGGGACATTCGGCTCAATGATCTTCAAATGGTACAGGGCTTCGACGCCACACTCCACAACCACGGCAGCCTGCGCTACAAAGAGGATTTCGACCTGGGCGATATGGTGACGGTGGTGTCAAACCGGTGGGGTGTATCCATGCGCACGCGCATCACGGAAATCGAAGAGACCTACAACAGCGAAGGCAGGCACATCGACGTGGTGCTCGGGCGCGGCGCGCTCACGCTCGCACAAAAGCTCAAGGGGGTATAACCATGGAAAAGAGCGGCTTTTTCAACTCGTCCGGCGGCGATCGTGTGTACGACGCTTCCGACTTCGCGGGGTATTTCGCCAAGCTGGTCACCAACGGCATCTTCTATGTCGATACCAATAACCTCAAGGTCACGGCCTCCGACGGCATGCATGTGCTGGTAGCTCCGGGCAGCGCGTGGATCAGGGGTTACGCATATGAAAACACGCTACCGCTGGAGCTGGCGCTCGCCACGGCCAACGGGGCACAGCCGCGTATCGACCGGGTGGTGCTGCGCTTGAGCGCCGTGGATAGGAACATCGCGCTCGCGATAAAGACCGGCGCGGCGCTGGAAACTCCCGTCCCGCCCGCGCTGACGCGCACCGTCGAGGTGTACGAGCTGGGGTTTGCGGATGTGCTGGTGGGTAAGGGCGTGGTGTCGATCATGCAGGATAAGATCACGGACACGCGGCTTGATTCCGCGCTCTGCGGCACGGTGAACTCGCTGATCACCGCCGTGTACGAGTAAGGCGGTGTAAGATGCCAACCTTAGTCAAGTACGCCACCCATGTATGCGAGATCGACAGGGCGTCACCCAATCAGGCCAACACAGGCTCGTGCGACGTCGGTAAATACTCCAGTACAACCAATAACTGCTTTTTCAACTTTGAGAGCCTGAACTCGCAGATACCCGCAGGCTCCACGATCAACAGCGCTTCGCTCGTACTGGCGCAGGTTTCGGGCGGCCTTGCCGCGACGCTCACCAGCAAGGTCAGCCTGCGCAAGGGGAATTGGGGCGCGTTCACATGGAACGTCGGGCCGTACATTGCGTGCGACGGCGTGCAGTTTACGCTTACCGGCACGAGCGCGGCAAGCCGCACGATCGACGTCACGAATATTGTCCAGTGGATTGTGGACAACAACAGCCCCGACCATATTTTCCGTTTGGAGCGCGTGCCCAACGACCAGAGCGGCATCAGCGACGCAGAACGTTTTTCCACGACTCCCGGTAACCACAGCCTGCAGATCAACTACACGCCGCTCGCGCCATGCGGGCCGCCGACCAATGTGACCGTTTCGCCGTCCGTGGCCGAGACAGAAGCAACGCTGACGTGGAGCGGCGCGACAGGCGGCGGCGCAAACGCCATTACGGGATATGAAATCACGTACAGCGATTCCTCGGATGGTTCCGGCTGGAGTGCGTGGCAGACGCCCGCAATTGTGCCTTCCTCCTCGGGCAGCGGCTCGTATACCGTCGAGCCGCCACCCACGCGCGGACATTACCGGCGGTTTCGGATACGTACGCGCGGCGCGCTGGGCGAGGCGTATCACTCGGGCTGGGCAACATCGGGCACCCTGCGCAAAAACGTGCTGTCCTCGCCGCCGGGCGTGTTCACTGCCGCGCCGGAAGTGTACGAAGGCGGCAGCATCACTCTCGCGTGGGGCGGCGTGGTTCCCGGCACCAGCGCTATCAAGTCGTACACGCTCCAAAGCGCAAGCTCTATGGACGGCGGCGTCACTTGGACGGCCTTCGCGTCGCTGACCACGATCCTGTCCTCCGCGACCTCCGGCAGCACGGCTGTGGCGGCGGATATGCGCGATGGGGTCAAGGTGGTGTACCGCATTCGGACGGTGGACAGCTTTGACGCGCCCTCGGCGTATGTTTCGAGCAACATCGTCAGTATGGTCACCTCGCCGCCCGCGCCTGCGGTATTGGCTCCGGCATCCGGCAGGACGGCCTACAGCGCCATACCACGGGCATTGCTCAAATCCGGCGCATATGCGGGCGGCATGCAGACGCTGCATGCACAGGTGGACGACGGCCCGTGGTATGACAGCACGGCCGACCCGGCGCGGTTCTCGGTATCCGGCCTCTTGGAGGGCAATACCGCGAGTATATTCATGCCGCCGCCACTTTCATTGGGGAGCCATACTCTTACGTTCAAGGCGATCAACGCCACCACGGGAGCCGAGAGTGCGGCGGTGCAGGTGCAGTTTATGGTCGCGGCGTCACCGTTTTCGGTGCTCACCGCCAATGCTACCACGATCAAAGCGGCGCACATCCAGCAGCTTCGTGACGCGGCCAATGCCGTGCGGCGCTATTACGGTCTGTCGGTGCAGCCGTGGAAAGAAACAGTCGTAGGTGGCAAAACGCCGATTTGGCGCTGGCCGCTGCACATCACCGAAATACGCAGCGCCGTGGACGATATCGTCAGCGTGATCAATTCCCACGACGCGTCCGGCGCGTTCGATGTTCCGCCGGTCGGATGGCTGCCCTTCCTGCCGGGCAGGCCGCGCGCAGACTTGATGCGGCAGATACAAGACCTGATATTGACGCTTTAGGGCGCTCCCACAAGGGGGCGCTTTTTAGTTAACACAACGAGAAAGTGAGGATGGCAAATTCATGAGGATTTGGAATGGAATACAGCTTGTTTTCACCGCGATCGGCGGCGGGATCGGCTGGTTTGTGGGAGGGGTGGACGGCGTGCTGATTGCGCTGATTGCCGTGGTGGCGATCGATTACCTGACCGGCGTGATGTGCGCGGTCGTCGACAAGAAGCTCTCCAGCGAGGTGGGCGCGCGAGGCATCTTTAAAAAGGTGCTGATATTCGCGCTGGTGGGCGTGGCGCACATGATCGACAGTCAGGTGATCGGAACCGGCAGTACGCTTCGTACTGCCGTGGTCTTTTTCTATCTGAGCAACGAGGGCATCTCCATCGTGGAAAACGCCGCGCGACTGGGCGTGCCCGTACCGGACAAGCTGCGGGACATACTCGCGCAGCTCGCCAAGAAGGGAGATAAAAACGATGCTGAATAAGTTTATTTCGTACCTTGAGGAGCAGGTGCGCAACCACAGTGTGTATGTTTGGGGCGGACAGGGCGAGCAGGGCCGCCAAGTCAGCGAGGCGTGGATACGCAAGCGCGAGAACAGCACGGCCAACGCGGCGCGGGCGATCGCCTTCTGGCGCAAGCAGGTGCTCGCGGGGTACGGTGACGTGTTGCGCGCCTTCGATTGCTCCGGATTGGCTGTGTATTTCCTCTTGAAAGAGGGTCTGCTCTCCAACGATACTACGGCGGATGGGCTGATGCGAAAGTGCGCGCGCATTTCCCAAGGCGAGCTGCGGCGCGGCGATTTCGTATTCAAGGTGGATGCCAAGGGTAAGGCATATCATGTGGGCTACATCGTGGACGACGCCCTGAACGTAATTGAGGCGCAAGGCCGCGACACCGGGGTGATCAAATCGTCGCTCAAGGGCTGGAATGCTTACGGCAGGCCGCCCTTTTTTAATGCGGTGGTTACGCCCACGCCTGTGCCCACGCCCACACCTGCCCCTACGCCTGCGCCCACGCCCGTGCCCAAGAGCCGCGTGCTGATGCTGGTAAAACCCTATCTGCAAGGAGTGGATGTGGCCGAGTTGCAGACGGCCCTCAAAAAGCGTGGGTATGCCGTGGGCACGATCGACGGCGTGTTTGGCCCGCAGGCCGACAAAGCCCTGCGCAAATTCCAGAAGGCCGCCAAGCTGGTACCCGACGGTAAGGCCGGGCCTAAAACCTACGCAGCGCTCGGCTTGGAGTGGCGCGGATAAGCCTTCTTTTCAACAAAACCGGGGCGCTGCAACATGCAGCGCCCCT